>DAVR01000007.1 GCA_002507545.1 Archaeoglobus sp. UBA230 | reverse complement strand
GATAGCAGGCTATGCATTTTTGGACTATATTCATCTTTGCGTTATACCATGGTATCTTGTAGGGACAGGTCTTAATGCAGTCCTTACAGCCATTGCACTTCTCCTCATCTATCAGCACCACCCCGAACTTCTCGTCCTTTACTATTGCACCTTCCTTACATGCTGGCAGGCAGGCAGGATTCGAGCAGTTGTTACACAACCTTGGAAGGTAGAAATGCCAGCTATTCGGCCATTCACCCCCTCCGACATCCTCTTCCCAGTGCATAGTCCATTTAGCCCTTCTTTTTGGGTTTATAACCGGTCTTCCATTTACAACCTCCACCTCACCTTTTTCATTAACCTTCCACTCGTATTCAATCCATGTGTGAATCTCTTCATCACTTGGCAACTCTCCAAAAACGAGGTTACCATCTCTGAAACCGCCACCCTTCTTTTCCCATCCTCTTGGATGCCCTTCACCCGGTTTTGTTTCAATCCAGCAGTAGAAGATTTCCCTTTCCCCGTCAGCGTTCCTCCACAATGCCCAGCAGTTGGTAACACATGTTGGGCACCCGTTACATTTGTTCAAATCGAAAATCCACGCCACCTGTGCCATTGGTATTCACCCCTTTTACTGCCCCCTCCGTAGTATTTCAATTTTTTGTTAATATAATGATTTAAAGTTAGCAAGTTTGAGCATATTTAATCACAGATGAGTACAGAAAACTGAATTAACAGGCAATTTGTCAGGTCTAAGGTTTAACTCAGAGTAAAATTAAGCTCGAAACCATGGGGGAAAACCGAATACTCTGCGTCAACCTTGAAATGTAATTCTGCAAATCTCTTTATAGCTTCACAGAGGGCAGTGTTCCAAGTTTTCCCATGTTTAGATGAGACAAGTATATGGACTTCATTTTCATCCCAACGTATCTTGACATCCGCGGCTCTGTTCGTTGCGATGAGGCCAATTTTGACAAATTCGACCGCCTCCTCGATAGTTATCTTGTCTATGGGTTTTTTGTAGTACCACTCCATAAGAAATCTTATTTCATTTTCTGTAATCGCCCTTTCCAGATCACCCTCTAAAATCGCCTCTCCGCTTTCAAAACCCATGAGAAACATCCCAACTTCACGCATCATCCGTATTGCCAAGTAGTCCGTTTGTGTAAGAGAATGTTCAGCAGTAGAGTCGAAAACCCTCAAAGCCTCTTCCAGCAAGGCATTTAAACGCTCAAACTTGGGGAGCCACTTTAAGACGATTTTTTCGTATATGTCTTTATCAATTGTAGTCTGAATTCTGACTTTCTTTGATGCCATGTTAGCTCTTGCCTTAAATTGTTTATAATGTTTATTTTTCATACTGATGAGTTTTGGTTACCCATTTCGCATATACCTTCGAATAACGTATTTTTTGAGGTCAAGAGGGTCAGGTATCTGAATTATGTCTGCCTTTCTGCATCTTTTCGCAATTTTTTCGCATAGTTCAAGGAATTTACCGTTTTTCTCAAAAAGAATTATTTGTAGTCTTGCATTGACATCTCTCAGCTTCTCAGCTTCTCTCAGTGCGCAGAACCATGGGTTAAGGTCGCTATCGTAACTTGAGGTTGGCACACCATCTGTTATCAAGAAAATTATGCCCGTCCCCTCATTCCTTTTCAGTATCTCTCTTGCCCTCTTTAACGCCAGACCTATATCTGTGGCACCCCCAACCTCCATGTTCAGAATCCGGCCATTTTTTAGCTCTCTCACCTTGTGACTGAACGCCACTATGTGTAGCTCATCATTACTCCTCTTTTTTTCTATTGCCCTTTTCAACCCTAAGGCAGCTTCAAGAGCTCCTATCATCTTACTGCTGCCTCTCATGGAATCGCTCACGTCTATGAGCATGATATACACACACTTCTCCAGATGTTTGGGCTGACGAGCAACGAGCTCCCCTTCTTTTATCTCCACTTTGCCACGCATTGCCGATTTCAGTAAACTCTCGGTAACGTCAAGAACATCGAAGCTGTGCAAATAGTGGTCGAACTCCACAATTTTATCGGACGGAAAAGGAAACGAGCCATGTTTTTCTGAGAAATTCTCACCGTAACTCTTTTTTTCTAAATTTTGAAGGCTTAATGTTAGAACTTTTTCACCCAGTATTTTTTCAGCCTTTGCTGTGAATCTGATAACCCTCCTTCGGTAGTAGAGGTCTATCTCGTCAACATAACCCATGCTGTAAAGTTCTCTCAGAACTTCATGCCAGAAACTGTCAACGAGTTGTCGTGCATTTATATCTTCACGCCTTATTTCACCTCTGTTCAGCTTCTCCTTTATTTCGTTCCATGTTTTTTCTCTGTCTTCCTTTGATTTTAGGCTGAAATCTCCGGGTATACGATTTTTCACTCTCTCATCAGGGTTAGATATTGTGCTAATGGAATGATAAGGGTTGAAAACGTGGTAAAGTAAATCTTCTGCAACATCTTTGGTTATGCCAACAACAGAGCTACACAATCTGCATTCTGGTTTCTCCTCTATCCGTATAGTCTTCATATCTTAACATGTCTTAAGTTGCCACCCGGTTTTGAAGTATTCATCTTGGAACCAGCACAGCTCTGCCCCTTATCTCGCCCCGGCCAAGCCTTTCAAAGGTTTCGTTGAGCTCGTCAAAACTGACCATTTCGATATTAATTTCGAGTCTTCCGGATTCGGCTATTGACACTACCTCATGTAGCTCAGGAATGCTGCCCCAAAAAACTGTCGTGTAGGTAACCTCGGGAGGCAGAATCGGATTCCACATGAAAGAGGTCATCCCGCCACCAATACCGGCAAGAATTAAACGTCCCTTCTTCCCCAAAATTCCTACTGCATTCATCAGGGTTTCATCAGTCCCGACAAAGTCTATAACTCTTGCAACATTTTCACCATAGGTTATCTCGTCTATAACGGATAGTAAATTCTCCTTTTTAGGATTTACCGTAAAATCTGCTCCAAGTGATTTAGCAATTTCAAGTTTGGAGTCGTCAATGTCTATCGCTATAACCCTTGCCCCAGTCATTTTCGCGAACTGGACGCCATACTGACCGAGACCCCCGATCCCAATCACAGCAAGAAAATCTGCGGGAGTTAGTCCATCTCGTGCCTTTTTTATAGCTCTGTAGGATGTGAGGGCAGCATCTGTCAATGGTGCAGCCTTTATGGGGTCAAGTTTCCTCAGTGGCACGAGGTAGCGTGGTGAGGGAATCCTGACATACTCAGCGTATCCCCCATCTACACCAATTCCAACCCACATCAAAACGTTGCAGAGCTGCTCCTCTCCGCTTAGGCAGACCTTACACTTTCCACACCCCCAACCACCGAAAACGGCGACAGCATCTCCCTCACTGAATCCCTTAACACCTTCCCCGACCTTCTCAACGTAACCAGCAATTTCGTGACCGAGGGTTATAGGCGTGTTGGGCAGGGGGAGAGACCCCTCCAGAATATGCAAATCCGAGTGGCATACTCCCGCTCCTGCTACACGTATTAGAACCTCTCCTGCATTTATTTTCGGTTCCGGAACATCCTCTATTTTCAAACCCTCTCCCGGTCTGTAAAATCTTGCTGCTTTCATAAAATCCCTCGCTGGTAAAATTCAACCACTGTATAGCCTGTTAATGTGCTCGACATCGTAGTAATCCTTCTCGTAGTTGTCTATTACATCCGCTGCTACCTCTAAACCGAGCACTTCTAAGGTAAAGTCCTCTATTATCATGCATCTCGCATCTCTGAACAGTTTTTCAATTATAAACTCTTTGCTCAATCCATACGCTCCGAATATTTGCAGAGCTTCGTGAGCGACCTCAAAAGCTATTCTCTTTCCATATATCTGAGCTGTCTTGGCATGTCGTGGTGATGCGTCGTTTGTTCTTCGGGTCATTCTGCTGAATACATGTTCAGAAACCTTTCTCACATAATACCGGGCAGTTTCAATCTTCTCAAACATCTCGTAGAGTTTCAGCTTTATGTTCTTGTGCTTGATTAGTGGTTCTCCACCCTGAACACGCTGTCTTGCGTAGTTGAGGGCTTCTTCAAAGGCTGCTCTCGCAAGACCCACACCGTAAGCTCCCATTCCACAGCTTGTCATACATACAAGCTGGTCGCAGAATATGCCATAAAAAGGACCAGGTGCAACGACAACGTAGTGTTCGGGAATTCTCACATTGTCAAAGAAAAGCTCACCCTGTGGGTCGTCACGCATCCCCAGCATATCGGATGGTTTCCCCTTTTTAACTCCATGCTTTTCGTCCAGCGGAACAATGCAGAAAATTGCATCTGAAAGTCTCTTTGCACCCTTAATCGGGACGTGAACTCCACCATGAGTTGCAACTGGAGCTGAAGACACCCATGCAGATTTCTGACCAGTTATCACCCATTCATCCCCGTCTTTTTCTGCTGTGATATCTGGCTTACCGTATTTGTCCACATTCTCATCTCTGAGGAAGAGTTCGTAATCACTACCGTGAGCTGGCTCGGTTACGCACCAGCAACCATGGTATTTGCCCTTGTCATCTTCCAGCCAAGGCACAACAACCTCTTCGTAGAGTTCGGGCAGTCCAAAAAGTGCAGCACAGGAGAATGGAATCATATCCACACCCAGAGATGTTGCAAATCCCAGACTTCCCCAAGCAAGTTCTTCAAACACTATGGAAATCTGAAGAGGTGAGAGACCCAAACCTCCCATGTCTTCGGGTAAAAGCATTTTGTGGTAACCGAGTTTTTTCATCTGCTTTACTACCTCAAAGTAGGGTGAATCCGGTTTAATTCTCTCCTCAGGAGGCATTCTGTCAAGCTCGATTGATGCAGGCCTTATTACTTCTTTTGCAAACCTGTGAACTTCCTCTTTAAGCATTCTCTCGTCATCACTCAGTTCGTCCAAATCGAGAAACTTTGCCATTTTAAACCCTCCTTATAGGGTGCTCAATTTTGTCATAATAGTTATTTTAATTTTTTGGTAATGTAATAATTAAAAATTACTATGCATGGTCATATGTGCTGATTTATACGCATAAATTGTTTAAATGGTGTAGTCAGGTGAATTTGAGTATGGAGGTTGAGGAGGCAATAAGGGGTAGGAGAAGTGTGAGAAAATATGTCGAAAAGGATGTGCCGCAGGAGGATGTCGTCAAGATGATTGATGCAGCGAGGTGGGCGCCGAGCTGGAGCAATTTTCAGTGCTGGGAATTTGTGGTTGTTAGGGACAGGAAGGTCAGAGAAGAACTGCTCGAATGCATCCCAAAGTTTAATCCGGGAAGAAAAGCCGTAGAAACAGCTCCGGTTGTTATAGCCGTGCTCGGTAAGAAGGGGTTATCTGGGACGGTCGGTGGGAGTTATGTTACAGAGAAAGGCGACTGGCTGATGTTTGATACAGCACTTGCAGTTCAGAACCTCTGCCTTCAGGCATACTCTATGGGTTACGGAACGTTGATAGTGGGACTCTTTGATTTCGAGAGGGCTTCGAAAGTGCTTGGTGTGCCAGATGACTACGAACTTGTCGTCCTTGTAACGGTTGGCTCACTTCACAAAATTCCAAATCCGCCTGAAAGGAAGGAAGTTCAGGAGATAATGCATCTGGATACCTTTGGAAACAGATTGAAGGTTTGAGATGAGACGGATTTCTGCTATGGGAAAAACAGCGCCCCCGCCGGGACTCGAACCCGGGTTTGAGGCTCCGAAGGCCTCCGGGATATCCACTACCCCACGGGGGCTTTTTGTCATTCGTAGGATAAACTAAAAATATTTACCGATTATACAGGCTGCCTCCGTGGGCGTCAATCGCTACAATGCAAGGTCCGAATTTTTCGACCTCAAGCAGCCAAACGGCCTCGGGCATTCCAAGATCGTCCCAAACAACCCCTTTAACCCTCTTGATGCTCTGTGCAGCCAAAGCTCCTGCTCCACCGGTGAAGGCGAGATATACCGCTTTTCCCTTCATAGCCTCGACAACTTCATTACTCATTCCTCCTTTCCCAATTATCGCCATGCAACTAACTCTTTCCAGAATTTTCGGTGTGAAGGGGTTCATTCTCGCTGAGGTTGTCGGTCCTGCAGAAACCACCTTCCATTCATCGTTTTTCTTAACCAGAGGCCCGCAGTGATAAACAACAGCCTTATCAAAGTTGAATGGTAACTCCTTGTTTTCCTCAAGCCACTTGAGAGCCCTTGCGTGAGCCTCATCTCTTGCGGTGAACAACTCGCCTGTAACGTAAACTAAATCTCCAACTCTCAATTTCAGCACTTCTTCAACGGAAAGAGGTGTTCTAATCTCGTACTCCATTTCAATCACCTCAAAACTACCTCAGCCCTTCTGTTTGCCCAGCATTGGATGTTGACAGCCACAGGGAGACTTGCAGTGTGGCAGTGGCCGATTTCACAAAGCACGGCAAGAGCAGTGGTCTTCCCGCCCAACCCCATTGGTCCCACTCCGAGGTCATTTATAGCCTTTAGAATCTCAAACTCAAATTCGTTCATTTCAAGAACGTTTCTCAGTAACGCCTTCTTTGCAAGCTTTGCTGCACCATCAAACGTCCCTCCTATTCCAATACCAACAAAAATCGGTGGACAGGGCTTCCCTCCAGCTCTAAGCACGGTCTCAACGACAAAATCCCTGATTTTGTTCACCTCGGTGGGCAGCATCATCTTCAAGGCTGAAACGTTCTCACTTCCTGCACCTTTTGGCATTGCTGTAATCTTCAGCTCATCCCCCTCAACGATCTCCAGATTTATCTGGGGTATATGCACTCCCGTATTATCCCTCGAGTTCTCCCTCGTAATGGGATGGACAGCATTAGGCCTCAAAGGAATCTCCAGCGTAGCTCTTCTAACACCTTCTCTTATAGCTTTACAAAGGTCAAATTCGAGCCTCAGGTCTCTTCCAATCTCAACGAAAAACACTGGAATTCCAGTATCCTGACACATGGGGACTTTGAGCTTCTTAGCAGCCTCAACATTTTTCAGGATGGTTTCAAGGGTTCTTCTTGCAATTTCGTTCTCCTCCCTCTCATGAGCGTTCCTTATAGCTGTCACAACGTCTTCAGGAAGTTCAGTGTGTGCCTTTCTCAGCACATTGACAGTGGCGTTAACAACATCGTCGAAATCCATGTTCTTTGTATGCCCCATTCTGTATAAGCTTTCTGGAAGGAAGTGCATTCCACTTTTGAGATTTATGAAAAGGCAAAATGACTGGTATATTCTTCTATTTATGATTTTTCATAAAAACAATAAAAAGAATTAGAATCTTTGCTGCGTATCTTGCCCCTGCTACTTCTCTAAAACTTGCGAGAACGATTAAGCTCAAATCCTGATCTCTTCATACCCTCTTTTCACCGCAATTGCGTGTGAATAGCCCAGATTTCTGTATATCACCCCCATAAGCTTTTTGATGTCCACAACTCCAAGCTTTGCAAGTGCACCGAGCATTGCGATTTCTGGACTGCTTCCACATGATCTTGCAATTCTGTTTGCATTTAAGGCGATTTTTCCATTTTCCGGTAACTTCGCTGTGTTGACGACAACCTTGCAACCCCTCTCCCTCACATCTCCCCTGCACACGATAATGAGCCTCTTCTTTGCGCCATGTAACCTGAATCTAAATCCATCACCAGCCTTCTCGAACTCTTCGACTCTGTTATCCGTTTTCAAGACTTCCATCAGAATATCTGCAACGTTTTTTCCACCAACAAACTCTATCTCGTACGATTTTATCACCTCCTTTAAGTAATGAAAAATAATGAAGTATAGGTTATTTAAGCCTTGTGGTTAGATAATGAAAAAATGAAATAAAAATTTTAAGGTAGCTTACCCTCTTTGAGGGTCTTTGTCGGCTCAAAAATCTTCTTTCCATACTGCTTCGCCAACTCCTCAAGTCTGGCAGCAATTTGCTGCGCTCCAAACTGCTTTGCCAGCTCGAATGGACCAAAGGGTCTGTTTAAACCGAGCTTTATGGCAGTATCAATGTCATCGGGACTTGCAACACCCATCTCAACCAGTCTAATAGCCTCATTGATTTCGACAAAGGAGAAATCCATTGGATTTACCTTGTCGGAAGCTTTGCTCATATCAATCTGCGGTCTCCCCTTGCTCCAGTCATACCATCCCTTTCCAGTCTTTCTGCCGAGCCTCCCCTCTTCTACCATCTTCTCGACCGTTTTTGATGGTTCATAATCTGGTCCAAGGGTACTGGCGAAGTATTTTCCTGCATGGTAGAAGATATCAACTCCAGTGTAGTCCATCAGCTCAAAGGGTCCCATTGGCAATCCAATCTTCTTCATCGTTGCATCTACCTCTTCAGGAGTTG
>DAVR01000018.1 GCA_002507545.1 Archaeoglobus sp. UBA230 | reverse complement strand
ATATTCACATCAGAGGATGCTTCCTCACACTGCTAAGCCTCGAAGGAATCTTGCCGAGCAGTGATCTACCAATAACCTCAAGCTCGATCTCCCTTGTGCCCTCGTAAATCTCCAGAATCCTCACATCCCTGTACATCCTGCTTATCGCCTGCTCGCCCATAAATCCGTAACCACCGTGTATCTGCAAAGCCTCGTGAACTATCTCTTGAGCAACCTTCGCTGTGTAGTATTTGGCCATCGCAGTTAAACCGGGATCGGGCATGCCCATCTTGTCCTGGAAGAAGGCTGCCTGGTAGGCAAGCAATCTTGCAGCCTCAAGTTCCGTTCTCATCTTCGAAAGCTTTTCCTGCGTAACCTGGAAATTAGCGAGCTTCCTTTCAAACACCTCTCTGTTTCTGGCGTAGTGGTAGGCAAGCTCAAAAGCACCCTGAGCCAAACCTACCGCTTGAAACGCGACAGGAATTCGGGTGACGTTGAAGAACATCATCGTCTGGTAGAAGCCCTGCCCCTCCTGTCCGATCATGTTCTCCTTCGGCACCCTGACGTTCTTGAACACAACCTCAGCAGTATCGCTCGCCCTGATGCCCAGCTTGTTCGTGAGCTTGTTCGCCTGCACTCCCGGCATGTCCTTCTCCACAATGAAGACAGACATGCCGTGGTGTCTCTTGGGTGGATTGGGATCGGTTCTGGCCAAAACGATGTAGCAGTCCGCTATCGTGCCATTTGTTATGAACATCTTTGTCCCGTTGATTACGTATTCATCTCCATCCTTGTCCGCTCTTGTTTTGATTCCTGCAACATCACTTCCTGCTTGAGGTTCAGTATAGCAGGCTGCGCATATCTTCTCTCCTTTGGCAAGGGGTGGGAGGTATTTCTTCTTCTGCTCCTCGTTGCCGAATGCTAATATTTGCTCTGAACCGAAGGTTGTGGACAAAATCTGCCCTAAACCGCCATCAACCCTCCAGAACTCTTCCACAACGAGGCATGAATCCAAAACACCCAATCCCTGCCCACCGTATTCTTCTGGTATGGCCATTCCGATAAAGCCAAGCTGGGCTGCTTTCTTCCACAGCTCAAAGGGGAATTTTTCTTCCTTGTCGCATTCCTCTGCATAGTTCGGAAACTCCTTCTCTGCAAACTCTCTCGCTGCCTCCTTTATGGCTTTCTGGTCGTCTGTTAAGATAAATTCAGCCAACATGAATCATACTACACAGAGTAAGTTTTAAAGGTTTCGATTTTTTATCGAAATTTAAGATTTTCAATTGACATAGATGGAAATTTATAGGTGAATAATTCATCAAAGACGAAAAAATGGTTTACAAATTTGCCAATATATTACTGGTAATAAATGTGAGAATGAAAAACTATTGCAGTTCTCGATGCTGGGGGATGGTGTAATGACTGCAGCATTACAACGAGTTCGGTAAATCTCTCAAAAACTAAAGCACATCTTTAATCTCTTCATAAATTTCCTGCAAAGCCCTGAAGTAGTCCAGTTCACCCCTCTCGACCGCATCCATTCTGAGCTCGAGATTTCTCGTCCTATCCTCAGAGACGAACTTCCCATAATTTTCAGTCAGATAGTCAAAAACATTGATACCGAGCTTAGTTGGAATTACTCTACCATACCTCTCGTTCACGTAGTTACGCGCGAAAAGGCGATCTACAATAGTAGCATACGTGGAGGGTCTTCCTATTCCTCTCTCCCTCATCATCTGGATTATCTCAGACTGGGTTAAAGGCAGAACCTTAGAGACTTTGCTTACCTCAGCATTAACGTGAAATCTGCCAGCAGGTATCTCCTTTCTCACCCAAACAGCCTTATAAAGTTCATAAGCTCTTCCCTTCGCATCAACAACCCTTTCCTCCTCCACACTTTTGCCATCAAACTCAATACTATACTTCTTAACTCTTACAAAAAATGGTTTGCACTGAGATGCCATGAACCTCCGGAAAATCAAATCGTAGAGGGCAAAGTGATGCCAGCTCAGCCCCTCAGCAATTATCACACCCTCCTGAACCAGTCTCTGGAGGTTATCCTTATCCAGAGCCCTTGTTGGCCTTATGCATTCATGAGCCCCTCCTTCTCCCCATTCTCTCCCAGCAAAATCATCTCCGAGATACTCCTTCGCTATCCTCAAACCTGCATCGCTAACTCTCGTCGAATCGGTTCTGTGGTAGGTAATCAGTCCGTTCTCAAAAAGCTCTTGGGCTATTTGCATTGTTCGTTTTGCAGAGAGTTTGAGAATTACATTCGCATCCCTCAGCATGGTATCAGTCGTGTAAGGCGGCAACGGATTTCTTAGCTCTTCTCTCTCCTCTACAAGCCTGACATCCAGCTCAAACTTCTCTTTGTCGTGCTCAAGAACGAGATCAAGGTCTCTAATTATGGCTATCGTCTTCTTTTCCCTCGATTTGCGATATCTGTCTATAACCCACCCAAGAACCGGAGTTTGAGCTCTCCCAGCAGAGAGATTGCGATTTTTGAATCTCTCCCACAGCTTCTGACTCAGAACGAATCCAATCCATCTGTCCTCCACCCTTCTGACAATTTGAGCCTTAACAAGATTCTCATCAACATCTCTGAGCGATTCGAGGGCTTGCAGCACAGCCCTTCTCGTAACCTCGTGAAATTCAGCTCTCCTTATCTCCCCACAACCTGAAAGGAGATTCTTCAGATCCCATGCAATCTTCTCCCCCTCAGTATCGGGATCAGTGCCGATAATAACGAATTCTGCATCGTGGGCGAGCTTTCTTATTGCATTTATTCTGTTCTTCGAATCGTCAAGGTTGGAGCTTCCACACTTGGGGCAGTTATCTCTTTCCTCTGTGAACTGATGGGTGCAATCCCTGCACCTCTTTATAGACGCATACACAGGAATAAACCTGCCATTGATAATTATCCCATGAAAGCCCCTGTCCGTTATGAGATCAGTGACATGCCCAATGCTTGCGGTAACCATCAGAATGAACTTCTGCATGGGCACCTCGTAAACAACAGCCCCATCAAGTACTTTAACGCTCGGTTTGCCAAAAAAGCGAGATATCTGTCTTGCCTTTGTTGGACTCTCTACAATGAAAAGGGCTGGCTTTATCAGGTCAAACTCAGTTCTTCTCCTGTATCTCTCCCTGCTCTCGTCCAGTTCCTTAACAAGTGACTCAAAATCAACCTCATCAAGGGTTTTGAACTCAATATCGTAGTATTTTGCCCTCTCAACAAAAGCAGAGAGCAAGTCAGAGTCGTCTTCAAGCAAAAAAGATGCCCCTTTCGTAAGTCCACCTGCAAACAATCTTGAGGTTCTTCCTGAACCCTGAATGTATGTCCTTATATCCGGGAAAATTACCTCCCCCTCTCTAACAACAACGTCCTTTATCCCCGGTCTCTGCTCGCTCATCACGCGCTTGAGAATTTTTCTCATCTCATTGTAGAGCTCCGGTTGCCTGTCCAGCTTTGGGAGCATCCTCTCGATTTCAGGAACGTTTCGGTACATGATCGCCAAAACTCTGAGCATTGTAGGCTTGAGAGAATCAACATCCTCTACCTTCACTCTGAAGGATGGGCAGCCAACAAACACCGCAAATCTTATCCTTTCTGGCAGATCAAGACCTCTAACAAGCGTACCATAATAATGGGCTGTACCAACAAGATAATCAAGCTCTCCTTCAGCAAATCTTTCAAAATCTCCGCTCTTTCCTGTTCCAACAAAACCGATCCTGAACTCACCCTTCAGAGCATCGTGTATCTTCTCAGCCTCTTCAGAGGTCCTCGCATAAATAATTCCTCCCGCACCAGTCTTCCGCAGTATTTCAGCTATCACTTCAACGTTTTCGTCATTTACAGCCACATCTTCAATATTTCGAACAGTTATTCTGGACGAACCTATGTCGAAGTTTAGCAACTTTCTGAAGAGCTCTGCTTTCTTGCCCTTTTTTGCTGTAGCTGTGGAAACCATCACGCATCCCTTAGCCTCACCCTTCCAGCTTTTGCTCCTGCTGTCCCAGTAGAATCCGAGAAGATGTAGGATTCGGTCAACATTTTTCGATGCTTTCAGAATTGCATCAACATCGTCAACAAAAATGAAGTCAAATCTGCCGAGCTCTTCATAATGTCTCGATAGAAACTGGGTTGTGGTAATTAAAATCTGAAATTCTTTAAGGTTTTGTAAAAAGCTCTCCTTTTCTTTTTTACCCATTCTGCCGTGGTAACATCCAGCTTTTATTCCGGTATTTTTGAGGTTCAGGGAGACTTCAACGCCTGCCCTTCTACCATACTCCTCCAGAATTTGAGCTGCCTGGGATACCAGAAGGGATGTTGGGAAGATGATATAGCATCTTTTCCCTTTCAAGGCAAGAAAAAGGGAAATTGCGATGCCAAAAGATGTTTTTCCAACCCCCGTTGGGGCTGTAGCTGCAAAGCTCTCGCCTCTTAAAACTCTCTTTGCCCACATCTTCTGAACAGCTCTTGGTTTTCCAACACATTTCGCAAAGAATTGGAGAAATTCGCTAACCTCTCTATCTTCTTCTCTCACACAGAGTCCCCAGTTCTTATTCTTACATTCTGAATGCTCTATTTCATCAAAACTCATATCATGACCGCAAATTGGGCAGAGATTAGCGTAAATAACATCTGGCATGAAAGAAGTAACCCTAAGCATAAATATTTCTTACTCATACTCCTCAATGTGTATGATGCGCTGATCGTTGGTGCTGGGCCAGCAGGAAGTCTTACCGCGTATCTGCTTGGTAGAAACGGGGACGTTGCGATTTCTGAAGAACATCAGATAGCAGGTTTTCCTGTGCAATGTGCCGGGCTTATCAGTGATGTTTGCTTTAACAGATACCGACGTTACTGTAAAATCGAGAAAGCTCTGGAGAAAAGGATAAAGGGAGCTTTCTTTTTCTCTCCCCTTGGAAACTACATTGAAGCTAAAGGAGATGCGTATGTTATCGAGAGAAAAATTCTCGACACACTTCTCTTCGAGAGAGCGTCAGATGTCGCAGATGTTTTTGTCAAATCCAAAACCAAATTCAGAGGTAGTAAAGCGATATTAAACGGCAAAGAGATCAAAGCTGATAAGATAATCGGAGCAGACGGTATAAATTCAACTGTCGCAAGACATTTTGGATTTGAGAGGCCAGGGGTTTTTACAGCACTTCAGGCTGAGATGAGATTTGAGGCTTTAGATGAGAACTACGTGGAACTTTACTTTGGAAACAAGTGGAGCGATTTCTTTGCATACGCCATTCCTATTGGTGACACTGCAAAAGTTGGTGTGATAAGCAGAGAAGGAGCGCTGGAAAGGTTCAATAAGCTGATTTACGATCACCCTTCAGTGTCAAAAAGGGTGAGGGGGGGTGTAATCGAGCTTAATGCTGGAGCCATACCTGACAGGCTAATTGATTTCTCCAAGGGCAACGTGGCACTCATAGGTGATGCTGCGGGAATGGTAAAGCCCTACACAGGTGGAGGACTATACTACCTGCTCGTTGCAGCGGAAAAGCTTGCTGATAGCTTTCCAGACTTCAATAGTTACCAGAAGAAGTATATCAAGGAACTTGGAAGAGAATACAAGTTTGGGTACAAAATACGAAAACTCTACACAATGGATGATCAAAAAATGGAGAAACTCTTCGAGATCATGAAAGGTTTTGACTTTCCGGGAGTGCACATGGACAAACCCTCAACCCTGCAATTACCAAACTCAGTCTTCAAAATAGTTCTCAGACTTATCAGAGATCCAGCCCTCGCCTTCACAGTCCTTAAACTTTTAATATGATTACCTCTCCATCTTCCAACTCTTTCTCAGGAAAAACTTTGCCCTTTTCAACTTTACCCCTTACGAAATCTCCAGATGTCAACTTTGTCATTAAATTTTCATAAAACTCGTAAAATTCAACAATCTCCTTTCCATTATCAGTTAGCGCACTTTTACCACCCTTGCTACCTCCTTTTGAGCTGCTCACAACCTTTCCAACGATCTTTTCCATTCTCTTTATGTAGCCCCACACATAGCGATACGACATTCCGAGGCTCTTGCTTGCAGCCGATATCGAACCTCCTTTCTCTATCGCTCTCAAAATCCGTGCTCCACCTTTTCCTATGACATGTTCACCATTCTTTTCGATCCACATTCTGAACTTAATTTCCATAATAGTCTATCATAGTCTTGAAATATAATTGTATTCAGAGTTTTGTAATACAATCGTATAACAAAAACAAAGAATTTATTCATTCCCAGAAACTGAAAAGCATGATCTACAGCTTCATGTACGAGTGTCAGCCCGATGGTGGATTAACGCATTACGTCAGGACTGGGGAGGACTCTCCCTTTTAAAATTTTTATGAGGTGGAGAAATGTTCGAAACTGCCAAGATTGACGACTTTAACGTTACCATTGATCCAGAAACGAACTTCTGGGCAATTCACGATGGAAAACTGCCAGGGAGAGTGAAGAAACTTTATCTTGAGAACAAGGATAGTCTGAGAAACAGAATGGAAAAGTACCGGTTTGAAGTCGATTTTAGAACTGTTTACCTCAACGTAACCGAAAGTTGCAACGCAAACTGTCCATACTGCTACATCCCGGTAGAGGTAAGGAGGAGAGGCAGGATGATGGACCATATGACTCTTGAAGAGTTGCTGACTAAATTTGAGGAGATGGGAGTCAGAAATGTAATCTTTCACGGTGCAGAACCTCTGATATGCAAGGATTTAATTTTCAGGGCGATAGAGGATTTTAAATTTTACTTTGGACTTCAGACGAACGGTTTTCTCATGACAGAGGAGGATGCGGAGTTTCTGAGGGAAAAGGAAATTAACGTGGGAGTATCTTTCGATTCTCCAAGGGAAGAAATTGAGAATTTTCTCAGGGGAAAGGGACACTACAGGAAGATACAGGAGATTCTGGACTGGTTTGAAGGGTATGGAAGATTTAACGTCATAACGACGATAAACAGGTACAATTTCGACCATCTTCCAGAGATGATTGACTTTCTGGCTGGAAAGGTTGAGGTTACGCTCATGAACCCCGTCAGGGGCACGAGTAAGGGTGGCAGAGAACTTCGCCCTAACCCAGAGCGAGCGGCTGAGAGCTTCATAAAGGCTGTTGATAGGGCGATAGAGCACACGAAAAATGGCAGAAGGATAGTTGTTGGTGATTTTGCAAACATTATGCTTGGAATTATCGCACCATACTCGAGAGTTCTACAATGCGACATCTCTCCCTGCGGAGCTGGAAGGAGGTTCTTTGCGGTAACTCCCGATGGGTTATTCCCGTGCAGTGAGTTCATCGGGCTTGAGAAGTTCAGAGTGGGATTTGAGAACCTGAACAATCTCGAAAATGCCTTCAGAGATGTCAGAAGCAGAAAAGTGGAGCTTATTGAGGATTGCAAAGAGTGTCTTTACAGAAATGTCTGTGGAAGCCCCTGTCCAGCGGAGGTGTACGCGGAAAGAGGATCTCTTATGGAGAGAAGTCCTTTCTGCGAGTTTTACAAAAGTGTGATCAAGCATGCTTTCAGAGTGATAAGAAGAGGAGACGTGGAAAATGTTGTAAAACTGAGGAATCTGGAAAAGATTTACGAGATCAGTTAAAATTAAAAACTGTCGTGCCATCTTAAAGGCATGCGAGTTCACACTGCCGACATCACACCAGAGATGGAGGGGCAGAAGGTCACACTCTACGGGTGGGTGCACGAGGTTCGCGATCTTGGCGGATTGGTCTTTCTGCTGCTCAGAGACAGAGAGGGAATCGCTCAGATAACCCTGCCGAAGAAGTTCGTCAGCAAGGAAATCTTCAAGCTCGCCAAAAAGATTAGAAGGGAGAGTGTGATTAGGGTTGTTGGCGAGGTCAAGGTTGAGGAGAAGGCTCCGGGTGGGTTTGAGATTATTCCTGAAACCATTGAGGTTTTGAACGAATCTGATGCTCCCTTACCGCTTGAGGTTACCGAAAAAGTACCAGCAGAGCTTGACACGCGCCTCGACCACCGCTTCATGGACTTAAGAAGACCGAGGGTGCAGGCAATTTTCAGGATAAGGCATCAGATGATGCAAACTGTCAGAGAATTTTTATGTGAGGAGGGGTTCATCGAAGTTCACACACCAAAAATTGTTTCGACAGCAACTGAAGGTGGCACAGAGCTGTTTCCCATCAGCTATTTCGAAAAGGAGGCTTTTCTCAATCAGAGCCCGCAGCTCTACAAACAGGTTTTGATGGGTGCGGGATTTGAGAAGGTGTTTGAGATAGGGCCGATATTCAGAGCTGAGGAGCACAATACGACGAGGCACCTGAATGAGGCGATTTCCATAGATATCGAGATGAGCTTCACCGATCACAATGGTGTTATGGAAGTTCTTGAGAGGCTCGTGTATAGGGTTTACGAGGATGTGGCTGAGAAGTGCGAGAGATATCTCCAATGGCTCGAGCTGTCTTTGGAGGTGCCCGAACTTCCCTTCGAGAGAATAACGTATGACGAGGCGATGGAGATTGCAGCAAAAAAGGGTGAAGAAATTCCGTGGGGAGAAGACCTGAACACTACTGCACTAAAGCACGTTGGAGACGAAATCGGTGGGCTTTACTTCATAACAGACTGGCCGACTGAATCAAAGCCCTTCTACGCGATGCCTTACGAGGATAAGCCGGAGATCAGCAAGAGCTTTGATCTCATGCATGAATGGCTTGAGCTGGCGAGTGGAGCGCAGAGAATTCACCTCTACGACATGCTGGTTGAGAGTATAAGGGCAAAAGGCATGGAGCCTGAGAGCTTTGGATTCTACCTCGAAGCCTTCCGTTATGGCATGCCGCCCCACGCTGGTTGGGGACTCGGGGCGGAGAGGTTGCTGATGTCAATGCTCGGATTGAAGAATGTGAGAGAGGCAGTGCTGTTTCCAAGAGACAGGCACAGGCTTGTTCCCTGACTATCTACCTTTTTCACTTCTGAAGTTGCCAGTACCACTTGCCAGTATCAGGAATGTAAAAGCTATCTGCTCCGCAATTAACAGGGAGGCTCCCTTATAAAACCAAGCTCGTAAAGCTTCTTTATTTTCCTTTGCGTTGCCGAAATCATAAGCTCTGCAAGTTCATATATCTCCTCCTCCCTCATGTTAACTTTTGCCAATCCGAGTTCAACAGCCTTAACTCCAACTGCCGTTGCGACTTCTGGAAAAACCTCCTTTTCGGTCATCTTCGGAATTATGTAATCCTCACAAAGTCCGTTCTTCTCGGCAAAGTCGGCAAGAGCGTGAGCTGCTGCGAGACACATGTCATCAGTTATTCTGTTCGCCCTAACCGTCAACGCACCTCTGAAGACTCCCGGAAAAACAAGAGAGTTGTTGATCTGATTTGGAAAGTCACTTCTCCCGGTTCCTACAATTCTCGCTCCGGCATCCTTGGCCTCCCATGGCCATATTTCGGGAGTGGGGTTGGCCAATGCAAAAACGATAGCGTCCTTGTTCATCTGGGCAATCCACTCCTTCTTAACAACGTCTGGTCCGGGCTTGCTTGCCGCAATGAGAACATCTGTGCCCTTGATTGCCTCCTCCATCCCTCCCTTTCTTCTCTCACCGTTAGTTTCAAGGCATATTCTCCACTTGTGCGGGTTGATGTCTTTTTTCTTTTCAAGGTCTACCCTCTCCGGATGCAACAATCCTTTACTATCCACAACAAACATTTTCTCCGGATTTGCCCCCGCAGCTTTCAGCAATCTTATAGTCGCAACGTTTGCCGCACCAACACCTACAATCGCAATTTTCACATCTTCGATGTTTTTACCGACGACTTTCAGTGCGTTGATGAGGGCTGCAAGGGTTGCAGTTGCGGTCCCCTGCTGATCGTCATGCCAGACAGGAATGTTGAGTTCATTCTGAAGCCTTTCGAGGATGTAAAAGCATTTTGGTGTGGAAATATCTTCGAGGTTTATTCCACCAAAACTTGGCGAGATGGCCTTTACAATTTCAATGATCTTTTCCGGGTCCTGTTCGGAGATCACAAGTGGAAATGCGTCAACTGCGCCAAGATACTTAAACAGCAGGGCTTTTCCCTCCATAACTGGCAGCGCAGCCATCGCCCCTATATTGCCCAGACCCAGAGTTCTCGAACCATCGGTTACTATCGCAATAGTGTTCCATTTGTTGGTGTAATCATAAACCCTATCCGGTGAGTTAGCAATTTCATTACAAACCTCAGCTACTCCGGGAGTATACCAGACACTGAAATCGTCCAGACCCCTTATCGGGCACTTTGGGAGTATCTCGACCTTCCCCTTATAATAAGCGTGCCATTTTGGAGATATCTTTTCCTTTCCCTTCTCTTCAAAAATTTCCTTATTCATACGTATTATGTTTGTTTTAGTTATTTAAATCTTCTTACTAAATACGTATCTAAATTGAATATTTGTATTATATTTTAGCACGATTTAAAAATAACTCAATTTATCGTTTTTGATTGCATCGGAAATTTTATTTCATCTGCGGTAAATTATACACTATGAGAGCAAGCTGGAAAGGCAGCATCACCTTTGGTCTGGTTACGATCCCGGTCAAGGTATATACCGCCATTTTACCCAAGGAACTGAAATTCAGCCTCCTGCACTCTGCTGATGGCGGTAGAATTAGATACAAAAAGGTTTGTGAAAAATGCGGCAAAGAAGTTTCAAATGATGAAATTGTGAGGGGATACGAAATTTCAAAAAATGAGTATGTTATCCTAACTGACGAAGATTTCGAAAAAGTTCCTCTCAAAACTGTAAAGAGCATCGAGATCAAGCAGTTCTTCGATCCCAGCGAGCTGGGAGTAATCTATTACAGTAACTTCTACTACGTCTCACCCGACAAGGGTGGAGAGAAGGCGTATTATCTCCTCAAGAGGGCAATGAGTGAGACAGGAAGTATGGCAATCGGCAAGATGGGTATGAGAGGTAAGGAGCACCTCATCGCTCTTAAGGCCTTTGATGGCGGTCTCCTCCTCACCCAGCTTCACTACATAGACGAGATCAGAAGTCCGGCAGAGGTACCGGGTTGGGGTATTGAGATTGAAGTTAGCGAGGAGGAGCTTGAGCTTGCCAAGAAGCTTGTAATAGCGATGAAGAAGCCGTTGAAGCTCGAAGAATACAGAGACGAATACAAAGAGGCTTTGATGGAACTGATCGAGGCCAAACTTGCCGGGAGAGAGGTAACCGTGACTGAGGGTGTTGAAGAAGTGAAGTCCCTGATGGATGCTCTTAAAGCAAGTCTGGAGGCTGTAAAAGAGGCATGAGCTGGTTTGAGAGAGAAATCAGACCAATGCTTGCTGTAAGAAGTGCACCTTTCAGTGACGATGGGTTCATTTACGAGATAAAGTGGGATGGCACTCGCTGTATAGCCTTTGTAGATGTAGAAAACCGCAGGTTGAGATTGCAGAACCGAAGACTTTTAGATATAACCCACCGCTATCCTGAACTTGACTTCTTCAAGGTAGTTGAACAGAATGCGATTCTTGATGGAGAGATCGTGGTTACAAAGGATGGGAAACCATCCTTTCCGCTTCTGCAAAAAAGAGAGCATGTTGACAGCAAATTCAAAATTGAGATTCTTAGCAAAACAATCCCTGCGGTATACATCGCCTTCGACGTTCTATACACTCAAAAGGATGGATGGATCACCGACCTTGAGCTGATTGAAAGAAAAAAAGTGCTTGATGAGGTGATGGAAAATTCGGAAAGGATCATGAAAACAGACTTCATTAACAAAAAAGGGGAGGAGCTGTACCGAAAAGTGATTGAAATTGGTCTTGAAGGAGTAGTTGCTAAAAAGAAGGATAGCAGATACCAGATAGGAAAAAGAAGCAAGTTCTGGAGGAAGATAAAGAAGAGAAATACTGCTGATTGCGTTATTGTGGGATGGTTGGAGGGAGAAGGGGAGAGAGAAGAAAGTTTTGGCTCCCTAATTCTTGCAGTTTATTCTGACGGAAAATTTAAACATGTTGGACAGGTTGGAACAGGATTTGACAGAGAGTTCATGGACTGGTTCTCAAAAAAATTGCATGAGATTGAGATAGGCAAGCCACATTTTGAGATGGAGAAGAAGGGCGTGCACTGGGTGAAACCCGTTTACGTTTGTGAGGTTGAATTTCTCGAGTTGACAGAAGACCAAAAGCTCAGATCGCCTGTTTTTCTCAGATTAAGGGATGATAAAAGCCCTGAGGAATGCAAGATTATGCAATCTTGACGATTTTCACGTGTAAATCATAGAGCTTATCAGCAATTTCAATTAAAAGGTCTTTGTCTTTGAGGCCTCTCAACCACCTTTCAGGAATTTCATGACTTGCCGACCCCTTCAGAGCACCGCATATCGCTGAAATCGAATCTGCATCTCCTCCAGTATTTGCAGCCCTCACCAGTGACTCTTCAAAATCCTCTGCTGCAAAGTAGCAGTAAAAGGCCATTGGAACAACATCAAGTGCTGAAATGGTGTTTCCAATTTTTTCAACTGCGAAATCAGAATCTCTGTCTGAAATTTCGTAGGCATACTTAATTTTGTCCGCCATTAGAGAGTCTATAGCTTCAACTCTTCTCAGCACCTCTGCAAGCATTTCTTCATCGCTGAAATCAAGAACGTTGCATGCAATTGCAACTGCCACAGCTACAGCACCAGATATCGCTCCACTTCCTGTATGCGTAACCCTCGCCGAGAGTTCTGCATACCTTTCCACCAGATTTAAGCTGAAGTGGTAAACCAACCCGATCGGAGCTACTCTCATAGCTGCCCCACACGTGTCGCTATGAACTCCTGCCCTGTTCCAAGGGATACCACTCAAAAGATTGGATATCGCCCTCGTTGAGCTGGGACCTATTCTACGGCTTTTGGTACTCAAAAACCAATTCTTCAGTTTCTCGGAGAAGTTCTCAGGACTGAAATAAACGGTTTCAATCAGGGATTCTGCAAGTAAAAGCATCTGTTCTGTGTCATCCGTCCATTCTCCCGGCTTAAGGTCTCCATAAGGAGAGGGATAAAAATCCCTGATTTCACCATAGATTTGCTTTATGTCTTCCCTCGAAAGTCCTTCGGCTGGCATTCCAAGGGCGTCACCAACTGCAACTCCGAGAATGCAGTTTCTGAATTTCCTGTCCATCGTTCTTCCTTTGAGGGTGCACACAATTAAATCTTTTACTTCAGTATGTCTGTCACGATTGAAGGGCAAACTCTCTTAACACCCTCTATCCTCTCGATTTTCTCATGTAGCTCGGAGAGCTCTCTGACAGATTTGGCGATGATTTCTGCCATTATAGTATGATCTCCTGTTGTGAGCCAAAGTGACTTGACCTCTTCAAGATTTTTCAGTTCCTCAACAACAGACCACAGTTTATCTGGCTCGACATCAACCCCCGTCAACGAGGCGCTTATCCCAACCTTTTTGTAGTTTACTATAGCTCTGTAGCCGAGAATTTCCTCTCTTTTTTCAAGATTGGATATCCTTTTTCTCACCGCTGCTTCAGTAACATCCAGCATCTTTGCTATCTTCGTTTTTGGAATTCTGGCATTCTCTACCAGCATCTGAATTATCTTCAAATCCTTTTCATCCACGGTATTACTTGAACCCAATACTATATAGTTGTATTGTTAAACGAAATCAGAAATTGTAACCTGTTTCTCGCCTTCATTTTCGAACAAAGATTTTATTTCCTGCTCTAAAAGGTGTAGTCTCTGTTTTGTATAAGCGGAAACGTTAAAGTTCTCACAAAGGTATTTGGACAAATCCAGATACTTCATTATAGAGTTGCTGTGAACTGTAAGTGTTAGTTTCCCACCACATTTCGTGCATTTTCCTACAAGGGGAATCCTGCGGTATTTGGTGTTACACTTCACACACCTGAACTCTTGGCGGGAGAACGCCCTCAAATTGCCGATTATATCTGGAAGGAAATGAACATTTATAACCCTCTCAGCAACATCGTGCTCATCAACAGCGACAATTTTCTTCGCCAGCTCCATCTGATGATAGACTTTATCCTGCATCGTCTTCAGGTACTTGTATGCACTCTCCTTTACACTCCCAGCGATATCATCGGTGTCGTGAGTGAACTTAAGCCCGCAAAACCTCATCTCATCCTTCAGCCTATCCCCAACCTTTTCTACGTAATCTTCAACTTCCTTCGGACTGCTGTATCTCAAAGTCGCCTCATAGAACTCAATTGGATATCTGTCCACGACATCCATGTTGTGAACTTCTTTATCCACTTCTCTCGGGTCAACTATTGCTGTCAAAACGAGTGGAGCGTCCATCTGCCCTCCTCTTTTATCGGGAAGGAACTTTCTGGAGAAGTTCAGTAGACCATCGAGAAGTAGCATAAAGCAATCTTCATCTCCGTCACAGTTCCTCCTCTTTGCTGCATGGAAATACGGATGTGCGTAACCCGCAAGAACATCTGAGAATCCTATAATCCTCCCAAGAACCCCAGCAGAGGTGTGGGGAGCCAATCCTATGACAAGATGTCCTATCAGATCCTCGATGTCTTCAGCATTGTAAAAGGGCTCAAGGCCATAAAATTTCACAAGGAGTTCATCTATAAATTTTGAAACCCTGAGAAGATACTCAGCACCATTTTTTGGTAGTATAACGTCCTGTGGCTTCAGTTCAACAATTTGATCTTCACTTTTAAGCTCCATCCCCCTATAATCTCTCTCATACCCAAGCTCTCTCAACTTTTTAACACTAACGCCTATTTCTCTCGGTCTGAAGTGAGTTATGGGTAGGTCAGTGGCATCAAACCTTGCAGTTCCATCTTTAAACACGTAGACATCGTGTTTGGCCCTCAATATCCCTTTCTCAAGCCTCTCAGGCATTTTGAGTTTCGACGACATTCCTAAAACGCCCTTGATCGTATTAAAGGAGTCATGTTCCTTTAAATTCCTTATCGCAGCTTCATAAATCTCTCTAATATTTATCTTTCTCTTGAAATAGCCCTTAGTTTCTCTCCCACATTTAACGCACCTCTCACTCCCATTCTTTATTCTACATGAAGGGCAGTAGTATATCTGCTCTGTTATTCCTCCACAATCGCACTTAAGCCAAAAAGTTTCCTTCCCGCACTCTTTGCACCTTCTTAACGCCACCTCTACCTCAACCTCTCCCTTTGCGGAGTTGTAGTCCTTTGTATAATTGATCGCATTCTTCAAATCTCTTGTTTTACCCCCAGCAATCCCCACAGGAAACAGAATGTGGGGCGGGGGGCTCATCTTCCTTTCCTTTGCCTTCTCAGGCCTTCCCATTCTTGCTCCTATCCTCGATGGAGCCTTAGCCCTCACCTTAATGCCTGAGACAGCATTAACAATTTCGAGGACATCATTTCCAGAAACTTCTGTTATTTTCTCAAGACGCTCATCGAGTCCGAGACACCTTATGAGTACTTTCCAAGTTTCGATTACTATGTAATTCTCTCTGACCTTATGTTCCACCAAGAGTTTTTCAAGAACATCCTTCGCTCTGGAATCAAAGGGTAGCATTAAAGAGCTTATTCCGTGTTTTGCCTCGATTTTACCGTTATCTGAAATAAAATTTCTGAGGTAGCAATATTCTTCAACAGTTATATCATGCCACAGATAGGTGTAATCGGGATGCAGTGGGATATGATTCTCATCACATAGTTTTAGAGCTTCCTCCTCACTGATCCTCCTGTAATCCCCTCTTATAGCCTTTCCAGCCTTTTCTACCTCCTGAATCCACCACTCGTAGGAGTAGGAAGCAGGAATTAAGGGGTGGTTGTTCTCCAAGAAGTCTCCGAAGTTTATCAGTATCTCCCCGAGGTCAAGTATTTTTTCAACCTCACCTTTCAGAGCTCTTGCCTCACCTGCAGTCCTAATCCTTACAACATCTCCATTTTTCAACCTTACAGTCGGTCCTTCAATGCTTGATACTGGCACAACTCCTCCCGCCTTACCTGGCCTCTCAACCTTCAGCTGAGTGCCTACTGCAATGAAATCGAGTAGAGCCATTGTTGCTGGGCTTATACCAACGGTTGCAAAGCCGGAATTCCTTGCCCTGCCGTATCTTAGCCTGAACCCACCCTTTCGTGATGGATGGCTGAAAACCGGTCTCCCTGCAACAATATCTGACAGATACTTATCCTTCGGTTTAATCTCAACTTTGTCGTCCCTTTCATCCCCACCGCTGCCTCCCTTTATCAGCTTATCAAGCCATCCCCATCCTTCGATACCAACCTCGTCAACCATTTTTTTGAGCTTAGGCGCCTTCAGAGCGATTCCCTCTGCTATAACGAGAGCCATTCCACCCCTCACTCTGTTCGTCTCAACCCTCGGCAAATTCCTGTGTCCTGCAACTTCCGCATCCTCTGTAGGCTCTCCGTCAATGCAGACGGGGCAGTTAGAAACTATTAACCTGATCTCTTCATCGCTCGGAAGATACTGCAGATTTGCCACCTTCTTGTAAAGTGGAATCTCCTCGCAGTATCTCAGAATTTCCTGCTCGGTGGGAACATATCTCCCAATCCCGGCCTTCCTTCTAACGTAATCTGCAACAAGAACCGAGATTACCTGCGCAGTGCCACCAGCACTCCTGATCGGCCCTGCATAATAAACCCTCAGAAAATCGTCCTTATCAATTTTTATTCTCGCAATCCCCTCAATCGGCGCCGCAACTACACCTTCAGTCATTATCGCTACAGCAGTTCTTACAGCCTTATCTATCGCCTCTTCCACACCCATTTCTCCAAATTTACCATCGAGAATTTCCTCCGCAACCTTAAAACAGATTATCTCTCTACTAACTCCTCTCTCCTCTAACTCTATAATCCTTTCAGCCAGCCCATTAACGCCCATCAGCTTTTCAACTCTCTCAGCCATGTTCTTCGCTACTGGAATTTCTACCCTAAGCTCTGGATCGAGGCCCTTCTGTCTTGCAAGTTCCGCAATTCTGTAAAGACGCTCAAGTTCGGTCAAGAGCAAATCATGGTATTTTCGAATTTCTTCAATTCTCCAAAAATCCTCATTTTGCTCCGAATCAAAGAGTGGAAAGAAGGCATCAAGGGTGAGATTCATCTCTAATGCATTAGCTCGTCAGAAAATAAAGCTTCTGGATGGTCGAGAGGATATCATCAAGCTTTTCTATTCTTTGTCTCCAACAGCAATAGGGTTATACCCAAAAAGATTTTAATGATTTTTAAAATCTAATTGTCAATTTTCACCATTATTATTACACATGTTCGGCTGTCCTACCTTAGCCCAAACTTTATATTCAGCCATTGCGAAGCTAAAACGATGAAAGTAAATCTTGAGGAGCTTAAATTTGGCACGGAGCTCATAAAAAGGGGATTTGCCAAGATGCAGAAAGGTGGAGTAATAATGGATGTAACCAACGCTGAACAGGCTGCCATAGCTGAAGAAGCTGGAGCTGTGGCTGTCATGGCGTTGCACAAGGTACCAGCAGATATCAGGTCCGCTGGGGGAGTGGCAAGAATGGCAGACCCCAAGAAGATTCAGGAGATCATTGATGCAGTCACAATTCCAGTTATGGCCAAATGCAGAATAGGACACATCGCAGAGGCAAGGGCACTTGAGGCTCTTGGAGTTGACATGATTGACGAGAGCGAGGTGCTAACTCCAGCAGACGTCTTTTTCCACATTGACAAGAGGAAGTTTGTTGTCCCCTTCGTATGCGGGGCAAGAAGTCTTGGAGAGGCAGTGAGGAGAATATGGGAAGGAGCGGCGATGATAAGGACAAAAGGCGAAGCAGGGACTGGCAACGTTGTTGAAGCTGTAAAACACATGAGGTTAATCAACAGGGCTATTGACGAGCTTAGGAGGTTGCCAGAGGAGAGGATATACGACGTGGCCGAGAAGTATGCCTCAAGGTATGCAGAGCTTACATCAGCTGTAAAGGGAGACATGGGGCTTGGCGAGGTTGGTAGGAACGATGTGGTGTTTGAAGAGTATACGCTCGGTGAGATCATTGATGGCATCTACAAAGTACTTCTGGAGATAAGAGAGATCGGAAGACTGCCAGTTGTAAACTTTGCTGCTGGTGGAGTTGCCACTCCAGCGGATGCTGCCCTGATGATGCAGCTTGGAGCGGACGGAGTGTTTGTAGGTTCAGGTATCTTCAAATCTTCCAACCCACCTGAGTATGCCAGAGCCATAGTTGAGGCGGTGCAGCACTACGATGAACCAGAAGTTGTGGCAGAGGTTTCCAAAGGGTTGGGAGAAGCAATGAAAGGATTGGATGTGTTCAAGCTCAGCGAAGAGGAGAGACTGCAGACGAGAGGTGTATGAGAGTAGCTGTCATTGGAGTTCAGGGAGATGTAGAGGAACACGTAATTGCAGTAAAAAAAACCCTCAAAAAATTAGGAATTGACGGAGAAGTTGTTGCTACCCGCAGGGCAGGAGTTGTTTCAGAGAGCGACGCTGTGATTATCCCAGGCGGAGAAAGCACGACCATCAGCAAGCTCATTTTTTCTGATGGTATAGCAGATGAGATTATCGAGCTTGCCGAGAGTGGAAAGCCAGTGATGGGAACGTGCGCTGGACTTATCCTGCTTTCAAAGTATGGAGACGAACAGGTAATCAAGACCGACACCAGACTTCTCGGACTGCTGAACGTCAGAGTTAAGAGAAATGCCTTTGGCAGGCAGAGGGAAAGCTTTCAGGTTGAGCTTGATGTAAAGCACATCGGTAGGTTCGATGCAGTGTTCATAAGAGCGCCAGCTATTGTGGAAGTTGGTAAAAACGTGGAGGTTCTGGCAAGGTTTGAGGAGTATGTGGTTGCTGCTCAGGAGAATAACATACTGGGTTTGGCTTTCCACCCTGAGTTGACGGATGACACAAGAATTCACGAATACTTCTTGAGGCTAAATGAATTCTAAAACACATCTACTCCTCGCCCTAACGATGTTCATATGGGCAGGGTCCTTTATTTTCATTAAAGTTGGTTTGAGAGAACTCGATCCATACAATCTCGCCTTTTACAGGTTCCTGATAGCATCACCCCTTTTGCTTGCATGGGTCATTTGGAGGAAAGGTTTTGGTGGAATAAACCCGAAAGACTGGTTGTACATTTCAGTTCTTGCCATGTCCGGGGTGTCTCTGCTCTATGCTTTCCAGTTTTTGGCTCTTGAATATACCACAGCCACAAATGCTGCAATCCTAATCAACACTTCTGCAGTTTTTGTTGCAATATGGGGGTTTGTGAGAGGAGAAGCAAATGCAAGAAAGATTTTTGGTGTGCTCATTTCCTTTGCAGGTGTTATTTTAATAGTCTCTAAGGGCAAGATGGACTTTTTCACATCAGAAACATTTTTCGGAGATGTCTTGATGATAATAGATGGCTTTCTGTGGGCGGTTTATACGCTGCTTGGCTCAAAAATGCTTTTGAAATACGATCACGAAACTCTGACAGCATATGCCTTTTCCTTGGGAACAGTATTCCTGATCCCATTCGCTATGTGGAGTGGAGTTGCAAACCCAATTTCTGTCAGTTTTGAGACTGCGATAGCACTGCTCTATCTTTCCATTTTATGTTCAGTTTTTGCATACGTTGTATGGTACTACGCCCTCTCAGACTCTGACTCGACGAGTGTGGCTGTTTACGTTTATCTCGTCCCTTTATTTACGGCAATATTTGCTTTCTATGCACTGAATGAGGTTCCAGACATTTTCACAGTCATAGGTGGTATAATAACTATTACCGGTGTTTATATAACTGCAACAAGTAAATAACCTCAACCAAAAAACTTCTCAACAAAATGTCCTTCCTTCCTAAGAATCTCAACCTTCTTCATAAAATCCATGTTTCCAATGCCGAGATCATCAAGCTCAACTGTAACTGTCCCACTATATCCCAGATCAGCTATTTTCTCCAAAGCCTCCTTCACAGTTTCTCCCCTACTCGGCTGCACATGTCTTCCCTTCTCATCATAGAAGCTGACGTGAATATTGCAAATCTTGTCGAAGAGAGGTTCGATAAACTCGTTAACTCCTCCGTTAAGCAGTGCGTGCTTGATGTCAAGTGTAAATTTGATATTATTGGCATCAACAAACTTTTTAACCTCATCTGCCTTCCTGCACAGGTTGTTTATCCTGTTCTCTGAATTCTCCAAGCCCACATCAACCCCCTTTATTCTCGCATATCTGCTTAGAATCCTCAGATACCTGTTCAGAGATAGATAGTCAGCCCACACCGGTTCCCTTGCCGCACTTCTCTTCCCCGCATGCACTGTAACTGGCCAGGCTTTCATTTTTGCTGCCAGCGAGACCGCATACAGACTTTCCCGCAGAGTGAGGTCGCACACATCATTGTTCACAGAAACGGGATTTAAATCAAGAACAGGAGAGTGTACTGCCATTTCATAGTCTAAAAAACATTCCAGTTTCTCCATATCTCTATCCACCCAGAAATGTGGAGTTTCTGGCCAGAACTCGACTCCGTCATACTCTGCAAGGTCAATGGCTTTGGCAATCATGTCCGTAGAGTACTCGTAAAGGAACATTGAGGAGAAAAGAAGCCGCATTTTCACATCACCCTTCTCCTCTTGTAATCCTCAACAAGCTTTTCGAGGTTTTCAACTTTTTTCCTTTTTATCTCCTCCATTTTTCTTTCATAAACCTCCTCAAACTTCCCTGTGTTGACAACGGCAATGTCTTCTCCTACCAGCATCTCAACCTCATCAACGGAAATTCTCGGAATGCTGTAGGAATCGAAGGTTTCGGCAGCAAGATGAGACATTTCACTGCTGCATATCACCGCCTTAATTCCCTTCTTGCATAGCATCTCCGCGATTGCAGCACTACCGCCACTCGAATCGAGGATGCAGACAACATCACCCTCTGAGATTCCAAGCTCTTTTTCAGCTCTCTCAACCTCATCCTTTGTGAACTTCCTGAGAACCTTCACCTCCTTCCAACCCTGAAATTCAAGCATTTTCATTCTCCTCAGGAGTTCGATCTTCTCCTTAAGCATGGCAATCTCATTCTCTTTCTCCTTCAGCCTCTTCTTCAGTTCGCGAATCTCGTTTTCAAGATTTCTGATGTAATTATCCCTCCTGATCTTCTCGTGCTCCTCTCGTGAAATCATACTCAGGCGCATCCTCAATTTCTCTATCTCATCTTTGAGCTCTGAAATCCTTTTCGATAGGATTCTGTTCTCCTCCTTAAGCTCCTCAATCAACCTGTCCCTTTTCAAAATCTCCTCTCTGCTTACACCGTTGCTCTGAACTTTTTTGACTGTCTTTTCTTCCTTAAAATGGCTGGCAAACACGTCTCTGAGTGGTGTGCCTTTTATTATTTCAGCCTTAACTCTGTCTGAGTCCATCCCAGCCGGTAACCTCTTTTCTATGTTACTGAGCTTGTTCTTATAGCTGTTATAGGCGTCAATTGCAGCAGCAAGCGCATCCCTCTCGTGGTCGTTGAGCAGGCGGTATTTTGCCGTCAGCCCCTTCTTTTTATCTACACTCAAATCTTCCTTTGGTGTGTAAAGCACAGCGTTAAATGACGCCCTTATTTTCGAGACAAGCTCAGGAGGATGACTTTTGTCTGTTGCCACCACAACAGGCTTTCCAAGAGAGGATATATACTCAACTACCTCTCCACTGCTCCAGCCCTTTTTGCTCTTAACATCAACCAGATTCCCCCTCAAATCCACCGCTGCAACTGCTGTAGTTGCCCCAGGGTCTATACCAACAATGGTGTATCGAAGGGTTTTTATCAGTGGTATGAACTCTATCTTCTCTTTCTCGACAGCCTCCACCTTCACCTGAACATCCCTCGTTTTGAAGGAGTTGATCGGCACTTTCTCCCTCGGTGCGTTGACGAGTAGGATTCCCCTGGATATGCCACCATAACCACTTTTAACGTCCTCCACAAACTCAAAACCCATCTCTGCCAGCTTGTTTCTGATTTCTCTGTAAATCATCCTGACAGAGGCATGAATCTTCCTGCCATACTTTTTCTGCCTCCAGCCCCCTTTTCCCAAGCTTCTGTTCCTCGAAACCGTGATTTTTGTTTTATCCGTAAACACTGAAATTTCGCTGCCAATTCCAAAGCTGGCAAGATACGCACACGCCCTCGCCTCATCAATTGGATTTCTTATGTTGATCTTAAGCCCAAACCTCTTGGACAGGCTTGGCAGAGAAGAGCCTTTGCTTGTGACCTGCACCAGCTTGGTCTTCGCGGGAGCGTTCTTTAAGAAGAAGACGAGCTCCTCTTTACTTTTGAAAACCTCATAAATGTTGTCAACAGCTATGATTTCAGGTTTTTCCTCTTTAACCATTCTGAAAAGCTTGCTCCTTGAAACTATCTTTTCAAATTCATCGCCGTCTTCCAAAACTACAACAGCGTATCTCGGCTTTATCTTCCCGTGAACCGAGCCACCTACGATATCTACCCCAAATACCACACTCATTCTTGCATAATCCTATCTAATACAGAATTAATATCCTTTTCCATGCGATAAGTCCGGTTAAAGTATGTCAGGATATTTCTGACGTCCCTCTCAAGCATCTCCTTCCAGCCCTCCTCCCCGACCTCAACGCTCTGGGGAAAGTCTATTATCCAAATTCCCTCTGAACTGGCAAGGACGTTGTATTGACTCAGGTCTCCATGCACAATACCCCTGCGGTAGAACTTCGCAACCTCCTCGATGATCATGTCCAGAACGTCTTCGGGGTTCTCTACCCTAACCCTATAGAGTTCTCTGGCCTCGATCAGCTCCATGAGGACAGCATTTCCTTCCCAAGCATAAACCTTCGGCACTGCCAGTCCTTGAAGCTTTTTGAGAGCTCTGTATTCATTTCTGGCAGACCTTATGGCAAGAACCGAAAAATGGAGGTCACCATAATCTCTTTTCTCCTTAACCTTTTTGAAGCTTGTATGTCCGACCTTGTGAAATTTCACAACACACTCGCCATATTTCCCAGAATAGCAGTTGAAAACTGCACTTTCTTTCCCCTCACCCATTATCTTTCCTATTGCCTCAACATGTCCTTTTCTTACGAGTCTGTGAAGAGAGTAAAGGCTCAGACCGAAGAACGTGAAGGTAGAGCCTTCATATTCGGTCTGTTTATTCTGAACAATACGCAGATCGGACAGATATCTCAGAATATTTCTCGCCTTCTCTTCCCCAATTCTGGCCTGCGAGGCTATGAGCTGGATTGGAACATATTCATAATCCCAGAGGTTCTTGAAGATAGCATCAAGTATCTTCCACGAATGTCTGCCCATTTCTTTGTAAAGTTCAGCAAGGTTCACGGTTGAACTACCGCACTCTGGTATTTGATATTTCCTCTCACTTACCTGAGATGCTTTCGACTGTTTAGGCTCGAAATCAGTCCTGTAGGTCTACCAGCCTTTAGCATTTTCAAAACCCCCGCTATATAGAACCGAAGAACGTAAGGGTAAGATGGTCGGATTAAAAAATTCAATCTTTCTATTAAATCGAACAAAAAGAAAAATTTGAAAAGATTCAAACAGGATGGGCAGAAAATGAGAGCGTTTTACACAATCCTACTGCTCATCACTCTTGTAGCTTTGGCACTGTTAACGGCGACACATCCAGAACCTCTCAGAGTAGTCGAACTGGAGGATGTGTGGAGTGAGTTGCTGAATGCAACGGAAGTCGAGAACACTTCAGCCGTGCTTGCCGGAATGGAGCTCTACATTGAAAATGGGAGCATTGGCAAAGCGTTGATCCACTTCTGTGATTCGCAGAAATGTTACGAAGCAAAGATAAACAACTGGCTAAGCGTGAGGGAAGTGAGGGAGGAGGTTGGTTACGCACATCCACTCAAAGTTCTGAAGTATGTTGGTGAAGTAATCGAAGTTTTGAACATGACGGATGCAAATGTAAGCGTTGAAGTGGCAGATAAAGAAGTTCATGGATGCTACGCTCTCAAGGATGGATTCATAATTCCGATTAAGATGCTGAAATCAGAGGGTGTTTACGTGATCAGCGTGAACTCAAAGAGGTTTGTTCTCTGGAAAGATGTCATTAACACCGATTTTGTTGAGCCAGTTTTCTTCGTTAAAATTCTGGATTTTGATGGAAAGGCAATTGAGAATGCAACGGTGATCGTGCAGAGCGATGCAAATCCGCTCTACAGATTCAAAGCAAAAACGAACGAAAGCGGGATAGCAGAGTTCAAAAATCGCTACATCCTCAAGATATTCGAGTATCCGTTCGAGGTGATAATTGAGGCTAACGACCTGAGCAAGAGGACTACGATTTTTAATAGGTGGAATGCTGAGCTGTCTTTCAGCGAAGACACGAAACTGATCGTCGAGAACCTTAAGCTTGAACTTGAGATAGATGATATTGTGAGACGTGGTATTGTCAGCTTCAAACCCAAGCTCATCAATGAGGGGGACAATGCTATCACGATCCACTTTGGACACTTACATCCCTTCAGAATCGAGGTTAGGAATGAGAGCGGGCTCGTATGCAAACTGCCAGAACTGCAGCTATCTGTTCTTTCGAAGAGAACTGTAGAACCTGAATCTGAACTCTCAGCGAATATGAGCTGCAGAATCGAGGAATCAGGAGTTTACGAGGTAACAGCAATCGTTAAAGTCTCAGCCTACGGAGATTTAAGGGAGGAGATAGTTCTACGTTCGAATCCTGTTATTTTGAGGGTGATCTGAATGTCGAGGTTGTGTGTTAAAACTGCTGCGACAATGGGCATAATTGCCATGCAAATCGTCGGAGCAGACCCTATACCTCCAGGAGAATCGCCCTGGATGACGGAATCTCAGATGCTCATACTACTTTTCACAATCAATCTGGCAGTGAACTCTGCAATCCTCGCCGCTGTTCTGAAGGTGATGAGGCTCAAACTTGGGGCTAAGTTCGTTTTCGTGACATTCATACTCACGCTCGGCGGGCTTCTGCTCGATACCGCTGCAAACGCAGCATCCAGCAACGCCATAATGCCTATACATCCTGTCTTTCGCAATGGTAGCACCATATGCCTCCCTCCTCGTGAAGCTCGCTTATCGCATTGACCTTAAAAGAGGACTTGCCGCTGGTGTTGCAGTTGGTTTGATATCAAATCCCGGCATCCTTGCCTTGATGGGATGATATTTTGGTATCTTGTGCACTTGTGAGTGATATTCAGACCATTCTCCAAAAGCGACACTGCACATATCCTCAACCGATCTATCACTGTTTAGACCCAAAACATAAATATAATTCGGGAGAGCTACTGGGAATATGAAAGAAATCTCCGACATCTGCGTCAGAATAATCAATGCTGTATGTGACGTTTATGTTGGAAGCAAAGAGCTGGTTGAGAAAATGCTCGCCGCGGCTCTGACAAATGGAAACATTCTTTTTGAGGATTATCCGGGATTGGGAAAAACTCTCCTTGCAAAGATTTTTGCGAGGGTTATTGGTGCAGATTACAGAAGAGTGCAGTTCACTCCCGATTTGCTTCCATCAGACATAATCGGAGTAAAAATCTGGCGAGGTAACGGTTTTGAATTCGTTAAAGGGCCCTTATTCACCAATGTTCTTCTTGCTGATGAGATAAACAGAAGTCCTCCAAAAACTCAGGCAGCGCTGCTTGAGGCAATGGAAGAAAAGCAGGTTACGGTCGAGGGTGAAACATACAGGCTCAAACTTCCCTTCTTCGTGATAGCCACACAGAACCCAATTGAGCAGGAGGGGACGTATCCTCTCCCTGAAGCTCAGATGGACAGGTTTATGCTTAGAATTAGCCCCGGATACCCCGAGACAATTGAAGAGGAGATGGAAATACTTAAAAGGAGGATGAACTGGAAGAAGGACGATCCGACTGAAGACATTGACCCAGTCATCTCTCTTTCTACCTTTGAGAAAATGCAGAGAGCTGTTGAAGACGTTTATGTTGACAGAAAAATTCTGGAGTACATCTCAGAGCTTGTAAGGGAGACGAGGAGACACGAGCTTGTTGAGCTTGGTTCAAGTCCACGCGGTGGATTGGCTTTACTCAAACTGAGCAGAGCTTTGGCTGTTATAGACGGTAGAGACTACGTTATTCCCGATGATGTTAAAAGGGTTGCCGTTGAAGCGTTGAGTCACAGAATAATTCTCAAGTTCGAGTATGCTGTAGAGGGTTTAAGAGCAGAAGAAGTTGTAAAGGATATTCTCGAGAGAGTGAGGGTACCCAAATATGAAGCTTAGAAGGGTTAGCAGAGCCCTTGTAATTACCTCTATCTTCCTCCTTACTCTTTCAGTTTTGTTTACATCCGTCAAGTTGCTCTGGATTGCCATTCTACCACTCCTCATTCTGGCATTTCCGAACATTCCCTTCAGAACAAGCGTAATCTCTGTAAATCTCGAAGGTGGAGAGCGGGTTGGAGAGCCACTATCGGCGTCTATAAAGCTTAAAGTCACCGGATTTGGGATAATAAAGGCCATGCACGTTTTACCCAATTCTTTTGAACTCATTGAAGGATCAAACGCAAAAGCCACGTTCGTGGCAGGAATTGGTAGCGTAGAGATCAAATACGTCTGCGTTCCGATGAAGAGGGGGAATTACAGCTTAGGAAAGTTTTTGATTGAGTCAGAGAACGTCTTCGCAACGAGAAGAACCAGAAGAACATTGAATTTGGGGAAAGAGGTAGAGGTCAAGAGCAGGATTTACAGGATAAGAAGGGTTGCGGCGAAAAGGGGTGTGGCGAGAAAGCCAATTCCTGAGATTGACGTTTCAAAGGTAGGTGTTCCGGGAACAGATTTTAGAGAGATTCGCAAGTATAGTCACGGTGACCCGGTGAAATTCATAAACTGGAAAGCTACAGCAAAACTTGGAGAATTGATGGTGAATGAGTTTGAGAGGGAGGGAAAGAAAGCCGTCTGGATATTTCTCGACGCAAATCCTTACATGTTGCATGGTGATATTAAACGAAACTGCTTTGAGACTGCAATTGAAATCGCAGCCTCCCTCTCATATTTTTTCGCGATGAGGGGACATAAGGTAGGACTCTATGTTGTTGGCCACAGCATTGTTCTTTATCCTGAATCAGGAAAAAGGCAGTTCAACAAGGTATACTCCACCCTGATGAAGCTCGATGTGGCTGAGAGGCGAGAGGATTTTGGAGTTGCCCTCGATAAAGCCAAGAAGTATATCGAAACTGTTAAACCCGCTTCAATTTTCATTACGAGAGCTGAGTATAGCAACCCCACCAAAGCTGCTCTACGAGCGATGGGCAGGTCAAACTTGCCAGTTTCTGTCATTACCATTAAATCTACGATTGAACCCAACACACTCGCTTCTACAGTGGTTAAAGCAATGGAGGGGAGTGCGGAGCGTAGTTTGAGGGCTGCTGGTGTTAACGTTATAGAGGTAGAAGCTGGCAAACCTGTTGAGAAGGTTATGGTGGGTGTTGCGAGATGATATACTTAGTTAACCTTCTAATTGCCGAAGTTGCTGCATACTTTACCTACAACAGCTTTGTTTCATCACCGCTTAGATACTTTATTCCATACCCCGCTGAACTCTTGCTTTTTGTAATACCGTTAATCAGCCTTCTTTTCAGAAGACCATTCAACTTCTATTTTTACTCCCTTCTGATATTCTTCAACCTCTCTCCCATCTTGCCTGATTCCGAGATTTTTGAGGGGTTTATTGACACGCTTTACGCCCTTAGATTCAGAGGGGTCGCGGAGAGTCTTCATGCTGCCTTCTCATCATATGCTGGCAGTGTAGAACCGCTTTTGATTGTTACGTGGCTCTACGTAACTGCAGAAATTCTTCATGGAAACTGGGAGTCAATAAGAGGGGCAAGGGTCAACGGTGTTCCCTGTGAAAGGTGCTACATTTCTTATCTCCAAGCTTTCATCTTCTCTCTCCTTATCTTCCTTCTTTACCCTCTTCTTCTGAACTTGAAACTGCAGTTTGAGATGGACAGGATACTCTCCGCTGCAATAGGGATTCTCACCTTCCTTGCCGGAGCTTATATTCTTGCAAAAAGTGTGGAGGAAAAAGATGAGGCTATATCTCCTTGAGTTTTTCCCTTAGCTTTCTCGCACAGTTAACGCTCACATCAAGAAGATCATCAAACAGCTTCTCATCCAGCAAATATCCACCACTTTTCTGCATCGCCACAATGTTATCATCCTGATCGGTTGAAATTGTAAGTGTGTTCTCGCCAACGCTCATTTCTTCTCTGCACGGATCAACAAGGTATCTGTTGTTGACAATCAGCGATGTAACCGAAACAGGGAGATCTCTGACTGGAAGTAGATAATCTTCCCCCAAGTCAAATCTTTCCGCCGGCACCTTCGTGTTCAGCAGTGCAGCAATCGCGGCTAAGGCTGAGGCATCAAGCAGGTTACCATCATCATCCAAAGCGTGAATGTCAACGAAAACTATCCAGACCTTCTCACCCTCTTCTATCACAAGTTTTGACAAATCCACAGCTTCACTTTCTCTTATCCCCCTATCAACAACTCTTGCTAACTCTATCGAGCCTTCATCAGGTGGACCGGGTTCAAAGGTTGGAGATGCAAGCGGTACAAGCTCTGCGTTTACTATTATAACACCCCTGTCCGGCGTGTCTGGATAGGGCTCTCCCGGTTGCATTTTCACTCCGACAACAACCTCCGTGTTTCCCAGCTTCACAAGTGCAGAACCCTCTGCCTTTTCAACGATATTTGGTATGATCTCAACATTCCTGAATTCGTCAAAGCCTCTCCCATCAATCCTCTCCCCATCCCTGAGCTTTGAGAGAACGTAATCCCTCTTAATGTCAACAAGAATGTCTTCAGGCATCTTCTCTCCCCTCTGCTATTTCATCCATCTCCTCGCCAGCCTCCAAATATCTTTTCAGTATTGCCTCCTTCTGCATTTCATATATCTTTAAGGCTCCTTTTTTGGCAAGTTCCAAAGCCTGCTTAATCTCATCCTTCGTCATACAGCCATCCATCTGAAGCAGAGCAATAGACTCAATCTTGCCATTCCTTATCAGAAAGGCGAAGGGCATGTCAGCCTCTCCAAAATTGTCCTCCTCCTTCATAGGATCAAGGACAAGCTGTCCGTCCGCTTTTCCTACAGCAACAGAAGTTATTATACCCTTCATCGGCACGCCAGCATCCACCAGAGCTACGCTCGCAGCATTCAGGCAAGCAGTTCTGCTTCCGGCATCAGCCTGCAGAACTTCCACAAAGATGTCTATAGCACTTCTCGGAAAAAGTTCTTTCATTATAACAGCCTCGAAAGCCTCCTTACTCACCTTAGATATCTCAATGCTCCTTCTATCTGGTCCCGGCCTCTTCCTCTCCTCAACGCTGAAAGGAGCCATGTTGTATCTGTATCTAATCACTGCCTTGCTTGGGTCTTGGAGATGTCTCGGATGCACCTCCCTCGGCCCATAAACTGCCGCTATCACCTTGTTTTTTCCCATTTCAAGGTAGCATGATCCGTCAGCCCTCTTCAGAACGTTAGCTTCGATCTTGATCGGTCTAAGCTCGTCGAATTTTCGTCCGTCAAGGCGCAAACCATCAACAATCAACTTTTCGGGTTTTTCATTGAATTCCGACATCTAACTTCCTCCTTTTAATAAATTCAGCAACTCTATCCGTTAAACCTTCTGTATGAGCTTCCTCTTCGATTAAATAAATAGCTTCTTCAGCAATAGAAACTTTTCTCCGATCACCGTTGACCCATATAAGGCCATTCTGTCCGACAATAATCTGAACGTCTAACTCACTTTTAAGCAGCTTTATCATACTTCCCTTCTTCCCTATGACCCTCGGAACCCTTGCGGGATTTATGGCAACAATTCTGCCAAACCTTATTGCCCTGCAAATCCTATCCCTCATCGTCAGCGTGACCTTCATTTTGGGGTCAATGTTGAGAACCTTGGCAATGATGGCATCGCCAATATCAAGCACCTCGTTTGCCTTTTTGTTTGGCTTCATCTCTGGATTTTCACTGGAAGGCAGAAATGCCTGATATGGGGAGTAGATGTCAACAACCCATCCATTTGCCGCAACTTCTCTTACTATACCCACAACAACATCACCAGGTGAGGGAGAGTATCTACCCTTGAGGGGAATTACCCTAACGTGAGTTTCGGTTTCATCAAAAAGTCCGATTATCTTTGCGTAAACTTTCCCATTCTCAACATAAGTGCCATAGCCAGCTGCCCTTGGGTTTGTTGAGAGCAGGTCTCCGGGAAGAACAATCTTTCTCATTATCCAATCCTCCTCAAAACTTTTGTAAGAGCTTCTCCTTTGGCAACCCTACCAAGCAAATCCATAAGTTCTCCATACATCCCAGATGGAATTCGCATTACGCATATCCAACTTCCGTCTCTTTGCCACTCTTCCTTCGTTATCCCTCCGAAGTTGTAAAGTGCAGAAATTGCCTTTCCTGTATACTCAGGTGGTATCTTTATGGCGATTTCAGTCTCTTCGAATTTAAGCGGAAGTATTGGCTTCAGTGCTTTCACGATTTCCTTTATCTGTGCTTCTACTGGCTTAAAGATGTCAATGTGAACCTTTGCCTCCTCCAAAGCCCTCTCAATTCTACTGGGAGGATGGGGGGCATTAGTCCTGGGATCAATGGTATTTCTGCTTATAAAGGTGATTATTTGCTTCCTCTTCGCTTCAAGCATCTCCTTTCTCTGCTCTGCTGTTACCTGCACTTCACCTTCCAGTATTATTCTCTTCGCAACGTCGTAGATGTCGTCTGTGCCAAACGTCTTCCTAAGCTCCTCGGAGGACGCTCTCTCTCCCTTCTTTGCGTCTTTGAATATTTCCTCCGCAGCAAGCAATTCTTCAAAATTCACATCCTTGCCTTCTTTAAGGTCTCTTGCAAGGTAGGGATCAACAAGAACCTCGTATTCTTCTCCTCCTTTTCGAAGTCTTGCGATTACAGCTTTATCGAGAGATACCATAATACCGCTTACTTTTTCAGTTCCTCTCTTATTTTCTCATTCGCTTTATCCACGTATGGCGCGAGTTCCTCAGCACTCATATCTCTGAACTGCCTGTCCTCTACCTTGACGTATCCAACCTCGAGGTTATCTGCCGAAATCTCACTTTCTATCGCTTTACCCATCGCCACCAAGCCAAGAATCAACGCTTCATCAAAGCCCATATCCGGACTATATTCTTTTTCGAAGTACTCAACAACTGTATTCCTACCCATTCCAATTGCTGTAGCCTTATATTCAAGAAGAGCACCACTTGGGTCTGTTTCGTATAGCTTGGGAACCTCATCAACGCCTGCAATCAAAAGGGAGACGCCAAAGGGTCTTACGCCACCATACTGTGTATACTGCTGCTTGAAATCACATATTCTCTTTGCCAGCTCCTTGACCGTTATAGTCTCGTCGTAGGTGAGGCGGTTAATCTGAGCCTCTATCCTCGCCCTATCAATTAAGACTCTCGCATCCGCCACAAGCCCTGAAGTTGCAGCGCAGATGTGTTCGTCAATCTTGTATATTTTTTCGATGGTATCTGCTTCGAGAAGCTTACTGCCAACCCTCTTGTCAGCAATAAGAATAACCCCATCCCTGCATTTTATTCCAATTGCTGTGGCTCCTCTCTTTACAGCCTCTCTTGCATACTCTACCTGAAACAGCCTACCGTCTGGACTGAAGACTGTAATTGCTCTATCATATCCCATCTGGGGTAAATGCATATCTACACCTCCAAATACTTTCTTTTACACCTTTTTATCGTTCCGCTGACCCCGATTGTCAGCGGGATTACCCTTACTTCACCCACTCTATCAATCAGCGTAAAGGCCACCACCACCTTTTCCAGTGCTTCTCTGTGACATCTAATTATTCCTTTTTGCCCGTCAAAGTACTCCAGTCTTATTCCGCTCCCTGCCGTAAAGCACTCGCCAAACAGAGACATCATACTGTCCGTCAGTGCTCGCGAAAGTGACCTTTCGTCAACCTCCTTTTCTGCTATAATTCTGAAGGCAATATATCTTTTTCTGCTTCTCAGTGATGGTGGCAATCCTTTCACGTTTTGTATTGTAAGGAACGTGAAAAAAAGTTTGTGATAGACGCTGAAATTGTCGTGGCAATTACTGTCAGCACGAGACTGATGTACTGTAGAGGAGACATTGCAAAAAACTTGCCAACCATCCCGTTTGCCGATAGCATTGCAACAAAGGCGAGCCATACCACGATGCCAAAGATGAAACCTGACACCAGGGCAATCTTTAGACTCCTTGTTACTGCACCAACGGCAAGTCCCCCAACTATCAGGCCTACCCAGTGGAAATAAGAGATTGCAAGACCAATCACAAAACCTGCCAAAAGCTTGATTTCATCTCTCATCTGCTCACCTCAAAAATGATCTTCTCCCCTCTAATCTCGAAATCGAGGGGCTTGTACCTGCCATTCGCCCACATTTCAAGCTGGTCAGAATAATGCTTCGAGAAGTAGTTCCCCGAATTGCCACCGGGTATTATGCAATAGTTTTCGTCAAAGTTCACAATCATCCTCCAGCTGCTACCAACTTGCGAAACTCCAGTTTCCCAATCCACAGCCCTTCTGAAGTTGAATACCGTGTAGGTTGATCCGTTCATAGGCATAGAGGGATAATTGAAGAATTTCACAACTCTGCTAAAGGGATGTTCTATGTTCAGCCTGTTGTAGTCCCCGTAAACCCTGTATCCCTTCTCCTCAATCTCTTTCACAGCCATTTCCATTGCCCTCGCCACTATATCCTCCCTTGTCTCCCTGTCAGGTGTTTGGATATCATCAAACCACCTGCTTTCTGCAGGCAGATTCTGGAGAATGTAAAGGTGAGGATAGAAGCTTCTGTCCAGCCCAGCATGGTAGAACTCATCCTTGAAGGTTTCATTCACGAAATTATCGAGCCATATCGAAAAGATCAAAGCAGCTCTTGAATCCCTCTCCATTCTAAGGTCCCAGCCCTTCAGCTCTTCAACATACTCCCTGGCTTTCTTGCTCATTTTCCCTTCAGCCTGAAGAATGTAGGGGATGAAGAATTCGGCAGGCTTCGAGTAAACATCCCTCTGCATCTTCATGAAGAATTCCGGGGTGATCTTCACCTTCGACTTTACAGCTGCATCCAGCATCTCGTAAATCCTCATTCCTCTGTAGGGATCAGCAAAGTACATTGAATCTCCCAAATAATGTTGATATCCAAAAACGACCCTCTGGTTGGCTGTTGCAACATAATCCGGGTTTATGAGGTGAGGAATTTCCTCGAAGGGGATGAAACCCTCCCACGTTGAGATTCCATAGGGCTTGAAACCCCTCCATTCTCCCTCCCCGGCAGAACCGTTGAAAATGATGTTTCCGGGAACCTCTTTTCCGTTGATCAATCTTATGGGATATTTTCCGGCCGGGTAATACATGACATTCCCGTAGATGTCGGCGTAGACAACATTCTGTGCCGGGACATCGAAGTATCTCAACCCATCCATGAACTCTGTAATGTTATGGGCGTGATTATACTTATACAAGGCAATAGATTCAGTCGTTGCCGTCAGTCCAGTCCAAGCCACTGCAACCTTCGAGCCATACTTGTCAATCAGAGGTCCGTGAACGGTTTTTTCAACAACGACTTTTCTTTCCTCATATCCACTATCAGTCTTAACCCTCACTGTTCTGATTTCCTTCTGCGGCTCAAGCCACTGCCCCTTGTAGTAATATTTACCATCTTTCCAGAGATAGTAATAGAAATCTATCACATCAGCCCCAACATTTGTGAATCCCCACGCCACATAGTCATTCATCCCGATTACCACAACCGGAACTCCGGGGAGAGTTACACCTCTTACATTTTCCCCTTTAACCTGAAGATGCATTTCATACCATATTGGAGGGACTATGAGAAGAAGGTGAGGGTCGTTGGCCAGCATCGGCTTTCCGTTAGCAGTAAACTTCCCCGAAACTACCCAGTTGTTCGACCCTATCCCGTCCTTAGCCTCAAAGGGTTTGAGCCAGTCCAACAATGATTTGTTCACAACTCCAGTCCTGATTATCGGGTAACTATGGTTCATATAGTCCGGATACAGCTCAAGCGCACCTTCACCAAGCTTTTCAACTATTAAAGCCCTCTTCAAGTCCCAAAAATTACCAGTTAAACCCCAAGCCATCTCCTTCCCAATAATCAACGTATCCTGTGGTGTCCACTTTTCAGGTCTGTATCCTGCAAGTTTGAACTCAACTGGCAGTTCATTGTGATCCATGTAGTAATTTACACCTTCACTGTACGCCATAAGCATCTCGCCAAGTTCTGTTTCCTTTATCAACTCCCAAGAAGCTTCAGCAGCCCCGGCAAAGTCCATCTTGATGTGGAACTCATCGGAATCAAAAAAATCCTCTCCAAATACCTCGCTCAGCTCTCCTCTCATCAGCCTTCTGTACAAGTCCATCTGGAAGAGTCTGTCTTTGGCGTGGATATAGCCGATGGCAAAGGCCATAGCCTTTTCATTCTCCGCGACAATGTGGGGAACTCCATACTCGTCGTAGTAAACCTCGACATACCCGTAGGGATTGAGAACTACTTTCTCACCAGTCTGCTTCCATAAGCTCCCGCTGAAGGGTGCAAGAAGGTTGAGGTAGCTGTGTGCAGCCATGACAAAGACTATGAGTAGAAGCATGGGTACTACCACGAGCTTTTTCATGCCAGAGCGTTATAACTATTAATATATATCTATTTTGCATTAACTTTAACTGCACTAAACATAAACTCATAAATATGAAACTGTACCTTGTCCAGCATGGTAAGGCAAGACCAAAGGAAGAGGATCCAGAGAGATCACTTTCTGATGAGGGCAAATCAGAAGTTGAAGCTGTCGGTAAGTTTTTGAAAAAGGTTGGAGTTAAAGTTACAAAGATTTTCCACAGCGGAAAGCTTAGAGCCTTACAGACTGCCGAGATACTGGCAAAGCACATCGACGTTGAGCTTGAGAAAGCAGATGGTCTTGAGCCGCTGGCAGAAATAGATGTGTGGGTCGAGAGAATTAAGGATATAAGAGAAGACATCATGCTCGTAGGACATCTGCCCCATCTATCAAGACTTGCAAATTATCTGATCGCCAACAATCAGGAACTTGATGCCATAAGCTTCAGGTTTGGCGGAGTGGTATGCCTGGAGAGAGAAGAAAGTGAAGATGGAAAGTGGAGAATACTGTGGATCGTAAGACCAGAGATTGTCAGATAAATTTCAGAGTTCATAAGAAAAACTGCTTATAAGACGTTCCGCACTCTTCCTAAACCCGTTTGATCCCTATTTCAACGAGCCAGAAAACGTTTGAATTTTTATGGATTTTATGTGAAATTTTGCCTCCAATTCCGTTCAGCACATAACCTTTAAATATCCTTAAAGGAGTCCGTTTTCTTAGCGGTGATGTTATGACGTTCAAGCATATCGTGAGAATTGCCGATACGGACCTTGACGGAAATAAGAGCTTAATGTTCGCTCTAACCGGGATAAAGGGAATTGGGTTGAGGGCAGCGAGATGCATAGTCAACGAACTGGGAGTAGACGGAAGGGCAAAACTCGGAGAACTTGACGACGAGACGATACAGAAGGTTAAAAGCTTCATAGAGGAAAATATAGAGTCTTTGCCATCATGGCTGCTCAACAGAAGGAAAGACCCACATACAGGGAAAGATCTACACCTATTCTCGAAAGATGTTGATTTTGCGAGAATGCTCGATATTGAGAGAATGATCAAGATGAAGTGCTATCGAGGAATCAGGCATGCTAAAGGAAAGAAAGTTAGGGGACAGAGGACAAGGTCCACTGGAAGATTCGGTAGAACCGTTGGGGTTATAAGGAGGAAGAGGTGATTTTATGGGCGATCCAAAGAGGCATAGAAAGAAATACACAACCCCAACACATCCATGGGATAAGGCGAGGCTTGAAAAGGAAGTGCAGCTCGTTATAAAATACGGGCTGAGGAACAAGAGAGAGCTCTGGAGGTTCCAGAACATTTTGAGAAAGTATAGAAGAGTTGCAAGAGACCTCTTGGCGGAGATAGACCTTCCGGGAAAAGAGGGTGAAATCGCAAAGGCAAAGGCGCAGACAGTTATCAGAAAACTCTACAAGATGGGGATTCTACCTGAGAACGCAACTCTTGACGACATTCTCAATCTCTCCGTAGAAGACTTCCTTGAAAGAAGACTTCAGACTATGGTTTACAGACAGGGAATTGCGAGGACTATACGCCAGGCGAGGCAGTTCATAACCCATGGTCATGTAGCAGTTGACGGTAGGAGAGTTACGTCTCCAAGCTTTATTGTTACGAGAGACCTTGAGAGTAAAATATCGCTATATAAGAATTCTCCTCTTGCAAAAACTGAAACTGAGGTGGTATGATGGCTGAGAAGAAAAAAGGGGGTAAGTGGGGTATTGCTCACATCTTTTCATCCTACAACAACACCATTATCACGATAACAGATATAACTGGAAGTGAGACCATTACGAGGATAAGCGGTGGTATGATTGTGAAAGCCGACAGGGATGAAGGAAACCCATACACGGCAATGCAAGCTGCCCTTAGAGCTGCTGCAGTTGCAAAAGAGAAGGGAATTGAAGGTGTCCACATAAAGGTTAGAGCGCCCGGTGGAAACAAACACACAACGCCAGGACCGGGAGCTCAGGCAGCAATAAGAGCGCTTGCAAGGGCAGGACTTAAGATTGGTAGAATTGAGGATGTTACTCCAATCCCGCATGATGGTACGAGACCTCCGGGTGGAAAGAGGGGCAGGAGAGTTTGATGAAGCCCAAAATTGAAATTCTGGAAGAAAGTGACTTTAAAATCAGATTTATTCTCAAAAACGTTTCACCAGCCTTAGCCAACTCCTTCAGGAGGGCGATGAAAGCTGAGGTTCCAACGCTCGCTGTTGACTACGTTGACTTCTATGTGAACTCAAGCTACCTGTATGACGAGATTTTAGCCCATCGCCTCGGAATGCTTCCGATAAAAACAGACCTCGAGAAATTCAACATGCAGAACGAGTGTGTGTGTGGTGGTGAAGGTTGCCCGAACTGCCAGATTTCCTTCAGGCTGAACGTTGAGGGTCCTAAGGTCGTCTATTCAGAGGACTTCATAAGTGATGACCCAGAAATCGTCTTTGCGATAGACAACATTCCTGTCCTCGAACTTTTTGAAGGTCAACAGCTGATGTTGGAGGCAGTTGCAAGGCTTGGGACAGGGAGAGAGCACGCAAAGTTCCAACCAGTGTCAGTGTGTGCGTATAAGATAATCCCTGAGATAGAGATTACCGAGGACTGCACCCTGTGTAAGGATTGCATAGAGGCATGTCCGAGAGACGTATTGGAAGCCGGGGGAGACAAAATCGCAGTTAAAGATGTGCTGAACTGTTCCCTCTGCATGGAATGTATCAAAGTCTGCGAACAGAATGCTATAAAGGTCAATGAGACCAACAACTTCCTTTTTACGGTTGAAGCCACCGGGGCTTTACCCCTAAGAGTTGTGATGAGGAAAGCACTGGAAATTCTGAGAAGCAAAGCAGAGGAGATGAACAAAATAATTGAAGAAATTCAGTAAAAATTTAAGGTATTTCCAGCTCCTTCAGCTTTTCTTCTGTTGGTCTTCCGTCAACCCATCCTCTTAGCTGGTAGTACTCTTCCTTCATTTTGTCAAGTTCGACAACTTGCCCCTTAGCCGGCCCCTCTTTGAGTGGTTCTTGAAGCAATCTCTTTGGCAGAGTGTCATCCTTGGCATCAAAGCCATACTTGTTTATGATAACCCTTTCGAGGTTGTAGATTCTCTCTCCAATCTTCATTACCTCTTCAGTGTTCAAATCCCATCCCGTAACATTAGAGAGCAGCACAGCATAGTCGTCAGCACCCAAGGCAAAGGTGGTAAACAGACAGTTTACCGCTGAGTTGACCACACACGTGAAGTCCTGGAAGGCTTTAACCCATGCAGCCTTACCTTCATATGTGAGCGGATCAACCTTCTCCGGCAGTCCAATAATCTCCGGCGAGACCGTGTAGCCTGTAACATGACAACCCCCTCTGTTTGCAGTAGCATAATTCAGACCTATCCCTTTAATTCCTCTCGGGTCGTATGCAGGCATTTCCAGTCCTTTGACACTCATTGATAAATCAGGAGCACCGAATATTTCCGCCAATCTTTTGCTTCCGAGAGCTAAGTATTTACCGAAGCCAGATTTATAGGCTGTTCTCCATACTGCCTCAACCATCGCTGCATCATTTCCAAAGGACAGATCGAGTCCCTGTAAGTCTTCATCCTTAACGTATCCCTTCTCGTAAAGCTCCATTGCACAGGCTATCGTTGCCCCCATGGTGATTGTATCCAAACCGAGTTCGTCGCAGAAGTGGTTCGCTTTGATGATGGCTTCGAGGTTAATGACCGCTGTGTCATTTCCAAGAGACCAGATTGACTCGTATTCAGGCCCTTCCGTGTTCAGCACCTTGAAGGGGCCAGTCTTTACTTCCGTAGCCCTTCCACATCCAATCGCGCAGCCCCAGCATGCAACACGCTTTCTGAGATATTTGGCTTCCATCGTTTCACCGCTAATATCATCCGCCTTTTCGTGGTAAGCTTCCTGCCAGTTCTTGTAGGGAAGTGCCCCAGCATTGTTTATCACGTTGACAAGTACAGCAGTCCCATATTTCGGCAAACCCTCTCCAGTTACTGGATTCTGCTTCACCTTATCCATCGCGGCTTTTGATGCCTCCTTGAATTCATCTGGCTTGGCTATTTCCGGTCTTTCTTTGCCCTTAACAACAATCGCCTTTAAATTCTTTGAGCCCATCACCGCCCCCACACCTGTCCTTCCAGCAGCTCTGTGCTCTTCGTTGATTATGCACGCAAAGTGGACGAGGTTCTCGCCTGCAGGACCGATGCAAGCTACGCTACAATCTCCACCAACTCTATCTGAGAGTATCCTTGTAGTGTCAAAGGTGTTCTTACCCCACAGGTCTTTTGCACACTTAATCTCAGCACTACCATCAACGATCTCAAGGTAAACTGGGTCTTCACTTCTACCCTCGAAAATAAGCATATCATAACCTGCAAATTTCATATACGGCCCAAATCTACCTCCGCTGTTCGCCGAGCCTATCCCGCCAGTAAGCGGACTTCTGAGCGTCATTACGTGGTATCTCCCAGACTCTGGAAAACCCGTAACACCAGTTGCGGGACCTGTTGCGAAGATCAGGACATTGTATTCCCCGAAGGGGTCAATGTCTTCGGGAGCGATGCCAAGTTTTTCATACTCTCTGATATAATCGTAAAAGAGCCTTACAGCGTATCCTTTCCCTCCAAGATACTTTTTTGCGAGTTCTTCGTCAAGTGATATTTCTTTTATGGTACCGTCACTTAAATTCACTTTCAAAATCTTTCCCATATATCCTCCAACCACACTATCACCAAATCTAATCAATTTGTAAGGATAAATAGTTTATGATATGCTCATTCATGCATATCGCTATACCTGCATGAGAAGGAGTAAAGCAATGGAAAGGAGCATGAGAACAATCGCAAGAATTAACGAAATGACTGCATATTTACTGTCACCAAATACGATAGGGATGGGACCAATTAATATAACCCCACCACCCTTTACCCTTTTTTCCTTCTTGATTTGATCCTCAACCAACTTGTCAGCCTCATAATCCTCATATTCTCTAAATGCCTCACGAATTTCAATTTCCTCTCGCAGTCCGGTGAAGATAAGATAGAGCCCAAGGATTATTATGACGGCAGCGAGAATTGCGATCAAACTACCACCTCCACAGCAAAGGTAAAAGAACGAAGATAATCGCTATGAGGATCACAAAGGTCGCGATATCTGGGTTTGATGCGAACACAATCGGGAACGGGCCGATTATTATTACTCCCCCATACTCCGTATTGGTCTGGATCGAGCTTAGAAAAAGCAATGAAACTCCAAGCATCAGGATAACGAATCCTGTGAAGACTTTGAACGGATTCATGTGCATATAGTTGAGGTCAAAGTAGATAAAAAATTTTGGTTTTAGAAGATGTTGAAAAACTCAAAAATTATTATATGCCTATGAGAACTATTTAGATGCCGGTGATATGAACATGCCCGGCTTAGAGTCCCTCCTCAGGGAGGAGAGAGTTTTTCGCCCACCTAAGGAGCTTGTGGAAAAATCAAACATAAAGCAGTTTATGGACAAACACGGCATAAAAGATGAGGACGAACTCAGGAAAAGGGCACTCTCTGACATAGAATGGTTCTGGAGTGAGATGGCAAAGGAAGTCGGAATAGGGTGGTTTGAGGAGCCCAAGAAAGTTCTGGAGTGGGACTCGCCCTACGCGAAGTGGTTTGTAGGGGCTAAATACAATATCGTGCACGATGCGGTTGACAAGCAGGCGAAGTTGAGAAAGAACAAGATCGCCTACATCTGGGAAGGCGAAAATGGGGAAGTTAGAAAGATAACCTACGGAGAGCTTTACAGAGAAGTGAATAAGTTTGCAAACGCTCTGAAAGAGCTTGGTGTGAGGAAGGGGGACAGAGTTGCAATCTACCTTCCGATGTTGCCCGAACTGCCGATAGCTATGCTTGCCTGCGCCAAGATAGGCGCTATTCATACCGATGTCTTTTCGGGCTTCAGCCCAATGGCTTTGAGGGATAGAATAAACGATGCTGAGGCAAAGCTCCTGATTACGGCTGATGGCTTTTACAGAAGGGGGAGCATAGTCCACCTGAAGGAGGATGCCGACAAGGCTCTGGAAGGTGCGTCAAGCGTTGAGAAGGTTGTGGTTGTGAGGAGGATTGGCTTAAACGTGCCGATGCAGGAAGGCAGGGATGTGTGGTGGGATGATGTCGTTAATGGTCAACCGAAGGAGTGTGAGACGGAGGTGATGGATGCCAACGACACACTCTTCATCCTCTATACATCCGGCACAACAGGAAAGCCAAAGGGTGTTATTCACGCCCATGGTGGCTATGCAGTTGGCACTGCTGCCACTCTCAAGTTCGTGATGGACTTGAAAGAGGATGACGTTTACTGGTGTACAGCAGACATAGGCTGGATTACGGGACACAGCTACATCGTCTATGCACCGCTCATTCTCGGAGCCACAACCGTTCTATACTGTGGAGCCCCCGATTTTCCAGATGCAGGAAGATGGTGGGAGATGATCGAGAGATACGGAGTGACGGTTTTTTACACAGCTCCAACAGCTATAAGGATGTTCATGCGTCTCGGTGAGGAGTGGGTTAAGAAGTATGACTTAAGCAGTTTACGCTTGTTGGGCAGTGTTGGAGAACCGATAAATCCTGAGGCGTGGTACTGGTACTATAAGAACATTGGCAATGAGCGCTGCCCCATCATGGACACATGGTGGCAGACAGAGACTGGACACTTCATTATAACCCCTCTGCCAGTTACACCGCTTAAACCCGGTTCAGCCACAAAGCCCTTCCCGGGGATTGATGTTGACGTGTTTGACGACGACGGTAACTCGCTCTATGGCAGGAACGTCGGAGGTTACCTCGTCATAAAGAAGCCATGGCCGGGAATGCTGAGAGGTGTGTGGAAGAATCCGGAGAGATACTTCAAGACCTACTGGGAGAAGTTCAGGGATGTATATTTAACTGGGGACGCTGCAAGGGTAGATGAAGATGGCTACTTCTGGATTCAGGGGAGACTGGATGATGTGCTCAACGTTGCTGGTCATAGAATTGGTAACAGTGAGGTTGAGTCTGCATTGGTGAGTCATCCTGCGGTAAGTGAAGCTGCAGTGGTTGGAAAGCCGCATGAGGTGAAGGGAGAGGCGATAGTGGCCTTTGTCGTCCTCAGAAGGGGCTATCAGCCTTCTGAAGAGCTGAAGAATGAGCTCAGAGAGCACGTTGCCAAGGAAATCGGAAAGATTGCGCGCCCAGATGAGATATTTTTCGTCCCAGACCTACCGAAAACGAGGAGCGGAAAGATAATGCGAAGACTCGTTAGAGCGAAGCTGACGGGAGAGAGAATTGGTGATACATCAACTCTGATGAATCCGGAAGCTCTCGTGCTGGTGGAGCAGACTATAGAGCAGGCTGAGAGAGAGCAGAAATAATTTATTATTTTTCTTTAAAATATCTTTCAAGTATCTTTTTCTGTCCCCTCCTGAGAATTTCGGAAAGTGTTGAAGGGGCTATTCCAACAATCGCTGCAAGCTCTTCGAGCTTTACTTTCTTTGGAAAGTCAAAATATCCCATCTCAAGGGCTATTTTTAGAATTTCTTCTTCTCTATAGGTAATCTCACTCCTGTCGTCGGGCTTCCCCTTGTATAAAATGTCGAACTCAACCTTTGCATCTTCAAGTTTTGAAAGTAAAGTTAGAAAGGACTCATCATCGCATGTAATGCTCCACAGGATGCTGTTTTCTTCAAGTTCAACACCCGTAATTATGCATCCCGATTCGAGTATTGGAACTGAGACAAGACATGTGTGCTCCCTCATGAGCACTTTCGCCTCCTTTGAGGAAAGAGTTACACCTTCACAGTAGGAGGGAAGATTAGAAATTATACTATCCACCTTCTGGGCTTTAACCCTCACCAGCCCCTTTACGCTGGAGTCAACCTTAGTCAGCCCCTCCACCCTCATCACAGCATCTTTCATGAGCTCTTTCAGTGTTCCGAGTGTGCAGTCCTCTGGAAGCTTAGTTTTTATCTGGACATGGAGCATAGCTCAAATCCGCCTTAGAGAAAAATAAAACTGTCGAAAGTGCCGGACCTTCCGAGGAGATTAGAAACTTTTTTCAATTATTAATTTACTCTCAGCTTATGGAAGAGGTTTTACCGCAAATATATCTTATTGACACCCTCAAATACATAGAGCCAGGAGTTATCTCATCATATGCTGTAAAACACGATATAGCAGCAATAATAGACCCCGGAACGGCTAAAGGAGCGGATATAATCCTCAAGGAGATTGACAAAGACTGGAATGTCGAGTATATATGCCCGACGCACATACACATTGATCACGGGGGAGGGGCGGCTAAGCTTGCAAAAACCCTTGATGCCAAAATCATAGTCCATCCGAAAGGTGTTAGGCATGTGGTTAATCCAGAGAAACTCTGGCAGGCTTCAAAGACAGTTCTGGGTGAGGTGGCGGAAGTCTACGGAAAACCTGAGAGCGTAGATGAGAGCAGGGTTATTGCAGTGGAGGATGGGCAGGAGTTTGATTTGGGCGAGGATACACTCAAGGTATTCCATGCCCCCGGTCACGCACCCCACATGCTCGTTTACTATCTCCTCGATTCCAAAGTGCTATTTCCAGCGGATGCAGTGGGAATGTGCTTTGAAGATATCGTCTTCCCGCTGACTCCACCACCTTTCGATCCAGAATCTGCTGTGAAAACTCTGAGAAGGCTCATGAAGCTTGATGTAGAGTGCGTAGCCTTCACCCACTTTGGCGTTGTTGAGGGAAGCTGGCCAATCTTGAAGTCTCTTGAAAAAATAGAGATGTGGATGGAGATTGCAAAGGAAATGGGCGAAGCAGGAGGAGTTGAAGAGTTTGTTGAAAGGCTTAGAAAGACGGATGAGGACGTGGAGAAGCTCTTTCAGATGCTGAGTGAAAAGCCAGTCGCCCTGAGTTTCATCTACACCTCAGCCACTGGCATGCTTGACGCAGCTAAAAGAGGGGTAGTCAGATGAGCGAACTCAAATTTAACCCTGATCTGTGCCTAAATTGCAGTACCTACAGCTGTCTTACAAAATGTATAAACCTGAACTACGATTTTGAGTCTGCAAGGGAAGAGAGAGTGAAAATTGCTCTGGGAGAGTATAGTAAGGTTCTTGAGGAATGTTACACATGCTACGGTTGCGAAGAATACTGTGAATTCGGAAATCATCCCTTCTACCGGATGGCTGAACTCCAAGAAAGCTTGGGTGTTAAGAAAATAGATGACGAAAACAGAAGAGCCCTTCTGCAGAGGTATGATGTCGAGGGAGAATTTATCCCGAAAAAAGTAGGAGGAAAGTTCGTCCACATCTGCCTATTTCCTGAAGTGAAAGAACTGATTAGAGGAGGACTGTTCGAAGGTTTTGAAGTGATAAGGGGGAGGCATGTCTTCTGCAACATGCTCTATCTCCATTACGGCATGATTTCAGTGGTAAAGGATAGAGCTGAGAGAACCATAAAGAACTTGCAAAAGCTCGGTGCAGATGAAATCGTGCTCTATCACGACGAGTGCTACGCCTTCTATAAATCCTTCGCTGAGGCATATGGGATCAAAGTACCCTTTAAATTCGTACATCTCTTCGATTATCTCTACAATCGGCTTAAGGACATGGAAGTGAAACCACTTGGGCTTAAGGTGGTATATCAGCGGAACTGTTCCAACAGATTTATCCCTGAAACGGATAAGACTCTTGACAAGATATTCGAACTGATTGGGGTCGAAAGGGTGGATAGAGAGTATGACAGAGAAAGGGCATTATGCTGCGGTGCTCCCTTTGTCCTCTCAAAGGAGCCAGAGAAATCAGAGGAGCTTCAAAAGAAAAATCTCGATGATATGGCGAATTCGGGAGCAACGCACGTGGTTTTCAACTGCCCAATGTGTCACACAACTCTGGCAGAAAAGGTCAGGGCAAAGGGATTGATACCAATAATGGTTAGCGAACTCTGCAGGATGGCGATTGGAGAGGAGCCCACTCTTTAAAATAAAAAATCAAATATCCAAGCAATCCTTAACAGCCTTCTCCTTGTCTTCAACATCCATCATAAACCTTAGAGTGATCAGTGCAGCAGAGGGAGACCCTCCTCCGTGAATAGCTCCGACAAAGTGTGACGATGTTGCCCAGAATTCAATAAACTTCGCAATCTTCATTCTCTGCTCTGCGGTGAATTTTTCGCTTGCTTTAAGATAATTTAACAGCTTATCCCCAAGCTCCCCCTCCATATCAAATTCAGAGGGCGAGGTACCAATTATCCCACCTGAGATATCTATCAGATTAACGAGAGACTTTGTGAATCCCTCGACACCTATGACCTTTCCAGCATTCGCCATGAGTGGGTTTGGCTGCCAGCTACCTTTGGCTTCATAACCCTTAGTTGCGGCTCCAACAGCAATTCCAAAGGCTCCCTCACTCACTGCGACCATCTCCGCAATTCTCTGCTGCAAAACTGCCACTCCCTCAAGCCCGTTCGCCTTCAGCATCAGACTTGCCGCTCCAGCCATAGAATCTATGAAACCTGCCTTACATGCAGCCCCAACACACCTGTGTGAAGCTGCAAAGTAGTTAAGCACATCTCTCGTTGCCTTCAAGTCCTCAAAAACAAACACCCTCTCCCACGGTACAAAGACGTTATCAAAAACCACCATGCATGTTGTTCTGTCCCCATATTTTGCATTTCCCGGCTCAAATTCCCCACCTTCTCTCTGCTTCGCCTGAACACCGGTATTCTGAATCACATATCTCACACCCTCATCCTCAGGTGTAACTGCGAAGACAATTGCAAACTCTTCCTCACCCTGCTTAAATGTCTGTGTGGGTAGGACAAAGTTGACATCGGCAGCAAAAGCTCCACTCTGAGAAATTTTAGCCCCACTGACGACTATTCCATCCTCTCTCTTTTCGACAACATGGATAAACATATCTCTCTGATCTGCCGGCCTTTTACTTCTGTCACCCTTAACATCTGTCAGTGCAGCCGTGCAGGAGTAGTCCTTCTTCTGAATCTCTTTAAGCAATTTCAAAAATCTCTGATGGTAATCTGTTCCTTCTCTCTCGTCCAGAGCCTTTGTTGCCGGATAAATGGCATTTATGGCATCACAACCCGTGCAGCGATAATTGCAGGTTGCAATTCTCTTGCTGAGCTCTCTCTGATACTCATATCTCGCAGTAAGGTCTTCAGGATTCTTGTTTACATAATTCAGCCTGTTTACCCTCTCTCCTACAAGATCAGAGTATGGAGAGAATTCCTCTCTTGTTTTTGCCAGTTCGTAGGTGTAGGCAAAGGCGTTAACAGTCGGTCTGATATTCGGATGGTCAACAAAATTGTCAACCTTCTTCCCCAACACGTAAATATCCCTTTTATATCCCCTAAGTCGCTCAATATACTCTTCTGGAGAACCAATCATCAAAACCACCTCTTTTATTCTTATTAACACAAAATCTTTAAAAAAATTGCTATTTTGTTTCTAAAATAATTGAACTTTCGATGCCACTGGGAAGGGGTCTGACTCCCTCGAAATCTTCACGCTTCAGGTAGTTTAAAGCCAGAATTGCCGCTGAAAATGTTCTGTCCATCACCTCAATCGGTGTTCCGCTACCCACTGCGAGATTTGCGGCGTAGCCATCAGAGACAAGATAATAGCTCTTCTGCCCAATAGTATACTTTTTCACACAGCCATAATCTTTAACCATCTCTCCAGCAGGTTCTATCTCCATCTCGGCTCCAAGATTGATTAGTATGCTGCCATCCTGTATTCTGGCAATCTCCTTCGCCCCTATGCATCCCGCGCTTCCGGTGCACGTTACGATAATGTCCGAATCAAGTTCATCTGAGACTTCAAAGCCCTCATATATAGCCTCAATGACCCTCTGTTCAGATTTATCCCATACACTCACTTTACAGCCCAGAGACTTAAGCAATCGGGCACACCCCTTTCCAACTCGTCCAAATCCAATTATCTTGACTTTCTTTCCAGGTAAAAATACGTTCAGCCTCAAAAGGGCATCGAGTAGCCCGAAGGCAGTGCCGTAAGTATTCTCTCCGACACCCTTTAGAGTGGAAGAATCAAGAGACACTGCTTTTATTTTGATCTTCAAAGTCTTCAGATAATGTTCACCTGTTTTAGTCAACTCTACAACCTTCAACTCCTTCCTACCATATTTTGCTGCGATTCTCGAAAGTACAGCTGCACAGTCGAGGAAGTATTCAGCATTTAGAGCGTCTCTCTTTCTGAGAACATTAACACCCCTCTCCTCAAGCCATTTTACGGCTTCTTCTTTCGTCGAGTGCCTGTCAAGCTGCACTGGAATTACGCTCGTGTATTTCGAAAGTTCGTAAATGAGACATGCGCTCTTGTATTCGAGAGGTATGCACACTGCAACCTCTTCAACCTCGATTTCCTTTGCAAAGGTCTTTACAAGCTTCATTCTTTCATAATACCAATCAACGGAGAGCATATACCACACCAGATATGTGTATGACTGAAAGACTTTAAAAGTTCAGAGGTAAGGCTCACCATAGCCTCTCGACATGGGGTGGTAGCGGTTGGAAGCCATACTTGAAATGAGAAACATCGTAAAGAGATTTGGAGATGTTGTTGCCAACGACCACGTTAACCTCAAAGTCAGAAAGGGAGAAATACACGGACTTCTGGGTGAGAACGGAGCTGGAAAAACCACTTTAATGAATGTTCTTTACGGAATCTACCAGCCTGATGAGGGAGAGATAATCTTTGAGGGTAGAAAAGTGAGATTCAAGAGTCCCAGAGATGCGATTTCAGCAGGTATAGGTATGGTTCACCAGCATTTCATGCTCGTGCCGAGAATGAACGTTCTCCAGAATGTAATCCTTGGCTATCGAACCCCCTCTGATCCACTGATAAACCACAAATGGGTAGAGAGTAAGGTTGAGAAGCTATCAGAGAAATACGGGATTGACATAGCTCTGTATGAGGTTGTAATGAACCTTAGCGTTGGTGAGGAGCAGAGGGTTGAGATTCTGAAAGCTCTTTTCAGGGATGTCAAGCTTCTCATTCTGGATGAGCCCACTGCGGTTCTCACTCCTCAAGAAGTTGACAGCCTTTTTTATGCCCTCAAATCCATGACGAAGAGCGGTCTAACGATTATATTCATCACACACAAGCTCAAGGAGGCTTTGAAGGTTACGGACAGAATAACGGTGTTGAGAAAAGGAAAGAACGTGGGAACGGTCATCACAGCTGAGACGAGCGAACGTGAGCTTGCAAGAATGATGGTGGGAAGGGACGTGGTGATGGATGTAGCCAAACCAGAAGTTGAGTTTGGTAGAGAAGTGCTGAGAGTTGAGGATTTATGGGTTAAAGATGATAGAGGTGGCTTTGCAGTAAAGGGTGTGAGTTTTTCCATTAGAGAGGGCGAAATTTTTGGAATCGCAGGGGTTTCGGGCAATGGTCAGAAGGAGCTTGAGGAGGCTATAGCAGGACTCAGAACTCCTGCAAGGGGAAAAATACTGCTCGACGGGAAGGATATAACCAAACTCGGAGTGGAAAAGAGAAATGAAATAGCTTATGTCCCGGAAGATAGAATCGGTGTTGGTTTAGCCCCTTCCCTCTCCGTTCTCGAAAATCTGATGCTAAAGGACTTCAAAAAGTATAGAAAGGGTTTGGTACTGGATTACGAAAAAATGGAGGAGAGGGCAAAGGAACTGATAGAGGAATTCTCAGTAAAAACCCCTTCTCTCCACTCTCCTGCAAGCACACTTTCTGGTGGAAACATTCAGCGTTTGATCCTCGCAAGAGAACTATCCAGAAGTCCAAGATTAATAATAGCATCTCAACCCACAAGGGGACTTGATGTCGCCGGGATAGACTACGTGAGAAGGAGACTCGTTGAAAGTGCCGCCAAGGGTTGCGCTGTTCTTCTGATATCTGAAGATTTAGATGAAATTTTCCAGATAAGCGATAGGATTGCAGTGATATTCGAGGGAGAGATAAGAGGAATTATGGAGAGAAAGGAAGCAGATTACGAGAGAGTTGGCTATTTAATGGCTGGTGGTCTGGAGGTTGCAGTATGAGGTGGAACTACTTAGCGCCAGTGATTTCGATAGTCGCATCCCTTGCCGTTGTTGGGGTGATGCTTGCTGTTATGGGGATAAATCCCCTTGAAGCCTATATCGTGATGTTTTCTCGGTCTTTTGCATCCAAATTTGGTCTGGCTGAACTTTGTGTGAAAACAACACCGCTCATCCTCACAGGCTTGGCTGTTGCAATTCCCCTGAGAGCAGGGTTATGGAACATTGGCGCAGAAGGGCAGCTTTACATGGGTGCCTTTGCAGCGAGTGTTGTTGCACTCTATATCAACCTCCCGGAGTTTCTTGTGATTCCATTAATGATGGCTGCTGGAGCAATCTTCGGTATGGGATGGGCTGCAATTCCAGCATTTCTAAAGGCAAAGTTCGACCTTAACGAGATTATTTCCACGCTCCTTCTGAATTACGTGGCAATATACTGGGTAGAATATATGGTTTACGGGCCGATGAGGGGTAAGGAGGTCTACAACTTCCCCTATACCGATCTCTTTCCAGATGCTGCAACTCTCCCAAGGTTTTTTGGCACCCGCCTTCACCTCGGCTTTTTGATTGCCATCCTTATTGCAATCGCAATCTACCACATTCTGAAAAGGACAGACTTCGGCTTTGCCGTAAGAGTTGTAGGTGCAAATCCAAGAGCTGCTGATTATGCAGGGATAAGCAGACAGAAAATAATTTTTTATTCTATGCTTCTCGGAGGAATGCTTGCAGGAATTGCCGGGATGATTGAGGTTAGCGGAATACAGCTGAGATTGAGGCCAGCCATCTCCACTGGATACGGATATGCAGGAATTCCTGTAGCGCTGCTTGCATCTGGAAACCCGTTGTTGGTCATACTCTCCGCATCACTCTTTGGATTCCTCTACGTTGGTGGATCAGCCCTCCAAACTACTTATTCCGTTCCGGTAGCAATAGTCTATGTTTTTCAGGCTCTGATAGTGCTTTTCATAATTGGTGGACAGTCGCTCAGGAGGGGAGACTAAATGGTTGACGCGGGATTCATAGCATCGCTCTTGGCATCCTCGATAAGGGCCGGGACACCTTTACTCTACGCCACGCTTGGTGAGACTTTAACCGAAAGAAGCGGAATACTGAATCTTGGAATCGAGGGGATAATGATAACCGGAGCCTTTACGGGGTTTGCGGTGAGCATACTCACAGGCAATCCATGGCTCGGAGTGCTTTTTGCGGGATTTGCAGGTATGGCACTGGCTTTTATTCACGCTTTCTTTTCCATAACTTTAAAGGCAAATCAACCCATTACAGGCCTGATGATCGTTCTTCTCGGCCTCGGAATCACAGGTTTCTTTGGTAGAAGCTATATTGGAGAGGTAGCTGTTTACATTAACCCCATCCACATTCCGTATCTTTCCAGTTTACCGTATGTTGGTGAAATATTGTTCACCCATGATCCTCTCGCCTACATTGCTGTAATCCTTGCTGCTGTCCTCTGGTTTTTACTCTTCAAAACGAGGTATGGCTTGGAGATAATTGCAGCAGGGGAAAACCCAGAAGCAGCAGATAGCGTTGGAGTTGATGTAGATAGAATCAGATACATCAGCACATTGATTGGAGGTTTTTTGGTTGGTATTGGGGGAGCTTACCTCAGCCTGGCCTACGCAAAACTGTGGACCGAGGGAATGACTGCAGGAAGGGGATGGATTTGTCTCGCTTTAGTCATTTTCAGCGGCTGGATGCCACAAAGGGCAGTGCTCGGCGCCTACCTCTTCGGCGGGTTAGATGTCCTTTCATTCAAACTTCAAGCCACTGGAGTTGGCATTTCATACCACCTGATGAGGATGGTGCCTTACGTTGTAACCATCGTCGTGCTGCTATTCAGCGTCATAAGGAAAAGGGCTGCCTTTGGAGCACCTGCATCTCTTGGAGTCCCATACATCAGGGGAAGAAAACAGTAAAGTTTATCTCATTTGTGACTTGGCAGAAAACATGAAGGCTAAGTTTCTGGTTCTCATTATATTGGCAGTTTTAGCTGCCGGATTGTTAGCAGGATGCGCAGGTGAGGAGGGAAAGCAGGTAACAACACCCGCTACCACCCCTGAAGAGAAAAAAGAGATTAAAGCTGCATTCGTTTACGTAAGCCCCATTGGAGATGCTGGCTGGACATACATGCATGATCAAGGAAGGCAATTTATAGAGAAAAAGTACGGCATTAAGACGGCCTACACCGAAAATGTTGCCGAAGGAGGAGATGACGAGAGGGTAATAAGAGAGTATGCTGAGCAGGGTTATGATGTAATCTTCACAACATCCTTCGGATTCATGGATGCCACCATTACAGTTGCCAAGGACTTCCCTGACACAATCTTCGAGCACTGCAGCGGTTACAAGACCGCTGAAAATGTCGGAACTTACTTCGGCAGGATGTATCAAGCCCGCTATCTGACTGGAATTGTGGCAGGAGCAATGACGAAGACGAACAAAATTGGCTATGTTGCCGCCCACCCAATTCCAGAGGTTATCAGAGGAATTAACGCCTTTGCCCTTGGTGTTAAGAAGGTAAACCCGGAAGCGAAGGTTTACGTTGTCTGGACGGGAACATGGTATGACCCTGCTAAGGAAAAGGAGGCAGCAATAAGCCTGCTCGATGAGGGTTGTGACGTTATAGCCCAGCATCAGGATTCTCCGGCAGCACAGCAGGCTGCAGAGGAGAGAGGTGCTTACTCCATAGGATACCACAGTGACATGTCCAAGTTCGCACCCAATGCCCATTTGACCGCTGCAGTGTGGAACTGGAGTGTGATTTACTCCTACATCATTGAGCAGGTAATGCAGGGAACATGGAAGAGCGAAGAAATCTGGTGGGGCATAGACAGGGGCGTTGTTGGCATTGCACCATTCAACGATGCTGTTCCGGAAGACGTGAGAAAGATGGTCGAAGAAGAGAAGGAGAAATACCTCAGTGGAGAAGTGGCTGAGCAGTATCCGTTTGTAGGTCCAATCTACGACCAGCAGGGCAATCTCGTTAAGGCTGAAGGAGAGGTAATGACTGACGAGGAACTGCTTTCAATGAACTTCTTTGTTGACAACGTCGTGGGAGAAATTCCCGCGGCTTCTGAATAATTTTTTAACATGTGTTGGTTTCAAGACATTCTATGACCTCATTTACTCCTTTTTTGTGCTTTGCAAACATCACACCTGTTTTTATCCCGGCATCGAGGGATTTGGTGTAAACTTCGGACATAGAATCTCCTATGATAGGTATCTTGGAAGTTAACCACGAAACACATTTTTTCAACGCTATTGCAGCTTTCAGAATTCTCGAATCCTCCTTTGTGATTTCTCCATCCTTGTGAAGTTTGCTGATATCATCAATCTCATCCTTAAATTCCTTCAGTTCAACAGCCTTTGAGAGATAATCATTGACTTTGCTGTTCCACTCCTCAAACTTCTCAACCTTTGAAACAAGCGTTTCATAACCTCTTTTCCTCAGTTCATCCTTCAAATATGTCTCAGTGCTCTCAACAGCCTTTTCTTTGGTTTTTTCAAGGGCAAGATAAAGTATTTCTTCAACAAGCGATTTTTCAGATTCTGGAGTGCTGTTAACAATTTCTTCAATGAGATGCTGAGTTTCAACGTCTCTGTTTGCTGTGATCTCCTTTATCTGCATCTCCCTATCCATCAACCCGTCAACAGCCTCGATAATTCTATCCATAACCTCCGGATCAGAATTGGATTGACTGTAATCTTCAAGCTCTTTCTCAAGTTCTTCCATAATCTCAAGGAACTTCTGATCTACAACTTCATCCGTAGGCTGGGAAATAACAACAAGGTTTTCATGGATTCTTATAGCCTCCTTTATCCTCCCTGGAGTCTTTTCAGTTGTCTCTTCTACCTCCTCCGGAGTTGTTACTGCTGTTCCCTTTGTTTCACCATGGTAGCCATACACGCAATTGTAGTAATTCGTCTGAGTCGCCAAAAGTTCCTCCTCTTTTTTAGTCCTCTCCTCTATATCATATGTGCTTTGGGCTTCGATAAATGCTCTTTGATATGCCTCAAATTCGTCTCTACATTCCGCAGGTATCTCATCCTCCTCAGCTGTTTCTGTAGCAGTTTCAGTTACTTCTACAACCTCCTCACTGGAAACACAGTTTACATACCGCAGGTATGCAGCTGAAAGAGCGTCATGTGTCTCCTTGGTTGGATTGGCGTTGTATTCCGAATATGCCCTTTCATATTCTGCCTTTTCCCCCTCACACACAGCAGATACTGGAGCCACGAGTAAAATGATGGCTACGAGAATACACAGCCTCATGTATATACCTCCCACGACTCCTTAAAATCATCAACAGACATTTCTCCATGAATATAGCTGTAGATTGCCGAATAGGAGATATAAACAGTCAGAACCTCATAACCGTCGAAATAGTTGTTTATTATAAGCACATCAAAGTCTTTTTCAGCATAAATATACCCGATAATGATCCCATAGTCCATCAGCATCTCGTTGTCTCCACCCCTGAACTGCGGTTCATAGTCAACAACTATCTTTCTCGCACCGTTTGATTCGATTCTCACACTGTATACATTTACACCCAGCTCACGAAGATTGTTTGTTAGCCCAAAATCAGTTTCTTTTCCATCACCCGTTCTATAGTCAGAAAGTGTTTCAAGAATGGCAAAGCCTGTCAGCTTTACAATTACAAAGAGAAAAACAAGCGCCAGCAAGTATTTTAAAATTTTCATAAAATGCTGAGTGAAATGTCATATAAAAATGTTTTTAGAGTTCTTAACCGGAAGAAAAAATAACCCTACCGGATATCAAGGATAATGTTCAAATGGGTAGTGCTCACAGCAACGATAATCTTCTGGGGTCTTGCCTTCACGGCTATAAAGTACGCTGTTGCCTTCATCAGTCCGATTTCCATTGCTACATTGAGATTTGCTGTGGCCGATACTCTATTTCTTCTAAGCATACTTAGTGGAAGAAGAGTTCAGTCAAGAGACCTGCCAATGACACTTGTACTCGGTGTGTTTGGTGTCTCAGTTTACCACATCTGTCTTAATATCGGTGAGATTTACGTTTCATCAGGTGTCGCAAGCCTCATAATCTCACTCGCTCCGGTCTTCGTCTTAATACTGTCTTGGATGTTTTTGAATGAGAGAATTACAGCGCTGAAAATTATCGGCACAGGTGTTGCCTTTGCAGGTGTTGCACTAATCTCCAAACCTTCTTCAGGCAATATTTTTGGAATCCTAATTGTTCTTGCGAGTGCAATCGCAGCAGCAATTTACACGACACTGGGTAAGAAACTGATGGAGAAATACGATGCAGTAACTCTGACAAGCTACACAATGCTTCTCGGCTCAATCCCCCTAATCCCATTTCTTCCTTCATCTCTTGCTGAGATATTGAGCAATCCTAACACCATAACTTCTATCCTCTTTCTCGGATTCTTCTCCACGTATCTGGGCTACATGGGTTGGTACTACTTTTTAGAGAGGGAAGAGGCTTCAAAGGCGTCAATATTTCTGCTCACCATCCCTGTCGTTTCTCTTATTGCAGGCAGTTTACTTCTCGATGAGGAACTTACTGTACTGACCTTTGCTGGTGCGATGACGATCCTTCTTGGGGTATACATGGTCTTAAAGGGTTGATGTTCGAGCTTGATTCAACAAAGGATTGAGAAAAGCATAAAACCAGCATTGATGAGGACTAAACATGACCAAACTCGACAACATTTACTGTGCGAGATGTGGTGCAGAGTTTGACATAAACATCAGGAGAACGACGAGCTATTCCGGGCCACTCCATATTCCTAACCTTTACTGCCCCTTCTGCGGGTCAAGAAGGTTGACCAAGAAAAGAGGAATCTTCTTTCTGGATAAGCTCTACTGAAATGAGGTCAGGATAAACCCTTCGCATGGCTCAGAATGTGCTTTAAAGAACTCTTTATTATCTCCAAACCAAGCCTTACAGCTTTTTTCGATCCCGGAAGACAGAACACGACTTTATCTTTGATCAACCCCGCCATTGCCCTTGAAAGTATCGAAGCATAACCAACTTCATTATAGCTGAGCATCCTGAAAATCTCTCCAAAACCATCAATTTTTTTTGTGAAAAGTGGTTCAACTGCTTCAATCGTGACATCTGTTGGGTTTAAACCAGTCCCTCCAGTAAGTATGCAAACGTCAGCCTTGCTGAGAGCATCAAGGACTGACTTTTGTATCTTAACAGCGTCATCTGGAACAAGGAAGTAGTCAACCACATTTCCTTCAAAGCTTTCGTATATCAGCTTTCCAGATTCGTCATCGCTCCTTATTTTATCAACACCTCTCAATTCTCCGTATTTTTCATATCTTGAGGTGGAGACAGTTATGACAGCAACTTTAAAATCAACATCCCCCTCATGCATTAGAACCACCTTTCAAGCGTGGCTTGGGTAGATTTGAGGTTTTTCATCTTTTCAAGAGCCTTTTCAACTCTCTCAACGCTGAAATCATGCTCTTCACACAGGAACTCTATCACCTTATCAGCATCTGGCTCCCCGAACTCTACTCTGTAGTCGTCTGTGACGGGAGGGTTGAGGTAAAACTCCCTTATCGCCTCAACATTCTCAATTTCCACCTTTAAGACCTTTAAAGCCCTGAAAATATCACCGTGAGTCTTTATGAGCTTGAGAGCTTTCTTGATGCCAACACCCTTCACACCCTCGTTGTAGTCTGTCCCAACCAAAATGGCGATGTCAATCAGCTGCTCTCTCGTAATTTCAAGCCTCCTGAGATTCTCTGCAAGCAGAATGATCTCTGGCTTAACATCAATGTAAACATTCTTGCCCGGAAGCTTTCTCTTTCCCGTTATTGCCAGATTCCTCGCAAGTTTGGGACTGCCGAACAGAAGTGAATCGTAATCCTGACTTCCCGTGTAATCCACATCTCCCTTTGCAGCCATGTAGGCTGCCTGAGCTTCACCCTCTGAAGGAGCATCAACATAGGGTATGCCCATGTAATCGAGCAATTCTTTTGAGGAGTTTACAATGTATTCGTCAACCCTCCCAGCAGCCTGAGCATACTTCTTCGCGTCTCTCTCCCCTGCCTGCACCGCTGCTATCCATTTTTCCTCGGCTTCTAATCTCCTCTTTGCCCTTTCCTCGATTTCAGCCTTCTTGAAGTCAGGGGGTTCACCATCGAAGACGAAGATGGGCTTCATTCCAACATCAACCATGTTTGAAACCCTGTAAAGAATTCCTGAGAGGTGAGAGGTGATTCTACCCCGTGAATCCTTTAGCGGTGTGCCGTCAGGCTGTCTAATTATCGAGATGAACTGATATAGTGTGTTAAACGCATCTATGGCAATTTTCTTTCCTGAGAAGTATTCAAGCTCGACCTCCTCTTTTTCAAGAAGGTCTCCAATGTCTGCACCCATGATAAATACTGAGGGAGAATACTTAAAAATCTTTGCAGTGAGTAAATAAAACGATGAAGGCGGTTATCTTAGCCGCTGGATTGGGTACGAGGCTCGGCGGTGTGCCGAAACCTTTGCTCAAGGTGGCTGGGTGTGAAATAATTTTGCGAACGATGAAATTGCTATCACCATACGTTTCCGAGTTCGTGATAGTTGCAAGCCGTTATGCTACGAGAATAGACGAATTTCTGAAAGATAGGGGCTTCAGTTATACGATTGTAAAACATGACAGGCCTGAAAAGGGTAATGGCTACTCTCTGCTGATGGCTGAGGATTTTGTCAATGAAAGGTTTATCCTTGTTATGGGAGACCATATTTACAGCGAGGAATTCATAAAGGAGGCTGTTAAAGGAGAGGGAGTTATCGCTGATAGAGAACCAAAGTTTGTGGATGTAAGCGAGGCAACAAAGATAAAGGTTGAAAATGATAGAGTTGTGGACGTAGGAAAAAATCTTGACACCTTTGACTGTGTTGACACGGGTTTTTTTGTCCTTGACAAGAGCATTTTTGACGTCGCTAAAAAAGTGGTTGAGAAAGAAGAAATACCGCTGAGTGATGTTGTGAGGGAGGCAAAGATACCAGTAACTTACGTTGACGGAAAGCTTTGGATGGATGTTGACACCAAGGAAGATGTCAAAAGGGCAAACTGGGCTCTTGTCAAAACAGCAGTAAAATCATCTGGAGACGGCTTCATTTCGAGACACCTTAACCGAAGAATTTCTACGGTTATCTCCGCAATGCTCGTAAACAGAGTTAATCCAGCTCAGATGACTGTTGTATCCTTTTTGACTGGAATTTTTTCTTCTCTGATGATTTTTCTCAGTCCTCCTGTAGCTGGAATTATCTACCAATTATCGTCCATCTTAGATGGATGCGATGGAGAAATCGCAAGAGCTTCTCTGCTAACCTCAAGAAAGGGAGGGTATATTGACTCCATCCTCGACAGGTTTGTGGATTTTTTATTTCTGGCTTTTTTAGCGATGTTATATCCTGAATCCCTGAAGATAGCTCTTTTTGCCATCTTTGGCAGTGTCATGGTGAGTTACACCACAGAAAAGTACAAGGCTGAGTTTGGTGAGAGCATATACGGTAAAATCCGCATTATGGAATACCTGCCCGGAAAAAGAGATGAGAGAATATTTCTGGTAATGGTCTTCTGCTTCCTCGCTTGGCTAAGCAGCATCTGGATTCACTGGATGTTCTGGGTAATTGCCGTTTTGAGCATATTCAGAGTTGTTGCAACCCTCGCTGTTGTTGCTCTTAAGTCTTAGACCTCTCCAGCTCTTTTTCTCTCAGTAACCTCCTGAGAAGCTTTCCTGCTGGCGTTCTCGGCAACTCTTCGACGAACTCCACCTCTCTTACTCTCTTGTAGCCCGATATCCTTTCCCTCACCCACTCTACTATCTCCTCTTCTGTAACCCTGCCCTTGTAGTCCGGTTTGAGAACTATGAAGGCCTTTGGTATCTCTCCAGCTTCCTCATCTGGCTTTCCGATAACAGCAACATCCATCACAGCCTCGTGTTTCATCAACAGCGCTTCAAGCTCGAAGGGGGCTATTGTGTAGCCCTTGTACTTGATAACTTCTTTAACCCTGTCCTGAAAGTGCAGAAAGCCCTCTTCGTCAATATAGCCTATGTCTCCGGTTCTGAAAAACTTCCTTCCCTTCTCGTCATACCACCAGCATTCCTGATTTTCCTTCTCCCTCTTCCAGTATCCCTTGAACACGTTCGGTCCTCTTATCACTATCTCTCCACTCTCTCCAATCCCAAGCTCTCTGCCATCTTCGAGTGAAATTATCTTAAGCTCTATGTCAGACAGCGGAATGCCCTGAGTTGTGCTCTTGTCCAGCCTTAAAGCAGGGTTTGTTGTGACCATTGGACTTGCTTCTGTCATTCCCCACACCTGATTGTGCTTCAGCCTCGGATTGTTGCACTTCTCCGCAGCAACCTTCAGCAGCCTCTCCACCAATGCGGGAGCTACGGGCCACGCTCCTGTAGCAAATGCCTTAAGATAGCGCCAGTCGTATGTTTTGTTGCTATTTTCAATTGTATTGACAAGCACGTTGAGGGCTGGTGGAACTGCCCAGGAAAAGGTTCCTTTATACTTCTCAATGTTCTCGGCCATGAGTTCGGGGTTGAACATGCCCATCACGATGTACTCATTTCCGACTGTCACCATCAGATTCACCAGCCCGAATTCTGCAGAGTGGAACATCGGCATACAGCCGATAATGGTGTCCATGTGCGATAAGCCAGTGGCTACAGCAAGCTGCAGAGCGTTTGCTGTCAAATTGAAATGTGTGAGCATGACACCCTTTGGCATTCCTGTAGTCCCACCGGTGTATGGTAAAAGAGCTACATCATCTTCCGGGTTCACCTTCACATTCTCAAACTCCTCGCTACCAGCATCCATGACCTCTGAGAGATTGTTCTCCTCTCCAGCTACAACAAAAACCCTCTCAACCTTTGTCCTGTCCAGAACCTGCTTAAAGCTGTCGTAGAGCATTCTGTGGACGATTAATGTCGTCGCCTCGCTGTCGTTGAGCAAATGTTCAAGCTCAAATGACTTGTACATCGGGTTTACCGGCACGGGAGTTGCAGCCACTCTCCAGAGGGCATAGACGGACATGACGTAGTCAATAGAGTTGGGAACGCATACAGCAACATGCTCACCCTTCCTCACACCTTTCTTGGCAAAGCCTGAAGCCAGCCTCTTTGTTGTTTCAGCAATCTCAATGAAGTTCATCTTCTCCGGAAACTCCGATGGAAATCTTGGTTCTGCCGAGATTATGGCAGTTTTTTCACCAAACTTCTCTGCAGCATGGTCAATTCTGTCCGCCAAAGAGATTCTGGGGTAATAAAGGCTCGGAAACCCGATTTTGTATTTAAGCTCCATATACATAATGAACTTTAATGTTAAAAAGTTTTCCCTGTGATTCCGAGGTGGCTAAACACATCATTCTCCCCGTAACAGATGCCTAAGAAATTCCTCCTAACTGTGAGTGTTAGAATCTTCTGAATCAGCCCACATATAACTTAAAAGGCTGCGATAGCGTCGTTATAATTCAAACTTTCATTGTAAAGCTCAGGACTTCCTGAGACCCCTTCTCAGCTTCTCAAGGTTCCCCCAAACTCTATCAAGGTCATCTACCAACACAGTTATTCTGTCAATGTTTTCTATTACTTTTCCATATATCTCATTTCCAAGTTTGTCTCTGAGTTCACAGTATGCCCTTGCAGCAGCGAGAGGGTTTCTAATCCTGTCCACAAGAAAAGAGATGAGTTTGATATTTTCCTCAATTTTTTCGATTAGTTCCCTCCTCTCAGTTATCTCTCTCGCCACCCCATGTATCGCGAGGACTTCTCCATTCTCGATGACGGGGTGAGCAACAACTTCGATCCAAACCGTTTTTCCCGAGCTACCAATTAGTGGAATTTCAAAGGGAGGGGTTGGCTCTTTCGTTCTAACAATTTCGTCAATTTTTTCCCTGACAGAGTCGTGGTAGTTGGTGGGAATGAAGTCCCAGATATTTGCATCTTCCATCTCATCCTGTCCAACAATCTCCATAGCCTTCCTGTTCACACTAATAATCCTGCCTTCTAAGTCATGGATAAAGAATATATCATTTGCACTATTCCAGAGATATTCATACCTTTCCAGAGCCTTCTTAAGCTCTTCTTCCATTCTCCTTTTCACAGTGATATCTCTAACAAACTCAACAACCATCTTCACCCTACCGCCTTCAATGACGGGGTAGCTGAAAAGCTCCACCCATTCAACCCCTCCTCCAGGACCGGGAACTACTCCACTTTTCATCTTACCAGTCTTTATTGCCTCTATGGTGGGACAGTTCTCGCAGAGTTCATTTCGGCCATGGTAAGCTTCATAGCATTTCCTTCCCACTACGTCCCCATACCATTTTTTCATCGCGTGGTTGACCATGATAATGCTCATGTCAGCGTCAAGAACACTTATCCCTTCCTGTATTGTGTTGAAGACCGCTTCAAGAAAACGTCCTCTTTCTTCCACTTCTTTTGTCCTCTTTGCAACTTCTCTGCTGAGATATACATTGGAGAGTATAACAGAAACGAGGATAATTAGAAGAGCAGCTGTAATGGGGTAAATCCATTGAGGGATAGCAATAGCTTTAGGCCCGAACCATCTGTCCAGTGCTTGATAATAAACTGAATTGGCATCTTCTTTCATCACCCTTAACCTGCTATCAATAGCATCGAGAACTGTCTTATCATTACCCGCAAATCTAAGTTCAACGGGTGAAAAAATGATGTTGCTCTCCTTTAATCCGTATTTACCCGTGTGCAGATAAGAGAACAGTCTTGATACAACACCTACATCGGCTTTTCCAGACTTGACAGCTTCAAAAACACCGATATAATCCCCCTCAACCTCCACAAATCCACATTCGATGTTGAAGTCATCAACAAGCCTCTTGAAGCCTTCATAATAAACGTCCCCTTTAACCACAGCAACTATCAACCCGTCGAGGTCTAAGATTGAATCCACGTGTTCCTTGGATACAACTACCCCCCAGTTGGTCAACACAGTTTCATTGCTGAACTTGAAATCCTTAGCTCTCTCCTCAGTGTAAGCAATGTCTACAAGCAAGTCAATTTCACCGTTTTTCAATTTCTCCAGTAGATTGGGAAAGTTGTCGTAAACATATTCAATCTCCCATCCTTCTTCTTCCGCAATTGACCCGAGAATGTCAATAAAGAAGCCTTTAATCTCCTCACCCTCTTTAAAAACTAGCGGTGGATTGTCGTAAACTCCCACCTTTAGCTCCAAGGCTAAGGAAGGTTGTATAATAGCGAATAGTAATATTACTACTATTACAAAGTTGTGCATTAGCTATTACCCACTCAAATTTAGTTAAAAAATCTTTCCAATGCAACGAAATACCTTGACCCAAGGTAAAACTTAAAAGGCAGTTTAACAACCCAAGCGCATGTATTTCGACTCCCATCTCCATACTGAGGGTCTGGGCTTCTCAGACCTGAAAAAACTCAGTGAAGCAGGGATAAAAGAGGTTTGCAGCTTGGCGTTCTTCCCCATCGAGCCAAAATTTCCGCAAACGATGGTTGATCTTTTTAGAAAGCTAACAGAATTTGAAACTTTAAGATGCGAGGCTGCAGGAGTGAAAATGTATCCTGCAGTTGGCATCCACCCCCGCTGCATCCCACCAGATTACGGTTTTGTGATGAAACACCTCGAAGAAGGAGAATGGCTGGCATTCGGTGAAATTGGCCTTGAAAATGTCACGAAAGAAGAGATCGAAGTCTTAACTTCACAGCTTGAAATTGCAAAAGAAAGGGACATCCCGTGCATAATACACACCCCAAGAGGAAACAAAAAAAGTGCAACGGAAAAAACCCTCGAAATACTTGAAAAACTCGATTTTCCAGTAGAGCTGGCTGTTATAGACCACGTGAATTTCGAAACCCTCGACATGGTTCTGAGGAGTGGTTACTGGATTGGTCTCACTGTTCAGCCCGGTAAGTTATCTCCAGACGATGCTGCCAGGATAGTGTTGGAACATGGTTCTGAAAAATTCATGCTGAACAGCGATGCTGGTTACAGGGATACGGAAATAACGACCGTAGCTGAGGCTGCCAAGAAAGTTATGGAGGTTGTGGGAGAGAAAGAGATGAGGAGCGTTGCGAGAGATAATGCCAGAAAGTTCCTGAGGTTGTAGTATGAACAGACCGACCTTGGATGAATACTTCATGGAGATTGCATCTGTAGTGGCAAAGCGTTCCACATGTTTGAGACAACACGTTGGAGCAGTGATAGTCAAGGACAAAAGGATTCTCGCAACTGGCTACAACGGTGCACCCTCGGGGTTACCCCATTGTGAGGATGTTGGATGTCTGAGAGATAAAATGGCGGTGCCGAGTGGCGAGAGACAGGAGCTTTGCAGGGGTGTGCATGCGGAGCAGAACGCAATAATTCAGGCTGCAAAGTTCGGGATAAGCGTTGATGGAGCTGCCCTTTACTCAACACACTGCCCGTGCATAACCTGCGCCAAAATAATAATCAACGCTGGCATAAAGAGGGTGGTTTACGGGAAAGAGTATGCAGACAAAAGGGGTCTCGATTTGCTGAGAGAAGCAGGAGTGGAGGTAGAGTTCTTCCCGTGCTGCATTGAATAAATAAAAAATTAGATGGTGTCTGAGAACTGGACGATCACCGAATGCCTGCTTGCAGGCCATGCTGGAACTGTGAAGCTTTCCATTCCTCCACTGCGTGATTTGACAGTTAACTTAACCACACCGTCAGCAGGAACAAACAAGTCTGCAGCAGACATGAATGGAAGCGGAGAGAATCTCAATACTTTCTTTTCGAGATTGCTCTTACCGTCAGCAAACCTGTCGAAGACCCACAGACCGTTTACAGCTTTCGAGATGGGACATATCTTTGCCGTGCAGATGTTGATGCCGTTGACATAAACCTCATCCACACCACCTATGTCCACATCATACTCCCCAAGCATCTCTTTGTACCTGACAAGAAGTAAACCAACGGCGTTTTTGGCATTTGGCGATAACCTTTCAGGTGTTATCAGAAGTTCAACATCTGCTGGAGGAGTTGATGCGAGGAATCTTACCCACAAATCATCCCTCACAAAGGGAGCACGGTAGTAGTGATAAACCATGTAGTTGAAGTCTTTGATCAGGACAAACTCGTATCTCTGCCCTTTCTTCAGCGTCATCTCGAAGCTTCCATCCCAGAGCCTTATAATTTTGACAGGAAACCACCTTAATCGCTTACCATTCTCATCAATTGGATATACCCTCAACCATCCGGAAACTTTCGCGTTTGTTGCAAACGCCACGAACTTTCCTTTAACTTTGACATATTCTCCACTCTGATGTAGGATATCCGTTGTATCTGGCTTAACTCCGTTTATGAACTTATACATTTCAGCAAAAGTTGGTGCAGCCGTGCAGAGCTGGACGTGGGTCATGTTATTGAAGTAGACGTTTGTCGCCCCGTGGACTTCCCTACCCTCTGGAAATTCCAGAGCAGGGAGAGATTTAAGATTCCCAAAGATAGCAAGGGTTGGAATACCTTCTGGAGCATCAACCCCCCATATCCCATCCAGAAGGATGAGGTGTGCAACCTTAGAAGCCCTTTCCGGCGAGGATTTTACGTATTCCATCAGCAAAAATGTCCCCATCGAATGTCCAACCAAATCTACTTTATCTGCCCCACTCTCCGCCAGAGTCTCGTCAATGAGTCTGTCAAGTCTGCCGAACACCTTAGCCATAACTTCCTCTCTCGGCTCTTCAAGTATTTTGTTTATTATCTTCTCATCGAGGAGTTTAGTGAGATTAATACCAAGCACAGAAGAGAGACCGCTCAGAGCTAAGTCTGTCTCCATCACAAGACCCCATGTTATTGTGTCATACTCGAATACCTTTATATACTCTGCAGGATAACCGTTCGAGGTGAAACGGAGTGCTTGACTCTCAAACTGTCCTCCGGATCCACCAAGACCGTGTACGAAAATAACAGGCCTAAGTTCTTCTGCCGATACTGCTTGAATTGCTAAAAACAGATATATCACCAGCCCAATCCTCCTCATAAATTTTAAACAATTTTTCTGTATATATATATATATTTTACTATGCGATTAAATGCAACAATTATAATAATCAATAACAATTTGAATTCTTACACAAGCTACAAAACGACAGCAATTATTAAATAAGCCTGTGGCATGTCTGGTGTCATGGAGTTCGTAAAACTGGAAAAGGATGGCAAAGTTGCTGAAATTACCATAAGCAGACCTGAGGTTCACAATGCCATTGACATGGGGGTTGTTCGAGACCTCTCTGCAGCGCTTGATGACTGTTGGAAAGATGATGGTATTAAGGTCATCGTGCTGAAGGGTGCGGGAAAAAGCTTCTCGTCAGGGGCAGACCTCAAACAATTTATGAAATTTGCCGCTGGAGAAGGAAATCCAGTTGAGTATGGTTTGAAGCTGCATTTTGACGTCATCAAGAAAATGAGGGAAATTCCAAAACCCATCATTGCAGAGGTTAAAGGATACTCAATTGGTGCTGGTGTTGGACTCGTTGCCGCATCAGATTATGCAATTGCTGCCGAGAGTGCGGTGTTTTCCTGCGGTTACATCCTGATAGGGTTGAGCCCTGATACTGGCACTTCCTTTCTGATACCGAGGGGTTGCAGTATGAAGAGAGCTTTTGAGCTGATGTCAACTGGCAGGAGGTTCTCGGCGAGAGAGGCGCTGGATTACGGCATCGTCACAGAAGTGGTACCGGATGACAGGCTTGAGGAGAGGGTGAGGGAGGTCGTTGAAATCTACCTGAACAGACCGAGAGTTGCGATTGCAAACCTGAAAAAGCTCCTTAACGTCACACACTCCAACAAGATTGATGAACACTTGGCTTACGAACTCAACCTTGCCATGATGGCCACGCTCACGAAGGATTTTATCGAGGGAGTTACGGCGATGCTCGAAAAAAGGGAGGCAAAGTTTGAGTAAAATTAGATTTTGATGTCCCCATATTTTTTCACGTAGCTCACAAGCCCACCTTCTTTGAGTATCCTCAACATAACCTCCGGAAGTGGTTTTGCTTTGATTTCAGTGCCCTTCGTAATGTCAGCAATCCTGCCCTCACCAAAATCAACCTCAAGCTCGTCTCCACTCTCTATTTCCTCAGTGTCTGCGATCAGCAGTGGTAGGCCAACGTTTATTGCATTCCTGTAAAAGATTCTTGCGAAGGATTTGGCTATTACAGCCGATACCCCTGCTATTTTCAAAGCAAGAGGTGCATGCTCTCTGCTACTCCCCATACCGAAGTTCTCCCCTGCAACAATGAAATCACCCGGTGTGAATTTGTTAGGAAATTCAGGATCGGCATCCTCCATTATGTGTTTTGCCAGTTCAGGCATATTGCTCCTCAGATGATAGTATCTACCGGGGGTTATATGATCCGTCGAGATATTGTCTCCAAACTTCCACGCCTTTCCCCTTACCTTCATTTCATCACCATTCTACTCCTCCTCAGGCGCCTTACAGACGAAGACTGGAACAGGAGAGCGTCTTATAACACTGTCGGAAGTACTTCCGAGTAGAAGCGATCTAACAACACTAACACCTCTTGAGCCCATGAAAATCGTGGTCACTCCAAGCTCCTCCTGCTTTCGCAGAATGACCTTGTGTGGCACTCCAGACTGAACATGCACTGAAACTTTAAGCCCCTCCTGACTAAGATTTTCTGCGAGTTTCTCCAAATCTCCGTCGCATTCTGGCTCGATTACATGCAGTAGGTGCACCTCAGACCCAACCTTTTTGGCAACGTAAACGGCATAATCTAAAGCCACTCTGGCATGTTCTGAAAAGTCAAAAGGCACAAGGACTTTATCGAAGAGGTCACCAGTGGGATGCGTAACCTCACTGTCGAACTTGAAAATGTAAACGGGTTTCTTTGATGCTTTTAACACCCCTTCAGAAACGCTCCCAAGTAGAATCTTTTTGAAAGCGCTTGCTCCACGGGAATTCATTGCAATGAAATCGTAGTCTTTTGAGTAGTTCAATATCTCCGCCACCGGGTCGCCTGCTGGGAAAGGTCTTATTGCATTGACCTTTAAGCCCTTGCTCTTCATGAGTTCCTCAATTTTCCCAATACCCTCTTCGGCCTTTTTGCTCTCCTCTTCTATGTAATTGTCAATATCTATTCCCCCACTCACGTCGCTAAGTTTCGACAGATTGATCACATAGAGAATTCCAACCTCCTCAACACCCGCTTTTTTCAGATCGTCAACCTGTTCCAGAATTTTCAGGTTGCTTTCGGAAAGGTCTGTCGGGAACAGCATTTTTTCAAGCATATGAATTTTTCATGCGTTAAGTTTAAAATTGTTTCATACATTGCTATATCTGAATGCTTGAGACACTGGTTAAAAGTGCATTGATAGTTGCGAAGGAGATCGGTGTCGAAAAAATTGCGGTAGTTAGTAAAACAGATTTTGATGAGGATTTTGTTGAAGGTATCGAAATAATTCAGGTACCCAAAAAATACGCTACACTCCTCGACAGCATGATTTACTATTTCGAGGATAGTGCTGAGAAAATCATTGCTGAAAAATTTTCCCAGATGTACAGGACTAAGGAGTACATTTCGACCTATATGTATCTAAAGGGGTTCGAGATGGATAGAGCGGTTGTTGTGATTGAGACGGACATTCTGAAGGGAATAACGGTTTTTGATCCTGACAAAAGCTCATTCATGCAGGCAATAGAGGAGTGTACAGAGAGGGTTGATCCTGATGCCCTCAGAGCAGTTTTGACGGTTGCTTTGAACATCGCGCATAAGGGTAGAGAGGGTAGAAAGATCGGCACAGCTTTCGTCATCGGTGATGTCGAGGAAGTTCTTAGCAGATCAAGCCAGCTGATCATTAACCCATACGAGGGACACAAGGAGAATGATAGGGACATAAAAAATCCTGAGAACTGGGAAAGTGTTATGGAGTTCTCCCAGATTGATGGAGTCTTCGTCATAGATGAGAAAGGTATTATAATTGCCTGCGGTCGTTACATTGAAGCTTCAGCCAAAGACCTTCTTTCGAGGATTAAACGCGGCTTGGGTGGGAGGCACATAGCATGCGCCTCAATAACGAAGGAGACGAAAGCGATAGCGGTAGTCGTTTCAGAAACGGGCGGGGATATCACAGTATACAAAGACGGCGTTGAGGTAATTCACATACCCTCAATGCTGTTCTAAAATCAAAAAATTTTTGTGCTTACACACTAAGGATTCAACATGAAGGACGTTTTTATTGTTGCATGTGGGAGATATATGGACACCACCTACGGCTGTCCTGGCGAATGGCGGTGTCTGAAAGCCGCAGCACTCGGTGAGGGCAAGTTTGATGAGCCTGTTAGAGTTATGTCCTTTGTGAGGTGCGAGTGTCCCGGAAATACTCTGGTTCCAAATATTGGCATGGCCATAAAGCTTTCTGAGGTCAAGCCAGAGGAGATATATCTGTCTTCATGCATGCTCAGACAGCCCGGCTGCCCCTACAGAAATGCAGAAGAATGGGCAAAAATAGTTGAGGAGAACTTTGGAATCCCCGTCAAGCTTGGGACACACGAGTATAAGTAAAATCTAACAAACTCTCGTCCCCGGTTCCACTTCCTTATCCGGAATTAGCAGTATCGCCTTCCCATCTTTCTCTGCCGCGAGGATCATTCCTCTGCTTTCAACACCCATGAACTTCGCCGGTTTGAGATTTGCCAATACAACAACGAGCATACCCTCAAGCTCCTCGGGTCTGTAGTCCTCCGCTATTCCTGACACGATCTGCCTGTGCTCATCTCCGATGTCAACTATGAGTTTGATCAGCTTCTTGCTTCCCTTAATCTTTTCTGCACTTGTGACTTTGCCGATGCGGATATCCAGCCTTTGGAAGTCCTCTATGGTTATTTCTTCTTTCATCTCCTGCCTAACTTCTTCTCCCCTGAACCTCTTCTCCATAATCTTCTGCAGCTCATCAAGTTTCTCGTCTTCAATCTTCTCAAACGGAACCTGCGGCTTCTTCAGACTCATAACCTCGTCAACCTTTGCCGCATCCTCCAGCTTACAGGCTTTGATGTCCAGCCCTACTGCCTCAGCCATTTTCGCCATACTTCTCGGCATTACGGGATAGGCAAAGATTATCAGGGCTTTTGCAAGCTGAAGGCATGATGCAACAACTCTTCTGGCAGCCTCTTTATCCGCCTTTATCAGCTCCCATGGTTTTGCATTCTGGAAGTAAACGTTTCCAAATGTTGCAAGCTCCATAAAGGCGTCGCTCGCAACTTTAAACTCCCACTCCCCAATTGCATTTTCTATCTTTTCCTTTGCCTCTCTTATTTTCTGCAGAATTTCTCCATCAACGTCATCCATTTTAACTTCGCCGAAGTTCTTCCAAGCGAAAAGCAGGACTCTGTAGAGGAAATTTCCGAGCGTTGCGATAATCTCATTGTTCACCTTATCCCTGAAAACCTCCCACGAGAAGTTGAGGTCCTTTTGATGGCTCGTGTAGTTGACGATATAGTATCTCAGGTAGTCGGGGCTGAGGCCAGCTTTCAGATAATCATCCTCAACCCAGACAACGTAACCCCTCGACTTTGAGAAGGTCTTACCCTCAACCTTCACCATCCCGCTCGCAACCACGGCTGAAGGTAAAGCATACTCAGCGCCCTTCAGCATCGCAGGCCAGAAGATGCAGTGGTGGTAGACTATGTCGAGTCCGATAAAGTGAATGATTTCACCATTGCCATGAATCCATATCTTCCTCCAGTCACAGCCCTTGTTCTCACAAGCTTTTTCTGTGAAGCTTATGTAGCCAATCGGCGCGTCAACCCACACATAAACAACAAGTTCCTCTTCTCCCGGGAACATCACTCCCCACTCAAGGTTTCGGGTTATGCACCAGTCCCTCAAATTTTTCACCCAGTTCCTGGCATAGTTCAACGCATTCTCAGTACCCCTCAGCTTGGACAAATAGTCCTCAAGAAAGTCCTTGAATTCAGTAAGTTTGAAGAAGTAGTGCTTCTGGCTCCTGAACTCAGCCTTCGAGCCGCAAATCTTGCACCTTGGCTCCTTTATCTCTCCCGGCTCCAAATGCCTTCCGCAACCCTGATCACACTCATCCCCCCTCGCAGTCGCACCACAGTAAGGGCAGATACCCTCAACATACCTGTCAGGCAGAAACCTTTCGCATTTCGGGCAGTATGCGAGCTGTATATCCTTTGGATAAACATAGCCCTTCTCAATCAACCTCTTCACAATTTCTGTTGTCCTCTGGTGGTGGTACTTCGCATCAGTCCTACCGTAGTAGTCAAATTCGATGTCAAGCTCTGCGAAAATTTTCTTAAAGTGCTCATGGTAGATGTCAACCAATTGCTTCGGTGTCAACCCCTGCTGCTCTGCATTTACAACAATCGGAGTGCCATGACAATCGCTTCCGCAGACAAAAACCACATCTTCTCCGAGCATTCGCAGGTATCTCACATAAACATCAGCCGGAACGTAAGTCCTGAGATGTCCTATGTGGGCCTTACCGTTAGCGTAAGGGAGGCCACAGGTTACAAGTTTCATGGAGGGGGAAAAGCGAGTGGGTAAATAACATTTTTTACTTAGCAAGCTGTTCTTAACCTCACCTCAAACACCCTACCCTTAGCTCATTTGTCATAAACACGGACTGCATTGAAGGATTTCGATTAGCTTTTTAACAATGAAGACGTCAACTCCCGTTCCACGAGTGGTGTAACCTCTGCTTTATTTCATCCGGTATGCCTTTTGGGTAATCAACCTAATCAACTAACCTAAAATAAAATATTAATTAAAAATTAGAATTCAGGCATTTCGGGCATTTCTCCGCCTTTACCCTTCTCCTTCTCTTTCTCAAGCCCCTTGGCAGCAATGACATCGTCAATTCTCAGAATCATCACCGCTACTTCAGTAGCTGAGCCAATTGCCTGTGTCTTAACTCTGAGCGGCTCAAAGACACCTTTCTCTTTCATGTCAACGACCTTCCCCGTCTCGACATCAACACCAGCATAAACCTGTCCGTTTTCGTGCGCTGCTTTAAGCTCGACGAGGACGTCAATCGGATCAATCCCTGCATTCTCTGCCAAGGTTCTTGGGATTATCTCAAGTGCTGTTGCGAATGCCTCAACTGCAAGCTGCTCTCTTCCTCCGAGAGATGGTGCCCATTCTCTGAGCTTCAGACTCACTTCTATCTCCGGAGCACCAGCTCCAACAACTACTTTTCCATCCTCAACAGCACAGGCAACGACTCTCACCGCATCCTCAATGCCCCTTGCAACCTCTTCCACAACGTGCTCAGTTCCACCTCTTACCAGTATTGTGACCGCCTTCGGGTTCTTACATCCAGTGACAAAAACCATCTTTTCATCGCCGACTTTCCTCTCTTCAACCACTGCTGACTCTCCGAGATCGTCGCTGTTAATATCTCTCAGATCAGTGAGTATCTTTGCTCCCGTAGCCTTCGCCAGCTTCTCCATGTCGCTCTTCTTCACCCTCCTGACAGCAAGAATTCCCGCCTTTGCGAGGTAATACTGAGCGAGATCATCAATGCCCTTCTGGCAGAACAGTACATTTGCACCTGCATTCGAAATCTTGTCAACCATTTCCTTAAGCATAGCCTCTTCCTGCTCGATAAACTTCTGAAGCTTCTCCGGGTCAGTAATTCTGATCTTTGCATCAATTTCAGTCTCTTTTACTTCAAGTGCTGAATCAAGCAGTAGAATCTTTGCATTCTCAATCTTCTTGGGCATTCCCGGATGAACAACTTCCTTGTCAAGCACTATCCCGTCAACGAGTTCGGTGTCCTCAACACTTCCACCCTGCCTTTTCTCAATTTTTATGTAGTCTGTGTTAACCTCAATGCTTCCGTTCTCCTCTTCTGCAATCATCTTCACCGCTTTTACAGCAATTTCTGCAAGCTTGTCAATGGCTACCTCAGCACCTTTTCCGGTCATGGCAGTTGATGCAATCTTCTTCAAAACCTCGTCATCATCCTTGCTGATCGGTATCGCAATTTCGTTCAGAACCTCAATTGCCTTCTCGGCAGCAAGTCTGTATCCGTTTGCAATTATTGCTGGGTGGATTTCCTGATCCAGCAGCTCTTCAGCCCTCTTCAGCAATTCTCCAGCAAGAACCACGGCGGTGGTTGTACCATCGCCAACCTCATTGTCTTGTGTCTTTGCAACCTCGATGATCATCTTTGCAGCCGGGTGCTCGACATCTATCTCCTTGAGAATTGTAACACCATCGTTGGTTATAACAACATCACCGAGGCTGTCAACAAGCATCTTGTCCATTCCCTTCGGTCCAAGGGTGCTCCTCACTGCTTCAGCGATTACGCGGGCAGCCATTATGTTCATCCTCTGTGCATCCCTACCAACTGTTCTCTGCGTTCCCTCCCTCAATATAAGCACAGGTTGACCCTGTAACGTTGCCATTTACATCACCTCCTTATTGCAGATATTGGTGGATTGGAATTTCTATATAAGATTTTCGATAAGACAATTAGCATAACAAATATCGAAAATTTTAAATAATCTTGATTCGATTTTATGAAGTTTGAAGTGGTAAAAATTCGCATTATAGTAAAAGTGGGTGGTGGAGATGACTGAGATAAAAACCGTCGCAGTTCTCG
>DAVR01000016.1 GCA_002507545.1 Archaeoglobus sp. UBA230 | reverse complement strand
TGTTTGTGCGGAGGTTTGTGTAATTGCGATGGTAAACATACATGTATTTCCGCACACCATTGCATGAGATGTCTTCGAGCATTGCATCGAACATAAATGGTGTAATTTTGCCATAATAGAGGAAATCCCTTATTACGTAGTAGAGTATTTTGTAGTAGCTTCTATCTTCAAGATCAAATCCCACTTCATTGATAAGGCTATCAAATGCTTCTTTGAGAACCTCCTCTTTGCTAACAGTTTCATCCTCAAAGAATATCTCTTCAAGTCTATCACGGAGAAGCAAGGAAAGCTCACCATACACTTCAGTTTCGTATGGAGATAGGCGGGGTTCGACAACCACGTATCTGTATTCTTGATCATCTTCGTTGTAAATAATGAATACCTTGCAATAGGGTTCTTGAATCCAGTATTCTTCAATGATGTTCCACCCCGGAGGGGGCGAATACTCAATGAGGGGACCATGCTTTTCAACACTATACTCTTCTCTTTTTTCGCCTACAATTTTCTTCTCTTTTTTAACTTTTAAAGCTTCTTCTCTTTTTTTTGCTTCTTCAATAGCTTCTAAAGCCTCTTTTTCATACTCTTCAAACTCAAAATCTTTTTCTTCAAATTCTTCCTCTTTCTTCCTTCGCCTTATTTTGAGCATTATGAGTATGTGAGTTGAAAACATAATTAAAATTTTTCCCTATTAAATGTTGACAGGTTTCCCCTTTCTAACCATGCCCGAAAAGCCTTTCCTTCACATTTTCTACCTTTTTCAGCACCTTTTCCTCGTCGAGAGGCAACACAATACCCTCCTCAACTATAAGCTCACCATTTACGATTACGTGATAGGCCTCGCAATTCTCCACAAAAATTAACGAAGCTGGATCGTGAAGGGGGTAATGTCTGAAATTCTTCTGGAAAATTGTAACATCAGCCAACATGCCAGTTGAAATTCTTCCACCCTTAAAACCATATGCCCTGTAACCATTCTCAGTTGCAGCCCTCAACCAGTCCGATGTCCTGACAACTTTCCTCCTCAAACTCTGCAATAACGCTGCAGTTCTAACTTCAGACATAACACAGAGCATATTGTTGCTTGCAGCTCCATCCGTGCCTATGCTGAGGTTAATGCCAGACTCAATCATCTCAGTGACCCTTGCAACGCCTGAAGAGAGTTTTAGATTGCTCGTAGGACAGTGAGCAACGCTCACACCTTTTTTTGCAAGAACACTAATTTCCTCATCACTAAGCCACACGGCATGTGCTACGACCGTTTTATCGTCCAGAAACCCCAAAGAATCAAGAAGCTCTGCAGGTCTCACCCCAAACTGTTTTTTTATTTCCCTGACTTCCCACAGGGTTTCTGAAAGATGAATGTGCTTGACGAGATTCTTTTCCCTGCCGATTTCAGCAATCCTCCTTAAAAATTCAGGAGAACATGTGTATGGGGCATGAGGGGTCAACATGCACCTCAATCTGCCACCAAAACTACCATTCCACTTCGATATGACTTCAAGGGCTATTTCAAGCTCTTTTTCAGCTCTCTCTACATTCCCTCTGTCTGCCATCCCGTAGCCTATTATCGCTCTAATTCCCGTTTCGCCTACAGCTTCAGCAACTCCGTCCATATGAATATACATGTCGGCAAATGCTGTAACTCCCGACTTCAGCATCTCCAAGCAGGCAAGCATGCTGCCCCAGTAAACGGCATCCTCATTAAGTTTCGCCTCAACCTCCCATACTTTTTCGAGCCACTGTCTTAGGGGTAAACCCTCTGCATAGCCCCTGAAGAGAGTCATCGCTGCATGCGTGTGAGCATTGAAAAGGCCAGGAAGAACGAACATATTGGCAGCATTAATCTCAATTTCTCCTCTGATATCACTCTTACCGACATATGCTATTTTATTACCGTTAATTCCAATGTTGCATTCCACAAATTCTCTATCAATGAAACAGAGACCGTTTTTAATAGCCAAGTCGTACATGTGTTCTGTGAGACCTCTGCCGTAATGTCCTTTACGGTTTGAAAGTGGTAACAGAAACCTCTGCCTCACCGCTCAACCTCATCTTTTACTATCCCCTTTTATTCCCACTCCACACATAGGACACCTATTCAGATTTCAATCAAAAAATATTTAAATATCTATGGATATACCAGATATTAGAAGAGTTGAGGTGAAGAAAGGCAGTCTTGTGCTGAAGGAAGAGGTTGAAGAGGTTGAGGTTGTATTCGAGAAGAGAGTTTACTCCCTTTGGGAATTCGGCAAAGGTTGATGTTCTGAAGAGTTACATTGGCTGAAGAGCTTACGTGAATTGTGGTTAGGGTTAGAGGAATTTTGTCCCCCCAAAGACTATAGAAACAACGAAAAACTATTAATCATAATATATTGTCTCTCCACTTATGGAGAACTTGACATATGAGGAGAAAGGAAGAGTTGGAATTATAACCCTGAACCGCCCGGAAACAAGAAACGCCCTATCAATGGGACTTCTTTCAGAGCTTGAAGAACTCATCAACAAAATTTCTGATGATAGAAACATAAGGGTGGTGGTAATCACTGGAGCTGGAAAAGCCTTTTCTTCAGGCCACGATTTGAAGGAAATACTGAATCAGCATCCAGTTGATGTTGAGAGACTTTTCAACCGGTGTTACAAGGTTATGTGGGCGATAAGAAACGCTCCTCAGCCATACATTGCAATGGTTAACGGTGTTGCAACCGCTGCGGGATGCCAGCTTGTTGCCGCATGCGATATGGCTGTTGCTGCAAAATCTGCCCTATTTGCCACTCCAGGTGTGAAGATAGGTCTATTCTGCTACACACCGGTAACCTTTGTCAGCAGAGCTGTTGGTAGGAAGAAGGCTTTCGAGATGGGGTTCACCGGAGAGTTCATAACCGCTGACGAGGCTTTGCAGTTCGGGCTTGTAAACAAGGTAGTTGATGATGGGAAGCTGGAGGAGGAGACGATGAAGCTGGCGGAGAAGATTGCAAAGTATAGCCTGAACGTGCTGGAGTCCGGAAAGAGATTCTTTTACAATCAGCTTTTCATGGAGGACTTCCAGGCTTTGGCCTACGCAACGGAGGCCATATCGCTCCACAGCTCCACCGATGACGCTAAGGAGGGTATCTCAGCGTTTTTTGAGAAAAGGGAGCCGGTGTGGTAGCCCTCCAATCTACTACCTCTCCAAGGGCTCCCTCCCCCTCTTCAACAAAAAAGAGTATTTCGGATCAACTGCACTGAGCATGGCGCTCATTATGTTCTTCAATTCTTTTCTTTTTATCTCAGCATGCCTGTGGGCGTGGATGAGTGGGATGAGATAACCTTCAGCCTCAAAGCTGCATAGTTTGGCTATAGTCTCTTCCTCGATTGGTTTTGAGGATTCAAGCATATAGATATTCGCACCATCAGCAAACCTCACGAAAGCCCCGAAAATTTCTGTTTTAGTCAGATTATTGAACTTCTTCGCATACCACGGTAGAGACTTCCTTAAGTCAGGCTTGAAGTGAATAAACCCCGCCCTCTCCTCTCCAAACTGTTCTCTTGCCATGAAATCCAATACCGCTGCGTCGGTTATGAAGGAATTTGGCGTGAATTCATTCGTGTAGAAGCTTTTTGCCACAAAAACAACGTCTTTCTCCAGCAGTCTGTTCAGTGCATGGAGATATTCTATGTATTCCATTAGAATCATCAGGTTATTCTTGTCCTCTATCTTCCCCTTTCTGCACCCTCTCTCAATTTTATCGAAGTATTCGCTCCTTGTAAGTAAATAGTCCTTCCTTGCCACTCCCTTGATGACGTCCTCAGCAATTTCTCCATACCATCTATCCAAGACCATTATGAAGTCGTCTATCAGTCCATCAAGGTCGTAGAGTTCGGAGAGGGTTGTGTAAATGTCTCTGTCAATGTAGGCAGGTGGACGAATTATCGCCCCCCTCAGCGTCCCATCCATCAGCACGATCTCCTCTTCAGCCAGACTTCCAAGCCTAAATTCAGAGATGTGCATGTGCAGTCTTACTCTCTCCTCGATGTGCACATGTGGCCTCAGTGTGGAGACTTCATGTATCTCCCTGATATCCTCTCCAACGGAGGCGGCGGAGATTACATAAAAAACAATCCCGCTGAGTCTCTCAAGCCCTCTGCTACCGTCAACACCACAGACTGAGCAGGGTTGCGGCTCTGGTAAATCCCTCCACCTGTGCTTAATGTTTCTCGCAATGTTAACAACGCTGTTGTAGCTCTCCTCCAAATTCCGCTCAAATTCTGAGAGCAGTTCGTCACTGAGCCTCCACATACCTAACCCTCGAAGCTCCTCCCTGATAGTCAACAAAAATAACTTTGTCCGCAGCATCCTTCAGCTCCTCATCGTGGGAGACAACAATGACCTGAGGTATTTTCCTCAAATAATTTGTCGTTATATCTACAAGCTTCCTCCTTCTCTCCTCATCCAAGAAGGGGGTCGGCTCATCAAGAATCAGCAGCGGAATCCTTCCCTTTATCATGAACATTGATAACGCCAACCTGAAGGCTAAGCCTAACGCTATAACCTCACCACCACTTAGAAATCCAACATCTCTTTCCTCACCCTGATACACTACATAAACCCTCAACCTTTCCTTTCCTCTCTCTGTCACCTTTCTCAGTCTCACCCCAGAATATTTGCCCTCTGTGAGTTCCTCAAAAATTTCACTTGCATACCTTTCAACCTCCTTCATTGCAGCTTCGGCAATAATGTTTCTATACCTCCTAAATTTCTCTCTGATTCTCGTGAGCTCAGGAATTGCTCGTCTCTCAATTATTTCCACTTTACTTCTGTATTCTTCAAGGAGGGCAATCTGATTCTCCACGTACTGCAAATCCCTCTCAAGTGTGGCTATGTTGTTCTCAAGAATCTCAACCCTGTTCTTCAATCCAGCAAGGTCTTTGGATTTTCTCAGAAATTCTTCTGAAATTCTCTTGTGTTCATCCTCGCTGTAGAACCCCCTTAGGCGTTCAAGTTCACCATCTATTTTGCTCCTCTCTTGAGACTTTCTTTCTATCTCCTTTCTTACGTCCTTAAGCTCTGATAATACCCTCTTAATTCTGTCTTTTTCCTCATTAAGCCTTCTTTCTGAATCCTTGAGTTCAAGCCATCTTACATAGTCCTTTCTAAGTTCCTCGATCTGATTTTCAAGTTCTTCAAGACTCTCAAACCCTATTTCTTTTACAGTTTCCAGCGTCCTCTCTCTCTGTTCTCTTAGATATCTTCTCTTTTCCTTAGCTCTCTCTAATATCTGTTTCAGCTCGTCAAGCTTGTTTACGGAACTTTGAAGAACTTTTTCTTGCCCCTTCAATTTTCCAAGTTCTTCTCTAAGCTTCTCGTAATCCTCACTTGACCTTTTCAACCCCTCGATATTGATTGCTTCAAGCTCCTTTTTAAGCGTCTCCAGCTCATCTACAATCTGCTTGTATTTCAGGACTGACTCCTGCTTATTCAATGCTTTTTCTACAATCTCTTTTTTCTCCTTTAACTTTCTTTCGACCTCTTCAAGTTTTTCAAGTTCCTCTTTTATCCGTTTGATCTCGCTGCGATACTCTCCAAGAATCTTTTTTCTATGTTCCTCATCGAGCTCTCTTCCACACACAGGACAGGCACCTACAGCCTTCTTCAATTCCTCGATAGCCTTCTGATACTGTTTTGCCTTTGTAAGAAGCGAGGAACGTTTTGCTGCAAGCCTCTCAAAGGCATCCCGAACCCTATCCTCTTCATCACGTGCTCTCTGAAGAGCTTCATACATCCTTGCTATTTTCTCTGCCGTGTAGCCCCTTTCCTCAAGCTGAAGTTTTAAGCTCCTATACCTTTCAAACTTCCCCTTAACCTCCTCCCACTGTTTGAAACTATTCTCAAGCCTTTCAAGCCTCGACTCAACCTCTTTTATCCTGTCTTTTACCATCTCAAGGCTCTCGGAGTCCTTTTTAATTCTTTCAAGCTCTGTCTTGGCTTTCAGAATTTCCTCTTCAACCCTTTTTTCGCTCTCCTCGATTTCTTTAATTTTTCTTACAGTTTCCGAATGCAACTTCTCAAGCTTGGTATACAGTTCAGCCTTGGGCTTCACTTCTTTCAGATCATCAACATACTTTTCAAACTCTCTAATTCTGTTCTCAATATCCTTTTTCTGACCTTCCAGCATTCTGTTTCTCTCTTCGAGTGCTTTCAACTCCCCCAAAACTTTAGCGAGGTTACCATTTAGTTTTTCAATCTCTCCTCTTAATTTTTCAAGCTCCTCCTTCCTCTTACCCAGATTCTCAACCTCTTGTTCAAGCTCTTCTATCTCCAGTCTGATTTCAGACACAGATTTCCTTGTTTTCTCCATTTCAGCCCTCTTCTCGTCCTTCTGTCTCTTCAACTCATCTTCCTGACTTAAAAAAGACAGATAATTCTCCTTCTCCCTTTCAAGCATTCTGATAATCGTTCCCAAGTTTCTCCATGCATTTTCATAATCCTCAATTCTCGTAATCTTTCTTATTATCCTCTCTCTTCCTTCCTCATCTCTGATTATGCTATCAATTTCTCCCTGCCTCACATATATCGCTCCGGTGAATATGTGGCTTGGGCAGATGTGCTTTTCAACCCACTGGTTTATGCTGCTATCTCCTTCCACTATTTCTCTCCCGGTAAGCCTTGCATCTCCGTTACTACTTCTTGAGATGGTGATGGTGTTGCCATTAACCTCAAACGTCAGATTTATGGTGTAGCCAGAGGTGCCAATCCTTGCAAGTTCATTCTTTTTTAATCCAGCAGGTCTTGGTCCGTATAGGGCGACGAGAATAGCCTCAAGTATTGAACTCTTACCTGCACCGTTTCTTCCAGCAATGAGATTAATCCCTGTGTCGAATTCAATTTTTGAGTCCGTATGAGATCTGAAGTTCTTGATGTGTATCTCTTTCAGAAGGAGGCTCATCTATCCACCCCCGAAGAAGTCGAGGAGTGTTTTTGGCTTTTTAGCCTTCATCTCATTTCTTTTTGTCTCCTCCAAGCCCTCTCCTGTATCCTCTTCTGTTGTTTTTGCTTCTCGATCTTTGACCTCTTGCTTTTCTGAGGATTCATCTTCAACTTTGTCTTCCCCTCCACTGAGATAGTGTTCAATCACAAATTCGTAAGCCTCTCTCTCGTCAATCTCCCCCTTCATCAGATCGAGCAGTTTGAGTTCGAAATCGGTGAAAAAGTCGTTCTCTGACTGAATGACCACCTCCTCAAATTCATCCGCTAATCTCTCAAATCTGACCTCTGCATACCTCAAATTTTTCAAGGCAATCTCATTCAGCTTTCTGACATCCGCAGAATCTGGACACCTGAGTTTTGCAACAAGCATCCCCTCTCCACTTATCCTCTCCAAGACTTCAACAAATCTCTTCTCCAGCTCTTCCAGCTTATTAGTTTCGATTTCCACATCGTAAAGGTCTCTCGTTTTCATCTCAACGAATTCAGGCTTGAAGTTCCTCACAACAACAAACCCCTTCTTGATACCCTCCTTAAAAGTAAAATCGGATTTGTAGCGGATTATTTGTGAAGCTTCTCTCAAGTCGTAACGGTCAACCGAGCCGGGATAAGCAATAAACTTTCCATTGAACTCGTAAATCTTGGGCAGGTGTATGTGTCCAAAAGCGTAGTAGCTCGCTTTGGGCAAATTGTTGAGTGTCAACTCGTAGGCAATATCCAAATCAATATCTACTACCTCCTTAACGGCCTGATGTAGAACCAGCACACTTCTCTCACTTTCAGGCTTCAAAAGGGGGAGAACTTTTTCAAGCTGCCATCTGCTCCTGTGCCTGTCTCCAGTAATTTCGACATCTTCAACAAACCCTTTAATTAAGTACACGTTTTCGATCTTAACACTTTTTACGTTCTCTACCTCCACTGGTCTCCGTCTCAAACCGAGCACGTTGAGCATTCCGATAGATTCAAGAAGGTGATAGGCTGATATATCTCTCGAAGTTTTGTCGTGATTTCCTTCAATGGCAAAAACAGGAATGTTTTCCCTTCTGAAAATCCAGAGGATTTCTATTGCCTCCTTGATCGTTTTCGGACTTGGAACGCTTCTGTGGAAGAGGTCACCGGCTATTATGACAAAATCAACATCCATCTCAACAGCCTTCTCTGCAATAGCTCTGAAGGACTTTGCAAAGTCCTCAGCCCTCCAAGGTTGGTTGTACTGCTCGTACCCCAAATGAACGTCCGCGATATGGGCAAACTTCATACAGCCAAGTCCTCCAGAGTAACCTGCATCTTTTGCTCCTCCTCTTTGCCCGTCCACTCTCCAACGACATCTATGTCTCTTCCTCCGTAGTTTCCTCCAAACTTTCTGATTTTGACTGCCACTGGCAGCTTTACCGCTGGGCCAACAACAACAGCCTCTCCAACACCCAGAGATGCTATGTCGCTAAGCAAGTCCTCGCTTATCTGCTCGCTCGCGTGCTGCACGTATCTTTGATCATTGGGCTCAGTAATTCTTAAAATGATCTTGGTGTTACACTGGCTCAGAACATCATCGTTCAGTCTTTTCGGTCTCTGGCTGACTATTCCCAGTCCAACGCCAAACTTTCTCCCCTCTCTCGCTATCCTTCCCATCCAGCTGACAACATCGTTGTTTATGCCCTTGGGGGCGAAAATGTGTCCCTCCTCAAAAATAACGAGCATTGGTTTTACAACAGCTGGGCAAACTTTCTCCCATCCCTTCTTACCCCTGACGTAATTTATCCTTCCAACGAGGAGATTTCTCAGCAGATATGCTACAACAACCCTCATCTGTCCCTCATCAAACCCGCTGAGGTTTATGACATTCAGATAGCCCGGCTTGATGTTCGCCAGCATATCGTTTTGACTGAGCAAGTCCTCATACCTCCGCATGAACGAAGAGACATATTCCTTAATTCTTGCCAGAGAGTTCAAATCCTGTCTGTCAAGGGTTGCAATTCTCTTCACACCATTGAAATCGTAGTATTCTGCCTCCCCCTTGGCAGCAGCGATATTTATCCACTCCTCCGCAATATCCAGAACTCTCTCTACAAATTCTCTTCCCGCTTTTCCTTCATGTCTCACCGTCGTGAAAATCCTCTCAAGGTGCATCCTCTGCACGGCAGCCTTCTCCCTGTCAACCCCGACTAAACTTGCAAACTCCCATGGTTCTAATCTCTCAGGTCTTATTCCCGCGGGAACAACGTTCTTTCCCCTCTCACTCCCATCCTCGAAGGTATAGCCAACGTACTCTCCATGCGGGTCAATCAGCACAACTGTTCCGTTGAGCCTCTTCACGATGTCGTTCACCAAAACTGCAACAGTGTTCGACTTTCCTCCACCTGTAATGGAGAGGATTGCAAAATGCCTTAGAACAAGCTGTCTAACATCTAAGGACACGGTTATGTCTGGTCTGGCAATCATCCTGCCCAGTTCGATTCCTTTCTCACACCTAAACAGGGATGAGAGAATTGAATCGTCCACAAGCCTCACTTCTGAATTGGGTTTTATCGGAACGCGATTGGGATATACCTCTCCCTCACGAATAACGCCAATTACACTGGCATTTCCCACTATAACGTCATTCTTCTCAAGGAGTTTTCTGGAGAAGTCCATGTTCTTAACGAGATAGTCGAAACTGAACCCCTCATCCAAAATCATCCTGTTAAAGTTTGAGATTTCCCTCACAATTCCGACAACCACTTCACCATCCCTGTTCTCGGCCATCACATACTCGCCAAATTTGGGGATGCAAGAGGGGTTTATGGTAAAGCTGAACTCAGATATTGAAGATTTACCCATTACAAGTCCGACAGCTTCACTCATCTCAGACACAGTATATCCTTTTCTCTCCGAAAATAAATCTTTTATCTTTCGTAGGATAGAAGGCTTTTCCTTCCACTTTCGAGAATCCGTCTCACAATTTCTTCGTCAATGCCAGTGTCATCAGCTATCTTCTGACTGTCTCTCACACCGCTAACTTCGGAATAGCTTAAAACGAAATCTTCAATCCCCTCCTCATCCTCAAGGTCCCAGAAGCCGCTGTAAAGCGGATTAAAATCCAGCATGAAAGCATACTCTTCCTCTAAACTCTTCAATTTCTTAGCACCGAAGAAGTCTGAATCCTTCAGGATCAACCTCACAGCCTCTCTCAATCTCTTGCAGTTGTATCTTTTGTCCGGAGGACTGTATTTTCCAACAATCTCGTCCATTTCACTCTCACTCATGTTGAAGGGTTTTGATGGCAGAAGCTGGATTATTTCGTAAGTTTTTCTATCAACGGGAGAGATTCTACTTTTCCCTCCCTCAGTAAGCCTGACGGTGAAGTAATCAAGCTTTTTACCTCTTTTAGCCTTGAAATCGCTCTTTCTGATGTTGGCAAGCTCTGTGGGAGTTGATAAAGTGGCGATAATCATCCTAATCAATGCGTGGTCGCTCAATTTTCTCTTTGAGAGGATGAGGTGGTGCTGAATGTCATATTCGACTCGAAGCATGTTCATGTTATAATCTCAAATCAAACTGGCTTTATTTGTTTTGGAAAAAGATTTTAATCTGGCAGAAAATAAAAGGACATGAACTTTGAAAAGGTAGTCGAGAGGATTTGCTCCTTCATCAGCGATTTTGTGGAATCATCCGGTGCAGAAGGTGTTGTTGTTGGATTAAGTGGTGGTGTTGACAGCAGCACAGTCGCACATCTCTGCTGTGAAGCTCTTGGAAATGAGAGGGTTTTTGGGTTGGTTATGCCTGAAAGGGGGGTAACGCCTGAGCAGGATGTGGAGGATGCCATTAAAGTGGCGAAAAGTCTGGGTATTAGTTTCAAACTAATTGAGATAAACGATATAATAGAAGTTTTTAAGAAGAAAGCTGGAGAAGGAAGCAGAATGGCGGAAGCCAACCTGAAGCCAAGGATTAGAATGATTCTGAACTATTACCATGCCAACAGCATGAACAGAGTTGTGGCAGGGACAGGGAATAAGAGCGAGCTTATGGTGGGATACTTTACCAAGTATGGAGATGGAGGGGTAGACTTCTTACCCATTGGCGATTTGTTCAAAACCGAAGTATTTCAACTCGCAGCCCATCTCGGAGTGCCGAGAGAAATAATCGAGAAGAAGCCTTCAGCAGCCTTATGGCCGGGTCAGACGGATGAAGGGGAGATGGGAATAACCTACGCAGAGCTTGATGAAATTCTAAAACTGATTGAAAAAGGAGAGAAAAGGGATGACGAGAAATTCCAAAAGGTTCTGAAAATGGTTGAGAGATCAAGACATAAGCGAGAAATGCCACCAATAGCGAGAGTGAGAGATTTACTATGAAAAAGCTTCTTCTGGTTGCACTTCTTTCAGTGCTGATTCTCCCTTCGGGAGCAGTTGAGATATACGGAAAGATTTACCGATGGGACACTCTTGATGTCGTTAACAACGTTGTTGTAGAAATAAAGGACGATAACGTTCAGAGGATGGTCTCTGAAGACGGGACTTACAGCTTTAATGTTCCACCCGGAAACTACACCATTGTAGCATACGCTGGAGAATACATGACTGTGGAAAACGTGTCTGTTTTTAACAGCACAAGGTTCGATTTAATTCTTTTTCCAAAACTTGAAGAATTTCAGGAAATACCGGATTTTCCAGTAGTTGAAGAAGGAGAAATCCCTTATCACCTCATAGCAGTTCTCATTTCAGGAGTAATTTTAGCCGTTCTTTTAGTTCTGAAACTTCGTTCTAAGGCTGATAGGGAGTTTGAGCTTGCAGGTCAACCCTATGAAGACAACGATATTCGGCTTGAGACTCTCCCCGAAGACCTTGCAGAAGTTGTTGAGATTATAAGGCGCGAGGGTGGGAGAGTAACTCAAAAGGAACTGAGAAAGAAACTCGGCTACAGTGAGGCGAAGATGAGTCTGATTATCGCCGACCTCGAGAGGAGAGGTATAGTGGAGAAAGTCAAGAAGGGTAGAGGAAATATAATTTTTCTTAAACAGATAGAATCAGGTCGATAGAGGATTTTATCCCCTTCTTCAAAGCGTCCATATCGTCGTTAATTCCTTTTTCTCTCTTAAACCGATCTACGTCAAAGCATACTCTGTAAATCTTCTCTAGTTCCTCCTCTGTGAGGTCTCTTCCAGCTTTGTTTTTCGCTGAGATGAGTTCAAAGAAAACATCATTCATCTCATTGTATTCCTCTGCTTCCTGATCTCTTATCCATTCTGTCACGCTCCATTCCCTGTTTTCCATATGACCGGCACAGAAGTCCTCCTTTAGCAAGTAATACTGGACTTCATCTCTAACTCTTACTCTAACAACCGGATAAAGTCTGCAGGGCGATGGGCGATGTTTGTAGATGCTGCAGCCCTTTTCGGTTACAAAGGGACATCTTCCATCGGGAAGCATCTTCAAGACAACCACAGGCAAGCCGGTAGTGATGCCGATGTGCTTGGATGTGTAACGCTCCAGAAATTCGCTGGTGGTGATTTTTAAGCCTCTCGCCATCTTCAGAACGTCGTAAGGAGTTAGGGCGATGTTGAGGTGCTGGCAGCACTCGTTAAAGCAGACTATGCCCGGATAGCAGGCAAAGTTGAACTTTTCAACTGGTTCGATGTCCTCTTGCATACGGGTGTTTTTAATTTAGGCTATATAAATTCTCAGCAAGTCACAAGTAAATCGAAACAAGAAAAATTAGGGAGAGATTAGATTAAAGCCCAACAAAATCCTCGGGCTTCGGTATTTCGAGCTTCAATCCTTTTCTCTTCCTGACTTCCATCACAAAGTCGTTGAGAAGGTTTTGAGGCACAATCTCAAATCCTGCATGCTCAGTGCTCCATATGGCCTTTCCTGACGTCGCTCCCCTGATAGCTCCAGCAAATCCGAACATCTCCTTGACTGGTGCTTTTGCGATTACTGTAACCATGTCCCCCTCAGTCTTCATCTCGAGAACCTGCCCCCTCCTTCCCTGAATCTCTCTCGTCACAGCACCCATCATCTCCTGTGGGACCGTGATGAAGACTTTCTGATACGGTTCGAGCAGTGTTGGCTGTGCTTGGAGAATTGCTGCGAAAATTGCGGACCTTACAGCAGGAATGACCTGTGCCGGACCTCTGTGCACAGCATCCTCGTGGAGCTTACAATCAACAAGCTTCACCTTTATTCCCATGCATGGCTCTCTCGCCAGTGGTCCAGCTCTCATAGCCTCTCTGAAACCTTCAAGAATCAGCTCCATGGTCTCATTCAGATACTGGATACCCTTTGTGACATCGCAGAACAGATTCCCCTCGAAGTATTCTTCAGCCCCTGCAGCCTCCTCACCTGTCAATCCAGCCTCCTGTAGCTTCCTCCTCCTTTCCTTCTTGTCCATCTTCATGTCAACCTCGCCTTCCTTGAAAAGCTGGATGACCTTCTCTGGTAGAGGCTCAACGAGTATGTAGAACCTGTTATGCTTGTTTGGAGATTTGCCCTCGACAACGGGTGATGTTGCCGTGACAGTCTCTCTGAATACAACAATTGGCGGAGAGGTTATAACTTCCAGATTGTAGTCCCTTCTGATTCTTTCAACTTTAACTTCAAGGTGAAGTTCTCCCATACCACTTATTAAATGTTCTCCAGTCTCCTCGTTGAGCGTTATATGTAGAGTTGGGTCCTCCTTGGCGATCTTCCTCAGCACCTCTATGAGCTTTGGCAAGTCTCTCGGGTTCTTAGCCTCGATCGCCATCGTCACAACGGGTTCGCTGTAATGCTTTATGCTCTCGAAGGGTGTGAAATCCTCAATATTGGAGCATGTAGAACCTGCAACCGCATCTCTCAACCCGATGAGTGCAACAATGTTCCCCGCAGGAACCTCGTCAACTTCTACCCTTCTCGGCCCCATGTAAAGGCCGACGGTCTGTATTCTGTTCTTGGACTTCCTGTCAACTATGAAAAGCTCTTGACCCGGCTTAAGAGTGCCGCTGAAAAGCCTACCAACGGCAATTTCGCCAGCCTGCGGTTCAACAACGATTTTCGTAATCATCAAAGCAATTGGTCCCTTCGGATCACACCTAACCATTGCCTGCCCGACTTCGCTGTTTATGTCTCCCTTCCAGATAACCCCAATTCTTTCTCTCTGAGCTTCAATTGGTGAAGGAAGGTGTCTTATGACCATATCAAGGACAACACGGTAGAGGGGAGACTTCTTTGCGAGTTCTTTAACCTTTCCTTCCTTCAGATACTCGTAAACTTCCTTAAAGCCGATGCCTGTAACCTTCTGAGCGGGAACGCTCACAGCCCAGTTGTACAATGCTGAACCAAAGGCAACGCTGCCATCTGCAACGTCAATCCTCCATTCAGAGTATTTGTCTGGTCTCATCGCCTTGATTAGCTTGTTAACCTCTGTTATGACCTTTACGAGCCTCTCCTGCATCTGCTGCGGTGTAAGTTCCAACTCTCTAATCAATCTGTCAACTTTGTTGACGAACAAGGTAGGCTTGACGTTCTCCTTGAGAGCCTGCCTTAGAACAGTCTCTGTTTGTGGCATAACCCCTTCGACAGCATCAACAACGACAATGACACCATCAACGGCTCTCATTGCCCTTGTAACGTCACCGCCAAAGTCAACGTGCCCGGGAGTATCAATCAGGTTGATGAGGTACTCCTTTCCCTCATACTCGTGAACCATAGATACATTGGCGGCGTTAATCGTGATCCCCCTCTCCTGCTCCTGCTCATCAAAATCGAGGTAAAGCTGCTGTCCTGCAAGCTCCTCGCTGATCATTCCAGCCCCAGCAAGCAGGTTATCACTCAAAGTAGTTTTTCCGTGGTCAATGTGGGCGACAATTCCCATGTTCCTGATGTATTCAGGTTTCCACATCAGCTCCTTGATCTTATCAATTTTCTTTGCTCTCGCCAAAATTATCACCTCGCAGACTTTGCAACTCTCTCAACTTCTTCCTTCTTGGATACAGCAAAGCTCCTACTCTCGTTATTCGCTGCAGCTATGATCTCATCAGCAAGACATTCTGCAATACTCCTTTTCGACTTAAAGGCTGCTCTCCTCGCTCCTTCTGCAATATTTCTCAATGCGATATCCACTCTTCTTGAACTTGAGGTATCAACTGCTCTTGGAACCGCAATACCACCATACTTGAGCCTTACAACCTCCTCTCTCGGACCTGCGTTGATTATAGCATCAACGAGAACCTGAATCGGATTCTTTTTTGTCCTCTTCTCTATAATCTCGAATGCCTCTCTGACGATGTTGTAGGCAAGAATTTTCTTGCCTGTGTTGTGCCCCTTTCTCATGACCTTGTTTATCAGTCTTTCGACGATGAAGACCTTCTGTTTAGCAAATGGAACATTTGCGTGCCTTCCGTGGGTGTGCATGACGTATTTGGGTTCAAGGCATATGTAGCTTTCCAGTGCGGGGTCGCTAATCTGAACCTCACTTGGATCGTATTTGCCAAAAACGAGCAATTCTTCCTTTGTAAAACCGTATTTCATTGCTTCACCTCAGCCTCTTCTCCTTCCTTCCTCTTACAAGCTCCCTAAGGCTGGTGTTGTTCACCTTCACGACCTTGTATCTAACACCCGGAATATCTCCCATACTCCTACCCATTCTTCCTCCTATTTTCTCGACAATCACTTCATCGTGCTCATCAATGAAATTGATGGCACCATCTCCGGGACAGAAGGCTGTAATCTGTCTGCCATTCTTAATCAACTGAACTCTAACAGCCTTTCTGATAGCTGAATTTGGCTGCCTCGCCTCAATTCCAATCTTTTCGAGCACTATCCCTCTCGCCATCGGTGCACCTTCGAGTGGATCGGCTTTAGCAGCTAAGCCAAGTGTTCTTCTTACAAATCTCCTGTCACTCCACCTGAATTTCTTCTTGGTTTCTATGAGCTTTCTTGCAGCAAATAATCCTCTACCCATATCCATCACCTTACTATCACGTCTTCAATATCGTGATGCCTCTTAGCCAGTTCTTTGGCTTTATTAATGTTTTTACCACCTTTTCCAATCACTATTCCTTTTAAATCTGGACTGACACTTACTTGGGCAATCTTTGCCCCACTTTTATCCATTAATCTGACATTAACCTTAATCGGTTTAAAAATATTGGCTATGAACTCTGCAGGATCGTCAGAGTGCTCTATTATCTCGATCCTTTTTCCTATCAACTCTTTTGCTCTCTCAACGTTGATTCCTCCCTTACCTATCGCTACACCCATATGACCCCTTCTCACGACGAAAACAACCTTGTCGTCGTAAACGAGACAGTCTTTGACGCTCGCTCCAGTCAAATTCTCGAAAAGCGTTAGGTATCTTATACTCTCTGCTGATAGCTTAACTCCCATACATGACCCTCGCAGGGATTTACTCTATCTCTTCAGTTATTGCCATTGCTGCAACGCTGAAGGGCTTCCCGCAGAACGCTCCAAGCTCCATGTTCGTTCCATTGTAGGTGAGAACCTTGACGTCGTAGCTCTTTATCTTCTCAAGTACGTCTTCTGGACAGTTTGCTGCAACCACAACCGCCTTTGCCTCTCCCTTCTGCAAAGCCTTCAGTGTACTTTTACTTCCCAAACGATATCCTCCAGTCTTCAACACCATCCTTATCACAGATTCAACATCCGTCATTTCCTACCCCCCAGTTTCAACACAAGTTCTACATCTCCCGTTCCAAGTTTTATGGGCTGCCCGACGATTATATTCTCGGTTATTCCCTTTAGATAGTCTACCTCTCCTTTCACAGCCGCATCGAGAAGGTTATTTACTGTCATCTCAAAGGCAGCCCTTGCGAGTATGCTCTGCTTTTCTCCAGCAACACCGTGCCTTCCAATTTGCCTCAACTCTCCATCTGCCGTCATAACATCGGCAACCAGCATTATATGCCTTGGATCAACTTCCAGCCCCTGCTCTTCGAGTGTATCCAGAGCCTCCTTAATTATGGCATTCCTTGCTGCCTCTATCCCAAGAACTTCGTATATTTCGTAGATATTATTTGTGGTCGTCCTCGTAAAGTCAACGCCCTTGACCTTCATAATCTTCTTCAAATTGGAACCCTCTGTGTAAAGCACGTACTCATCATCTTCCTTTCTTATTATAACTCTCTTTATCTCCTTTATACCCATGATGACCGTGTCTTTAAGCTTTTCAAACGCCGTCATGAGGGTTTTGTATGATGGCTCAGCTATTTGAGCGACAAAGCTTCCGTCCTCAGACTCTTCAACCTCAGTCTTTAGAACTTTTGAAATCTTATTTTTCAGGTCTTCGGCACTCAACCCCTTTCTCTCCAGAACTCTTGTGTCAGGTCTTATGATGATTGTTAATCTTCTGATGTCCACCTCAATGTCTGCTACGTCCCTTACATAGGTTGCTTCAATTCTGTTTGCAACTTCTCTTGCCTTCTCTCTGTCCTGCGCATACTCTGGAAGAAGCCTTATGGTCATCATTGGGGTAGATGGGTTTTTTCTGACATCCAGAATCTCAATCAACCTTGGCAGACCGAGGGTGACGTTTATTTCTGCAACACCTGCGTAGTGGAACGTCCTCATTGTCATCTGAGTGCCCGGCTCTCCGATGGACTGGGCAGCAACAATTCCAGCAGCCTCCCCCGGCTCCATAAGGTTGGCAAGATATGCCTGATAGCACTTCTCCACAATCTTTTTTGCATTTGTCTTGTTTACATTATTTTTCTCAAGTTCTGCCTTTATTTCCTCCTTTACCGAAGGAGGAAAGGGATATTGGTTGATAATAGAATCATAATCCACTTTTTTCATTTCTTCACCTCCCCGATAACCTCGCGAACTATCCTCCTCACATCTACAGCCTTTCCCCTGAAGCTCTTCATGGGGTCGGTCCCGTCTTCGCCATACCTAAACTGAACAAGAGAGCCTGATGTTTGCTCCCTCACAGTCCCGTCGTACTCTATCTTCAAATCCTGAAGGGCATTGATCATCCTTCTCTGGAGATATCCGGACTGTGAGGTTCTCACAGCAGTATCAACGAGACCTTCTCTACCACCTGCAGCATGGAAGAAGAACTCAACTGGTGACAAACCCCTCTTGTAGCTACTCCTCACGAACCCTCTTGCCTCTGCCCCCAAGTCTCCAGGTTTAAAGTGACTCAGCGTCCTGTTCGTGTAGGTGTAACCCCTACTAATCCTTTCACCTCTCACAGACTGCTGACCTATGCAGGCTGCCATCTGGGTGAGGTTCAGCATCGAACCTCTTGCACCGCTGACGGCCATTATAACTGCAGCGTTATCCATACCGAGGTGTCTCTGGGCGATCTTGCCAGCCCTGTCTCTTGCCCTGCCAAGAACCTGCATAATCCTCATCTCAAGGGTTTCCTCAATGCTCCTTCCCGGCATGGGCTCAAGGTCCCCCTCTTTGTAAGCCTTAATCAGCTTTTCAACCTCCTCTTCAGCCTCCTTCAGCACCTCCTCTATCTGCATGCTCGCTTCAGGAGGTATATCTTCATCATCAATTCCAACTGTAAATCCAAGCTTGCTGATTATTCTAATGGCAAGCTGGGTCATACGGTCTATGAACTTCTTCGCCTCTTCTTTCCCATATTTTCTTGCAATTTCGTCTATGATTATACCTTTAAATGCCCCAACAGCTTTTTCATCTATCGTACCCTTTAACAGTTTCCCCTTCTCAATAATGACGTAGGCATCATACTCACAGTTCTCCCCCTTACATTCTTCACATCCCTGACAGATTTCAGCTTTAAATTCGAGGGTTAATTCGGGCAGAATAAAGCTAAAAATCTCTTTGCCAGTATATTCATTTTTTACAGGTATTTCTGATATGTCTAACGCCCTCAGTAGCTCCATTGCCTCCTCTCTGTTGAACTTCTTCTCACCTCTTGTGAGAAGGTATAGACCACTGATGTGGTCGTGAATTCCACCTATAATCGGTCCACCGAATCTCGGCGATAGAATGTGCTCCTGAACGGCCATTAAAATCTTCGCCTCAGCCTGAGCTTCGAGGCTCTGGGGGACATGCAGGTTCATCTCGTCACCATCAAAATCAGCGTTATAGGGTGGGCAGACAGCAGGGTTTAAACGGAAGGTTTTGTAGGGCAGAACCTTCACATAGTGAGCCATTATGCTCATTCTGTGCAGTGATGGTTGTCTGTTAAATAATACTATGTCTCCATCCATAAGCTGTCTTTCAACAATCCATCCCGGCTCAAGTTTCTCTGCCAGTTCCTCCTTGTTACTCTCTATAACCCTTATCCTTCTGCCATCAGGTCTGACGATGTAGTTCGCCTTGGGATGCTCACTTCTGAGAACGAACTCTCTCGCAATTTCGATGTTGTTTGGTGTGACGAATAGGGGCACAGTAACTTCTTCAGCAATTTCCTTCGGCACACCAACTTCGTTTATGCTCAGACAAGGGTCGGGACTGATTACAGTTCTGGCAGAGAAGTTAACTCTCTTACCCGATAAAGACCCCCTGAACCTTCCCTCTTTCCCTTTCAAACGCTGAGCGAGGGTTTTAAGTGGCCTGCCGCTGCGGTGTCTCGCTGGAGGTATCCCACTAACCTCATTGTCAAGATATGTGGTCACGTGATATTGCAAAAGTTCCCAGAGGTCTTCAAGAATCTGCTGTGGCGCTCCAGCCTCTTTGTTTTCCATGAATCTCTGGTTTATTCTGATTATGTCAACAAGTTTGTGCGTCAGATCATCTTCACTCCTCTGTCCGGTTTCAAGTATGATTGAAGGTCTTACGGTAACTGGAGGAACGGGTAGGACTGTAAGAACGAACCATTCAGGGCGTGTGGCTTTGGGATTGAGACCGAAAGCTGGAAGGTCCTCGTTAGGAATCTTTTCGAGCCTCTCCCTTACATCCTTGGGTGTCAGCCTGTGCTCTCCCTCGTAGAAAAAGGTTGGTTTGTCGAATTTTATCTCGATCTGCTCCTCTCCGCAGTGGGGGCATTTCTTAGCAGCTTTTGTCAGCCTAAAAACTTCCTTTATGACATCTTCGTAATTCTGATTGAACTCAATCCTCCTCTCTATCTCTTCAATAAACCTATCCCTTCTGTCATCCTTGAGCAGTATTCTTCCACACTCCCTGCAAGTCCCGTTCAGCAATCTCGCTATCAGTTTTGCATATCCAACATGAATGACTGGTGCAGCAAGCTCCACGTGTCCAAAATGTCCCGGACATTCTCCCGCCTTACCCCCACACGTTTTACATCTCAGTCCGGGGTCTATCACACCCAACCTCGTATCCATCAGACCGCCATCAATCGGAAAACCATCATCGTCGTAGGTTTCGGGGGTGATGATCTTAACAACGCTCATCCTCCTTATCTCCTGAGGAGAAAGAACTTCAAATTTCAGGGCAGCAACCCTTTTCGGTAACATTGCTTTTCACCTCACGCTTTATCGCCCAAGACTATTCTTGGAGCAATCATCATTGATTTTAACTCATCGAGCAGGAGTTTGAAGGCGTAACTCATCTCAACTCTGTGGATGTTGCTGTCATCATCGCACACGTAGCAGTAAGCCGTCCTTCTGCGGTAGTCGTAGGTAGCTATATGTCCGCAGTTCCCGCAAACCCAAACCTCAACTTTGTCTGACTCCTCAAGCAGTCTGTCCTTTAGAAGAAGGGCGGCACCATGGCCGATGAGAACATCTCTCTCCATCTCTCCAAATCTCAGACCACCTTTTCTCGCTCTACCCTCAGTCGGTTGCCTTGTCAGAACCTGCACCGGTCCTCGGCTTCTGGCGTGTATCTTACTTGAAACCATGTGGTAGAGCTTCTGGTAATAGATTACCCCTACAAATATATCAACAACGTATCTCCTCCCGGTAATCCCGTCATACATAACTTCTTTGCCTGTATGGCTGAACCCATATTTTTTGAGTGCTGCTCTCAAGTCCTCTTCCTTCTCTCCATGGAAAATAGTTCCGTCAACTCTCCTTCCTTCCAGACAGCCCACCTTTCCACCAATCATATCCAGAACATGCCCTACGGTCATTCTCGATGGAATGGCATGAGGGTTGATTATCATGTCCGGAACGATTCCTGACTCGGTGAAGGGCATATCCTCTTCAGGAACGATCAACCCTACAACCCCCTTCTGTCCGTGTCTTGAAGCAAACTTGTCGCCGAGTTCGGGTATTCTCAAATCTCTGACCCTCACCTTTGCGAGTTTCGAACCCCCTTCAGATTGCATCAGGAAGACTGCATCAACAATTCCTTTCTCGTTGCTTCTCATTGTTATTGACGTTTCTCTTCTCTTTTGTGGTGAGATGCCAAGTTCTGTCGGTTCCTCAAGAAATCTCGGTGGAGATGTTTTGCCAATCAACACATCATCAGGTCCAACCTCAGTTTCAGGGAAAACAAGCCCATCCTCATCGAGATGAGCGTAGGCTTCAGCCCCCCTGAATCCGGAAACATCAGCACCCGGAATCTCGAATTTGTCCTCCTGACCGCCCGGATACCTCATCTCCTCAGACTCGTATGTTCTATAGAAGAAAGACCTGCCCAAGCCTCTCTCGATACTCCCCTTGTTCATTATCAGAGCATCCTCAATGTTATATCCTTCATAGCTCAAGACAGCAACAACGAAGTTCTGGCCAGCAGGCCTCTCATCAAACTTTATCTCCCTCTGGGTGTCTGTGGTGACTAATGGAACCTGCGGATGCTGTAGCAGATGCCCTCTTGTGTCAGTCCTCCAGGCAAGGTTTGAGTAGGGAATTCCGAGGCTCTGCTTGATCATAGCGGCGCCCATTGTATTTCTTGGAGACGCATTGTGCTCAGCGTAAGGAACGCTTCCAGTACATATCCCGACTATGAGCATTGGGTCAAGTTCGAGGTGGGTGTGCTCGGGGGTTAGTTCATGCTCGTAAACAGCTACGTAAGCGTTCTCCTCCTCCTCAGCGTCAAGGAATTCAATCAAACCCTGCTTTACGAGATCGTCAATTGTTAGCTCTCCCTTCTTGATCTTTTCGATGTGTTCAGGAGTTACAAGAGGCTTACCGTCCTTTACGACGATCAACGGTCTTCTCGCTCTTCCGGCATCTGTGTTTATCCTAACCTCATTCGAGTCAGGGTAGTAAACGACATTTACCTGGTTAGATATCTTTCCTTTCCTTCTCAATTCACGAATCTGATTGGCTAAACCTTCTCCATCATCGTGAAATCCTACAAGAGCACCATTAACGTAAACTCTACACTTTCTCACATTACTCACCCCTTATCGGGACAACACCGAGCTTGAAAATTGTCCTTTTAACCTCATCTTCATCCACTCCGACGCTGACTTCGGCATATTCTGCGAAATTCTTCACCAGTCCACAGTTCGGACCTTCGGGGGTCTCACTGGGGCAAATCCTCCCCCACTGGGTTGGGTGCAAGTCCCTTGCTTCAAAATGGGGCTGTGATCTTGACAGTGGGGAAACAACTCTCCTGAGGTGAGATAGAACAGAAATATAGTTGTGTCTGTCTATGAGCTGGGAAACTCCAGTTCTACCACCAACCCAGTTCCCTGTAGCCATCGGGTGCATTATTCTGTCTGTGAGAACATCACTCCTGACAGCAGTTGACATTTTAAGCGGTCTACCCCTTATCTTTGCCCTTTCAAGCTGGTATTTAACGTCTTTTATAAGCCTGAGAAAAGCAACCCTGAAAATTTCCTCCATCAAATCTCCTGCAAGCTTCAGTCTCTTGTTGGCGTAATGATCTTTGTCATCTTCCCTTTTGTATCCGAGGTAAAGTTCAAAAACGGATTCTGCCATCCTCGCGAGGAAAAAGGCTTTAGCCCTTCTTGCCTCCTTATCCGTTCCGAGATGTGGCAGGAAATACTGGTCAATAACCTGTTCTGCTCTCTGGTTTCTGTACTCTCTGCTCTGCCCCGGTGCAACCCTGCGACCGATGTATTCAATAGCCTCTTCGTAGTTGCTCACTTCAGCATCCTCAACGTTCTGCAGCATGTACTTCATGATTTCAGGATTCGTGCTAACCATCTCTACGATTTCCTGATCAGTCTCAACGCCAAGAGCTCTCATCAGGGTCACGAACTTAATCGGCTTTGGAAGCTGCGGGAAGGTGACTTCAAGGATGTTGTTTCGTCCTCTCTCAACGACTATCAGAGCCCTGTAACCTGCTCTCTGGGAGAAGCACTTGGCGAGTTCAACCATCTCGCCATACTTCTCCTCCCTCTCAAGCAATATTTTGTTGGGTGAGAGGTCTTCAAGTGTAACCAATGCCCTCTCCGTGCCATTGATGATGAAGTAACCACCGGGGTCGTATGGGTCCTCTCCCGCAATGCATAGCTTGTCCTCGTAACTCAAAGAGTGCGGATTATCCACCTTTCTCACTTTTTCAAGAGCCATGTCAATATATTGGGGATTAAGGTTACAGATTTTTGATTTCACCATTACAGGAAGCATTCCGATTTGAACATACTCTGTCTCAAGCGGTTTGCCCTCGTCATAAACTGTGCATTCAAGATAAATTGGAGCAGCATAGCTGAGGTTTCTCAATCTCGCATCAGCTGGTAGGAGAGGCATTATCGTTCCTTCTGCTTCCTTGATGAGCGGAGTTCCAGCTCTTATCCTGCCGAGTTCGACATAGGTATCAGGAATATCTAACTCTATCACTCCCTGCTCGTCAATTACTCTCTGCAAGCCCTCATCAACGAACCTGTTAAAGGAATCTATTTGATGCTTGACGAGCCTCTCATGAGTGAAGTACGCTCTCGCCAAAACACGGGTGTCGAGCATGTATTCTCACCTTTCGTTAAATTTTCCGCATTTCATCATATAACCAATCTGTAAAAGACACTCTCTCCTGCAGTTAAACTTTTCCTTGTAATCTTAACAATATCTCCTGGCTTCGCACCAATTTCTTTGGCGATGGGGTCATCTGCCTTCATCTTCGGGAGCTGTTCTTTGCGGACTCCGAGTATTTTAAGCAGTTCTTCTGCTTCCTCTTTACTCAAAATCTCATGTTTTGGAACGAGCATGTGTTCCTGCAGCTTGAACTTCATAACTCTCCTCCTGTATTTGAATGCGGGCTCGACGGGATTTGAACCCGCGACCGACGGGTTAAAAGCCCGTCGCTCTGCCTGGCTGAGCTACGAGCCCCTATTTCAAAGCAACGGTAAAGGTTTAAATCTTTTTCGTGGCTCGCAAATAAGTAGCAATAACGGTATCTTCCTTTTAAATTTTTGCCATTTAAGAAAATTTTATATCAGCGGACGCATCAAGAGTGTGGAGGTATGGAGGAACATCTCAAGTCTTTCGTTTTGGAAATGCAAAATCGTGGAAGGGTCAGGACAGTTGAAAAGTTCGGGATTTCACCAAGTCCCGGAACAACATTCTCAGTTCTCGTAAGTTTAAAACTGGCTGAGGGTGAGAGTAAGCTGAAGGGGGATAGGAAGAAAGTTTACTGGCTTAATGAAGAAGGCAAGCTGGGTGAAGGCTACGTACGCGATTGAGGTCGAAAATCTGGTCAAAAGATTTGGAGATTTTGAAGCCATTAAGAGTATATCCTTCAAGGTTAGGAGAGGTGAAGTTTTTGCCTTTCTTGGTCCAAATGGGGCTGGGAAAACGACCACTGTTCACATTTTAACGACATTACTCAAGCCAACGGATGGAAAGGCGAAGGTTGCGGGGCTTGATGTTGTCAAAGAAGCAAAGGAAGTCAGAAAGAAGATTGGAATTGTATTTCAGGAACCAAGCGTAGACAGGGATTTGACAGCTTACGAGAACATGTTGATACATGGTGGAGTTTACGGATTGAGCGGTGTGAAGTTGAGGGACAAGATAGAGAGGTTACTGAGATTCGTTGAACTCTGGGATTTTAAGGATAGGCTTGTAAGGCACTTTAGTGGTGGTATGCAGAGAAGACTGGAAATTGCCCGCTCGTTACTTCATGAGCCTGAAGTTCTGTTCCTCGATGAGCCGACGCTCGGTCTGGACCCTCAGACAAGGGTTCACGTTTGGAATTACATCAAAACAATAAAAGAAGAGCACGACATGACGGTATTTCTTACAACTCACTATATGGAGGAGGCTGAGAAGTTGGCGGACAAGATAGCTATCATAGATCACGGAAAAATTATCGCAGAGGGAAGATGTGATGAACTCAAAAAATTGGTTGGTAGTGATGTGGTGTATGTCAGAGTTGATAGCAATGCTGAGTGTTTTGAAGAAGGAGACTTCATAAAGTCATGTAAGGTATTAAGAGACGGTAGGATTAGAATTGACGTTGAGAACGCTGCAGAAGCTCTACCTAAAATTTTCGAGATTGCAAGGGAGAAGGGTGTGAAAATCGTTGAGATGACATATCACCAGCCAACTCTCAACGATGTGTTTCTGCACCTGACAGGTAGAGAGATAAGGGACGAAGGAGGAGAATTTTTCAAAACCATCGTGAGGTCGTGGATGAGAAGATGAGAGCCTTCATCATAATGGTTTATCGGCAGATCAAGCGATTCAGCCGTGCCAAATCGAGAGTTGTGGGAATGGTTGTAAACCCACTGATCTGGCTGATATTCTTCGGGGTGGGATGGAGCGGGGTTTTCAAAGATGTGAGAGTATTTGGTGGTGTAAACTATCTCACATATCTTGCACCCGGAATTTTTGCCATGACGATCTTCAATCAGAGCTTTATAAGTGGTGTTAGCGTGATATGGGACAGAGAGTTTGGGTTCCTAAAGGAAGTACTCGTTGCTCCAGCATCAAGAAAAGAGACGATATCTGGAAGAATCGTGGGCGATTCTATTGTTGCAACAGTTCAGGGGGCGATAATCCTCTTTTTAACACTTCTAATCACAGAAGTTCGGATTCCTGGCATTCTACCAACTCTTGGTGTTGGATTACTCCTTGCTGTCGCATTTTCAAGCTTTGGTGTTTGCTTGGCGACGAGAATACAGAGCATGGAGGGATTTCAGATGATTATGGCAGTTCTAATGCTTCCTATCATTTTTCTCAGCGGTGCGATATATCCAATAAATGCGATGCCATGGTGGATGAAGTTACTGGCTTACATAAACCCCCTAACATACGCAGTGGATGGGGCGAGAAGTATGCTTACTGATGTTGATGGTGTCTTTCCCCTTTCTACTGATCTGTCCATTCTTGGTTTTCTTGCGTTAGCTTTCCTTGGAATCGCGATGTTTGCCTTTGAAAGGAGCACCTTAGAGTAAAGCAAAAAATTAATTAACTCTCCGAATCAAAATGAAAGCAGAGTGCCGCCGTGGCTCAGCTGGCAGAGCGGGTGACTTGTAATCACCAGGTCGCGGGTTCAAATCCCGCCGGCGGCTTCGTTATCCAAACTCTTCTCAAGCGTAGCTAAGCTTAACTTAGAGGTTGCCACAGTTTTGCAAAGTTGCTCAAAAATCCTTGAGCTTAAAGGCAAGAACTTCTCTTTTTGCGAACCACGGGTGGTGTGAATGATTGTCGAGCATGTCAGGGACACCAAGGGGGGAATGAGGGTCTACAAGCTCGATGGCGTTTTGTTGCACACGAATCCAGGATCTACACTCGAATCTATTCTCCACCAATTATCGCAATTCGGTAAACCATACTTCACTTCGATGGACTTCAAAGGGAATCAAAAGCGCATAAGTGAAGCTCTGTCATCTCTCTATAGAAAAGGAGCTCTTTCGAGAAGCAAGGGGATCATCAGTTTGAGGGGTAACGAGCGCTTCTACTTGTACTTCAGCCACAAACTCGCATCTCTCCACGACAGACTTGTCGAGCAATTCTTGGCCGAAAACTTGCCAGACAGAATTGTTGACATCTACGACAGAATAAAATATGGCAAGGAAATCTTGAGCAACTACGACATCAGGAGCGAGTATGGAACTGTGGATCTGACACCTCTCGAGAACTACATCCGCAATGGCTTGTTGGCATCGAAACATATCAAGAAGTACCAAGGTCGCTATGTCGATGCGACATTCTACTACAGTCCAGAACTCGAACAGAACATTGACAGGATAATCGAGGAGAAACTCGAATTGTCAATACAGAAGAGGCACGAGGCGATGAAGAAGGGCAGAGAGTTCGAGAGCTTGCTTTACGAAGCTCTCTCAACTCTTTTTGAAACAAACAGAATCGCAATACAGATCTTCGAATTCAACAAACAAGTTAGGAAGCAATTGCCAAATGGAAAGCTTCGAATCTTTGACCTCGTTGCCTACGCGATTCCAGTCATAGAAGTAAATGGCAAGTGGAAAAGGCTAAAGTGGTTCCATGGAAGCATAACGATTGTTTTCGAGTTTAAGTACAATTTCAGAGTTACGAAAGGTTTTCTCGCTGAATATTACTTGGATGTCAAACAAGCCTATGGTGATCTTGCAATTCCAGCGCTCGTTGTGGATGGCAGTGTTTACGATTCAGCATGGGAGTTTTGCAGACACTATGGAATCTGGATCATTACTGGTTCTTCCTTGGAGACCCTTCTGAATGCATCGATGGCTCCGCCTTCACAGGCATCCCCATTGGAGGTGGAGCCATGTTGGTTCGAAACTATATCGTGACAGGAGTTAGTTTAGAGGAACTCGAGCGAACAGTGTTGGAAGAGATCCGCCGATATGGCTCGAGGCTCGTGAGCCTCGAAGTGGAACGCAGAGATGATGGATTGTACGACATAGATGTCGAGTACGAGGATTTGGTTGTGGATGAAGGGTTTAGGAAGCTGGTGAGGGGGCTTTGCAATGCCAACTAAGTACAAGGCTATTAAAGTTTACAAGCGTGGCAAAAGTGTCGCGGAGATAATTTGCGGGCGTTATGAACCAAACATAGATTCTGCGTGCAAGCACTCTGGAAACTGTAAGAATGAGGTTTTAAGAACTCTCGGAGAATTTAGCGAACTTCGTTGCTTTGCAAAAGAGTTGAAGTTTCCCTATACCTCTGAACACGAGTGCTTGAAGTGTGGTAAGAAGGTTGTTGTTGAGAACAGTACTTCCGTGCCCACTGGTTGGTTGTTGCGCAACGATGGCGTTACGCTATGTGACAAGTGCAAGGATGAGCAAGATGATCTTGTAGAGTTCCTCAAGGAGATATATGAAGCAAAACTTGCGTTGGAATTTGCAATTAATGTGCTCGACAAAACCAATATCCTAATCGGAAGAAGAAAGGAGATCAGAGGGCAATTGCAAGCATTGGTTGCAAAGCTCAAGCAAATGATCGTGGATTGCAGGGTGAGTAAACCTACTGAGGAAGAGCTCAAGGCTGAGATCGAGAAAATAAAGGCTATCGTTCAGATGGGGTGATACTCTTGTCAGACAAGTTGACAATACCATTGGGTCGAACTTGGGTGGGTTACGAGTTTATCACCATTCAGCGCTACAAGCGGAAACCAAGATTCAAAATAACAAGTACTATCAAGTACTGGAGTGGAAAGTTCAGAACACTTGGCATAAAATACGCCAAAACCGCTGAGGAAATTATAGATATAATAAACAACGAAATGCTGATTCCAATTTTCAAGTTGCCAAGGGAGGCAGAGGAGAAGATCCGCAATTTTTGTAAGGGGTGCGAGCAATGAAGCAAGTTCCCAATCCGTTCTTCGAGGTATGTCAGAATAACAAGGACCACCCATACCACAACAAGCAATGCGATGAGAGTTGTCCCGATAGAGACCTTTGCATGAGAGGGGAATTGATAGACATCAAAGAGTTTCTCGGTTGCAACGATTGCAAATACAGCGGCATAGCGAACATTAATGGCGATAGGCATGTTTGTTTGGCGACTGGAGATATAGTCCTGATAGAAGAGCTCCAACAATGCCCCCTTGACACGAATCCATTGCAAAAGACAATCACGCCAGAAGAAGTGCGAAAGTATGGATTGTTGCTCGAGGAGGCAATTGAAATTTTGAAGAGATTGAATGACACGATTTCCAGGATAAGATATTCTTTTGATCGCAACGACCTCGAGGCATTGCTTTATGGCAAAACAAAGCTGCCCAAGAAGACAATCAGAGCTGTTTTGGATGCTATAGAGAAGGCGAGAAACGCTGATGAGAAACACGCTTTGAGGAAGTTCATTGCAACGATGGGCGATGTACGCTACAAGGATGTTGTCGTAGTGCTTGATGAAATCGAGAGGTTGAGCGAGAGGTACATGGGGGATGAGCGATGAACGAATTGAAACTTGTAGAGATACTTGCCAATAAGGGCGAGCCAATCGTTAACATAGTAAAGGAACACGCCTTGCTTCGCTTGGAAGATCCGAATCACATTTTCGCCATAATAAGCTACGATGCGGTCAAGGATCTCAGCAACCACATTCTTCTGATGAAGCCCTTACCAAAGGACATCAAAGCTCTGTCATCAATCCTTTCCAAATATGGTATCAAGCGCTTGTACTTGGCGATAGAAGTCGATAACAGGAAGACAGCTGGAAAAGTCATTGGCAAGAAAGGCTGGAAGATGAAGATGTTGAGCAAATACATCGGAATGCCACTCAAAGTTGTCGTAGATGGTTCTGGAGGGGATGACCAATGAACACGTGGATAAAGACTGGCAGACTTTACATCAGGGCCGATGACATCAAGCAAATATACTACAGACCAACGAAGGACAGAAATGGAAGGGATGGCTTCGAATTCTTCGCTGTTACGGACAGGAAGAAGCCTCGCCTCGGATTCTTCAGGTTGAAGAGTGAGAGGCAAGCCAAGAAAGCGATTGAATTGCTCATTAAAAGCTTGGTACATGGAGGAATAGTGGACTTCGATCAGATTGTCGAGAGCGCAAAAATACGCGTTGAGGTGAGAGAATGAATGTAATATGCAAGGCTTCTATTCTTAAAACAGTAGTACAAGCTCTCAGACCTTTTGTCAGCGAGGCAAAGTTTCGATTCAACGATGGACTCAATGTCAGAGCTGTGGATGCCAGCAATGTCGCGATGGTCATCGTGAAAGTACCATTGGATGCTTTCGAAGCCTTCGATGCGAAGGAAGAGATCGTGGGTGTGGACATAGACAGACTCAACGATTTGTTGAAAGGACTGAAAAAGGACGATTTAGTAGACATCGTTTTCGATGGAAAAGCAATAAAGTTGCGAAGCGGGAACATGGCATACGAGCTTAAAGCCATAGATCCTTCGGCAATAAGAAGGGAGCCTAAACAACCAAGCTTGGATTTGCCAGCCAAGATAACTTTGAAGGTTGAAGAAGTCAAGAAGTTCATTTCTCTTGCTAAAAACATATCTGACAGCGTAATTTTCAGAACCGACAAAGAATCGTTCTACGTAGAAGCAAAAGGAGATATCGATAGGCTCGTTCTCGAAATCGATTCTGCGGATCTTGAAGAGTTCGAGGGCGCTGAAGCCAGAAGCATGTTTGGCTTGGATTACTTGGAAATGATGCTAAAAGTCGCATCATCTGACGATTTGCTCACGATACATCTTGGCACCGATTATCCAGTGAGGTTGCACTTCGAAATCGGAAGTGTCGTTGTGGAGTATTTCTTGGCTCCAAGAATAGAGTACGAGGGATAGCAATGTATGTAACTCTCAGAAGCATTGGTGTTGAAGATTCGATGAAGAAAAGGACTTACAAAGCAAAGTTGCAGAACACTGGAGACATAGACATCACGATAACAATCAAGGCTGAAACAAAGGAGGACTTGAAGAGATTTCTGAGAACAATAAAAAAAGGCGCTGTTTTCGAGCTGAAGCTCGAACCGATTAGCAGCATCAATGAGCGAAGTCTTGACGATTTTGTGGAGTTCGAGGGGGATTAACAATGCAGATTGTCATTGTCATCGGAGCTGTAAATTGCAAGCATCATGGACTCATGACACTCGAGATGTGTCAGAAATGCCCCTATTTTGGCGGATTCGTCGGATTCAAACAAGTGAGGTGTAACAGATGATGGCAGCGTTATCAATTCTGATTCTAATTTATTTTGCAATTGGGGCTTGGGTAGGCTTTGGAGCCACAAAATACCACAAGAAGCCCGAGGACAAATTGATCACGTTGCTTTTAGCTATGGTGCTTTGGCTTCCAGTTCTCGTTTGGGCTTTTGTTGACGAACTCAGGAGTGGTGGAGGATATGAATAGGACAAAGATCGAATGGACCGATTTCACTTGGAACCCTGTAACTGGTTGCTTGCATAATTGCCCCTATTGTTATGGTCGCAAAATCGCTAATCGCTTCAAAAAGCTATTTCCGTATGGCTATGCTCCAACATTCCACTCTGAAAGACTGAAAGAGCCATATAACAGTGTTCCAAAGAGTTTCAGATCGAGGAATCCGTACCTCCCAATGGGTAGCGCTATGATCTTCACAGTCAGTATGGGAGACCTTTTTGGTGCTTGGGTGCCAATAGAGTGGGTTCACAAAGTCCTCAATGTTGTCAAGGACAACTCGCAGCATGTATTTCAATTTTTGACGAAGAATCCGAGAAGGTACTCGTGGTTCGCATTTCCAAAGAACACTTGGATTGGAGCGACATTAGATGGTGTGAATCTTGCAAATCTGTACGTGGCTAAATCTTGGTTGCTCAGAGCCAAAACTCCATCGGTCAGATTTCTGAGCTTTGAACCATTGCTAAAGCAACCGAGTGTTTTTGAGCCAGATGATTTCGAGGGCATCGATTGGATAATCGTTGGTGCCCAAACCAATCCTTATCGCCCACCTAAGCCAGAGTGGGTGGAACGCATAATAAAGCCAGCAAGAGAACTTGGAATCCCAATTTTCCTCAAGAACAACTTGCGATGGCCAGAGAAGATCCAAGAATTTCCGGAGGTGCGATGATGCCATGTGTTGCGAACTCTGCCCTCACTTTCCTTGCAACATGTGGATCGAGGGCCACAACGATTGCTGCCACGAGTGCGAGTTGTACTTCGATTGTTTTCCAGAGGAGGCCGATTCGTGTGGATGAGTTTCTGAAGATTGCCAAAGATAAGGGATTGCTTGATCTCTTGGATTGCGATTTCCTGAAGGGGAAGGTTCCCTATGGCGAATACTGGTGGTGCGAAAAGTTCTCTGAACTTACAGGCTTGCCACCAATAATAACGATATACGATTGCATTGAACTCTGTCCTAACAACTTTCTTTCGGATGTCGAACTCAAGGATGAACTCAGAATTTACATGGGTCCAAAATACGCGAGAGTTCCGAGAGGAGTTGTTGTCAAGCTCGTGGCTGTCGTGAACAGAAGGATGGCGATTTTCGAGTGGAATGGCGAGCGATACAATTGTCCGATACGATTGCTCTGGCGAATTCGGGAGGGATCAAGATGAAGGGAGCTTGCAACAACCCGAAGAGCTATTACTTCGATACTGAGGTCGATGAGGAATTCGAGCCAGAAGAATGTGGGCTTAGAAAATGCAAGTATTGCCCGCACTTCATAAGGGCTGACGAGTTGGATGACTTAGCTTACAGAGAGTTGGAAAGGGAAAGAGATAGGCTTGGGAGAATGTTCGGGCTATTTTAGGAGGTTTGATATAATGAGAGAGAACGAACGCGATAGAGCAACATTCTTCCGATATCTTGCTACAAAATTAAAGGGCTTGGACATTCTGAGACACTTGCATCTGTCGGAGGTACAAGACTCAATTGCACATGTATTCTGCAATAAAGATTGTCCTCTGAGGCAAGAGGCTGAAGATGGGATGTGCGGCAGGGAAGATTGTATACGCTACACTCGCGAGTTTCTGAAGCATTGCAAAGCTCCCCTTCTTACGAAATCTCTTGGAAAGTTGAAGCTATATGGAAACGAGAACGTCTTCCTCTGCAAGCTTTGTGGAGCGCCATGCATATACATAGGTCCAGCACTTGCATGGTTTCCTCCTAATTTTTGTCCCTACGATGCCCAAAAAGATGCAGAGTGGAAGAAAATCGATAGAAATGACTTATTTAATGCGATAAGGGAGGTAGATGCAAAATGACAGCAATTCTCCGATTAAATCCTGTTTTTCTCGATATCGAAACGACTGGCTTGGACCCCATCCCGACTGAAAAGAAAACAGAGTGCGAGATAGTAGCAATAGGCGTAGGGTACATCGAGGATGACAAGCTCAGAGTCGAAGTGCTGTCGAGGGACGAGTACAGCGAAGACGACATGATTGTAAAAGCTATCTACAAGCTCACTGAAAACGATTCGAATTGCATAATTGGATACAACATCAGCTTTGACATACCCTTTATTTCTGCGAGATATCTAAAACACGAGTACAACTCGTCGCTCGTTACGCGATTGAGGCAGCTTTATCGCGTGGATCTTATGTATGTTGTTACGAGGTATCTCCAACCCAACAACAAGCACGTAAAACTGAAAGAAATCGCGGAATATCTTGGCCTTCCATACGATTCTGAGATATCTGGCAGAGATATACCGAAGTTGTACGAGGAATCGAAATTTGCGGAGATAAGGGCCCATTGCCAGAGAGACATCGAGACAATTTTTCACTTGTTCCTCAGATTGAAAGATCTTTGCAAACACAACATCCAGCGCCGCTACAGAATCGATCTACCAATCGAGTTCGAGGGAGAGATGGAGGGATGGAATCGTGTTCTTAGTTCTGTGGGTTGAGAATCATTACAATGCTAAGTTGGAGGGGTACGAGCAAATCGTGAACGCAAAACCTTTCAAGTATTTCGACGAGGCCAAAGAATTTGCCGAAGATCTGTATGACAGCAAGCTCAATCCAGAAGCTGACTTTGTTGCAATCCTTCCTTGCTTCGCTTTCTTTGGAGGTAACACCAATGAGGGCAATTGAGTTAATTCTCGACAAGATAAACGAGCGCGACTCTCTATACAAGCAAACTTGGAAGCAATTGCCACTCGAAGATCTCATAGCGATGGCCCGAGTAAAGTCTTACAGATCCTCAACAATGCTCCAGACTGGTTGCAAGGAAAAATTACTCGACGATTTGGTCGATGGTGCGGCCTATTTCATTTTTGCCATAGAAAGGATGCTGGATGAGCCTGACAAAGAATTAAGCGAACCAGGATGGCGAGAAGTTGGAAGCATTTACTACTTCATTGACGAAAAGAACGATCTGATATACTTCAAGCATAGGGCCGATCCTCCAGGCTTCAAGCGGAGGCTAATATTCTCAAAAGTCAAGGAATTGTTCGATGCTCTTCCAGCACGGTCCACTGTTAAAGATGTATTGAAGCAAGCAAGGGAGATGGAACTCAAGATTTCTGATGCTACTGCGAGGTACTTGATGCACATATTCTCGGCTCACAACGACTTCGAAGCCAAGCTTGTGAAGGCCCACAAGAGAGGCTCGGAAATGATCCTTGTCAAGGGTACCGAACTAATCAATTTCCGAGAACCAAGAGAGCCAGTAAAACCGAAGAGGCGTGGGAGGAAGCCAGCGTATGACGAAGAGAGTGTTATTTGGATTTCCCATCGCTACTTCCAATACGCTATCCACGATGGCAAGTTGATCATCCGAGTGACAAATAAAGATGGCAGAAGGTTGTGGTCCAGAGTTTACGATTACGATAAAATAAAAGAGCTCTTCGAGAGTTTACCAGAGGAAGCTTATGCTGAGGACATAGCAAGAGTTGCTGAAAAACTTGAACTCAACATTGACAGGAAAGTGGCATCATCGTTTCTAATGCCAATCTTCGCCAATTATGTCGATTTCGATGCGGAACTCGTGAAAGAGGGGAGAAAACTCAAGCTCATCAAACAGTCGTTCTCGCTCTCTGAGGACATAAAGATGAAATTGAAGCAAGAGAGGGAGCTCATCGGCAACATGTACGATGGCACGTAAGCTATGAGCATCAGAGACCGCATAATAACTATTCTCCAGGAGAAACCTCGCACTTTAAAGGAATTGGCCGAGCTTACTGGTTATCCTGTACCATCCATCGAGTGGCATCTCTTATCGCTGCCAGTCGAGAGGAGGTATGTTGGCAGCGAGACATACATAGTCTTGGTTGACAGCGAGATTGATAGTCAATCTCATGATGATGGGTTGACAAAACTCAACGAATCAAAGCAATCTCCATCCTCCATTTTTGAAACAGAGCAATCACATCATGGGTTATCATATCGTATCTCAAAGAATGGCCGAGCAATCACAAAAAGTAAGGACACGAGACCAAGAACACATGTTGACAATGTGGTTGACAAACCTCCAACATGGGTGGTTGACAAACCCTTGGACCTTAGGGATATAGGCATACTCGAGAACTTATGTGAGAGAGCTAAGCAAATTCTGAAATTGTTATACGAAGGCTTAACTCAAAGCCAGATTGCCAGAAAACTCAGAATATCGAGGCAAGCGGTACACAAGTGGGTTAAGAAATTCATAAAATGGGGATTCATCGCAGAGAAAGGGTCTCATTGGGGCTTCGGAAAAAAGAGGGACAAGTTATATGTCGTTAAGAAAGCTATCATCGCATTCATAAAGGCACACAGCAAACCCAATTGTCAACCACGCAACAACAGGGATGTTAGCTCCCCGCAAAAGCTCCCGATCAATGTGCACCGCTTGCAATTGGCTTATCACATTGTCAACCAAAATCAACCCTTCTCAACCGAATGTCAGTCGTACCTCAAATCGTACACACCAAAGGGTTGGACTGGCCACGTATACTTGATCACTGTCAACAGCATAGTTGTCCGGATCCGGGCGTTAAAGTACAAAGTCGTAGCAGAACTTGCTGAAGATGTTGAATTTATCGATAAATCTGCGGAGGAAGCAGCAGCTGAAGTTATACGGATGTTGGATAGGGCTGTTCAAATATGGCTTCGAGAGCAATATGCTAAGGGTGTCGAAATAGAGCTCGACAAGCCTTACCTATTGAGCAAGCCAGAATGGGCTTTGAAGTCAAAACTCATCCAAAACATCATGAAGAAATTGCGCAACGAAAGTCGAACTAAAACATTGATGCAAAATGGAGGTATTGTTGAAACATCTCCGATTCGCTTGAATGAAAGACTATGGATTGATGCCAGTCATGGTGAAGGCCACATAGAGTCCGACAATCCAGAGGAGATCGATTTGGTAAGAGAAGGGTTGGAAGCAGCAATTCAACTTAAGCCACAAATCCAGCAAATCCAACAACGCATAGATGCTATAGAGGCTTGTATTGCTGGTGGCATGTCGCAGCAAAACTTCGAAGACATAATGAAGTCCATGTTTTCGAGCATAGAAAAGAGAATAGAGCGCCTCGAAAGACTTTTCCTTGAGAGGGTCGAGAGAGCTTCGAAGCAGGATAGAATGATCCAATTGATTAACGCAATCGCCACGCTGATGGTACGTCTCGACAATATCGAGAGGATGATCAAGGGAGAGCCATGAGCTACATTAAACTCAAGGAGATCGAGGATTGGCTCGATAAACCTCTTAGCAAAAAGATAGAGATTGCTGAACGAATAATCCAAGATGCTTTAAAGCAAACAACAAAGCAAGCTGTAGCTTTTAGTGGTGGAAAGAATTCTTTGGTCTTATTACACTTGGTCCTTCAATTCGAGCCCAACATTATAGTTGTCTTCTGCAATACTGGTGTTGAATATCCCCAAAATTTAAAGTTTGTCAGGAGAATTGCCAGAGAATGGAACTTGAATTTCTACGAGCTAAAGCCAGAGAAGAATTTCTGGCAGATCGTAAAGAAGTATGGCTTTCCAGACCACAGAAGGTGGTATAAAAAGGAGCCCAAGTGTTGCTGGTATCTCAAGAACAAGCCAGCCAATGATTTCTATAAGAGCAACAACATCGATTGTGTGTTCACTGGAATTTCCGCATTTGAGTCAAGGACAAGAAAACTCCACATTGCGAACAAAGGACCACTTTATTGGACGAAGAGGATAGGCGATACGAAATTCAAGAGGCCAATTTTAAGAGCGCATCCCTTGGCTTATTGGACAGACAAGGATATTTGGGAATACATCGAAGTAAAACAACTTCCGATCAATCCAATCTACGATTTTGCAGATAGAAATGGTTGCATGACTTGTACTGGCTTCATTGGTTGGGAGAAGCAACTATCTCAAGTGAATCCAGCGTTGTATCGAAGAATCATGCATATGATGGGAAAGAGAGTTCTGTCGGATTATGGAGGAATAGAGTTTGAGGACACTTAAGGTAATCGATTTATTTTGCGGTTGCGGAGGGTTCAGCTTGGGATTTGATTATGCTGGTTTCGAGATAATCTACGCTCTCGACAAGTGGGAAATTGCTTGCAGGAGCTACAAGGCTAACTTTCCTCACGTTGATGTCCATTGCGAGGATGCTTTAAATGTGGATCCCAAAGACATTCCGAATTGCGACATAATTATAGGCTCTCCACCTTGCCAGGACCACAGCGTTGCGAATCACAAGCGAACGCACGATACATCTCTCATAAACTGGTTTTGGGAGATAGTCCGCAAGAAAAAACCGAAGTACGTGATCATGGAGGAAACGCCCCTCGCCAGAGACTACCTTCCTCCCGATGTCCCGAAAGTCAGAATATACAGGATGTCCGACTTCGGAGTTCCACAACTGAGAAGGCGATTGTTTGCTGGAGATTTTCCCGAACCCAAAAAACAACCCGTGGATGTTATATTTCCAACTGTTCTTGCGAGCGAGTACAGAAGAGGATGGAAGACATCGCGCGGAGGGTTGAGTAAAGTCTTCCGCAGAAGAAGCTTGATTCCAGAGGCAAAAATCGTTCAGACTTTCCCGCTTGATTACGTAGTTTATGGAACTCTCGAAGAGCAATACGCGCAAATAGGCAACGCTGTCCCACCTTTGATGGCGTACAAACTTGCCGAAGCTATAATGTTGGTAGAAGAGGGCTTTTTGGAGGTGGAATGGTGGTAGAAATCTTGCTTTTTTCGGCCAGATGGTGTGCTCCTTGTAAAATCGTCAAGCAATATTTGAGAGAGCGAGGGATCGACTTCAAAGAGGTCGATGTCGAAAAGAATGGAGAATTGGCGAAGAAATATTTCGTTCAATCGCTGCCAACTATTGTGGTGCTTGAGAACGAAGTGCCAATCGCTTCTATTGTTGGATCGGATTTGTCGCGGTTGGAGAGCGTTTTGAGGGAGATACATGGATGTTGACAAGTTGATTAGCGACATCGAAAGGTGGCTCGACGAGGAAGTATGCGAGTATTGCGAGTGGAGTTGGGAGTGTCCGAACGAAATTGAGAGTTGCATCTACTTGAAGATCAAGAAATTGTTGGAGTGGGTAAAAGAGGATGAAGGGGATTAAAAGCCAAGAAGCGGCAAAAGAAATAATCGTATTCCTTTCTCATCAAGTTGAGTGTGTGGGCAAACACCCTTATGTCGAAGACTACTTTAATGAGCTCCTTTTTTCGGTAGTTCCTTTCTATAAGTCCAACAATAGTATGGGCTTTCGCCATAAGTTCGGTAGTAGTCATCGCCTCGTTTACGACAGTGGAGGTTTCCAATTCCTTACGGGCAAGTTGAAAAATCCAGATCCACTCAGAACTGTTGCTGTTTACAAGAAAATGGGCTACACTAAAAAAGACATTCTTATCCAACTCGACCTTCCACCAGCGTACTATCAGAGTTGTGAGGATCGTCGGAAATTGATAAGAAAGTCAGCTGAATTCTACCACATCATGCTCGAACACGTTCCAGTCATTCCAGTGGTTCATGGTTGGACCCTCGGAGAATTATTGGAAAGTTTAAATCTTATCGAAGATCCGGACAGACTCGCTCTCGGAACATATCACGCCACAACAAAGGACACGAATTTGTTGGGTATCGGAACTTTTTCGGGGATAAATAACTCTTACGAAGGACCGAAACACGATCATCCTTTGGATGCCCAATATACTCGCAAGATCGGACTTGGTGTTTATGCAGCTGATACGCATCCAGCTCCTCAAGTCGGCAACCAACATAAGCCCGCTGGATCCAGCAATGGCAGCAATGGAAAAGACCTCACACCTGTCAATGTCATCTTTGAACGCCTCGCCACAGCCCTAAATTTGCTGAGAGATAGAGAAGTGTTCCTCCTTGGAGCCGCAAACATAAATTTCATGCATCTCGGCTTCCTCGGTGGAGCAAAATTCTCGGATGGCTCGAGTTGGAGGATTGCGGCAAGGTTCTGGACCATCTATTTGCCAGAACACGTTGGGGTTCCAGTAGGTGTCAAGAGAAACAAGCTCGGATCCAAAGAACTCAACTTGCTCAGAGAGGTTCATGCGGATCCCGACTATATCTTCCACGACATTCCATTCGATATTCTTGTCAAAGCATTCAAGGCTCACAAGAAAGATGGTTTTACTGTCAGAGCACTCCACAACGCTTGGGTTGTAAAAAAAGAGGAAGAAATAGCCAATGAATTTGCTAACGATCCAGATCGCTATTATTTTTATCTTTCAAAGCGTTGGGAAAACAGCCCGTACTGGAGAAGTCGCCTGAATTTGTTTTGGAAGAACATCAAACAATCTTGGGTGCAAAGCGACCTTGAAGTCTTCTTGAGGAGAGAGGCTAATGAACGAGCGCGAAATTAAGGAGTTGTTGAAGAAAACAATTTTAAGGAACTTCGATGCGATTTACGAGGGTTCGGTATTCGATGTGCTTGGGCTTTATGCTGACAACATAATTGGCTTCGAGATCAAGGGAGATAACGATAAGCCGATGAGAATCCTCGAGCAACTTCCTCAATATGTTTACATTTGCGATGCTGTTTTCTTAGTTTTGGGTCCTAAAGCTAAGATGCCAGATTGCTTGCCATCTTGGATTGGAGTCTATAAGGTGAATGAGACTCAAGATGGATTCGAGTTGTTGAAAAGTGGGGGGATCGAGTTCATTGAGAGGGATAATTACAAGTTTGTGCATCACAGCACGTATTATTTTAGTGATGAGAGGTCATTGAGGAGCAAGAGGTTGCACTACTTGAAGAAGAACTCGCTACCATTTTATAGGAAGTTCACGACACACTTACCAGAAGAGAGTTTCTTCTATGGGTTTTTGAGAAAGTGGATGATACGTTCGATCTTTGGAGATGAATTTGCAGAATTCGATGAGGTCGAGGAAGCGATGATAAAATTCCTCGCCGAGTATAATAAAAACAAGTCAAAGAGAAGACTCTTACCTCCAGAAGGAAAGAAGAGAGTCGAATACATCACGTTTTCGGATTTTGAGGAGTTTTTGTAAAAAATTGTCAGATCAGACTTCGTGCATTTTCTTTTCCATGACTGATTTCATCGCTTCGAATTTTATAAGCCAGTCTTCACACTCGATTTCGAGTTGAACTTCGCCAATTCTTCCCTTGATTTTGCTGAGAAAGTTCCACAACTCCGCGACAAACTTGTAGTCTAATATTGCAACAAATGGCACTCCTTGCCAATCAGCGCTGAGATTTATGACAGTTTGAGTCCACGCGTACCAACGACCTCTTTTTTTACTCTTCTTCACGTACTCCTTAACATCACACACCTCGTACTTCATGTTCTACAGTAGAAACCTACCTATAATAAGGTTTCTACTGTAGAACATTGGGATTTCTCCATTGTCTCAACTAATCTCTCTTTTAAAGTCCATCCACAACAAGCGCAACCATGAGTAACTCCGAAAATGTTGCGCAACTCTTGAACCCGAGATGCAAGATTTGCCGCTCCGAACACCTTGAGGAAATTAATCAAATGTTGATTGAAGGGCGTCCTTACAGCGAGATCATCGCAAAATTCCCCGATTTAAAGCTTAGTAAGTCCAACATAACCAGGCACAAGAGACACTTCAATTTCGTGAAGAGGGGTGTGGAGAAGTACTATCAACAACTCGAGGAGGGAGCCGATAAGGTTGTGGATGAGATCAAAGCTTTGAACGATATAATTGCCAGGATGCGCAATTACGCTATGAAGGTCGATCCCGAAAAGAAGCCAAGGGTCGTGGAAGTATGCACGAACGCTATGTTTAGAGCGATCAAACTTAAGCACGAGCTCGCTGGCAACATTCAAGATCCAGCCTCCAAGCTCTTAGCATTGTTTGAAGAAGCTTTGAAGGAAGATGAGTAAGCTCGACGATTTGATATCGGAACTCGGCAAGGACAAAAAGAAGATTAAGCAAGCCATAAGGGATCCAGTTCTGTTCACACAAATATTCCTAAACCACGAGCCCCACGAAGCTCAAAAGCTGATCCTCCGCGACAAGCATCAGTTCATAACTGTTGTTGCTGGCAGACGTTTCGGCAAGACCAAAGCGATGGCGTTTTCGGCCATCCACTACGCCATAACTCATCCTGGATCCATTCAGTTCATCCTCGCCCCATCCTACAACCAAGCAAATATCATGTTTTGGGAGATAACGACCCTACTTTCTAAATCGATTCTTGTTCACCTCATCGAGCGAGTCTACAAAACTCCCTTCAGCAAGATTATATTTAGGAATGGCAGCGAGATCCACGCTCGCTCGACAACAAAGCCAGAGTACTTGAGAGGCCACAAGGCGCATAGGGCAATCCTCGACGAAGCTGCTTACATTCCCGATGATGTCATCAGCCAAGTTGTCGAGCCAATGTTAGCAGATTTCAATGGATCATGGATCAAAATCGGAACGCCATTCGGAAAGAACCACTTTTACGATTCCTACCTCAAGGGGCAATCGGAAGAGTTCGAAGACTACAGCAGCTATCGCTTCCCTTCTACAGCCAATCCCCATATCAGTCACGAGTTCATAGAGAAGAAAAAGAGAGAGTATGGCGAGAACTCGATCATTTTCCGCACAGAATACCTCGCGGAGTTCGTAGAGGACCAGAATGCTGTTTTCAGGTGGGCCGACATCCAGAGAAACATCTCCAACATCGAACTCGTCGATATGGGGCAGCCAGGGAGAATCTACGCTATCGGTTGCGATCTGGCGAAGTATCTCGATTATACGGTCATCATAGTACTTGACATCACGAATAAGCCCTTCAAACTCGTCCACTTCCAGCGATTCAACCGCCGCCCCTACGCCGAAACGATATTGAAGTTGAAGGAATTGTACAAGCGCTTCAACTACGCCAAAGTTTTGATCGATTCCAGTGGTGTTGGAGATCCAGTACTCGAGGACTTGCAGGATATCGGAGCTGAAGGATATGTCTTCACTGCAAAGTCGAAGGTCCAATTGATCCAGCGCTTGCAAGCGGCAATCGAGAATGGCGAAGTCAAGTATCCATACATAGAGGAGCTGATAAAAGAGCTACAATTCTTCGAGTATCAACTCACGAGGCAAGGAATAAAGATGGAGGCGAGGCAAGGCATGCATGATGATTGTGTCATAGCGTTGGCCCTTGCTGTGTGGGCAGCGGGTCACGGAGGCAGATCGTTGAGGAGGGTTTATGGAGTCGTTGGCTGATATTTAAAGTCTAAATCTGCCCACTCTTACATGCTGAACAGAATCATCCGTAGGTTCTCGAATGACATGCCCAAGACACAAAGAAGAAGGGAGTTCAAGTACAAGTCCGACAAGGCAATTCTTGTAGCCAAACCATTGGAAAGTTCACCTGGATTCGACCCTCGTGTTAACTACGACGAATACGAATGGCTTTACAATATAAGCGAAGACGCTCAAGCCCACCTTGAGACCATCACATACTTGGTTGTTGGAGCTGGCTTTCAGTTCATCGGCGAGCCGAAAGCTGTTGAGAGGTGCGAGGAGTTTGCAGCTGAAGTCGGATTTTGGGACATCTTGGAAAACGATGTGTTAACTCATCTGATTTTTGGAAACGCTTACAATTTCATTGTCGAGGAGGACAACGATTTTGGTTTTACTCTTCAAGTTGTTCACCCAAAGCGTGTCAAAATCGTAACGGACGAGTATGGTAGAATACAATTTTATTGGTACGATTACAACGCAACATTCATTGGAGATCCAGAGTACAAATTCGAGCCAGAGGATGTCCTTCACTTCCGCTTTAGGCAATTTGCGGACAATGTTTATGGTTTGAGCTTGTTGCACAATGTCTATAATAAACTCAGCATAAAGAATAAGATAGAAGCGACAGCAGCAGCCATGGCCCATCGTGATGCCCACCGATTGCTTTGGGCCAAGGTGGAGTTAACTCCAGAAGATGAAGCAATAAATCCTAAGACTGGAAAAACATACGCTGAGGAGAAGCTTGAGGCTGTGAACGAGTTGCTCGCTGATAGGGTGAAAGATAACCTTGATGGAACTTTTACTGTGAGCAACAATCTTGTTTTTGATCAAACTGTTGAATTGAAGGACCTATCAGCCTCTCACGACTTCGCAGGCATAGCGAAAATACTCGAGCATCTGCAGCGGCAGGTGGATAGAGCTCTGAAGGTACCGAAAGTTTTCTTGGGGGAGGCTGAGGGTAGCAACAGAGCCACGTCATACAACCAACGTCGCACGTTCATGCTGTTCATCGAGAGTATCCAGCGCAAATTCGAGGCTGAAATCAACAGAAAGCTGATTCCACGCATCACTGATGCAGATGTCAGGTTCAAGTTCAACAATCCGCTCAGGGAGGACTACAGCGATTGGGTCGATCAGGCGGTCAAGCTGTATCAAGCTGGCGTTGTAACGCTTGGAGAAGCAAGAGAATGGATCGATCTGCCACCAGAACCACCAAAAGAGGAAGAGTAACATGGATCCAACGAAGACAAAGCTCCTCAGAAAAGAGTATGTTAAAGCGCTGAGAAAGCTTTCAGAATCGGCAAAGCGAGAAATCCTGGAAGTTCTCGGTACTACAGATGCGATTAACGAGGCGACAATCGGGGAGATAAAGCAAATCGTATCGAAGCACCTCGCTGGCGATAAGGCTGAAGAAGTTGTTGCTTACTATACTCAGCAATTCTGGCAGCGCGGAGCTGATTTCGCAAACAGACAGCTGAAGCGCTATGGCATCACGATAGAAATACCGCCACATCTTGGCATTCTCGACAACGAAACTTTGCTCCAGCTCGAGAACTTGCAGCTCGATCTGATCAAGGGCTTGAGCGAGGAGACGAAGAAGGCTTTAGCTTTCCAGTTGAGAGAAGGGATAATTAGAGGAGAATCGATATCGGAGTTAACTAAGCGGGTTAAAGAGGTAATAAACGATACAAAATGGAAAGCAGAGCGTATTGCAAGAACGGAATCCACGAGAGTTTTTAATGCCGCAGCAATTGACCGCTATCAGAAAGCTGGCTTGAAGAAGTGGAAGTGGTACGCAGCTGCTGACGAGCGCACTTGTCCGATTTGTGGAGCGAAACATGATAAGATATTCAACATCGGGGACCCTACCCCACCAGCGCATCCGAATTGCCGGTGCACGACATTGCCTTACTTCGATAAAGAAAGTGAAGAAGAGCGAAAAGAAGAATTTGGGGTTGGAATTCCTGAGATCGACGAGAAAATTGGAAAGGCTTTGGACGATTTCGAAAAAGCGTTGAAGGAAGAGGGTAGCTTTACGAAAGCTGTTAATCGTGTTGTAAATGGTAGACCATTGAGCGTGATTGAGTCTGAGAGAATAGGAAAGGAAATTTACAAAAGCTACATGAAAGGAGCCAGTAAGGATTTGAGGGAGAGAATACAATTATTGTTACCCACAAAGGTCAACAGAAGGTTGATAGAGAAAGCGGGAAATGTGCAAATTAATTATCAGAAGTCTGGAAATCCACATTACAATTGGTGGAAGAAGAGAATTACGCTGATAAGAGGGGTTGGAAGTGAAAACGAGTGGCGTGATTTTCTCCATGAATATGGCCACCACTTGGAGCACTATGGCGCTGAAGATGTCGTGAAAGAGTTTTATCTCGCGAGAATTAGGAAGAGAGGCTACAAGTTGAGGCGACTGAACGAATTCAAGAACTACGAGTTCGTTGGATATGATGTTTACATTTTCGAAGGCTTCGAGCACATAAGTCCGTACATGGGAAGATTTTATCCATCAAAGTTGGCTAAGGATTCTGTAAGAAACTTGATGAGAATCAAGGAGAATCCCGAAGTCATCGAAGATCTGAAGGGGGACATAATGACAGAGTTCGTGAGTGTCGGTTTAGAGCATTTCGCCACGGAGGAATCGATGAAGAAGTTGTACGAGGCTGACAGAGAAGTCTTCGCGTTTTTGCTTTCCGTGTTGAGGGGAGATTTTATATAATATTAATAAGGAAATAGTGGTAGAATGGAATGGAAGATAGTAGTCAAACACAAAGAATTGCCAGATAAAGTAGAGATAATTGGTATGGGCAGCGACCCTCATAATCCAATCGAGGTCACAGCAAAGTCATTCGGTACTCTCGGGAAAAGAGCTCTGGAGAGAATTCGACAGGAGATGAACTCCAGACCGACATTTCTCGCGTGGCTCATAAAATCGGAAAGAGACCTATATTTATGGAGGTATGCAGCGAATAAATTGGCTGATTCGGGAGAATGGATCGTTAAGGATAACTTGCCAGAAGTTAAGCCTCCAAGAATGCCCGATTCGGAAGATGGTGTAACTTTGGTGTATTAGCTTATCAGCATTTTAAAAGTCTATTCTGGCAGACTCTCACATGCAATTGGTAGTCAGATCTCTCAAAACCAAAGAGGACGAGAAAAACGTATATGTTGAAGGATACGCTTCTGCCACTGTTGAGGACCTCCACGACGAAATAATAACCGAAGAAGCCTTACAGGAAGCGGCAAGAGACATCGTGAATCCGCCTTACAACAAGGTTTTCATCGGGCATGCGCCCCTAATAAAGAGAGACTTTGACATCGAGGATGAGATACCAATCGGAAAAGTTGTGGATGCAGCTGTAAAAGAAGACAGAGGAATATTGAAGCTCTGGATAAAGGTAATGCTCAACAAGGCACATCCATACTTCGAGCTAATTTACGAATCTCTTAAAAATGGATTCCTCGATGCGTTCAGCATAGGCTTCAAGGTACTCGAGAGAAAGGGCAATAAGATAAAGAAATTGCAAATACTCGAAGTATCACTTGTCGGCATCCCTTCAAACCCTGAAGCTGTTGTCGAAGATGTTTACGAGAAGAACTTGGTTATTAAAGGCATATCTCCTCGCCACACATTCAAGTATGGCAAGGATGAAGAATCGCCTTGGAGGAAACCGAATTTGAGTGATTTTACTGATGAGCCTTGGGAATCATTGAGCGAGGACGAGCAACAATTCATCGCAGCCCACTTTGCTTGGGCTCCCAAGAATCCACCAGACCGCTATACAGACTTGAAGTTCCCACACCACAACCCGACCAAACATCCAAAACCGCACGCTGTCAACTTGAGAGGAGTAATCGCTGGCTTTGTCAGACTATCTGTTGCAAAATTGCCAGAGGAGGACAAGCGCAAAATATATGCTCACCTATCGGCCCACTACAAAAACGATTTTGGAAGGGAGCCACCAGAATATAGATCGCTTCTTGATGTTGGTGTTGTACTGAAGACTCTTCAGATCGACGAAGAGGTACTTCTTAAGGCGCTCAAACTTGAAGAGGAAGCAACTGACCACTCTGCTTTAAAAAGTCTAAATTCACGCCAAGAAAACATGGAAGAAGTAGAGAAAAGGGTTAAGGAACTCGAAGCGACAATCAGCGAATTATCGGAGAAAGTCAAAGAACTCGAGACAAAGAACAGTGAACTCACAGCTGAAAACGCTAAACTCAAAGAAGAAAACGAGAAATTGGCAAACGAGGTCAAGCAATACATTGAACGTGAAAAAGCTGAATTGATTGAGAAGATCAAGGCTTTGACTGACGAAATCAACGAAGAAGAACTCAAATCAAAGGATGTTACTGATCTCAAGGAATTCTACTTGACGATCCTCGAGACCAAGGTACTCAAAGCGAAGTCAGCGCCTCCGAAGGTTAAGGTTGGCGGGAATTCAGATGAGGTTAGTTTTGAGGGGGTGTTCTAAATGCCCATAACAACTACTGAATTGGGAACTGGAGTGATGAACAGACAGCAAGCCAATCGCTTCATACAAATGGTACAAGAGCAAGCGATCTTGCTGAAGAAATGCAGAGTTCTGGCAGTTAACCATCCCAAGGGTCAGATCGACAAGATTGGTGTAGCATCAAGGATTCTGAGATCCCCAACCGAAGGAGAAACTGTCGCTTCCGAAGCATCAGTAACGATAGGCAGCGTGAACTATGATACTGTTAAGGTCATGCTCAAGTATGGCATAACGATGGAAGCTATCGAGGACAACATTGAGCGCGAAAACCTCGCGAACACTATTGCAAGGATAATGGCCCAGCAATTCAGCGTAGATCTCGAAGATCTCGCCATAAACGCAGATACAGCTACTGATCCAGCAGATCCTGACTACGACTTTCTGAAGATCGACGATGGTTGGATAAAGCAAGCTGCAACTGGAACCCACACTTACGATCATGGTGGAGCTTCGATTGATAAGGAGCTCTTCAGCAACTTGATCAAGGCTTTACCGAACAAATACAGAAGGCCAGGGCTTGTGTGGATAATGAGCCCCGATCAGCTCGAAGCCTTCAAAGACTACCTAACGAACAGAGCAACTGCCGCTGGCGACGCCCTCCTGATCAGCGACAAGGAAGTCATGCCGAGGGGCTTCCCAGTAATTACGCCACCTAAGTGGCCTGATGACCAAGTCTGGCTTACGATTCCACAAAACCTCATTGTGGTCATCCAGAGGAACATAACTGTCAGGAAGACCACGCAGAGCGATGAGGTGATCGACAAGGACCTCTACGCCAAGTATGCATTGACAGCAAGGGTCGATTTCATAATCGAAGAGAAGGATGCGATTGCAAGAGCCATCAATGTTGCAGCACCTTAACCCAATTTTTAGGTGGTTTCGATGGTCGTAATCAAAGAGAACTTTGGTGAAGGTGGAGCGAACTTAGCTCCTGGAGGGGCTCAAGGTTCACCTGACCTTGCACAAGCATTGAGAGATATTGCCGACGATCTTGCAACGATAAAAGACATAATCAACGATCTTAAGGCCAAGTATAACGCATTGGTGGATCTCGTGAATGAGATAAAGGCCGATTACAATGCGCATTGTGCTGCGACAGGACTGCACTACGATGGTACCACGAATGTAACAGACACGACCAATGTTGTCACGACAGCCGATGCTGAGAAGAGCACTCAGCCCGATTTTGCACCAAAGACGATTAAAGGTTGAGGAGGTGATTTAGTTGAAGTTAAAACTCGTTAATGCTCCAACATACATCTCCAAAGAGTTCAAGCTGAAGAAAGGCGAAATTGTAGAAGTCAAGGACGAGAAAGTTGCAGAAAGAATGCTCGCAACAGGACTCTTCGAGACTGTCGAGGAGAAGAAGAGCAAGCCAAAGAAAGAGTGAAGGGCTATGCCCTTCCCAACGATTAGCGATGTCAGGAATAAGCTTGGAGATGCTTACACCACCGACCCACCAGATACGATAATCCAATCTTTTTTAGATAGAAGAATCGCGCAAGTCAAAGAGCTCACTGGCAGGGACTTCTCCGATTTTGTTCCTGAATCTATCTTCAAGTGGGTATTGTACTACGCTTGTGCTGATGTAATTGCGAGAGATTTGAGTGGAAAAGATTCTGCCGATGCTCTCGAGTACACCTTAGCTGAGTTGAGGGAGAGCAAGGATCCGAATGTCAAGTTGAAGCTCCAACTCATGGAACTTTTCAGACTTGAAGCTGATGAAGCCTTGAAAGTGTTTCTCAGATCACAGAGATCTTATGCCAAATACGAAGTGGATCCAGAAACGCAAGAAACTGTTGTTAGACCGACTTTGTTCAAGAGGTCCGCCCCGTGAGGGGGAATATGGACAGCAAGGACTGGCAGGAACTCGTGCAACAATTGCTTTTGGATGTTCAGAAAACGAACCAAGAACAACTTAGGATGCTCGGAGAACTGAAGGCTGATTTGGAGGCGATAAAACAAAAGCAAAAGGATCAGTCCTTAATTCTCGATAGGCATGAAAAGGACATATCTAACTTGAAGCAAGTACAAGAGAGACACAAATCCTATTTTAAGATAATTGGTGGAGCTTTTACGGTGATTGTCACGATTGTTTCGGCGTTTATTGCGTTCTTTAAATCGTAAGATGACAAAAAACAATATAAAGGATACAAAGAAAAATTTGAATGTGACCGAGAGTCTCAAGGCGATTAAGGTCCTTAAAATCGCCAAGCAATTTTTTGAGGACAATTTCTCCGACTTACTCGATGTCCAACAATATGGCCTCGCAATTGTTGTCAAACCAAGGAACTACGATGAAGTGCGAGAATTCATAGAGAATGTGCTCAAGTTCGAGGTTCCAGAGTTCGAGAGAGAGTTTGAGCGCAAGGAGAGAGAAATCGAAAGAGAAATGGAATTGGAGTTGGAGTAGATGCCAACTCAAGAGGAGGTTTTACAAGCCATACAAGAAATGGGTTGCGCAACATACAAGCAACTCAAAGAGCGATTCAACTTGCAATATAAAGGCAACAGCAACTTACCTCAAAGAATTAAAGCATTGCGAAAGCGCGACTTGATTGCAATCGCGAGGTTTGGTGGTAAAACGATCTTTCTGCCCAAGGAGTTCGAGTGCACGATAAGCGAGGCTGAACAAATATTGCTCGAAATGGGCTTCAAGAAGAGGAAGCCAGGGATGCAGAAGGGAGCAAGGATAATAAAGGAGGAATCTATGCTTAAATTGCTCAACGAAATCAGGAGCAACAAGTTAATAAGCATCTGGCAGCTTAAGTGCAAGCTCAATTGGAACAACAACACCTTGAAAAAATATTTGGATGTACTCGTGAAGCGTGGCTACATATTTGAAATAAGAGTTGGTGGGCTCCGGCTCTTCACGACATCCCTTCTTTAGGTCTTTTTTAAAACAGCCCATACGCATGGGCCATTTTCAGCGCGATATATTTCTTAGCTTAATTTCATAAAAATTAGACACTTGATATTTTTGAAAATGGAGCGAAGAGAGTAACTTTTTTGTCATTTATAAAGTCTCCTCGTTGTTGTCTTCGGGCTTTTAAAGTCTATTATTGCATGACCCCTCATGAAGCCACTACAACCAGAATCGTTGTTGCAAAAAGCGGAGCTAAAAGCAATCGTGACACTGATTATCTTGCTGACATTCCTTGTGAGCTATGCGTATTTGCTTAAAGTTGCAAAAATAGAGGTCTCGATAGACACGGACACTTTCAAGCTCCTCTTGCAGACTTTGCTAACATTGCTTAGCGTGGCTGTTGGGGGTTGGCTGTTCAAGGGGAGGGAGGAGAAATGATGGTTAATGTGTTCGATGACCGCAAAGGATCGGTAGCACACATACTCGCTGGTGGCGTGACAAAATTCGTTCCAGCGATGTTCGTAATTTTTGTCGCCTACGAGTTCATAGAGCACGTTTATCTCAAAGGCAAAGAACGAGAAGCGAACTTTCTTGGAGATTTCTTCGAGTATTCATTCGGAGCAATGCTTATGATGGTGCTCTTCGACCTCCTTGGCTGCATTGGTGTTGTTGTGTTCATGGCTTTCGTTGCTGGACTTTGGTACATCATGGGTAAGTGGAGATGAAATTGATAATTTTGGTTCCACGTGAAGGATACATCGAAGTAATAGAAGTTGGTGATGAGCTGAAAATAAGGAAGCTGCCAAGGAGCTATGACTTCAATCAGCTCAAGGAGGGGTGGGGTTGAGTTTCGCGAAAATCCTGGAAAAGAAGGGAATCGATGTAACGCTGATCAAAGTATTCGAGCAAGATATTGATGGATATTTGGAGGAATCAGAGCAAGTGGAAACTATTAGGGCTGTAATTTTGCCACTTAAATCCGAAGAGTTGAGATTCTGGCAAGAGGCTGGAATAACTAAGGCATCGATGAAGGCTTATGTCGATGTCGAGCTTGAAATTGGCTGGCAGATGGAGATAGATGGCAAGCGCTACATTATAAGAGCTTACGAGAATTACCAATCGTACAGAAAAGCAATTCTCGAGGAGGCAGTATGATTCGAATTAGGGACATTGACAAGACACCAGACTTGCTAAAAGCCTTGGAAGATGAGAAGGAGAGAATACTGAGTTTAGTCGGGGCATTCCTTGAAGATCAGATAAAAAAGACAATATCTCATGGTAGAGCTGAATGGCCACCACTCAGCCCAGAAACGATTAAACGCAAAGGCTCATCTAAACCATTGCTCGACACTGGACATCTTAGAGACTCAATCACCCATAAGGTTGAGGGAAATGCTGTAAAGGTCGGAGTCTTTGGTGAAGAAGCTATAATCGCAGCTGTTCACGAATTCGGAACTACGAGAGCTGGAAGAGGGCATAAGGTTGTCATCCCAGCCCGTCCATTCATAAGACCTACGTTTGATGAGAACATCCAAGAAGTTGAGAAGATCGTTGGCAGAGAAGTTGAAAAAGTCATAAGGAGGCTTTAAACCATGCTCGAAACGAAAATCTGGCAGGAGCTCTACAATTCAATCCCAAAGCAAGTTGAGATTGATGGAAACATAGTTGATGTTAAAATTTACAGGGCTAAGCAAAAAATCAAGCCATCTTACCCCATGGTCCTGGTAAACTTTTTGGATCCAGTGGTGGATCTGAACACTCCATTAAACCATGTTTTCAAGGTGGAACTTTCAAACGAGAGCGTGAAGTACACGAAGGGTGTCGTGCTGAGACAATCTATCGACTTGAGCATATACGATAGAAGTGTGAAGAGGATAGCAAAACTTCAAGAGATCTATTATTTGTGGGCCCTCAAACTCAAACTCACGGATGTGACAATATCGCGAGTTTTGCCACCGAGAAATTTGGACTTTGTTGAGAGTGGGTACATTTATAGGAGAGCAATCGAGATTGTTTGCAAGTACAGTGTTACGTGGGAGGAACTCGTGGGGATGATAAAGGAAGTGGAATTCTCAATAGACACCCAATAAACCCCTTTTTTAAAGTCATTTTTCTTAAGAACCCCCAATGTTTGGTTTCCTCGGAGAGTTCGAAGACAGGGTGGATGTTGCCAGGACATCGTCCACTCTGCTCAATGTAGCAACGCACTTCTTAGTCGTTCCATCGAAGAAGCGCATCTATGTTTGGTGCAGATCCAAGGATGTTGAGAAAGTCAAGAAGATATTTGGCAGAGAGCTCATCGAAGTGAAGGAGTTGAAGGGAGACATGAGGTTAGTCGTAGGAACGTACTGATGTACTTGGTTTGCATGTTGGAGCTCAATGGAGGGAGTGGATGCTGAAGTTGCTGAAGAGATTGTTGGGGCTCGAAAAGATTTGGGTGCGAAGGGAACGCTATAGTTGCGTGGATTGTTGCGTTGTTGAGGCGAAAAGATGTTATTTGAAAAACTTAGGATTCGACGAACAAACATTCAGTCAAGAACTCGCAAGGGAACTCGGAACTAATATGATTAATACGTTTTGGATCGATCACAATACGAGAGGCGTTAAAGTCTCGATATCAACTTATCCATACTTGAATTACGATCCAATTTGCTATGTTTTCGGATTTGAAGAAGGTGAAGTGGAGGAGGCCCTTAAGAGGGTAGCATCTCGAAGCCCCGTGGTGTAGTGGCAATCATGCCAGGCTTTGGAGCCCCCCACAATGTACCAGTGCAAGCAGCGAGTTTGGGTATGCGAGTAGGAGTAACTTGGTTGACGAAAGTTTAGTGACACCCGCAATGACAAACTAAGGCGAGCAGAATACCCTTATTACAACTTGGGGGGCGAAGAAACCTGGCGACCCCCGTTCGAATCGGGGCGGGGCTATTCCATTTTTTAAAGTCTATTTTCAGCCATGAAACCATGAATGGAAAAGAGGTGATCGAAATTGCCGAGTCTTAGTTCAGCGATCAAAATAAACATAAGGGATGCCACAGCAGCTATTCCAGGGCCAGCCTATGGAAAGCCCATTGTCATCGGCGAAGATCCAAACAAACTTGATTTGTTCAATCAAGTGAAAAATTACTATAGCCAAAGTGATGTCGAAAATGACTTCGGAGCCGACTCACCGATAGCCAAAGCAACAGCCAAGGCTTTCATGCAAGGAATTTCGGAGATAAAGGTAGTCAATGTGATGAAGGACGATGGCGCTGGAAATGCTGTTGCAGATTACGATACTGTTCTTGCCGATCTCGCTGAGAGGGCCGAGTACGACATAATAATTCCGACAATTGGTGCTGGAGATACAAACACTCAAAAACTCGTTGATCACGCGGGAGTGTACAATAAGCTCCTGATCCTCCCCTTCATAGGTTCGGTTGCTGATGCTCAAACAACTTTCGCAGCTCTAACAGCTAACGAGTTTGTCTACGCCATAGCCTACGATGCACTGACAGAGGGAGAGGTCGCTGGAGCTGTTGGAGGCGTAGTTGCAACGCTTAAACCTTGGCAAACCCCAGAATGGGTTGTCGTGCAAGGAGTGAATCCAGCGAGCTACAAGGACAGCGAAGTGGATCAGCTCGAGACGAACAACATAGCGACAATAACAGAAGTCGCTAAGGCTGTACTTTCTAACGCTCGAACATTGGATGGAGGGAGAGTTTACATTTCCAGAAGTAAGATCTACCTTGCCGAAGTAATCAAAACAGAGCTCGTGAACTTGAAGCTCAAGCTTAACAACATGGGTAAAGCCATACCATTCACACCATCTGGATTGCAAGTGGTCAAGTCAACCATAGAGAAAGTTTTGAGAGTGCAGCAATCCCTTGGAGTTCTAAAGCCCGATTGGACCGATGCCGATGGAAACTTGCACAGAGGTTTCGAAGTGACAGTTCCAGCCTACGAGGACATCTCCGATGCTGACAAGGCTAATGGCGTTCTAAAAAATGTCTCGGTTACAGCCTACTTGATGAACTATGTCGAGAAGATCGAGCTCGATCTCGTTATAACTCTGTGAGGTGATGTAGATGGCGACCGAGCAATACAGTATTGAGGACATCAAGGTTTTCGTGGATGGAGTTGAGCTCGATGGGCTTAAAGAGCTCGGAATAACCCCCAAAGACAAGGACAATGTCAAGCCAATCAAGGATTGGGCTGACAGGACAAAGGGATGGGCAATTAAGAAGAACACCGATGCTGAGGGCTCTATAACATTGCTTATGTCTGCCGAGGCGAACACACATCTTATGGAGATTGCGGAGAGCAAGAGGCCAGTACAAGTCGTAATAGTTTCGGAGAACGTGGAGCAAACGAGATGGAGCAAGATAACGATTGATCAGTGCCACTTCTTCTTGCCAGAGGTTAAGCCAGATCCAGAGGAGCCCAAGCTGACTTGGGAGTTCATAGGAACGAATTACAAGAAAGAGTAAAAATCCATTTATCTCATTTTTAAAGTCTTTTTCTTAAGAAGCTTGCATGGAAGTGAAGATTGGTGATAAGGTTTACGAACTCGAAAAGCCAAGTGGCTACAAGCTTTTGAAGGCTGTAGGTGAAGACAAGGATCCAGCCGACATAACCAGGGATCTGATTTTGCTTACTGTCAAAGAACCAAAGCTGACGAAGAAGGATGTTGAGGAAATGGATCCTGAAACTTTCTTCACGCTCGGTGCCAAGATAAACGAATTGATTGGAGAGGACCTAAAAAAATTGGAAGTGTTGAGGAAATCGAGCGAGAAGTGAGGGAAGAGCTCGGGCTTTATGTGATCGCAAAAGAGTTGTGCGTGGACATTGAAGAGGTTAAGAGTTGGAGTGTTGACAAGATCATAAGGTGGTCCATAGCTCTCAAGCTTATGGGGCAAGAGGCTAAGAAGCAAGTTGAACAACCGCAACGAAAAGAGCATTTAATTGTCTTTCGATAGCTTTTTATTTTTGATTTTAAATTTTGATTTGTGTCGATCAAGAAAAAGGTTGCAATTCTAAAAAAGCTCACGAAGAACGAGCTCGTTGAGATTTGCAAGAATTATGGTATCAAAGGCTATTCGGGCTTGAGTCAAGCTAAATTGGCAGAGCACATAGCGAAGAATTGCAACTTGAGTTTAGAGGAACTCGAAAACCTCGCCAACTCATTCATCGAACAAAGGTTGGTGGCGAAAGTCAACGATGCCAGAGATCATTTCTTGCTGAAGAAAGTTCAGATCGAGCACTTCAGCGATGACATGGTGATTGCCGATGTCGCTGGCTACAGAGTAAAGATATCCAATCTTGGTAAAGAGGATTTCTCTTACTCTTGCGACGAGAAGTGTGCCGATTATGTTTACCAAGTTAGGAAGGGGAGATATCCATTTTGCAAGCACTATCCAGCTGTTCTTGCAGAGTTGGTGTATCAAGGACTGGTAGATTCGAGCAAGCTGAACAACATTACAGGCAGAGTTCTCGAAGCCTTGCTGAATTTGGTTGAGGAGAGAAAGAAAGAAGAGGGTTTGCTGAAACCAGTTGGGAGAGACATCGAGAACAGCTTGAGGCAGGTTGTCGAGGATTATGTTGAAATTTCGAGACAGAACTCAAAAGTTGCAAGAGAAAAGTATCACAGTCCTCCAGAGAAGGTCTTCGAGATTCTTACAGAGCAAGCTTTCCAGCTTCTTGAGTTCGACACTATTGTAAGGACCAAAGAGTCTGGATGGGATCTACTTGTCATTGGCACGCATGCAACCCCACCATACATCGCTGTCATCGAATGCAAAACAGCAACAAGCGGAGTTTACGATTACATAACGAGAAATCCAGACTACTTGATCAAGCTGAAAACGTATTGTATAGATTTGGTCAAGGAAAAGTTGTTGGGGGTATACAAAGATTACGTTCGCTACATGGTTGTAGTTGGTCCAGACTTCCCTGTAGATATCGAGAGGTTCACAATGCAGTTCAGACACATGACTGGCGGAATTAAGCTCTCTTTCTTACCAGCACAAACGCTCGTGTACTTGGTGAAGAAATACAGAGAGAACCCTATTTTAACGCACGACTTGCTCGCAATGCTCTTCGAGTCGGAGAAAATCATCAGAAAGGAGGATGTTGACAGGCTTTTTGAGGAGGCTGACAGGAGAATAGAGAGCTTAATCGAGATTGCAAGGCAGAGGCTGAGGGAGCGGTTTAGAGAGTTTGCTGCCAGAACAGCCGATGCTTGCTTTGTCAAGATGGATGAAATTTTACTTCAAACACTCATTTACGATGTATTGAACGCTTTGCAACCTGACTTGGTCAAGATGGGGAAGAAGAGCACAACAGGTGTCACGACAATCCACTTGAAACACGATTACTTCAAAATTTGGGAGAAAGTTCTGAATGGATTGGTTGAGGAATTCGTTCGATTGCTTGAGGAGGAATCCAATGTCCAACAAAAGCGGACTGAATTGAAAGAAGATTTGATAAAGTTCCTTGAGCTTCGTTAATTTTTTATTACCTCAAAATTTCTTGGATCATTGGCAATCGCTTGGCAATCACATTGATGTTACAATCTTTTTCTTGGGCGTTCCACCACATACACTCTTCTTTAAGGTGGTAGACTATTTATCCATGTCTGGGATAATTGTGCACCTACACATCAAGTGGAGTGGCGGTAGTGGAGCGTTCTTATCTCCGATTTTAAATGATTTCTCATGTAGCTCCCTGCATTTGTCGCATGTAGCTTCATCATCCGTTGAGAGCCACTTGTAGCGCTTAACTCCAGCCTCTTTGTAGCGTTCGAGTGTGGCTTTGTTTGCTTCAACCGAGCGAGTATAATCTTCTATCAATTTGTTCGCCTTCTTCTTGACAGAATCGTATCCATATCTGCTTGCGTGGGAGATCATGTGCGCTATTGCCGTGTTTATGGCTTCTTCGACACTTGAGAAAATCCCTTCTTTTACGAGTTCCTCTAAATACTCATATACGACTTGCGGAAGTTGAATTTTCTTGAGTTCGCTCATATTATCGCAATATTTCTTGGATAACTGGCAAGCGTTTTGCTATCACGTTGATGTTACAGTCTTGTTCTTCGGGGTTCCAGAGCATGCACTTTTCTTTAAGACATTTAGCTAATTTAATAGACGATGTTTCGCCTCCAACCCACTCGAAGTAAAATGGACATATCTTAGCATTTTCAGAATTTTGGTCCATCTTTTTCTTCCCACCGAATAGCATATTTTCTTTTTTAAAGTCTATCAAATTTTAGTTTTTCGATGGAAGCTTTGAGAGGGTTGTATGTTCTGATCGAGTTCGTGGATAAAGCTTCTGAACCCATTAGACAAGTTTCTAAATCTGTAACTGACTTTAAGAGAAATTTGGAGACTACTGTAAAGCCCATTAAGGATTTGCAGACAGAAACGATGAAGGTCAAGCAAACGACAAAGCCAGTACAAGACCTTGCCTCTGCATTCGATAGGGTCAAAGTGAAAGCCTCCGAATACGTAACTTCAATGAAAACGAAGCTCTCGCATTTGACCGAAATCGTAGAGAAGCACAAGAAAGCCATAGCTGCAATAGGTACAGCTCTCTCGGCAATTGGATATGGAGGCTTCAGAGTGTTTGGAGGCTCCGCCAAAGATTTCGAGCGAGCGATCCTTGAGATGCAAGCCCGAACAACTTTGACAACCGAGCAACTCAAAGAAATGACAGAAGTTGTCAAGGATCTTGCAAGAGCTAACTCTGACTCATTCAAAACGATATCAGAAGTCGTAACAATTCTAACCGAGAGATATGGCTACCTCGGGAGAGAAACGAAGGAAACAGCCCAAGCAATACTCGACTTCGCCAAGGTGACAGGGACAGATGCTGTAACAGCTGCGAATTCGATAAGTGTTGCAATGAAAGCCTTCAGTATTCCAGCTTCGCAAATGTATGAGGTAACCGATACGCTAATCGCAGCCCAACAGCGCTTCGGTGTTCAATCGGCATACATCATCGAGCTGCTGAAGAGCAACGCAGCCCCACTAAAAATGCTCAACCTATCGTTCAGCGAAGCTGTTGGGTTACTCTCAGCCCTTGAAGCGAATGGTGTTAATGTTTCGAGGGCTTTAATGGGGCTGAGATCCGCAGCAGCCAAAGGCATCGATGTCAAGAAAGCTTTGAGAGAGCTTGCCGAAATAGAGGACTCGACAGAGAGAACGAGGAGAGCTGTAGAGATATTTGGCTCATACGCTGGTCCTGGCTTGGCAAGAGTACTTGAAGGTGGTACCGAAGCTCTGGATAAATTCATGTTGAAGATGGATGATGTGAGAGGAACGACCAAAAAAGCATCTGAAACAATTGACAAGAGCTTATCGGAGCAAATTGGGATCTTAAAGAACAATCTGACGATTCTGGCTGTTGAAATTGGCAAGACTTTGTTGCCAGTAATGAAAAAGGTTGTTGCAATTCTAAGAACTTTAACAGACACGTTCGAGAAACTTCCAACTCCAATTAAGGGACTCATTGGTGTCGTAGCTGGATTGGTAACAGTTGTTTCAGCTGTTGTAGGTCCGCTGTTGGTTCAAGTGGCGGCAATCACTTGGCTTGGTTTAAATTATACAAAATTGAAAGCAACGATTTTAGGATTAACTACAACACTCAGAACATTTGCAGTATCTCTCTGGACAACCTTGGCACCTCTCCTCCCATGGATCGCTTTAATTGGAGGATTGATAATGGCAATCCTACTACTCCAGGATGTACTTGTCAAGGGTTGGGAGAGAAGTTATCTCGGGCAGTTCGTCAATTGGCTCCTCGAAAAGCTTCCCTTCCTCAAGCCAATCGCCGAAGGCGTTGGCAACGCCATCAACTGGATGAGGCAGAGTATAGACTGGTTGTCGAGTGAAATCGGCGAGTTCGTATCCTGGATCCAGCAAGGACTTGACACATTAGGTCCCCTCAAATATGCCATACTCGGCCCCGCTGGAGCAATCTTATTCCTGGCCCAAAACTTCGACAAAGTAACCTCTGCAATCAAGAACTTCATCACTTGGATAAAAAACGCGTGGAAAACCCTAACAGAGAACCCGATCTTCAATCTGATCAAGACTCTGACACCATTTGGAGCAGCATTAAAAGCCTACGAGATAGTAACAAGAAAGACAATCGAAACAAAAACAATCAACCTCATCGAAACTTCAAAGAAAGAAGAGCTCCTCAGAAGAAACGTGACTGAGGAGGAAATCAGGAGAAAAGCGATAGAGCAATACGAATACATCAAATCAATCAAATTACAAGGAGTAACAAACGAGGAAGAAATCAAGAAACAGCTTGAGACCAAGTTCGGTGAAGTCATCATCAATCCCGAAATAATTCCGTACGTAGGCAAGCCAGAGTACGACAAGAAATTCTACGAAGAGGGCTCGATTAAGTTGAAGGTGGAAGAGCCAGTTTTCAAGCCAATAATCGAGAAGCCAGATATGTCGTGGCTCGATACATTATTTTTACACATTAAGCCAGTAGTCGAAGCCATCAAACTCCCATCTCTCTACGCTCAAGCTCTCATCAAGCCCATTATAGCGGATATCCCCAAGCTTCCAGAATTAGTTGGAGTTGTGAAGTACATTCCTAAACTTATTAAGCCAGAGCTTCCAAGTGGCATACTCAAATCAGTGGAAACTCTCCCAACCGAGCTCATCCACGCAACTTACCAAACGATGATCCACCAACCCATGACTCAAACAACCTACAACCAACCGATTACAATCAATAAGCTCGAAATCAAAACAGACAATCCAGATCAATTCTTCAAGGAGTTCATCAGAAAGCTTAAGCTGAAGCATTATGCGAATCCAGGATAATTCTTCAAGAATTCTTGACACTTCTTAAAGTCTATTCTCTTCCTCGGCAACATGGAGAATGTATTGCTCGACGATATTGAGCTTGAGGCTGTTCAAGTAGTCGATTTAACCGAAAAGACCACGGTTCCAGAGCACAGAGTCGAGAAGCAATTCAGCATATCGGACCACATCATCCTGGAGCCAGCCGAATTCTCAATCGAAGCAACAATCGACACATCAACAAAACAGAGACTCGAGGCACTAAGAGACTCAAAAAAGTTGTTCACGTTTGTCTCGGAGCTTCATGGCACGTACGACAACATGGTTGTTCTCAGTCTCTCCTTCCGACCTCTCGATTTGAGCAACTTGCAAGCTTCTATCCACATCAAGCAAATACGCGTGGCTGAAACGAAGACTGTCAGCATTCCGATTTCTGTAACTCCAAGCGAGGAGGAGGTAAAGGGTAGCACAACCCCCACCAATCCACTCGATGGCTGGATGGCCCGCCACTTTGAGGAGTACAAGAAGGAGGTACCAGAACAACCTCAGCAAAGCTTGTTGGATAAAGCTCTCGGATTCGTTAATTGGCTTACTGGTGGGCTTTTTGGAGGGGTGTAAATGGAGATTGGGAGATTGCCATTCGACAGAAATATTGGCTATCCTCAGAAGCAGAGTGTTAAGATAGGTGGCAGAGCTTACTTACTCTTCTACAGATGGAATGTGAAAGGTTTCGCTGTCCTCCGGATAAGAGACATTGAAAGTAACGAAATTCTGTTCGAGGGCAAGCTCGTGGAAAAGAAACTCTTCGAAATCAGAGACACGAAAACATACGAAACACTATTCGTGATTCTGCCTTGGAAGGTTACGGAAAGCGATTGCGAGGTTTGGGCGTTCTGGTGATAGCATGCTCTGGCTCCGGCACATTGAAGTGAGGGTTGGAAGCTTACTTTTCACATCCAACGAGCTCGACATCGAATTCGAAGTTGAAAAGAAGGAGGGTGAACCTAAGACAGCAACGATAATCGTTTACAACATCTCCCAACAAACGAGAGAACAGATTAAGACTGATATTGATGTGGAATTGAAAGCTGGCTACAACGATGACTATGGCACGATCTTTTATGGCAAGGTTGCGAGCGTGGATGTTGCCAGGAAGAGAGGAGATGAAGCAACGATAATAGAGTGCACGGATTCGTCAATCGATCTGAACAAGGAGCCAGTGGTGGTCAAGTATCCAGCTGGAACAGACGCATCGCGAGTAATCCAAGACATGTGCAGCGCTTGTGGAATCGCTATTGGCAAGATTGAGAACACTGGTGTAACCTTCGAGAAACCATTTGTGTTCCAAGGAACCCCCAAGGAAGTCATAGATGAGGTTGTAAAGCTGATCAATGGCAAGTTAAGGACAAGAAAACAATGGGATGGTTGGATGATGTCATCAATGCCAAAGTTTGGCGAGGAGTATGTTTTCACGATTGAGAACAATATGGCATTTCTAACAAAAGACAGGCTGTCTAACGAAGCCGAAGTACTCGAGTCAGAAACAGGATTGCTGGAAGTTAGTAAGATTAAGGACGATCAAGATAAATTCAGGATAAGGGCTTTGTTGAGGTGGAAAATACAAGTTGGCAGTGTTGTGGTTGTGAATTCTGAAAAGCTAAGCGGACAATTCGTAGTTTCTTCATACAAGCATGTTTGCAAGGGCGGAGAGTACTACACGGAGGTAGAGGTGATACCGTGATCGACGAGTTGCTGAAAATTTTGGACGAGAGGATTGAAAGAAAACTCGCGAGGATGAATACTGCTGCTTTGGGGGTAGTAACTCAAGTCGATTTACAGAAATTCCGCTGCAATGTCAAGTTGAAGAACAAAGTACATGGCAAGGAGGTAGAGTTGTTTGAAGTGCCAATAGCTGTGCAAAAATTTGGTTCTGGAAGCGTGATTGTGGCCCCATCGGAAGGGGATGTTGTCGTAATAATATTCTCTAAACACGAGTTGGAAGAGCAACTGAAGAACAATGAAATCGTGCAAGTAAACGAGATCCTTCGTTTCGGCATCAACAACGCCATAGTGATAGCGGGCATCCACACGTTGGTGGATCCAATTCCACAAATAAACCAAGATGAAATACTTATCCAGCACAAATCGGGCAATTACATCAAATTCCAGCAAGATGGAAGAGTAGTCATCAAGGGAGATGTCTACATCGATGGCGACCTCGATTTCAAAACCATAAGGGGAACTAACGCTGACGATGGTACTTGGCACAACCCACCCTAACTCGATTTTTAAAGTCTATTGGCTCCATAGCTCTCGATGACATGGGATTTCAAGTTCTCTCAAGGGGATCTTGTTATTAACGAATTGAAAAGACTCGAGAGGGTAACAGAATTCGAAAAGATAAAGCAGCATGTGTGGTTTCTCCTTAAAACTGTCAAAGGTACAGATTTGTTCAATCCAGAGTTTGGAGTTGATTGGTTGAAGATAAAGCGCTCGGGGCTGAACAAGGCTTTGATAGAACACGAAATCAAAAAAGCCCTCGCAAGTTACGACAAAATAAAGTCCGTGGATAGTGTGGAAATTTCTGACCCCGATTCTAATGGAAAATTGAGTATAAAGCTCACTCTGACAGTTGATGAGGGGAAAGTTGAGACCGAGGTGGTCGTATGAACTATGGAGTCACGGATTACGGATTTGTTGTCAAACCATTCAATGCGATATTGGATGGGCTGAAGCAAAGGGCTAAACTTTACCTCGGAGAAATAGACTTAAGCGAGGATTCCGAATTTCTGGCATTCCTAAAGACCATAGCTTACGACATAGATATGCTCTGGCAGCTGTTGGAGGATGCTTATTACGCTGGCTACATAGAGTTTGCCACAGGACAGAATTTGGATCGCTTAGTTGCAATTCTCGGAATTAGAAGGAAGCAAGCCACCAAAGCAACTGGAATTGTAACTTTCAGTCGCTCAACACCAGCTACGAGCAACATCGTGATTCCAATAGGCACAAAGGTTGCTACAGCCGATGGGTCGGTGATTTTCCAGACAATAGAGGAGGTCATATTGCAGCAAGGTCAGACAAGTGTAGATGCAGCTATAGAGGCTGTTGAACCAGGATCTCACGGAAATGTCGCCGAGAACACTATAACCAAATTACTCGATCCGATAAGTGGAATCGAAAGCGTAAACAATGCATCTCCAACAAGCGGAGGCAGCGATGCAGAGTCTGACGAGGAGTTGCGTTATCGGGCTATAACATATGCACCATCCGCAAAAGCAACAGTTTATTCCATAAAGGCCGCATTATTGCAAGTAGAAGGTGTCACAGATGTTAATGTTGAGGAGGACTTTGCAGAGTGCAAGGTAACAGTAACAATCGCTGGAGGTAATGATGCTGACATAACCAATACGATTGAGGATGTCAGGCCAGCGGGAATACAAGTAATATGGCAACGTCCCTCGATAAAAACTATCACAGTAACTGTTTCTGTCACAAAAATTGCTTCCTACGATGCAGCGACAGTTCAAGCAAATGTTCAAGCTGCTATCGACAACTACATCAATTCATTGCCCATTGGCGAGGATGTCGTGTATTCAGATCTGGCTAAGGCAATTCTTGCGGCTGAGGGTGTTGATGACATCAACAGCCTCGAGGCAACAGATGGAGTAACCACAATAAACGCATTTGGGCAAGCTTTGACAATAGAAGCCAACGAGAAAGCTCAAGCTGGAGCCCATGAAATCACGGTGACATGAGATGAAGAAGTTGCTTATCTTGCTCGGATTGCTTTGGATGTACACTTTAGCGCTTCTTCTTGTTTGTACGTTCCTTACAGCTTACATTTCTCCAGCAAAAAAGACCATCATATATGTCGATATTTTCGGAGAGGCGAATTACGAGTATTACATGTTTATGGTTATCGTTTCGGTAATGACTATCTCTCTTTATTATTTGCTTGAAAAATTGGAGGGGGAAAATGGCAAGCGCTAAGGAGATGCTGTCGAGAATCTCGAGCGCTTATAGGAAAGATGAAGATAGCAACAATTACAAAATTCTTTCCACGATTGCGGAAGAGCTGAGCGAGATAGAGCAAGTTATCGAGGAAATAAAGGTGGCCCGCTTCGTAGAGGTTGCAAGGGGTAGATCTCTTGATTACATAGCCAAACTCTTCAATCTCACGAGAAAATCTGGAGAGAGCGATGACGAGCTTCGCGGAAGGTTGCAAGTTGAGTTGCAAAAGTACTTGAGTTGTGGGACACTCAAAGATATTTTGGATGTAGTAGTATACTTTACGGGCCTCGACAGCAAAGACATCAAGGTCGTCGAAGCTCCAAAAGCCATACTCGGATTTGGTGAAGGATCGTTCGGGAACAATGTATTCGCTTCCCCCAAAGGTACATTTCGGATAGAGCTTTTAGAGGCGCCAATCCTTCAATTGAATTTGAAAGCTCTTTACAACGCCATAGATGTCGTAAAGGCAGCTGGCGTGTATTTCCAAAGAGATGGGACTCGCTTGTGGTATAAGATTCTCGCTCTCGCCAAGGGAGATTCTACAGTAGTGGTGCTTATATCCACGCCACTTGGCTTTGGTTACGATGGGTTCGGGGGTGGCCCATATGGGGGATTCTTGCTTGTGGTCAAAGCTGATGCGGAAACGAGCAACATCGATTTGTCGATTCTGGTAAGTTCCGCAACGAAAGCCAGAACTAAAAGTGGGCTTGGCTTCGGTCATGGCAGATTCGGAGAGCTTGGATTTTCAGAAAGGTTGGATGTTGCAATTGTAGCCTTAGCATTAACCTTGCTAAATGCAACTTTAGCCCTATGCGAGAATGCCGAAACGAAGTATCAAGTCGCCCCTTTAGGCTTCGGACAAAGCGGATTTGGACTGGTATCATTTGGAGATAAATTGCTTGTGATCGTAAAGGGTGATGTCGATCTGATAGACCTCATGATTTTGCAGACCTCCAACACAAATGCTGAAATTAGTAGTGGGCTTGGATTTGGGTATGGCGCCTTTGGTGAGTTGGGGTTCTCAGACAGATACGATGCAGCAACCATTAAGTGGTTGCTCGAAACACTTTCAGCAATTCTCGCAATTGTAGCACCACAAGCAATTGCAATTAGTATCCACACGTACTTCTCTTTTGGCGAAGGAGGATTTGGATATTGGCAATATGGAGGAGGAACTGTATCTTCAGCATCGGAATTGGATTACGTGGAAAAGAAGCGCATAACCTATTCCAGCGCTACGAACTTCACGAAGATGAAGTTCAATCTACGCCAGAATTCTGCTTCAACTGGTTGGATAAAGATTGAATATCAAATAGTTGCTCCCGATGGAACAGTAAAAGTTCCGTGGACAACATTGTGTGAGGTATATGGTGAAGGATCTGGATCATTTAATGTTAGTAGCGCATCTTGGTCAAGCGATCCAAACTTCGACAATGTTTATGAGCTAATGTTGGATTTATCTCTTGTTTATGGCGATACGATAGAGTTCAAGTTGCTTATGAAGAACTCGGATACCGAAGCTTGCTATAATGATATATTCGATGTTTGGGGCTATCAAGCTCTTTGATTTTTAAAGTCTAATTTTGAAGCCAAGCTATGGAGATCCGAGTTGATGTCAGATCTGAGATAAAACTCTTCAGGAGGGAGTCAGATGCCAGGAAAGATAATAACTGACGCGGGACTTAACGAACTGGCAAAACTCCTTTGCGGACAGGGGACACCGATGGCTTACATAGCATTAGGAACAGGTACCACAGATCCAACAACATCTGATACAGCTCTCGAGGCTGAAGTCATAAGGAAGCAAGCTACAGCGACTGTAAATGGTAGCGAGGTCGAGTTCGAGATAACGATCAATCCAGGGGATATCGTTGACAAGAACATTACCGAGATAGGGTTGTTCAACGCTCCTTCGGGAGGTGTTATGTACTACAGAGAAGTTAGAAACCCCCTATACTTCGATGCCACTGTTGGAGCTGTCATCAAAATAAAATGTTCGTTCTCGAGGGGTTGATGAACTATGAGGCAAAAGTTTTTGGTTAATACGGTTGATGGAGAGAAGGAGATCGTGGCTGACAGATACATCATCGAAGGCGATGAGTACGTGTTTTTGAATGGCAACGAAGTCGTGGATCGCATTAAAATCACCGATGTTGTTGGGACTGTTAATGAAGAAGGCGAGATGGAATCGGGTATAAGGACTGTTTTCTCGAGGAGCGTGATGTGATATGCCCACGTACACACCAAAATGGAATTTGGAAAAACCCGATAGGGGACAACTCGATTGGGATCTGCCGATTAATGCGAACTTTGACAAACTTGACAAGGCTGTGTATCAAGCGTTAAACGCTCACACTGGAGACAACGATTACGATGAAGAACTACCATTGCCAGATTTGCCAAACAGAGTGCTTTGGCTCTACGATTCAACTAACAACATGTGGGTTGAAATTCACCAAGTGTACATCCCGTACTTCATCAGCGAGGGATTCAGCCAGCCAGCCCTTAATGGATTGCTATTGGGGGGCTTTTGGATCGATAAGTATCAGTGCTGTCACCCCAAGGCTACGAGGTTCAGCAGAGGAACAGACACACCGAACTCTCCTGGCACAGTGGCAGCAGCTTCTAAACCACATGTTGTTCCATGGACCAACATAAACTGGTGGAACGCTAAAACAGCTGTCGAGAACAGGAACCTAATAACTGGAGAGAAAGCCACAGGATATGTTCTAACGTACAAGACTCAAGAAATGAGTGTGACTGGAGAAGCAGTTGGAACTGGCGATGGCTCTACAACCGAATTCTTGCTCGACTTCTATCCTGTGAAATCTGGATCGCTGACAGTCTACGTTGATGGTGTTGCGAAAACAGAGGGAACGGATTACACGGTAGACTACAACACTGGAAAGATAACTTTCACGACAGCACCAGCAGCTGGAGCTTCAATCACGGCAGATTACATCTACTACAAGGGCAGCAAATCTGAATTCTATGTCCAAACGATTGAACATCTCGTTGGCAGGATTGTTAGAATCGTGCAGAATGGAGTTACTTATCACCGCAGGGTGATCAAGCAAGGGATCGACACATCATCAGATTCTCTTGGTGCGAGGTACATAAAGGTGTTCCCGCCACTCCCATCGGAGATTAGGGGAAGTGGAGAGAACACTGTAAGGACCGAATCACAGAGCTATGAAATCGTTGGACATCATCTCGTAACAGCATACGAGTGGTTCAGTGTTGCAGCTTGGGCTGTCAAATACCGCTACAGGTTTGGCTTTGGCTTCCCCAAGGGCAACAACAATTGGGGCAAGGATTACAGGGATCCAAGGGAACAGAGGTATGAAGGTATTCCAGATCCTGTCAGACCTGGCTACAATGGCAACGACATCGCAAGAGTTCTTACGGGCAGCGGTCCACTGAGTTGGAGCCTGAATGGTAGAAGGAGCGGTGTCTGGGACCTCAATGGCAATGTTTGGGAGTGGGTTGACTTACTAATAGGCAGCGAAACAGACTTCGTAATCTCGCAAGGCTATCCAGGAGAAGGTCACTTACTTCCAACAACTGGTACAACATCAGGAGCCTCGATGTGGGTTGCAGAGCTTGAAGATTCTTCACAAGAGCTTGCGGAACTCGGTATTCCTAAAACATTGAGTTCCACGCCAAATCCAGAACTCGATGACATGCGCTATTGGCTTGACGAGACTCGTACTGGAGAACGTGCTGCTCTCCGGGGCGGGGCTTGGGGCTATGGCTCGCGCGCGGGTGTCTTCTCGCTGCACCTCGGCAGCGCCCCCTCGGCTACGTGGCACACCGTCGGCTTCCGCGGCGCCTTCTGAAAAATCTGGGAAACTGGAGGTCTGGTAAAAAGCTGGCTCTGGAGGTCTGGGAATCTGGCGAGCGAAAAACACGAGAGACTCAAAATCTACAAGAAAGCCTACGACCTCACTCTCTATCTTTTACCTCTTTCAGAGAAGTTTCCAAAACCTCAACAACATAATGGGCTCGCGAGCGAGTTGCGTAAAACATTGCTCGATATGCTGATGAAAATTGTTGAAGCGAACAACAGCAAGAGTGTTATTGCTCATGAAGAGATCGATGCATCGATTGAGAAGCTCAAGATCATCCTAAGACTTTCCAAGGACCTCAAGTACATCAGCATCAAGCAATATGAGCATGCATCAAAGATGCTGATCGAGATCGGAAAGATGAATGGTGGTTGGCTAAAAGCGAACACATCATGAGTCATGGTCATCCGTGGCGGGATGACGCGGGCCGGGCTCGGACACCCCGTGCTGCTATCCGGGGCGGGAATTGGGACAATGGCTCGAACGCGGGTGTCTTCTCGCTGAACCTCAACAACGCCCCCTCGGATACGTGGAACAACATCGGCTTCCGCGGCGCAATATCGTCGTGGATATAGGTGAGGTGACTACGGTTGCCTCACTGTCCAACGACGATACAGAGCCCGGTACCCGCCGCTGCTCAGCAATGGGCAGCGAAAAACAAAAAAGGTGGGGTGGAGTTAGTAGGTTCCCGAAAGCTCTGCCCCACCAAGCCACCCTCTTATGAGGGTCTTGCTTGAAAACTTATGATAATCTCTTTGAGATCGTTTGCTCTTTTGAACATCTCCTCCGATCCTTTTATCTTTGTCGCAAGGGTAAAACCTACCGCATTTATGCTTTGGAATTCGAGGCAAACCTCGAGGAAAATTTGTTCGAATTGCAAGAAGAACTTCGCACGGGAATGTGGGAGCCACAAGGCTACACGACTTTCTATGTTTACGATCCGAAAAAGCGCTTGATCAACGCTCCTACTTTTCGAGACCGCATCGTTCACAGAGCTGTTCATGATGTTATTGAACCAATTTGGGAGCGAATTTTCATTTATGATTCTTATGCATGCAGAAAGGGTAAGGGAACTCACAAAGGTGTGGATAGGTTGACAAAGTTTCTGAGGTCGTATCCACCAAAACAGAAAGTTTATTGCTTTAAAGCAGACATAGAGAGTTATTTTGCAAGTGTTGATCACGAAATTCTGTTCAAAATCATCAAAAGAAAGATCGTGGATAAAGAATTACTCTCTGTTATTTGGAAGATTATCGACAGCTACCACGAAGAAGGAAAACTTGGTGTCGGCATCCCACTCGGCAATCTGACATCTCAACTATTTGCCAACATTGTTCTCAATGAACTCGATTACTTCATCAAACACGAGTTGAGGGTTAAACATTACATCCGCTACATGGATGATTTCGTGATGCTTCATCCAGATAAAAAGCAACTTTGGGCTTGGAGAGATGAAATAGCAAAATTCTTGAAGAAGCTCAAGTTACAATTGCATCCAAAGAAGCAGATCGTTTTTCCAGCCAGCAAGGGCATCGACTTTTTGGGTTATATTGTTTTTAGAGATCATCGGAGGGTTAGAAGAAGGAATGTTCACCGCTTTTATCAGCGCCTCAAGAAGATAGCAAATGGGACCTTCGACAAAGATCCAGAACAATCGATAATGTCTTGGATGGGCTACACTATCCATGCGGATGCGTACGGACTCAACAAAAGCATAGCAAAGAAGTATCCAATTCTCGAAATCGGGTTGAAGAAGTTTTATCCAGATACCAAATAAAGAAATCGAAACTTATTTATACTACCCTATAAGTAAGTTATAACATCGGGATGTCTGTGAAGGTGGAAGTGCCAAGACTTAAGTGCCAACGTTGCGGACATGAGTGGGTTCCAAGGAAGCCCGAAGTAAAGAAATGCCCGAAATGCAAATCCCCATACTGGAATGATCCATCGAGAATGAAGAAAAAGCGAACTCCGAAGCACTTGCGCGAAAGAAGGAGTTGAGTGGTGTTAAGGGTGTTGGGTGCTACAGCCTCAAGGGTCCGGATGCGGGTCGGGATGCATTTGGCGGCTCTTTTTAGGAGAGAAGTGGGAGCCATGGATGAAAAGTTGCGTGAAGGTATGTTCAGAAATCTGAAACTAATGTCCTCCACAGGAACAGCCGTCATGAGTTTTCTGGTTGCAATGGTGGTTCTGCGCTACTCTAAGGTTGATTTAACTCTTTCTATACTGCTTTCCGCTCTTTTCTCGGTTCTGATAACGATTGCAAGAGTTCTCTCGGAAAGGCATTGATCCAATTTGTCATAATAGATAATAGAAAACTTTATATGCTTTCGCCCCAACAATAATAGTCGCAGGGTAAACCGGGCTGAGGAGATGCTGATGGGTTGAACTTGGGATTTTGAGGGTAAAACCTCAGGTCCTGATGTAAATCCGTTGGAAGGCTCCGAGGGGAAACCTGAAGAGCTTTTAAAGTCTCCGAAGCCGGGCCCAGATGCGACTCCTATTCTACAACCTCCACCAAAACTTCATCTCCATCTTTAACGTTCTTCAAAACTTTCAGGTCGCTGGTTATTTTACCTATTACGTTTACAGCGCTTGCAGGTCTGATTCTCTCATCACTGATTGGTGTTTTTCCGAAGAAAAGGCAGATGGCCTTGCCGGGAATCCAGTAAGCTACATCACCAAGCTCCACGACATCCTTTGAGTTCTCATCCTTGTTCACAACAACATCGGTAGTGAAGTAGATTTCGTCCCCCCATCTATTTGCTGTGCTTTTTATTGGGAGTGCAGCTAAAATCGCTCTAACAGTTTCTGGAGCCCAATCCTCAAAAAGCTCAACTTCACATTTCACGTTACCTGCTGTAATTTTTAGCTTCATCCCACCACCTCTCTAACCCACTTTGCAACTTTCTCGACTCTCTCAATTGCTGTGCCAAGGTAGTTTTCAGGTTTCAGAATCTCCCTGAGTTCTTCCTCGCTGAAATACTTCATGACCTTCTCGTCTTTCAGAAGTTCCTCTAAAAGCGTTGTGTTACCTTCGTAAGCTCTCATCGCTGCCTGCCTGAGAATTTCATGTGCCTCCTGCCTTCCAACTCCTTTCTTGGTCATCTCGATCATAACAGCTTCACTCAAATTCAACCCTCTCTGTATTTCCAGATTCCTCCTGATGTTCTCAATGTTGAGGGCCATACCGGAAACAACCTTGATCATCTTCGTGAGGATGTGGTCTGTAAGAACAGTCGCCTCCACAAGTGTTATCCTCTCGGCAGAGGAGTTTGTCAAATCTCTCTCCTCCCACAAAATCGCGGACTGGTGCTGTGGCTCAACAAAGCCCCTTACCACCCTCGCAATCCCGCAAATGTTCTCGCAGTCTATCGGATTTCTCTTGTGGGGCATTGTGGAACTTCCAACCTGTTTAGCCTCAAATTTCTCCATTACCTCTCCAACCTCAGCCCTCTGCAGCAGCCTGAAGTTGAGGGCTATTTTTTCGAGAGTAGTGGCGACATTTGCCAGAAACTCTATGTATTCGCAGTAGATGTCCCTTGGTATAATCTGGCTTGAGATGATGGCTGGCTTGAGGTTTAGCAACCTCATAACTTCTTCCTCAATCTCAAAACCATCCTTTCCGAAGGCAGCCTGTGTTCCCACCGCCCCACTCATCTGTCCTACGAGAAGTCTCTCTTTAAGCTGCTGAAGCCTGATGTAGTGCCTTGCAATTTCTGACGCCCAGATGGCAAACCTGAATCCGTAGGTGACAGGTAGAGCAGCCTGACCGTGGGTTCTTCCGAGGCAGACAACCTCCTTGTATTCTAAAGCCTTATCAGCAAGAAGACTCGCCAGTTTCCTAAGCTTAACCTCCAAAATCTTCACGCTATCTCTTAACTGCAAAGCCGTGGCAGTATCAATGATATCGTTAGATGTGGCACCAAAATGAATCCATTTGCAGTTGGTCGCCTCTGTTATCGCTTTAACAAGAGCCATTATGTCGTGTTTGATTTCAGCCTCAATTTGCCTGACCCTTTCAGGAGTGACACTGAAAGCCTTTTTTTTAGCCTCTCTTACCTCTTCTTCACTTAAATATCCTTTTTTGGCCAAAGCACGGAGAAGAGCCATCTCGACCCTCACCATTCTCTTTATCTTGCTGTCCTCACTCCATATCCTCTTCATCTCCGGGGTGCCGTACCGGTAGTCAATGGGGTGGACTATCATGAAGCAGAGTTGGACTGAAGAGATAAAAGGTTAAGCTTTCGAGACAAATATAAAAAGTAAATTAAACGTTTACGTTTTCAATAATTGTAGCTCCTCCCTGCCCACCAGCTCCACAGAGCGTGGCGCATCCGTATTTTGCCTCTTCAACATTCAGTATTCTTGCAAGAGTGCCTGTAACTCTTGGACCGCTTGCCGCAAGAGGATGACCGATGGCTATAGCCCCTCCTTTAATGTTGACTCTGTCAGGATCAAGACCCAGCTTCTTGATGGCAAAGAGCGGCACTACGGAGAAAGCCTCATTAATCTCCCAGTAGTCAATGTCTTTAACCTCCAAACCAGCGTGCTTCAAAGCTTTAAGGCTTGCAGGAACGGGGCTTGCACCCATTATACTGGGATCAATTGCCGCCCATCCAATGGAGACTATTTTTGCCATTGGTTCAAGCCCGTATTCTTTCATTTTCTTTTTGCTCATCAGCATGATTGCTGTAGCTCCGGCATTGAGCGGTGAGGAGTTGCCAGCAGTGATAACCCCACCTGGCTTGAAAGCTGGTGGCAGATTCTCGACCTTCTCAAGGGTTGTATCAGGTCTGATGGACTGGTCGGTATCAATTACCTTCATGCTGCCATCAGCCTGCTCAACCTCAATGGGCAGAATCTCTCCCTCCCTCTTCGTTGGATATCCATCGCCATTTCTGAACCACCCCTCTTTCAGAGCCTTTGTAGCAAGCTGGTGACTCCTAACTCCCCACTCGTCAAGGTCCCTTTTGGTCCATCCAATTTCATCTTTATAAACCTCAAAAAGCTTCTCTGCTGTTAGACCCATGCTCATTGCAGTCATAAGGTCGTATTTTTGTATCAGGTCCCCCCTCTTCATCATGGTCGGGGAGATTCCAAGGTGTGGGTTTAAATCCATCTGCATCGGTAGATGAGTCATGTGCTCGATACCGCACGCAATAGTGATTTCAGAGTAACCGAGCATGATTTCCATCGCACACTGATGCATTGCTGAAGTCCCGGAGTTGCAGACTCTCTCCGTCCCCTGAGCAGGGACTTCAACCGGAAGCTCAGCCAGCAGCGGAATTATCTTTCCACCATAGAGCCAGTTCTCCTTCATCTGCATTGTGCAGCCCGTAATAACATCTCCGATCTCCTTTGGGTCTATCCCGGTTCTGTTTACCATTTCCTTTATAAGCATCGCTGCAACTGCGGGCATGTCAATCTTGTTGAAAACATCTCTTTCAGGCTGCTTTGGCCTGCTCCTTGAGAATGCAGACCTCAAAAAATCTACGATATATACTTCCTCCACCATTGCTATCACCACCCTTTTAATGTTCAATTTTAAACATTTTCCATAAAAAATTAGGGAGTGAGATATTCACATCAGAGGATGCTT
>DAVR01000048.1 GCA_002507545.1 Archaeoglobus sp. UBA230 | reverse complement strand
AAATTTTTTGGGACTATACAATTGCAAAAAATCTTTAAATACTTTAAATCAAAAATAGCTCTGGTGAAATCATGGGGCTTATAGACAAGATTCTCGGTAAGTCTGAAAGGATCAACATAGACGAGTATGAGGAGCTTGATCTGAGTGAGTATGAGGCGGAAATTACCAGCGGTGCTGCCACTTTCATAAGAGTGGCTGAAGTAACCGGGTTAAATGAAATTCCGGAGATAAAAAGGGAGATTTACGATGGAAACATCGTGGTGGCAGATATAGCGTTCATTAAGCACGACAAGCTTACACTTGATAGGGTGCTTAAAGACCTCAGGCAGCTTGCAGAAGATGTAAAGGGAGATATTGTAGGGCTTGGGGAGGATTATGTTATCGTAACACCTACGGGAATAAAGGTTGACAGAAACAAGATCAGGAGCACAGGCAGATGATACCCTGCCCAAGCTGTGGGAGAGAGCTTAAAGCGGTCGTAACGACATACGATGTACCATTTTTTGGAAAGGTCTTGCTCACTTCAATTAGCTGTGAATGTGGATTTAAGCATTCTGATTCTGTTGTCGTTGACACAAAAGAGCCGACGAGGTACATGATCAAGATAAACCGCCATAACCTCTACACGAAGGTAATAAGGTCAACTTCAGGAACAATCAGAATTCCAGAGGTTGGGGTGAGTGTTGAGCCTGGCCCAGCCAGTCAAGCCTTTATAACAAATCTTGAAGGTGTGCTGGACAGAGTTGAAAAAGTTGTGAGGACTGCCATGAGATGGAATGCTGAAGATGAAGAGAAGGTCAAGAGATGCGAATGGATTCTTGAACGTATCAGAAATACGATTGAGGGGGATGAAGAGCTCACCCTGATCCTTGAAGACCCCTTTGGAAACAGCATGATTATCTCAGATGAGGCTTTCAGAGAAATTATGAGCAAAGAGGAGGCTGAGGGATTGAAGAAAGGTCTTACCGTGCTCGAAATCACTGGTCTGAGCGAGGAGGAGCTTCTTGAGAGAGGTCTTTGACTTCGCTTAACAACTTCTCGTAATTCTCCTTAGCCTTTTTTTTCACTTCCTCGTCATCTAAGAGCTTTATACCATAGATGACTTCAAGCTCAATCATTCTTTTCGCCTTCTTGTACTCTCCGTAGAGCTTTCCGAGTTGCCTTGCAAAATCAGTAAGCTTATCAGGACCCATGAAGATTATCGCGGCGATGATTATCAGCACTACTTCCCCCCAACCGAGCATTATACATTTTTTCTCAGGAAAGTATATCAAGTTTTTCCGGTAGTGTGCATTTGTGCACATTTATTTGCATAAATCTTTTAGTTTATTAATCTATGAAAAATCTATGGCTGAGATTAAATTCACAAAGTTTGAGAAGCTCATAGTTTTGATTGCCGCTGCAATAGGCTGGTCGCACGATGCTGTCGGTCTGACGATCCTCAACTTTCTTGCAGAGCCAATCATGAAAGAGTTTGGTGTTGGCACGCTTGAAATTGGCTTTGTTTTTTCTGCCCAGTATATTTTCTGCATTTTCGGTGCAATGCTTTTCGGCGAGCTTGGGGACAGATTCGGAAGGAAGAACGCTCTAATCCTCTCAATACTGTGGGTCGTTATTTTTAGCATTTTATCAGCATTTGCCCCAAACTTCTGGACTCTTGCAGTCCTAAGATTGATCTCCGGTATGGGTGTAACATGGGGTTTGGCTTTTACCTATATGAGTGAGTTTTACTCTCCAAAAAGACGTGGACTGTTTGGTGGGTTGATTCATGCAACCTTTGTATTTGGCTTCATACTCTCCGCCCTCTCCGTCTCTCTGATTTACCCGATTTACGGTTGGAGAGCCTGCTTCTTCATAGTTCTGTATCCTATCCCATTCCTAATCCTCTTTGCCAAGTATCTTCCCGAATCCAGAATTTGGGAGAAGCACGGTGCAGAGGGTGAAAAGTCTCTTAGACTAAAAGAGATAGTGAAAAACAGGACGTATCTAAAGCTGATGATACTCGCAACCTTCCTCTTCTGGTTAGCCGAATTTGCCTACCACACGATAGTTGACTGGTCTCCGACATTCATCATAAGGGAGTTCGGTTATCGCCCTGAAGAGGCGAGCATGATAGTTCTGAGAATTTCTCTTGTTGCTCTAATCGTTTTACCCTTTGTAGGCTTCGTGAGTGACTACATAGGCAGGAGGGTTAGCTTCGCCATATCCTCGGCAGTGGGGTTGATTGGCTGCATACTCCTTGGTTACTTCACTTTGGTGAATTACAACCAGAATCTGGCTCTGCTCTCGCTCTTCATAATTCCAATTGGATTCGGTTCTCATGCCCTCTTCGGAGTTTGGAGTAGTGAAATGTTTCCGACGAGAGTAAGGGCAACAGCAACATCTGTTATCTTCAGCATTGCAAGGGGCTTATCTGTCGGTGGACTGGTTGTTGGGTATGTGGCAACCTTTTCGAGCATCCTCTACGGCATGCTTCTGGGCGGAATAGCCTTCTTGCTCATGTGTCTGATGCCATGGCTATTGCCAGAAACTAAGGGTAAGGAGTTGGATGAGTTCTGAGGTGAGAAAATGAATGGAGCGGAAATAGTAGCGAAGTCTTTGCTGAGGGAGGGGATAAAGTGTGCCTTTGCCCTGCCAAGCGGTGAGATTCTACCGGTGTGTGAATACCTGAGAGACGAGGGTGTGGAGGTCATATTCACAAGGCACGAGCAGGCTGCCGGAAATGCTGCCGATGGCTACGCACGTGTGACAAGAGGTGCAGGACTTTGCATTGTCCCAACAGGACCGGGGCTGGCAAACTTAATGCCAGCTCTTGCTCAAGCCTATTACGCCTCAAGCCCGGTTGTTGCTATTGCCGGACACAGCAGGTATGCCAATTTGGACAGAAACGCCTTCGAGGAGATTGACGGCCATCTGTGGGTGAAGGAGTATACCAAGTGGTCAAGACTCGTGCCCTTCACGCAAAGACTGCATGAATACGTTCAAGAAGCTTTCAGGAGAGCCTTATCTGGCAGATTTGGGCCAGTGATGCTTGAGATACCGAAGGACGTTTTAAACTCAGACTGTAACTCGGAAATCGAATTCGCCGATCCAGAAAACTATCGCTACACTGGAAGAGTTGGCTGCGAGGAGAAATACATTTTGAGGGTAATCGAATTGCTAAAGGATGCTGAAAAACCATTGATAGTTGCTGGCTCTGGAGTTTACTGGAGCAAAGCGGAAAATTTGCTTCTGGAATTTGCTGAAAGACTGTCAGTTCCCGTGTGCGTAAGCGGACTTGGTTACTGCTGTATCCCAGGAGACCATAAACTGTTTGCCGGTCAAGCGTCAGCCTCGCCTGTTGTGGGCGAAAGTGATTTTCTGCTTGTTCTTGGAACAAGATTCGACGAATTTCTTGGTTTTGGACAGAAATTTGCAAAGAATGCAAAGGTTGTTCATGTGGATGTTGATCCAAAGGAAGTGGCCAAGAACAGGTATGTTAATGTTGCGGTATGCTGTGATACGGGATTCTTCCTCGCAAATGCCCTCCGCCTCCTTGATTCTATTCCAAAATTCGACAGATGGGCTGAGAGAGTTCAGATGACTGTTGGCAACATAAATAAAATGTTTGATGAGGCTGCCAAAGGCGATGAGAAGCCGATGAAACCCCAAAGACTTATGAAAGAGCTTTCTGAAATCCTGAGAAGGGATGACCTTGTTGTTCTCGATGGTGGTGAAACAACTGCCTGGGGACTGCTTTACTTCAGGTCGGGAAAAGTTATTGCATCCCAAGGCCCATTTGGGCATCTTGGCGCTGGTGTGCCTATGGGTATTGCTGTAAAGGCTGTGGAACCCGAAAAAAGGGTTTTTGTTGTAACTGGTGATGGGAGCTTTCTGTTTAATGGGATTGAGATAGACACTGCCGTCAGGCACAGTTTGCAGATTGTGGTTGTGGTTGTAAATGATTCTGCATGGGGACTGGTCAACCACACGAGGCTTCTGACGACAAAGTCTGAAGAGAGGGCAAAGTATGGCGTCATGCTTAATGAAAATGTCAGATACGACAGGTTTGCCGAGAGCCTTGGAGCATACGGGGAGCTTGTTACCGATCCAGGAGAGGTAAAAGAGGCTGTGAAGAGGGCACTGGATTCTGGATTACCTGCCGTTCTGGACGTGAGAGTGAAGCTTGAAGAAATATCACCTCTTGCCTACCTTCTTTCCACTTCGGAGGGTTAAAATGGCAGTTCTCATTACAGGCGGATCGGGATTTCTTGGAAGGTTTGTTGCGTCTTACTTCAAAGACCCGATTATTCTTGACCTGAAAGAGGGTAAGAAGGGTATTTTTGAACTCGGCAGTGTTACAGCATGGTCGGACATTGCAAGAGTATTCAGAGAGTATGAGATTGATGGAGTTGTTCATGCCGCTGCTGAACTTTCCATCAAGGCTGAAAAAAGCCACGTTGATACCTTCAAAGTAAACGTTGAAGGCACCCTGAATATCCTTGAGGCATGCAGACTGTTCGATGTTGAGAAGGTTGTGTTCACGAGCAGCCACTCTGTTTACGGTTTGAGGAGTCAGCCTATATCTGAATTCTCCTTTCGTGATCCCTCGACATTCTACGGTGCTACCAAGGCCTGCTCCGAAATTCTCGGCATATACTATGGCTATGCTTATGGCATAGATTTTAGGATTGTCAGATTCCCCATTCTAATTGGCCCTTTCAGAAGAGGGATGGGAGCAAGTGTTACCTTCTCCACCTTAATTGATGATGCTTTTTTCAGTGGAACAGCCGTCATTTCACTGCCACCTGAAACCCGGCTACCGGTTCTCTACGTTAAGGATGCTGCAGATTTGATATTTAGCCTTTATGAAAAGAAAAAGGTTTCCAGACCTATATTCAATGCTGGTGGCATTCCCATCTCCCTTGGAGAACTTGTTGATGCCGTCAAAAGGCTGTTTCCTGATTTTAAGCCGAAATTTGATATCAGTGGCGAAGCAAGGAAAATTGCTGAAAGCTGGACGCTGATGACTGAGTTTGTGGATAAGTCGGGAATTCTGAAGAGATACAGCAGGATTGACGAGCTTGGATGGGAAATAAGATGGGACGACATTGATAAAATCGTTGAAGACCACGTTAGAACTCTTAAAGAGGAGGTGAGTTGATGAAGATTTTCATCGCCGGAGCAGGACTCATGGGTCAGGGGATTGCCTTGGATGTGGCAAGAAAGAACGATGTAGTCCTTTACGATGTGAGTGAACAGGCTCTGGAGAATGCCAAAAAAGTGATCGGAGAAATGGCGAAGAGGGTCAAGATTGAGGGCGAGATCAGCTTCACACAAAACATGGAGGAGGCGAGGACATGTGATCTCGTTATTGAGGCCGTTGTTGAAAGTCTTGAAGTGAAAACGGAGGTGTTGAAGAAAATTGAAAAACTAACCAACGCTCCGCTGTGTTCCAACACATCCGTTATTTGCGTCAATGACATTGCTGAAAGGCTCGATGAAAGAGAAAGGTTTCTCGGCGTCCACTGGATGAATCCTCCCTATGTCATGCCCCTTGTTGAGGTTGTTTTATCCAAATACACCGACCAGAAAGTGGCGAGCTTCGTGGATAATCTTCTGAAGGATTTGGGTAAAGAGGTTGTTTTCTGCATGAATCAGTCCATCGTCAACAGGTTCAACGCCGCTGTTTTAAGCGAGGCTTCAAAGATGATTGAGGAAGGTGTCAGAGTTGAGGATATTGACAAGGTTTGGAGGTTTCATCTCGGCATCCTCTACACACTCTTCGGACCTATGGGAAATGTAGACTACATAGGTCTTGATGTTGTTTACTACGCGTCTCTCTATCTATACCAGAGATTCAGGGACGAGAAGTTCAAACCATCTCACTGGCTGTTGGAGAAGGTGGATAAGGGAGAGCTTGGCGTAAAAACGGGAAAGGGGATTTACGAGTATCAGGATATTGAGAGAGCGTATGTTGAGAGAGTTGAGAGAATCGAAAAAATGCTTAAGTTTCTACTAAAATGACGCCACTAACACTGGCTATAATGTGTCTGCTAACTCTCATAGCCTTCACAATCAGAGTAGTTACAGGCTTTGGAAGTGCAATCTTTCTCTCACCAATTTTCTCCAACATTCTGCCACCGAAGGAGGCCGTGGTTCTTCTGATCCTCCTCGAATCCTTAGTAAACATAATTTTCGTTTTTAGGGAGAAACTGAACTTCAGCATAAGGGAGATTTATTTCGGAGGATTTGCTGGCGTTGCGGCAGGTATATTTCTTTTCGGAATTGCATCTCAGGAGATTGTGGGATTGCTGATTGGATTGGGGATGGGTATTTTAGCCTCGCTGATGCTTTTCGGTGTGAGTTTTAGAGTTAGAAGAGCTAAGCCCATGTTTTTAACTTTGGGATTTGTAAGCGGTATCATGGGCGTTTTAACCGGTGTAAACGGGCCACAAATAGTGATTGGCCTTGCAAATCAGGGATACAACGGTGCTTTCATTCGCAGTTTCATGATAACGTATCTTGTGGTGATAGACACGGTGACACTTTCAGCCTTTGTCGCTTTCGGGCATGTTAGCTATGGGGTGCTGACCAAACTCGTTTTTCTCGCCCCTTTTGTTGCTGCAGCCTATTTTACAGGCAGGAAAATACTCGGAAGGCTTGATGGGGAGAGCTTAAAGAGGATAATGCTTGGTGTCGTGATAGTTCTGTCTGCGATACTTGTCGTCAGATACGGGGGTGGTTTGTTTGGATAGCTTCACCTTCAGCTGCGTTAAAGTTGTTTTCGGGCTTGACCGCATCAAAGAGTTGGACAAGGAGGTTAGGAGGGTTGGGGGTAAGAAAGTAGTGATCATCACAGATATAGCAATGAAGAGGGTTGGGGAGGAGATATGTGAGATTTTAAAGGAATTTGACTGCGAACTCTGGAGCAAGGTCGAACCAGAGCCTGAAATTGGTATTGTTGATGAAGTTCTCAACAATACTGAATTTGACACGGTCGTTGGTGTTGGTGGGGGAAGCACTCTTGACGTTGCAAAGCTCTCAGCAGTTGCAGCAGGTAAAGGTTTGAATGTCTCAGAATTTATCGGAAAAGAGCTTCCAGAAAGAAGCGCAAAGCTCATCCTCTGCCCCACAACCGCAGGGACTGGTTCAGAAGTTACAAAGCTTGCGGTGTTTAAAATTCCGGGAAGGGAAGTTAAGTACGTTTTTGACAGTGAATCTCTGTATGCTGACATCGCTGTTGTTGACCCCAAGCTAACACTTTCTGCACCTCCTGAAGTGACAGCAAATGCAGGAATTGACGCGATCTGTCACGCCATTGAAGCATACACATCCATCCTCGCAAATCCCGTAACGGACATGTTTGCTGAGCAAGCCATAAAAATTGGTGCAAAAGCCGTCAGAGAAGCTTACTCGAACGGAAAAAACCTTAAAGCTCGTGCAGAGATGTCCTACGCCTCCCTTCTTGCTGGAATAGCATTTAACGTTGCAGGAACTTCTCTCGGTCACGCTCTCGGCTATGCCCACTCTTATATCCACAAAAGCCCTCATGGAAGAAGCGTTGGGATTACGATGCCCTACGTTCTGCAGTACAATGCAATAGCAGATTTGGAAAAGCATGCCAAAATATCCCAGCTTCTCGGAGTGGATGTTGATGGAATGTCGCTTAGGGATGCTGCCCTACACTCGGGAGTCGGATTCATGAAACTTCTTGAAGACCTATGCATCCCCACAAAGCTTTTCGATGTCGGAGCGAGTGAAGATGATGTTGACGAGATAGTTGAGAGAATCTTCCTGAGCGAGAGGCACGTGTCGAGAAATCCCAGAGTTGTGAAGAAAGATGAGATGAGAGAGTTAGTAAAAAAGGCGATTTACGGGACTATCTACAGCTAATACGGCTAAAAACCACCGAGAAGCCGTTAACCGTAATGGTGTCAACGCTCATCTCGTAGCTGTCAGAGTAATATTTATCGAAAAGGTATTTGATCAAGTTTAAGTGAATCTCCGAAACAGCCAAGCTTCTCATGTCATGATAGAACACGAAATTGATCTTGTTTTCGATCCTCTCAACCTCCACATGCTCTGCTCTGTTCAAAATTTGCCAGAGCTTACTCACGTTCTCAAGCAACTCCTCCAAGCTGAGGTCACTTATCGGTCTCTTTGAGATGTACTTTACAGCCATTTCCAACATACTCTCCTTCACAGCCCTCTCTGTATCCCTTTCAGCAAGAGCAGTGTAGTGGTCTTTAGCACACAGTGTGAAATTCAATTCTTTGACGAAGCTAAGAAGGAGGATGTCATAATCACTCACGTTTTTGACGTTTTCAGAATTATAAAGCAAGCTAACAGCTTTTTCAATGATATTACTCAATGTTTTGTACTCCTTTTTCAGCTCCTCGATTTTTCTGTATGTTTCGGGTGATATGGTTGTGTGAACTCTCACTTTTGGCATGGGCTTTTGTCAGCACATCCCTTTAAAACTGTAACCTCGAAGAAATTTTTTATATAACACAACTCAACTTACTTCATGCGACCGATTGGTGTTGACATCGGAACGAATTACACAAAGATCACCGCTGATGGTAAAAACGTTCTGGTTTATCCTTCCATTGTTGCCTATGGTGAAGAGAAAGACTGGAGCCTAAAAGGAGAATCAAAGAGTGTTTATGTTGGAGATGAAGCTCTCTCCATAGTTCACTCTATGGAAAATGTAGAGGTATTGAGACCCTTACATGAGGGTAGAGTTCTGCACACATCGTATTTTGAACTTGCCAGATACGGCATAGAGAAGTTAAAAGCAGAAAACAATTCAATAATTGCCACAGGTTTACCTGTCAAATCATCGAGAAAGGAAAGAGAGGAGCTTAAAAGAGAAATGGAGTCAGAGCTAAAGGCGCAGGTTCTCATATTTCCAGAGCCCGTAGGAACCATGGCTTATATGGGGATTGAAACTGGAGTTTGCGTTGACATAGGTTTCGGAACGACGGATGTCCTTGTGATTGCAGATATGGAGTATCTGAAGGGTGACACGATGCTTATGGGTGTGGACAAGCTCTATGAAAATCTGGAGGTGGCAGTGAGGAACAGAATCGGAATCAGCATAACTCCGGAGGAGATGACAAAGCTGCTAACGACTGAAGGATATGAGGTTGGAAGAATCAGAAGTGGAAAGAAGGTAAGCGTAAGCAGAGAAGAGATAATGGCTGAATACGAGAACCTTGTTGATTCGTGGGTAGAGAGAATCGCCAGTAGAGTAAAGCTTGTGCTTGAAGGGCTTTCAACAATGCTTGTGGAGAACTTCACAATCACTGGCGGAGGAAGTATGCTTCCGGGAGTTTATGAGATGTTTCAGGAAAGTTTCAAGGATATTGGTGAGGTTAAGAGGCCCGACGACCCGATAAAGGCAAACTCTATTGGATATTACATGCTCGCAAAAACCATGGCTGGAGAAGAGGGCGAAAAAGAGGGGAGTGAGGAAGGGTCCGAAGAAATTTTAGATGCTGATGAGAAAGGGAGAGTTAGAAAGGGGAGGAAGGGCAGGAAATGAAGGTAACTGTTGACATACCACCGGATATGGAGAGACTGCTGATGAAGAAGTGTGAAGAAGCAAATGTATCCCCATCAGAGTTCATTTACCTTCTGCTTGAGTGGTATTTCTACAAGAGGCAGAAGAGAGCAGAAAGTACAGGAGAACTCAATGAATTTCTCAGAGTTGCAAAGGAAATTTCAGAGGAGAGAGTAAGATACTGCAAGTTCAGTGATGGTGCATATTGCGCCATCGAAACCTTTGAAGATGTTTTTTCCGACAAAGAACCTGTCCCCATATCACCCTACAGATGCCTGTTCTGTCTGTACTACGTGGACAGAAGGAAAGACAGGAGAAAAACTGAGTTCAGAGAATTAACCGAAGCAAAGATGTATGATTTGGCAAAGATTGCAGCAAAATTCGTGGTAGAACTTTACGGCGACAGACTTGGTTACAGACCGAAAACTAAGAGTGATAAGGTCATGGATGCGGGAGAGGATGAAGAGAAATTGCCAAAAAAGGCAGGTGTTAAAAAGCTCCTTGACTGGTAGAGTTGGACTGAACATAAATGGCGATCTGAGTGAGAAGGAGATTATAGAGAGGGTAAAACTGGCTGAAATTGCTGGAATAAGGATGATTTGGGTGGGTGAGTTTGAAGGCTTTGTTGATCCCTTTGTGGTTGCAGAGATAATAAGCAATGCCTCGAGAAACCTCAATGTTGGTTTCGGGATACTATCGGTTAGTCGAAGAAGCTGTGAGGAGATAGTTGAGGGCTTCGAGGCGCTAAGGCAGAGGTATGGTGACAGATACATTTTAGGATTGGGTGTAGGAGATAACGCTAAAGCTTTTCAAAAACTGAAGGAGTGTATTGAGAGGGTATCAGGCTGCTGTGTGGTAGGAGCAGGCTCACCCGGAACGCTGAAGCTTGCGTCCAAGACTGATGGAGTGCTATACAATTCCGTTAACACTAAATTTATCCGATGGATGGATGGATTTGTTGAAGGAGATGTCTTCAAAGCTGCTTACGGTCCAGCACTTCTCCTTCCGAGCGAGTTCGAAGAGGACTTGATTATTGCCGCATCAATCGTCTTTCTCGGCAGTAAAAGGCTTATCTCGGAGTTTAAGATGGAAGATATTGCTGAGGAAATTTCAAAGGTTGACATTATGGAGCTTGTAGAATTGAGAAGATCAGGTAGAAGTATAAAGAAGAGTGACGATGCAGAAAAGCTATTCAAACACAGAGAGTTTCTACTAAATAATTTCACTATTTCCGGTGGGATTTCAGAGGTTGGTAGGGAGATAAAAAAGTTGCTTGAAATCTGCGATCATGTGGTTCTCGCAGACCCATTCTTCCGAGATTTAAGTTCTATGAGGATGTTGAGTGTACTGGCAGATATGATCGAGGGAGGATGAAGAATGAGAGAGGTAATCAGGTTTATCAATCCCTACGATCCCGGCATGTTCCCTGAAGATTTTCCGTCGAGAGATGTTATTCAGCTCGGTTCAAATGAGAATCCCTATGAGCCAAGTGAAGAAGTCAAAAAAGCCTACCTTGATTCAATACGAGCGATAAACCAGTATCCGAAGGCAGATTACAGAAGACTGAAGGAGGCGATTTCAGATTACACAGGCTTTCCAATCGAAAACATAGCTGTGGGCTGTGGGGCATCTGAGCTTATACAATCCGTCTGCAATGTGATAATTGATGAACTTGATAAAGTTGTCATTCCCATGCCGTCCTACACCCTATACGCAATCTACGCGATGCTCAGAAGCGCTTCCATAAGCTTTCCGGTGTTTGAAGGGTATGTGGTAGATCCAGAGGTTATAGCTACGGAAAAACCTAAGCTGACCTTCCTGTGCTCACCCAACAACCCGACTGGGAATACAATCGAAAGAAGAGTTGTTGAAGAGGTAGCTATGCATTCCGACTATGTCGTGCTTGATGAGGCGTATGTTGAGTTTTCCGGAAAAAGCTGTATTGATCTGGTAAACGAGCTTGATAATTTGATAGTCCTGAGAAGCTTCTCCAAGTATTTCGGCCTCGCGGGTATGAGAGTGGGATACGCTGTTTGCAACGCGGATTTGGCTGAGGCAATAGAGAAAGTTCGCCTGCCATTTGCGATAAGCCATCCTGCTGTGAACTCTGCAATAGCTGCGATAAAGTCGAAAGATTACTACGAGTCGGTAAAGGAAAAAATAGTTTCTGAGAGGGAGAGAGTGTTTTCAAAGCTTTCAAAAATTGACTGGCTTGAGCCCTACCCCTCAGAGGCAAACTTTATCCTCGTTAGAGTTCATTCAGAAAATGACCTTACAAGGAAACTTCTCGAAAAGGGGATAATAGTAAGAGATGCAAGCATCATGGGGCTTGATGGTGTGCATGTCCGCATAACCATTGGTAAAAAGGAGCAGAATGACAGGCTGCTGGAGGCTTTAAAATAAATCTTCTGCCCTGATAACCTCAACACCATCAATTTTCTTCTTCACATCACTTACAACCTTTGCCCTTAAATTTTTGGCAGCCACAATACTCTCCGCAAGCTCCATACCATGACTAAGATACTTTTTCACCTCCTCACTCGGAACATCAACCACTTCAAGGTTCATCATTGCACCAACCTTCGGAGGAAGATTTCTGTAATTCTGGCGAGTGACATAGACTTTCCCACCATAGTTCCTCTTCATAAGCTCCATCACACCTTTTGAGTCCGCTACAATCCTTGTAGGCAGCTCAGGGAGGGGCATTGAGAGCAGAATGTAAACTCCTGCTGTCATCATAAGCCAAGTTACAATGAGGGTAACTATGGCAACCATGCCCTTAATAAATTCGCTGAGCCTTATTACGTCCAGTAGAACAAGAGCGAGAAATCCAAATAGCATAAAGGCTGTTGATATCAGCAGAGCAGCTATCGTATCTCTCTTCCTAACTTCTTTCACCAACTCTTCAAGTGTAACCTCAAGTTCGTCCATATTCTCACGCCCATTTTAGCTGTATGACAATGCATCCATTCCGCGCTGCAACTTCCGCTACCTCTCTTTTATCTGTTATCAGCGGCTTCTTCATTTTCAGCGCAACTGCGATGCACTCTGCATCATCTCTTTTCAGTCCAAGGTTCATAAACCTTTCAACTATACCCTCATCCGGCTCAATTACCGTACATCCCGGAAAGGCATTGGATGGTGTGGAGTAAAGTCTTCTACCATACGCCCTGATCAGAGCATAGTTACGCGGGGTTATCAAATCGCGAGCAACAACAACACCCCTTCTCGTCATTACGGGGAATAGTACAGTTGCGAAGAAAAGACCGTAGGCGGCTGGTAACATCATCGCAACGTAGTTTGTTGCCTCTTCAATACCGATCTGCGGTATTACTGTCTCAGGAAGATTTACTGAAATGGGCACTGGTTGAGCTACCGGTTGTCCCGGTTGTGGTGCAGGGGCAGGTGGTGCTGGTGGGGGAAGCGGAGCAGGTGGTACTGCTACTCTGGCACCTCCCCCAACACCTCCTGCACCTACACCAGCACCGGTGTAGTTGAAACCCTTGAGCACACCATATCCAACAACAAAGCTGTTACCATTTTTTGTAGCGGGTATAATAATGGCTTCACATGAGTCAGAAATCTTAGCTCTCGCCCTCATGTAAAATATCGGAGGAGTTGCACTCGTTACGGGTGGGGCTGAGAAGGATTTGTTCTCACCAGCTTTAAGAAAAACGCTTGTGTTGAACAGTTCATTCTTCTTGGAGTTAATGATGTGCCAGGCTTCAAAATCCACACTAACGTCCCTGTTCAGGTTGTTCTGGAGATAAAAAGTAGCATACCAGTCGTTTCCCCTCTGCTCCTTCTCAACCGATATCTGAACTTCCACACCATACCTAATCGGAATTTGTTCCTCCAACTTGAAACTAATAGTTCCATCCGGGATTTCGAAGCTCGTGGTGTTCACCACTATCGAAAACTCAGAGCTTTTTCCTGCTGGGATGGATGTGTCAAAAGTTATATTTCCATTGGCAGAGCATCCGTAACACCTTTCAAATCCCCTAAAGATGGGAATCTGAATGTTTACATCAACGCTCTTAGTGTAGTCATTCCATACCTGGTAGGTTATGTTTGGGTAAATAACCTCTACGTCAACTCTGATTGGAAAATCTTCGCTTGGGAGCGTTTTGTAAGGGTCAATCTTTATGTTGATCCCCGGAGCAACATTCGGGATATAAATCTCCTCCCCTCTGTAATCCAGCTTTATATCATAAAGCCGGAAAGGAAAGCTGTTGGTGAAGTTAACGACTATCCAGTCTCTTCCAACCTCCTGAGACTCGTTGGGATAGAAAATAGCCTCCCTGTATTCGTAAATGCATGAATTTGTTATGGACATTGAGATAAAAACTGTGAGTATAACAACAATCAGCCACTTCATTTCCTCTTCAACCCTACAGCAGTTAGAACTACAGCGATTGCAAGCAAAGCACCCCAGAGAACGATGTAGCCCCTCACTGGAAGAAGTGGCAATGGTAGAATCGAAAATTCGGCAGTAAAGAAGGCAATCTTCCCTGCTGGAATACTGCTTTGCCAGAGCGGGTTATCTCCTGAGGGTTTTGGGTCTGCGTAGCAAAGATGCCAATCTGAATTCACATTTATTTCCACCCTCTTTATATCAATGTCTGTCCCGACGGGTATGGTTACAGTCTTGAAGAGAAGCCCAGTATCAACTATATCCGCATCATATTCCACCGTAAAACTCAGAGTTTTTCCCGGCTCTATTGGATACCAGATTTCATAGATTATACTCGTGTAGCCCTCTTTCTCATCCACACTCGATTTAAATTGCCTCTCGCTGGAATAAACTTTAACGTTGCTGACCTCAACTGCTACTCGCTGCTCTGTGAAGGGGATAGAGAGAAAACCCAATTTCACCGGCTGCACCTTCTGAAGCCTGATTTCACCAATTCCGGGTACTACGGGTTTGTCTATCAGGTTCTTTATCGTGATGTCATATCTTACATGAGCTTTACTGTTTAAATCCACATTGACCTTGAAATCCGAAATCTCCTCAACCTTTTGAGCATTTGCAATAGGTGTGGCAGAAATTAAAAGCAAAAGAATCAATAAGGCTGATACTGGAAACCTCACCATGGTAAAAAAATTGATGGGAAATTTAAAAAATTAACTTCTCCTCGTGTAAGTCATCACTGCAACAATTCCAGCAATCCCAGTGAGGAGAGCCATTACAGACTCGTAGCTTGTTGATGCTGCTCCACTCACAACCGTTATCCTCGGTGAAGTCTGCTCGTTCATGGAGAGCATTGGGTCAATACCGACGAGGAATGCGTCAAGGACTCTGAACTCCCCACTGCCTTGCATCTGGTAGAAGATAATCACTGACTGGTTGTTCTGGATTTCCGTTGGACTTGCCTGACCATTTCCATCTGCTCCTCCTGCCAATGGGTCGAGTCTCCAGTAGTAGGCTTTATCGTATCCGCTCATTGGAGTTCCTGTGCCGTTTCCTGCATACATCTGTGGCTTGTCAATCCAGTTACCGTCGGTCCTTGCATCCATCCAATCATTGTCCCAGTTATACTCACTGAAGTTCCTCGGAATCATATCGTAAACGTATACATACGGCGAATCCTGACCTCCAAGGTTCTCCACAACAAGCTTGACGTCGAATACATTGCTTCCAGCAGTTGTGTTTGCCTGCACGTATTTTGTGACCTTAATCAGATAGCTGCCGATTACGTAGATTTTCTCTATCACTACATACCTGCTGTTGTAGGTTGCATTGTATTTATTCATGGTAGTGCTGTTCACATACCACCCCTGTCCAGTGTCCTTGATCAGCTCGAAGGTGGCGTTTGCCCAGATTATCGGCACGTTGCTGTATTCAAACTGTATGTTGCTTGTCGTATACGTGTCACCAGAAGTTAGCTGCTGATTTGGCTTTTCCTCGATCGGTCCATAGATTACGTTCGTGAATGAGCCAGTTGACGTGGCGTAGAGGGTAACATTCCTGAGAACGTAGGTAAGCCCACTCGCGGTGTTCTTTACCGTTGCATTGCCTTTCCACACAACCCACTCCCCAGTTGCGTTCTGGAATGGTCCACTCTTGTTAACGGCGATACTCGCGTTCCCGTAGGCAAACACGTCAACAACCTTTGTCCCACTCACATTTCCGTCAAATGTGAATTCAAGGGCAGCAAAGCCGAACCTGTCAAGGAAATAGACTGCGTTATTTCCGCCATTATTGTTACCCTGAACAGTGAAGGAAATGTTGACGTCCTCGTTTCCTGCTGCGGAGGTGTTTAGTTTAATCCCAGTTACATCGAGTTCATCCGGGTCTGCTGTGCCCCATCCTCCGCTTGTCAGCACTGCACTTCCCTTATTCGTTGATGGATTAGATATTGGTCCAAGGCTCGTCCAGTTGTTGCTACCATAGTAATTCGAACTGCTGCTTAGATACTTGTAAACGTTCAAGTCCACATAGGGATTCGATATACCTATCCCACTGAAGAATGTTGTGTTGAGGCTGACGTTGAAAAATACTTCCCAGCTAACGTCTTTGTTAGCAGGTATCTTCGAAACGTTGTATCTTTCATCAATAATGAACGGGGCTGAGTTTGCGGTTCCCAGAGCACTATCATCCACATCGTAGAAGTAGCTTACCTTCTCCCCCGGTCTCAGGTGCGGAATTCTTATGAAGTAATTTGCGTTTGTGATATTCAGATTCTTTTTCACACTGTCCGGAACTCCTGATGGTAGTGATGTGTATAGATAAGCACCGGAAGACGAGTTATCGAAAACTTTGCTTGGCGTGCCAATGATATTACTCAGGTCTACCGCTATCCAGACACCATATAGATCATCATTCCCGTTATTCGTTATATTTACGTATCCAGTCACGTCCGTTGTGTAGTCGAACCCTGAACCTGTGTACTCGGCAGTTGTATTGATCTTCTCTTCAATGCTGATATCAAGCGGTGCTGCTGCTGAAGTGTTAATGATTGTTATTATTAGCGCCATCATCAGTGTAGCGAGCCCTATTTTCCCATATCTCCATCCACGCATGCTTGTAATGGTAATAAGCATATATAAAAAATTTTCGAGATTTTGAATAGTTGTGTCATTAAGTATATAGTAGAGACCGGAAATGTTTAATACCTCTTTTGTTTTCTGATTGTGAAATGATCGAAAACGGCAAGTACGAGTATGTTGTTGTAGGTTGCGAGTCTGCTGGTGTCGGACTGGTGAGAGAACTGACAAAAGCTGGAAAAAGTGTTCTGGCAGTGGACAAGTCACAGGAAAAAGTAGAGCTACTCGAAGATGAGGGTTTTGATGCTGTTATAGCTGATCCAACAGACCCCTCCTTCTACAAAACACTCGACTTTGAAGCTATCTCTGCAATTCTTGTTACCGGGGCAAATGATGAGGCAAATCTTGAGACCGTGAGGACGATAAGGGGTGTGAATAAAGAGGTCTTCGTAATTGTCAGAGTTGCTTCTCATAAACTGAAGGAAGAATTTGAGAGTGCGGGAGCAAATATAGTCGTCCTTGTATCGGATGCTATCAAACATACGTTTCTTGAAAAAATAAAGAGGGTGGAAATTTACAAGAAGCTGGAAAAACTCAAGAGCATTCTGGAATCGCTGAAGGGTAAAAGACTGGGAATATTCACCCACGACAATCCTGATCCAGACTCAATGTCATCGGCATATGCTCTAAAGGAGATAGCAAAACAGTTTGACGTTGATGCTGACATTCTCTACTATGGCGAAATTCTGCATCAAAAGAACAGGGCTATGATGAACATTCTCGAGATTCCAATGGTAAGAGCTGAAGAGGCAGACTTAAGCTCATATGAAACCTTTGCGATCGTTGATAGCTCGGGACCGGGTGTAAACAACTCCATCCCTCCAGATATAGACGTTTCCATAATTATAGACCACCACCCGGCAGAGAAGGTTGTTGCAAGATTTGTAGATATTAGAGATAATGTTGGTGCGACTGCAACGATACTCACGGAGTATATCAAGGAATTAAAACTTGTTCCGAGTAAAATACTTGCCACAGCGTTGTTTTTTGGCATAAAGAGTGAGACTGACGAGTTCAAAAGGAATACAAGAACGGCAGATTTTCTTGCATCTGCCTACCTTTACCCATTTGTTGACCATGAGCTTATCGAAAAAATTGAGGGGCCAGCAATATCAACCGAGACATTGGATATTCTCGGGACGGCAATTAGGAACAGGCAGGTTTACTCAAGCTTTCTCCTGAGCTTTGCAGGGTTCATAAACGACAGAGATGCTTTACCGCAGGCTGCAGATTTTCTGCTAAGGCTTGAAGGTATTTCCACAGCAGTGGTTTTTGGGGTTGTCAAAGATACTGTATATATCTCAGCAAGGAATAAGGATGTGAGAATTCACATGGGTGAAGTGCTAAGAAGAGCCTTTGGTGATGTGGGAAGTGCCGGAGGGCATGCACACGCAGCCGGAGCGCAGATACCACTCGGAATTTTCGGTGAGGCTGGTGAAAAGGAGCTGCTTGCTAAGCTGATAACTGAGGCAATAAAGAGGAGGCTGCTAAGCGCACTGGGCATCGAAGCTCAGAGCTAAATTTTTAAATGCATAGTTTGAGAGTGCGAACAATGAAGCTGAATATCGTCATTGTAGGTGTTGGTGGACAGGGTGCTTTGACGACCTCTGGAATTCTCGCAAGAGCTGCAATGAGGGCTGGGCTAAATGTCATCACCGCTGAAACTCACGGCATGGCGCAGAGGGGGGGTAGCGTTGAAGTCCACGTAAGACTGGGAGATGTAAAAGCACCTCTGATCCCGGAAGGGGGGGCAGATGTGATGATAGCCCTTGAACCCTCTGAAGCCATCAGATACGCCAAATTTCTGAACAACAAGTCTGTTGTAATTCTCAATACCCGAAAGATCATCCCGCCATCTGTAACCGCAGGAACAGGAACGTATCCAGAACTGGATGAAATTCTGGCTGAACTTAGAAGGATTACACCGAGAGTTATTGCTGTAAACGCTTCTGAGATTGCCGAGAAGGCTGGAAACATTCTTGCAACAAACGTTGTGGTTGTTGGAATGCTTCTCGGCTACTTTCCGATGCCCTTCAAACTGGAACATGTTGAAGAGGTAATTAGAGAGGTAATGCCAGACAAAATAGTTGATTTAAACCTGAAAGCACTAAAAATGGGATATGAAGCGACTAAATCAACCCAGCCCTCTGCAGTATGAGTAGGTCCTCTGTTTCTATTTTCTCTCCTCTCTTGAACATTTCGTAAATCTGCTTTGCCTTCCTTAAAAGCTCTTCCTTCTCCCGCTGCTCCTTGCTCTTGAACTGTTTTGACCTTAGAGCTTTTATTACCTTCTCAAGGTCTTTGATGTCCTTCCTCCTCTTTATTGCTTCATTGTGGCATCTATCTGCCTCTTTCTTGCTCTCCACAAATTTCATGTGCATTTCATCTGCGAGCTTCCTTTTTTCATCAATCTGGCTGAACATCTGGGAAAGCTGCTCGTGATACTTGTCTGCCTCCTCAGCATAAGCTTTAAGCTGATTGAGAAGTTCCTTTGCCTGATCCTTCAGTTCTCTGATCTGTGAAATTAGTTTCTTGAACTCCTCGTGCCTCTCAAGCTGGTTCTTCCTCTCTTCAAGCTCCTTCCTGAGCTTGGATATTCTCTCAATTAACGCCCTCTCCTTTTCTATCGTGAGCACTGCAGTCTGCTGTTTGAACTCCAATCTCCTGATCTCCCTTTCAATCTCCCCGAGAGGTCTTCCCCCTCGGTCAATGCTTTTTCTGAGCTTATCTACCTCTTTGTAGAGCTTGTCCACTTCTTTGAATATTTCATTTCTCTTTGCCCTTATCTCCTTTACCTTCTTGTTATACTCGTCTCTCTTCTCCTTCACACTCTTCGTTGCTGCAAGCATTTCTCGAACTTCTTTATTTAGCTCATCTCTCTTTCTTGCGTACTCTTTTGCTGCCAAGTTAAGCTCATCCCTCCTCCTTATAAACTCCTGGAGTTCTTTTTCAAGTTGTTCTTTCCTTTCTTCCAACTTTTCCAGCATCATGCTCTCACAACAGCGCGTTTTTTGGAAAACTCTGAAGTCACTTAGTTGGGATGTTTTAGACTGGATTTAAATTTTTCTCTTATCTTTCCACGCGAGCAAGAGGCGGATTGTTAGATTGTGGAATAGTAGCTAAGCGAAAATGTTAAAAATACATAACATAATGTTAGAAATACATAACAGAGGTGGTTTGCTGTGGATAGGAAAAAGTATGGTCTGGTGAGAACCCTGATAGTGGTAATGGTTGGTAGCAGCGTGGGTTATGCTGCTCAAAACAACCAGCCGCTTCTATCGGTGTTTTCAGTTGTGATTGGGTTGATTTTGCTGGGATTTGTAAGAAGGAGAGCTAATGAACCTCTTGTTGACGAAAGAGTTGAAAGGATTGCAGAGAAGGCATCCAGAAGAGCTCTTGAAGTGTTTGGCATTACAGCAGCCCTGCTTACAGCGGTGCTGATAGCTTTGGGCAGAGAGGAAGGTTATGTTCTCGGTTTTGCTGTCTGTGCAGTTCTTGTGGTTTATCTTGCCTTCTATACCATCTACTCTCGGAGCAATATCACATGAAAACCAGAATAAAGGAATACAGAGCTAAATACGGTATGACTCAGGAAGAGCTTGCAAAGAAGGTTGGAGTTAGAAGGGAGACAATAGTTTTCCTTGAAAAGGGAAAATACAACCCCTCGCTAAAGCTCGCCTACAAGATAGCGAGAGTTTTCAACGTTAGAATCGAGGATGTTTTTATTTTTGACGATGATGAACTCGCTGAAAAATAAAAAATTTATTTAGAATACATCTGCCTCAACACCTTCTTGTCTATCTTACCAACGCTGGTCTTCGGTATTTCCTCTACAATCTCAAACCTGTCCGGCACAGCCCACTTGGTTATCTTGCCCTCCTCGACAAACTTCATGAGATGCTCTCTAAGCTCCTCCTGCGTCGGCTTCTCTCCCGGCATTGGTACAATGATAGCCAGCGGCCTTTCACCCCATTTCTCGTCTGGAGTGCCTATCACCGCAACCTCTCTAACCTTGGAGTGGAGGCTGAGGAGGTTTTCGAGGGTGAGAGAGGATATCCACTCTCCACCACTCTTTATCACGTCCTTTAGTCTGTCAACAATCATTATGTATCCATCATCCTCAACCACCGCCAAATCTCCAGTGTGGAGCCAGCCTCCCTCCCACAACTCCTTCGTCTTTTCAGGGTCTTTAAGATAGCCATCGGTTAGCCAAGGCGCCCTCACAACCACCTCTCCGATTTCCTTCCCGTCGGGGTTGACATCAGTCATATCTTCTCTGACAACTCTGACATAAACCAACGGGAACGGAATTCCTGTCTTTACAGACATCTTTAATTTTTCTTCTTCTGGCAGATCAAGCAAATGCGGCTTCACAAAAGCTCCGGTTAAAATGGGACAGGTTTCTGACATACCGTAACCAGCCATCGTGTATATTCCCTTCTCTCTCGCCCTCTTCGCCAAACCTTCTGGAAGCTTCGCTCCACCGATAATCATCTTCCAGCCAGGGAACTTGAAGCCTTCAGGCAGGTTGTCAACAATCATCTGTAGAATTGTGGGCACGCAGTGGGAGTATGTAACGCCTTCAGTCATAACGAGTTTGGCAATCATCTGAGGATCGTACCTGCCCGGATACACGTGCTTGAAACCCAAAAACCACATCATATAGGGAACTCCCCAAGCATGGACATGGAACATCGGTGTGAGAGGCATGTAAACCTCCTTATCGTCAAGCAGTCTCAGCGGTGATCTGTAGCCTGTCATTGCAATGCAGCCTGCAAGAGTGTGAAGGACAAGCTTTCTGTGGGTAAACCAGACACCCTTCGGCCTTCCAGTGGTTCCAGTGGTGTAACTGAGCGTCGCCATCGTGTTCTCATCAAAGTCTGGAAAATCATACTGAGGACTTGCCTTGCTGAGCATCTCCTCATACTCTATGTCGGTGAGCTTGGTTTCGGGCATAGTATCGTCTGTCATAACGACGTATTTCTTCACTGTGTCAAGCTTGTCGGATATGGACTCAATTAGCGGGACAAAGTCCTCGTAAACCAGAACCACTTCATCTTCTGCGTGCTGCATTGTATACAGAATGTCTTCAGGGCTCAGCCTAATGTTTACGGTGTGCAGTACAGCACCCATCATGGGGATTGCAAAGTAGCACTCTAAGTAGCGGTGGCTGTCCCAGTCCAGAACCGCTACCTTCGTCCCCTTCTTAACTCCAATCTCTTCCAAAGCATTTGCCAGTCTACCAACTCTTTCATATATGTCACTGTATGTGAATCTTTTCAGGTCCCTATACACAACCTCCTGCTTCGGTGCGTAGTTTACACCACTCTCCAAGATGTGTTTCAGCAAAAGCTGGTAGTTATACGCCTCATTCATCATATCACCCCTGCTTTAATCATTGCACTTATAATGAGTATAAGAAGTTTTGGATTTAGAGTTCAACGAAAATGAGCATTTAGCGATAGAACTATAATCCTGTTTTAGGAATTATGGCTCATGATCGCAAATACACTCAGAGAGAGCGATGCTGACTTCTTCGTGATGTATGCGACAAGCATAAATGCCAATTTCTACTATGCCACCAGATTCAAGACTTACGACCCCCTTACTTACATTTTCGGAATTGATGGCACAGAAATTCTGCTCGTCCCCGAAATGGAGAAGAGAAGGGCTGAGAGGGAGAGCAGGGTAAAGGAAATAGTATCTCTCGAGGACATCGGGTTTAAGGAAAAGTTAAAGGAATTCAATGATGCCAAAAAAGCCTATCTCGAAATACTTGTTTCCCTCCTCAAGGAAGGGAGGTGCAGAAGGGTTCTGGTACCTGAAGAGCTACCATCCTTCATCTCATTTGAATTGACGAAGCACTTTGATGTGAAGATTGCAAGAAATCCATTTTCGAAGCTCAGAATGGTGAAAAGCAGTAGTGAAATTGAGAAAATAAGAGACACCAGCAGAGCAATTTTGGGCGTATTCAGGTGGTTGCTTGAAAATTTCAGATTTGAGAGATGTGAAGAAGTTAGAAGAGCGATTGACACAAAACTTTTCGCTGCCGGTTATCTTGCAGAGAACACGATATGTTCAACCGGAAAGCTCTCCGCAGACCCCCACGAGCCCGGCAGTGGAAAGATTAAGGACCACCTTATTATTGACATATTTCCGAAAAGCTTAGAGCACGGCTACCACTCAGACTTTACGAGGACAATATTTCTGAGAGAGAACAATGAGCTTGAAGAGATGTATTCAGCAGTCGTTGATGCCCAAGAGGAGGCTTTAAGGATGATAAAGGATGGGATAGATGCCAAGGATGTTCACGAGAAAGTCAAGGAGGTTCTGAGCAGTCAAGGATACAATACAGAGAACGGAGAGGGTTTTATTCATTCAACAGGGCATGGTATTGGGCTTGAAATTCACGAAGAGCCGAGGATCAGCAATCAGAGTGTTATTCTAAAAAAGGGCATGGTTGTAACAGTAGAACCCGGACTTTATTACAAGGATGTTGGAGGGGTTAGAGTTGAAGATACGGTTGTAGTGAGAAAAAATGGGTGCGAGGTTCTTACCACCTTTGAGAAGTTCAACAGGATTTACTAACCTTTAACCCTTTCGACTTTCACGGGCAAAAGGTAATCCTTGGGTGCAGACTCGATGGGTTCAAGATATCTCCGTAAAACCTTCGGAAGTTCAACCCTCCCGTCACCAAGCTGAAAGTTCTCGATTATTGCTGTTATCGCCCTTGTAGTGGCAATTGCCGTGGAGTTGAGCGTGTGCACGAATCCCTTACTCGGCTTTCCCCTCTCCTCGGCATATCTTATGTTCAGTCTGTAGCTCTGCCAGTCCGTGCAGTTGCTGCATGAGACCATCTCCCTGTATTTCCCCTGAGCGGGCATCCAAGCTTCAAGGTCGTACTTTTTGGCAGCAACAATGCCCAAATCTCCGGTGCAGATGTTCACGATTCTGTAAGGCAATTTGAGTCCCTGCCAGAGCTTTTCAACGTTTTCTAACAGCTTCTCATGCCAGTCCCAGCTTTCTTCCGGCAGACAGAAGACGAACTGCTCAACCTTGTTGAACTGATGAACCCTGAATATTCCCTTGGTATCCTTTCCATGCGCACCTGCCTCTTTCCTGAAGCAAGGAGATACGCCCGCGTATAGCAAAGGAAGTTCATCTTCTTCCAGAACTTCGTTCATATGCATCGCTGCTATGGGATGCTCACTCGTAGCGATCAGATACAGGTCTTCATCTTCAACCTTGTATATCACCTCTTCGAAGTCGCTGAAGGCTGTAACACCATTATAAGCTTCTCTTCGCATCATGTATGGTGGATTGACGATTGTAAATCCTGCCTTTCTGAGATAATCGAGAGCATACATGGTCAAAGCAAAATCAAGCCACACAAGATCGTTAAGAAGATAATAGAATCTTGCTCCGGCCACTTTTGCCGCCCTTTCAAGGTCCGCCCAGCCGAAAATCTCAACAGCATCTGCATGGCCTACCGGCTTAACGTCAGTGACATCATATTCCGCCATACCAGCAGTCATCTCAACGAAAGTATCTACATCTTCAAAATAAACCTTGGCTTTTCCCCAGTATTTTACTGGTACATTCTCCGTGTCATCCTTCCCTACAGGGACACTTTCGTGGATTATGTTGGGAATGGACAGCAAAACCTCTTCAAGCTCCCTCTCAATCTTCTTAAGCTCCTCATCGGCAACCTTAACTTCCTCACTGACCTTTTTAGCTTCCTCAATTATCCTGCCCCTCTCCTCCCCTTTAGCATCCTTTACCTTTCTCGCAAGCTCATTTCTTCTCTTTCTGAGCTGATTTACCTCCTTCAGCTTATCTCTCCACTTTTTGTCAAGTTCAATCGCTTCATTTATGATCTCAATACTCAGTCCTCTTCGCTTTTGTGAGTTGTAGAGGACATCAGGATTTTCTCGCAAAGCCTTGAGAATGCTCCACATCAAAAGGAAGGAAAACCTTCTTGTTTATAAAAATACGCCCAGAAGAAGTGAAAGATAAACCATGCCCAAAGTCATGCTCGCGAGCTTGTACATCTTTCTCGCCCCAACCCTATCCGGAGCCATAGCGAACTTGATTGCCTTGAAGAGGAAAAAGGAGACGGCAGTGACAGATACTACAAGGTAGAAAACGTTCAGCGGAAGGAGCAGGTAAAGACTTGCAGCGAGCAGAAGCATGGCTGCAGTAGCAACCACAATCATCCAAGAAGCTTTTTCCATTCCGACAACGAGCGGGTACATGGGGATTCCCGCAATTCTGTAATCTTCCTCGTAATGCATCGAAATATACCAGATGTGGGACGGAATCCATAGTAGAACTATCGCACCAATTATAAAGCCCGGTAGTGTAAAGCCCTGAACCACAACCCAGCCCCCTAAGGCTGGCATAGCACCAGCAAAACCACCCAGAACTATTGAGTAGGGACTCTTCCTCTTCAGCAATATTGTGTAAATAACGATGTCAAAGAAGAGTCCGAGAAAAATAACAATAGCTAATTCGACGCTGATAGTTACAGAGATTGCAAGCCCGATTAAAAACAAAGCAAAACCGTAAACTGCACACTCAACCGGACTCAAAATTCCTGCTGGAAGCGGTCTGTTCCTTGTTCTCGGCATCATGGAGTCTATATCTCGATCGAGCCACATGTTTATTGCCGTTGTGCCTGAAATTGCGAGATACATAGATACTGCCGCAATTATGAACCTATCGAAAGTGCCTGAAGCAACGAGAAACGACACTACAAAGGTAATCATCAATAATAAAGTTTGCTTTGGCTTTGTGATGTCAATTAAAGCTTTAACCTTCAACACTTCACTCGTTGGAAGGAAGATAAAAAAGGTTTTCTCCTAATTTCTACAGCATGAATAACTCTTAAATACAATTCTGCAAAGATCAGATCGTGCTAAGTCAAAGGCTAAGTAAACTGCTCGATCATGACTTGAAAAAGAAAAGCATGGCTGCTGTGTTGGTTCCTTTGTTTGATGAAGTGTGTCCGAAAATCGTTATGATTAGGAGATCAAAGGGTTTGTCGAGAAGTGCGGGACACATAGCCTTTCCGGGTGGCATGATTGAAGATGGTGAGAGCGAGGTAGAAGCTGCATTGAGAGAAGTGGAGGAGGAACTTGGGATAAATCCAGATAAAGTTGATGTTCTTGGCTTTTTGAAACCGAGAGAGGTTATGGAGTACAGAATTCGCATATGTCCCGTTGTCGGGATGATAGACAGCTTGACTTTCTCACCAGATGGAAATGAAGTGAGTGACATTCTGGTTGATGAGCTGAGGAAAGTTTTGAAATCCAGAAGAATTACCGACTGGGGACCGAATTTTGAGTGTGCAGGGCAGCTTGTGTGGGGTGCGTCAAGCAGGGTTCTTGACGACCTCTACTTAAGGATAGTAAATAGATACGGGTCTATTGATAACTTTTTCAGCCAATAAACTCCTCTTCTCTTCCGAGTCTCCTTATGATTTCCATCTGCTTCAGAGCAAGTTTTCTTGCCTCATCCATGTTGGCCTCAGCGAGCACTCTTCCCTTCTCGATGACCTTTCTGAGCATGGGTTCTTTCCCCTCAGCGGGTTCATCCTTGAAGAGTCTTACCTCATCCTCAAGCTTTTCCCAATCTCTGTAAACCTGCTTCATCCCCCCTCTCTTCCCCCTCTTCGCCACGAATTTGCCCTCCTTTTCGACGATGTCAAGAGCAAAGTCTATCGGCCCCGCACCGCTTATCGCTGTTCCCACACCGAAGGCATCAACAATGTCCCTTAGCTCAAGCACATCCTTGAGGCTCAAACCACCGCTCACAAAAATTCTGACGTCTCTTTTTCCTCTAATGTCGAGCTCCCATCTAACCTCCTCAATTATCTTTCTAAACTTACCCCTTCTCGATGAGGGAGTATCGAGACGGACTGCTGTGACGTTCTCAACATTCTCAACAGCCATAACCGTCTCTGTTTTCTCATCGAAGTAAGTATCAACGAGCATGGTTCTTGGAACGTCAGCATCAACGACTTCATCGAAGCTCCTCCACGCTTTGACCTGATCTCCAAAGCAGATGATCATGGCGTGCGGCATTGTCCCCATACTCGGAATTCCAAGATATTTTTCGGCCGAGAAGTTACTCACACCATCAACACCACCGATATAGGCTGCCCTCTCAATCGCTGCAGCAATCGCAGGATGCATTCTTCTCGTACCAAAGGAGAAGACCTCTTTGTCCTTAGCGGCAAGCTTGAATCTGAATGCCTGTGTTGCAACAGCACTTGCGTGGCAGATAAATCCGAGAATTGAGGTTTCGAATCTGGCAAAGTCCAGATAATTGCCTACGATCGTTATAACAGGCTCGTGAGGGAAGAAAACACTGCCTTCAGGCATCGCATAGACATCTACAGGTAAGCCTTCGAGAAGCTTCAAAACATCATTGAGACCAGCGAAAACACCCCAACCAGAGGTCGTCACCTCTGCAACAACCTTTGGGTTCACATTTTTCGCCTTAAGCACCTTTTCCGTCCATACGAAATACTTGTCCGTCACAACGCCCTTTTTTATGTCATCGTCAGAGACTACCAGAAACTTCATATCGTATCACACTCACATGGCTTTTTTCCACAGCGAATGCAGTAACCGGGATATTTTTTTAAAACTTCGCTTTCAACATCAACATCCAGAAGATTTGCGAGACTAACAAGCCATGCTATAACGTCTGCTATTTCCTCTCCAACATTGCTACCCTCTCTAACTGCTTCTGCAAGTTCACCAATCTCCTCAACCACCCAGAGCATTGTTTTTTCAACTCCTCTCTCCCTATCACGGTGAATGTAAATCTCTGCAATCATCTTCTGGAATTCAGAAATTTTCATGGTTCAAGTAGGGCTGGTAAATTTTAAACTTGCCGACATTACTCAAGCCTCACCGGCACTCCCTTTCTGGCCAAATAATCCTTTATTTCGGAAATTGCTATTTCACCATAGTGGAAAATGCTTGCAGCAAGGCATGCATCCGCCTTGCCGTCAACAAAACCCTCATAGAAGTGTTCAATCGTTCCAGCACCACCTGATGCTATCACCGGAATGTTAACTTCCTCACAGATCTTCCTCGTGATTGGGATATCAAAACCATCCTTTGTCCCGTCCCTGTTCATTGATGTGAGCAGTATCTCTCCCGCCCCAAGCTCCTCAACCTTCTTAGCCCACCAGACAGCGTCCATTCCAACAGGTTTTCTTCCCCCATAAATCACAACTTCATACCATGCCCTCCTTCCGTCCTCGAGTTCCACGAAATACTTTCCTTTATCGAGGTCAAAGTTTCTTCTGCAGTCAATTGCTACAACTATACACTGACTGCCAAAAATCTCCGCTGCCTCTTTCACAAGTTCGGGGTTCTTTACTGCGGCTGTGTTAATTGAAACCTTATCTGCTCCAGCAGAGAGTATTTTGTTTATGTCCTCAACCCCCTTTATCCCTCCACCGACTGTGAAGGGGATGAACACCTGTTCTGCCGTCCTTTCAATCACATCTATCATCGTCCTCCTTCCCTCAGGTGACGCTGTGATATCCAGAAAAACAAGTTCATCCGCTCCTTCTCTGTCATATCTCTTTGCCAGCTCAACAGGATCGCCAGCATCTCTTAAATTGACAAACTCAACTCCTTTAACAACTCTCGCCCCCTTGTCGTCCAAGGTGACATCGAGACAGGGAATTATCCGTTTCGCGAGCATTAAGACGCACCTTTTTTGATTTTCAGACAAGCGGTATATAAAACTTAGAAGGTGCTAATATATCCAACTTCAGTATCTAACTTCAAAGCCATTAAAGTCCTCCACATTAGCCTTTCTCACCTCTACACCCCTGACGACAGCAGTGGGTGGACCACGGTTTATAACCGAAAGAAACTTGTCAAGCATGACCTCGTCTCCCACTGCATAGATATAAACTCTTCCGTCGGGAAGATTTTTGACGTAACCTTTAACCCCAAGCTCCCTTGCCACCCTCATCGTGTAGTATCTGAATCCAACCCCCTGAACGATGCCACTGACATAGACTTCAAAGGCGATCATCAACGCTAATAAAGGATTGCGGTATATAAGTTTAAATTTGTTAAAACAAATATTTTACAACGAATTAAAACTGTATATATAGCTCAGATGTATAGTTTTTGATATGAGGGGAAGAGCTGTAATTTTAGTAATCGTTGCATTTACGGCTGTAGTGTCTGCAGCAATTTTACTTTACAATCCTGAAGAGGAGGAGAAAGGATTGAAGGCATTCTCATCCAGTGACGAGTTCAGAGAGTTCTTGAGCAAGTATAGCGGTGGTGTGGTGACGTATCCATTCTACACGCTTGCAGTTGAAAAGGCTATTGCTGATGTGGGTGCACCAAGTCCCACACCAAGTGTGGAGAGGTATTCCCAAACCAACGTTCAGGTTGTAGGTATAGACGAGCCGGATATTGTGAAGACGGATGGAAAGCACATTTTTGTTTCCAAGACTTCATACTATCATATCCAGCCCAGGATCATACCTCCGGTTAAGGGCGAAACTGCTGCTATTACTGCTTTTCCACCCCAAAATATGAGTGTTGAATGGAAAATAGATATAGCAGGTAACATGCTACTATACAAGGATATTCTGCTCCTATTAACCCACAACGAGTTACGCGCTTACAATATTGCTGAGCCTAAGGAAATATGGAAGGTTGAGCTGAACGGGAGTTTGATTGATGCCAGACTTTACAATGGAAAAGTTTACATCGTTACACAGAATGCAATCAATCCAGTAGAACCTTGCCCGATAAGGCCAATGAGTATAAACGGGAAGGTCTACGAGATAGGTTGTAGGAGAATCTACCATCCCACGATGCCAGTTAGTGTGGACACAACATACTCGGTCGTCACCATTGATTTGGAGAGCGGGGAAGTTGAGAACTCTGCATCCTTTGTCGGATCGGCAGGCTACACAGTCGTTTACATGAGCAAGAATGGTATTTACGTGACCTACAACGCCTACACTGACCCTGCAAAGTTGGCATACGATTTTGTTAAGGAGAACACCGATCTCGTGCCTAATTGGGTAGTTGAGAGGATCGAAAAGCTGATGAATTACGATATAAGCAGCAGAGCAAAGAGTGTTGAGATTTCTGTCATAATGGAGCAGTTGATGGCGTCACTCGGAAAAGACGAGAGGTTGAAATTTGAGAACGAATACTGGAACAGGTGGACTGATTTCCAGAAGAAGCATGCAAGAGAGATTGAGAAAACATACATCGCGAAGTTCTCTCTAAGCCTCGAACCTGAGGGAGTAGGAGAGGTTCCGGGAAGGTTGCTCAATCAGTTCTCGCTGGATGAGTTCAAAGGATATTTGAGGATAGCCACAACGGTTGGTGGAGATGAAAACGATCTATACGTGCTTGATGGAGACCTGAAAGTTGTGGGGTCAATAAAGGGGTTCGGACTGGAGGAGAGAATCTACGCTGTGAGATTTGTTGGAGAAAAGGGATACATTGTAACCTTCAGACAGACAGACCCGTTCTTCGTGCTTGACCTCTCCGATCCAGAGAGGCCGAAAATTGCAGGTGAGCTAAAGATTCCGGGCTTCTCATCCTATCTGCATCCGATATCCGAGAACCTCGTACTCGGAATTGGCAAGGAGGATGAATACGTTAAGGTCTCCCTCTTCGATGTTTCAAACCCGGAAAATCCCATGGAGATTGACAGATACACATTGAGGGAGTTCTGGAGTGATATCCTCAACACCCATCACGCCTTCCTGCTCGATAAGGAGCATGAGATATTCTTCCTACCAGCTGTTAATGGAGGATACGTATTCTCCTACAGCGGAGGTGAGATTAAGCTGGTTAAAGCCGTCAACATCAATACAAAGAGGGCGATTTACATCAACGACTACCTCTACATCATCGGAATGGACAGAATAACAGCCTACGACGAGAATACATGGGAGCAGGTAGGAGAAATCGAGATTTGACTTCTATTTACCATACTGTATTCTTCCCGGCATCCCGGCCAATAAACTTTTTAAATAGGAAGGATTGATTAGCAGTCATGGGTAAGACAGGCAGTGTAACATGGGTTAAGATAAAGAAGAGGAACAGCAACGAGTATAGGCTGGTGCCAACCAAGTGGCAGGATTACAAGAAGCCAGGTCCAAATCAGAAATACACGTCCAACGGGAAGAAGAGGAGGAGGATAAGGAGGTCTCAGAAATCTATCCTTGGTGTGAGAAGCTAACCTTTTTCGGGTTTGAGGGCCGCCAGATAGTGATAGGGCAAATCCTTTACCTTTATTAACCTTAGGTCACACATTTCTTCAAGCTCTTTAATGCTGATCCTCTCCTCAAGAGGGGGACCAAACTGCATTTCCTCTTTCTTCCACTCTGCCACAACTACAAAATCCGCTCTTCTCGACCATGCAAGGTATTCTGCAGGGTTTTTCATCTCGTGAAGAACGTTTGAGAAAAGGACAAGGTTAATGTCGAATTCTACCTCAGGAGGTTTCCCTGAAACTATAATCCCGGCGTTAAGCACTTTTTCATCGGCAAGTCTTTTCTTCAGCATCTCAGCCATTTCAAAGCTAATCTCAACTGCGTAAACTTTTTTGAAAATTTTTGCAAGTGGGATCGTAAGGTAACCCGTTCCCGCTCCGATGTCGAAGGCAACATTCTTCTTCAAACCCTTCAAGTTCTCTATGAACCTGATCACTTCATCAGGCGGAAATACTTTCTTCCTCCAATCAGATTCCAGTATATGAGCCTTCTTCGGATCGAAAACATGTGGCATGCTTATCCCCTCCACCTCAAATTGTCCAGTAGGTAAGTGTACAATAGTGGTAGGGCGATTGTTGCATCGCAGTAAACCGTAACGGCTTTCGCATCAGCTTTGAGCTTGCACCAGCTCTTCGCTTCTTCAAGTGTTGCACCGCTCAACCCACCCCACTGGGGGGAATCGGTGGTGATCTGAACAGCATAATCGAAACCCTCAGCAAGGAGCATTGCCTGGAGTGTGAAATTCTTTGGCACCCCTCCGCCAATAACAATCACTCCCATTTTCCTTTTCTGGAAGCAGAGGTCTATCATCCTGCTCACATCTCTGAAAAAGTCAATCTGCAAATCTTTGCGGTAAATGGTGACATGAAGCCCAGCAATAGAGTCGTGAAGAGTTGGGCAGAAGATTGGGGTTTTTTCATTCCAAGCCTTCTTAAGAAAAGAACTCTCGTCGTCTATCCTCCTGCCGACTTCCCACAGAAACTCATATGATGCATAAACACCTTTTAACTCAGATATAATCTGAGAAAGAAATTCCTCAATCTTCTCAAAGGCCTCCTGCTTTATGTAAACATCATATATTCTGTTTATATTCTTCTCTGCCAGCTCAAGATCATCGGCGTAGGGTGAGCCAATTTCATGGCCCAGACCGAGTGACTCGGAAATTTCGTGGACTATGTTCGCTCCTGTCGTGATCAGACAGTCAACAAACCTCCTCTCGATCATGTCCGCAACAATTTTCCTCATTCCAGCAGGTATCATCGCTCCGGCAAGGGTGAGAAAGACGAAAGAATCATTCTCTATCATTTCCTTGCAAATCTTGGCTGCTTCTCCAAGTCTTCTCGCGTTGAAAGCTGTCGAACTGAACATTTCAACGAGTTCTGAAGCTCTGATCCCCTGTCTGATTTCTGGGCTTTTAACTTTCATGAATCTGCATTTTCGGAAGGGTTTAAAGCTCTTTCAAAAGGCATATATACCACTGAATAGGTCATCCTTTGATGAAGGTATTGGTTAGCCCCATGAGTATTGCCGAAGCAATCGAAGCAATAGAGGGAGGGGCGGACATCATTGACGTGAAGAATCCCGCTGAAGGTTCTCTTGGAGCAAATTTTCCGTGGGTGATCAGGGAAATTTCAGAGCTTGCGAAAAAGCATGGTAAGGAAATCAGTGCCACAACTGGTGATTTGCCCCACAAACCCGGAACCGCAAGTCTCGCTGCTCTCGGTGCTGCGGTTGCTGGGGCAGATTACATAAAGGTCGGACTTTATGGAGTGAGAAATGCTGGAGAAGCCAGCGAGATGATGAGCGCAGTTACAAGGGCAGTTAAGGATTATGACTCCAAAAAGAAGGTTGTTGCTGCAGGATATGGTGACTTCTACAGGATAGATGCTATCTCCCCTCTTGAGCTTCCCGAAGTTGTGGCGAAAGCTGGGGCAGACATCGTGATGGTTGATACAGCAATTAAGGATGGTACATCACTTTTTGATCACATGAAAATTGACGAAATTCGGAAATTCGTCGAACTTGCTCATGACAACAACCTGCTCGTCGCTCTCGCAGGAAATATCGGCTGGGGACACATCGAGGTGCTAAAGGAACTTTCACCCGATATAATAGGGGTAAGGTCAATTGTCTGCGAAGGAGACAGAAGCTCGATGATAAAAAGAGAACTCGTGGTTAGGCTTATGGAAGCTGTGCAGGGGTAGAGCAGAGCCTTAATAGCCCTTCTTCCCCCTCTCTTGTTCCCTTTGCAATCAGCAAGTCCCCGCTGAAAATTTTTGTTGCGGCTGTCGGCTTGGTAATCCACTCGTTCTTTCTCTTGATCGCAATGATATGCATCCCAGTATTTGTTTCAACCTTTGCCTCTCCGAGAGTTTTCCCGTTTAACGGTGAGTTTTCAGAGACGTTTATGAGAGTGAGAACTTCATCAGTCTCCCTCATTGCTTCCTTGAATATTACTGGAACATCCATCTTGTCCAACAGAACCTCTGAGATATCTCTGGCAGCATCTGCAATCAACTCGGAACAGTAGGCAATCTCTATTATGGACATCAGAGGCTTTAGCTGCTCTTCAGCGAAATGAGAGCTGCTTTTCAGTATGTTCTTTTCAATTTCAAATTTCATGTTGTCAATGACTTCCTCAAGATAAACGACTTCCAGCGCTATGTCGTTGTTGCCGTAGATCAAGGAAGAGTAGGCAAGATCAACTGCCAGCTCGGAAAGATTCTTCATTTCGATCAACAAGTCGACAGCAGTGTCAAGCTCCTCGATTTTTATGTCCTCTGGCTCTGGGGGCATCTGAATGGCTTTCCCCGTCACAACCTCGTAGAATTTTGGAACCGCATAGGGGTCTCCTCTGGCAAAAAGTAAATCACCCTTGTAAACTTCAGTATCTCTGTCCGGGTTGAATATCCAGCTGAATTCTCTTTTTATCGCAATAACCCTCATCCCCGTTTTTGTGTGAAGTCTGATCTCTCCAAGAGTTTTCCCTGCTATCCCCGAATCCTCAGGAACCTTAACACTCACAACAGTCTCTTCTGAGTGGTAAAGAATTAGGTTCACGATCTCCTCCGAGAGCTTGAATCCCCTCAGGACAAGAGAAGATATGTCACCAGCGGCACTGCTTATCTTCTGTCCGGCATTCGCTATATGGAGAATTGACGAAACCTTTTCGGCATCTTCGACTCTCCTTGCAGCGAGAACCGATACGACTCTTATCTGCTTAAGCAAATCCAGAACTCTTGCCTCAAGCTCAAGAACTTCCTCTGCTATGTCCTCATTGTTGTAAAGGATCGCAGAATAGGCAAGGTCAACCATCAGCTCTGTGGTGTCTTTAATATCCACGAGCAGGTCTTTAACCGTTCGAGGCATTTCAATATTCTTTAATCCTCATCATATATTAATCTTCTTCAACTACTTCAAGTTCGATTTCGCTGCCACTCCTGTCATAACACTTCCAGCTCCTCTCGTCGTAGGGATAGCACACTATTATGTGATACTTCCCGAATCTCGTAAAAAGAGCCATGTCTTCATCTGATGGCCTGCAGCTTGGTGATGAATGGCTGTGGACAGTTCCGAAGACCTTCATGCCGATGGGAAGCATGTCGAGATGTATCACTGCTGAAACAGAACCAGAAACAAAGGGGAGAAAAATCAGCTCTTCAATCACGTCTTTACTCCCACTCAACAGAGCTACGAATTCATCCGGATGAGCGCTCTTTGCAGCTTCGAGTATTGTAAGTAGCAGAGTCTTGGAGATTTTCACAGAAACTCCCTCGGATCAGCTATTACACCTTTAACAGCGCTTGCTGCTGCTGTAGCTGGAGAAGCGAGGTATATCTCCGCATTGGGATTCCCCATTCTTCCCTTGAAGTTCCTGTTCTGAGTTGAGATGCACACCTCTCCATCCGCAAGCACTCCCTGATGGATTCCCACACACGGCCCGCAACCCGGAGAGAGAACAATCCCATCTGATTCAACAAAAATCTTCAGCAAACCTTTTTCTAAAGCCTGAAGGTATACTCTTCTGCTCGCAGGCACAACAATAAGCCTCACTCCTCTTTTAACTTTTCTCCCCTTTAGAATTCTTGCCGCAATTTCAAGGTCTGAAAGTCTGCCATTGGTGCACGTTCCTATGTAAACCTGATTCACTTCTGTTCCCTCAACTTCCTCAATTTCTGCAACATTGTCAACATTATGCGGTTTAGAGATGAGAGGTGACAAACTGGAGACGTCAATCTCTATCTCCTTCTCATACTCGGCGTCTTCATCAGCCTTAATCTCTCTGAAGTCTTGCTCTCTTCCGAGTTCAGCAAGAAAGTGTCTCGTATTATCGTCACTCTCAAACAAACCAGCTTTTGCACCGCACTCAACAGCCATGTTTGCAATTGTGAGCCTCTCTTCAACACTCAAACTCTCAACACAATCTCCGTGAAACTCAAGAGCTTTGTAGGTTGCGCCACTGACCCCAAGATCACCGATGAGCTTCAGGATTACGTCCTTCGCAAAAACGCCCTTTGGCATCTTCCCAGTAAGACTGACTCTGAAAGTTTCTGGAACTCTAAACCAATTCTTGCCGAGAGCCATGGCGACAGCAACGTCGGTAGAACCCATACCAGTCGAAAATGCCCCTATGCCGCCGTAGGTGCATGTGTGGCTGTCAGCCCCCACCGCAAGGTCTCCGGGCTTTACGTATCTCTCAACCATGAGCTGATGGATGATGCCCTCACCCGGTGAGTTAAAATCAGCTCCAATCCTGTTAGCAAATTCATAGATAAACTTCTGATCATTGCTCAGTTCCTTTCTTGGAGAGGGGGCAGCATGGTCAACGAAGAAATGTGTTCTGTCAGCAGCCCTTATTTCGGTGCCAAGTTCCATAAGCTGTCTTATTGCCAGAGGTGCTGTACCGTCTTGGAGGGCTATCTGATCAATCTCAGCAACTACAAGATCACCAGCATACGCGTCGCTCTTTGATTTTTCGCTTAGTATTTTCTCGGCTATTGTTTTACCCATACTCTGAGTAAATGCGTGGCTTTTTAATGTTACTCACTAACAGCTTCCTTACATCTAAGGAAAGCTTTGCGAAGCTCATCAATTCTCGGATGCCCTCTGCTTAGTATCGAATTAATCAGAGGCTCAACCTTTTGAGGATTTAATAAGCTAATCTTCTTAAATTCTTTTGGATTATTTGGAAGATTGAAAATCCTAAAGTCGAGTCCCAAAATCTTTGCGGTTTGAATCAGCCATCCCTCACGATCAGGGCTTAGAACTATCAAATAATTATTTCTCTCTTTATCATGAGCTACAATGATGTCGTGTTTGTTTAAAATTATTGCATTTTTGAGCAGATTTTCTAAATAACTGGGTCTCGATTTTGTTGGGTCTTCATCCACAAGTCCGCATGAGTTAGTACTGTCTCTTAACTTGTTGCAGACTTCCCCTATTCCTCCTGCACATATAACACATCTCTTGAAGCTCATCTTGGTGACGAGGAGCATATCCGTTTTGCACTCGACGAACAGCTTCTTTTCAAATGGCATTTATTAATCCTCCATTAGAGCATCTAAGTTGAAGAATACACTCGAACCTAAGTTGAGAATTTCTTGAAATTTCCTTTCACTCAGCTTTTTAACTTTAGTTTGGTAGTCCTCGTAATACGTAATGTAAACCGCCAAATCTTCTTTTGGAGTTTTCTCTATGAGTGTAAGTAAAAAGTAGGGATTATGGGTCGTTACGAAGTACTGGTTGCTGTCGTCTAAGGCCACTAATTCGGCTAGATACTTAGTGTAAAAAGGAAATGCATTGGCTTCCGGCTCTTCCATAGCTATTATCGAATTTTTGTTGGTTAAAATTGCTGAAATATAGAACATAAGACGTCTGAATGTATCTGAAAGTGTTTGGTATGGGTAAGTTATTAAATCGAACTCTGTTTCTTTCACAACTTTAATCTTATTAGTGTCAGGCTCTCTCATCAATCTGAGACCGTAACGTTGAAGAATGTCTCCAAAAATCTCTCTAAGTCTTTTGTGAGTTGCATAAACTGACGGAAAGTTACTGCCATCTGGTAAGAGAAATTCGCTCTCTCTTCTCTTAAATTCTTGCCAGGGACTGAATCTGTAGAATTTGAACTGCTTGGAAATTTCGTTGAACTTATTAGCAGAACCCGCAAACAAAGTATATGGAGGTATTAGGTTGGGTTCAACGCTCCAGTAATAAGAACCATCTTTAAAATATATTTTGATTTCAAAATCCCATTTTCCGTTAAATTTTACATTCACAGCGTCGTCCAGATTATTGTCGTAGAAAATATTACTGTAATCTTCGAACCTAATAAAGTTTGTGACTCCAAATCTTCCATAGTAAGCTACGGATGGCAGACCAACTACTGATTCAATTATGTTCGACTTACCTGTATTCGGTTCACCTATGAAGATGTTAAGCCTTCTGCAATCGAACTTAAGATGCTTTATTGATTTGAAGTTCTCTATTTCTACTTCTCTAATTGGTACAAGAGATCGGGATACCGACTTCATAACCTCAATACTTTTTTACTATTTTAAACTTTAGTACTTAACCAACTCTAACAGAAACTTTTTACCTTCCTATTCCTAATTAAATCATGAGACACCCAATAGTTGCAGGTAGCTTCTACCCCTCCAACCCCGAATCCTTGCTGGCAATGCTTAAGGAATATACAGAACCAGCGAAGGATGAAAGCGTTATTGCATGCATTTCCCCCCATGCAGGTTATGTTTACTCAGGCAGAACTGCCGGTAAGGTTCACTCTCTCCTCCCAGATGCCGAAACTTTCGTCATCCTTGGTCCCAACCATACGGGCGTGGGATTGCCAGTTGCCGTCTCCACCGACACCTGGCTCACCCCTCTCGGAGAGGCGGAGGTTGATCAGGAGTTCATCGAAGCGATGCCGAGGATAATTGTGGATGTTGACGAAAATGCTCACAGGTATGAACATTCCTTGGAGGTTCAGATTCCCTTTCTGCAGTATCTCCACGAGGATTTCAAGATTGTGCCAATATGTCTTGGATTGCAGGATGAGGAGACTGCCAGAGAGGTAGCGGAGGAAATTCTTGAAGCTGAAGAGAAAACGGGAAGGAGGATTGTGGTCGTAGCTTCTTCAGATATGCACCACTATCTACCTGACGAGGAGTGCAGGAGGCTGGATGAGAAGGTTATAGACAGCATCCTTTCGATGGATGTAAAGAAATACTATGAAACAATATACAAACTACAGGCAAGTGTTTGTGGTTACGGGTGCATTGCCGTTGCGATGAACTATGCGAGGGAAAAAGGGGCAAGAGCTGAGCTTGTTGATTACTCAACGAGTGGAGACGTTGCAGACAGGAGTGCTGTTGTGGGGTATGCAGGGATAGTTTTCAGGATTTAACAGAGTTATAGCATTTCATTAATTTACTCATAAATACGAAAATCGAACTATGGTATCCCGAAATAATTTCAC
>DAVR01000024.1 GCA_002507545.1 Archaeoglobus sp. UBA230 | reverse complement strand
GCGAGGATGGTTGTTGGTGAGCAGAGAGGGAGGGGGGAGGAGAGAAGTGGGATTAGTTATACTGCGAAAGATGTTAAAGACGTCCTCAACCCGGAATCAATTGCAGTTGTTGGCGCCTCAACAAACCCGATAAAGGTTGGAAACTCTGTTTTGAGGAGCCTTATTGCCAATAAGGGTATTAGAGTTTATCCAATCAATCCGAGTGCCGACGAAATTCACGGGCTGAAGTCGTACACATCATTAAAAGCTCTGCCTGAGGTCCCAGATGTCGTCATTGTAGCCCTCCCGGCTGACAAGGTTTTGAGTGCTGTTAACGAGGCTGCTGAGCTGGGTGTTAAAGGTGCAGTAATAATAACGTCCGGATTCAAGGAGGCTGAATACGAAGAAGGGAAGGTTCTGGAAAATAAGCTCAGAGAAATTGCAGAAAAAAAGAGTTTGAGGATAATAGGGCCCAACACCTTTGGTGTGGTCAACATCGTGAAGGGTATCAACATGAGCTTTACACCGATATTCAATGAAGTTAAAAATGGCAGAATAGCTCTCCTTTCTCAGAGTGGAGGGATTTGTCATTACGTCCTCCACGAATTTCGGGATACTGGTTTCAGCTACATAATCCATCTCGGCAACCGCTGTGATGTAGACTTTCCCGATGTTTTCGAATTTTTGAAGAATGACCCGAATACTGATGTTGTAGCAGTGTATGTGGAGGGAGTTGATAATGGCAGAGCTTTTTTCGAGCAAATCAAAAGGCTGGCAGAGAGAAAAAAAGTCGTGGTGATGAAGTCAGGAAAGAGTAGCGTTGCAGATAAAGCATCTCTTAGTCATACAGGGAGCATGGCAGGAGATTACAGGGTTTTCACATCTGCAATCAAACAGGCTGGTGGAGTTGTTGCAGAAACCCCGATTGAGCTGATGGATGTTGCAATAGCTTTGGAAAGGCTCGAAGGACTGGAGAACGCTAAGGGAAAGGGTGTGGCTGTGCTAACAATTCAGGCAGGACTTGGAATTGTTGCTGCAGATATAATTGAGACGAGTGGTGGAAGGCTTGCAGAATTTGAGGAGAAGACAATCAAAAAGCTGAAGGAGCTTTTACCACCAATAACCATGAGAGAGAATCCTATAGACCTCTCCTTTAGCGGGCTTGACGTATACAAATTTACCGGGGTGATAGATGCCATTTCGAGTGATGCAGATACAGGAATAATAATGTTCCTCTATGCTGTAGCTCCACCAAGTTGGGTGATTCCTCCGGAGGCTGTAGGGGGTATAGCCAGCAGGATGAAGAAACCTGCAATATTCGTTTACTCATCAACGCCTGAAAATTATTCAGAAGTCAAAAAGGCTCTTGAAGGAAGGAATGTCGTACTGTTTAACTCAGTAGAGAGAGCAGCAAAAACTGCTGCAGTCATATGTCAGAAACGAAACAATTTTTAATTTATTCTGTAATTTCAGCATAATGTTGCTCGTCTATCTTGACGGAGAGTTTGTTCCGGAAAATGAAGCGAAGATCAGTGTGTTTGATCATGGATTCCTGTATGGGGATGGGGTTTTCGAGGGCATCAGAGCCTATAACGGTAGAGTTTTTAGGCTTAAAGAGCACATAGACAGACTTTATGATTCAGCAAAGGCAATTGATCTCGAAATACCTGTCAGCAAGGATGAGTTTGTAGAGATAATACTTGAAACGCTCAGAAAGAACAATCTAAGAGATGCTTACATCCGACCAATCGTCACGAGAGGAATCGGTGATCTCGGTCTCGACCCGAGAAAGTGCTCCAAGCCCTCGATCATAGTGATAACGAAGCCGTGGGGCAAGCTGTATGGTGATCTCTACGAAAGGGGGCTAACTGCCGTGACGGTGGGTGTGAGAAGAAACTCCTTTGATGCTTTGCCACCCAACATAAAGTCGCTGAATTACCTTAACAACATACTCGCAAAGATTGAGGCGAATGCAAAGGGTGGGGATGAGGCAATATTTCTGGACAGAAACGGCTACATCTCAGAGGGGAGTGGAGACAACATTTTCATAGTCAAGAACGGAGAGGTCTCAACTCCACCGACAATAAACAATCTCAAGGGGATAACGAGAGAGGCGGTGATAGAATTAATTGAAAAGCTCGGAATACCGTTCAAAGAAACAAATCTCGGCCTTTACGATCTCTATACAGCAGACGAAGTTTTTGTGACTGGAACGGCAGCTGAGATAGCCCCGATAGTTGTGATAGATGGCAGAAAGATTGGAGATGGAAAGCCGGGCAAAATCACGAAGATGCTGATGGACGAATTCAGAAAGCTTACAGAAGTGGAAGGCGTGCCGATCTATGAATGAAGTATTGATAACTCTGATAGTCGAACTTGAAGATAGGCCGGGGCAGTTGCTCAAGGTGCTTGAGCCGATCTCCAAGATGGGTGGAAATATTGTGGGTATAGTGCATCAGAGAGGAAAGAAAACACCTCTGAATCGTCTTCCGGTAGAGATATCCTTCAAAATTGATAGCAAAAAAGTTGAGAGGCTCATCGGATCACTAAGGTCTTCCGGAATTCTTGTAAGAAGCTTCAATGAAGTTAAGCTTACTGCCACAACATCAGTTCTTCTAATCGGACATCTTATTCATACTGACATAAGCGATACGATCCAGAGCATTGATATTGACGGAGAGGCGGAGTGTGTTGAGATGCACGTAAGCATGCCTGAGATTTCAGGCCCATCAACCGCCATAGTAACGATTTCGGCAGCAGGAAATGAGAGGCTGAAGGAAGCGGTGGAGAAGCTCAGGGAGATATGCAGAAGGAAGAAAATTACTATGATTGAACCTATAAACGAGGATTTAGTATGATAAGAATAGCAATCGTCGGTTTTGGAACAGTTGGGCAGGGATTTGCCGAACTGCTGGAGAGGAAAAGAGAGGAGATAAGGAAAAAAATTGGGGAGTTTAAAGTTGTTGCGATTGCCGACTCTAAGAGCTCAATTTCCGGAGAATTCAGCATTGATGAAGCTATCAAGATGAAAAGGGAAGAAGGAAGGCTGAGAGATGATAGAAAGGCTGATGAGTTGATTGATGAAGTTGACTTCGACATACTTGTTGAAGCCACCCATACAAAGCTCGACGGTGGAAGTGGATTGAGTTATATAAAAAAAGCTCTAAAAAAAGGTAGTCATGTGATCACATCCAATAAGGGTCCTCTTGTGGCGGACTTCGAGGGACTGATGACCCTTGCAGAAAAGAAGGGTGTAAAGCTAATGTACGAAGCCACGGTTGGAGGGGCGATGCCGGTTATCAAGCTGATAAAGCGATATCTCGCCTTCTGCGAGATCGAGAGTGTGAGGGGGATACTGAACGGCACGTGTAACTACATTCTTTCAAGGATGGAGGAAGAAGGCTTGCCTTATGAACAGATACTAAACGAGGCTCAGGAGCTTGGTATTGCTGAAGCCGATCCGACCTACGACGTCGAGGGAATTGACGCTGCCGCAAAGCTAATCATAATCGCCAACACAATTGGTGTGGATGCAAAGTTCGAAGATGTGGAGAGAGTTGGGATCAGGAAAATTACACCAGAGGCCTTCAACGTGGCTGAGGAGAAGGGATACACAATTAGGCTCATTGCAGAAGTGAGCAAGGAAACACTGAGAGTCTCCCCGAGACTTGTTCCGTTGTCCCACCCGCTGGCTATTAAAGGTACAATGAATGCTACAATGTTCAAAACAGACACAGCGGGAAATATATTCGTAGCTGGAAGAGGGGCAGGGAAGGAAGAGACGGCTTCGGCAATGCTTTCTGACCTCTACGATATATATGTCAGCAATTGACCTTCTCAAGTTCATTTTAGTTTTCGGATTTTTGCTCTACGCATGCAAACTGGATATAGAGAGCAGAATTGTGCCAAACAGAGTTTGGAAATATATGCTGATTTTAACCCTCCCCATTACGATCTTTCAGATCGTAACTGAACTCCAGCCCCAGTTGTTCTACATGCTGGCTGGAATTCAGATTTTGATGGTTGTCTCCCTTGCATATTTCCTTTACTACATCGGAGCTTACGGAGGTGCTGATGCCAAAGCACTGATGTGCCTTTCTGTCATATTCCCCTTCTACCCTACTTTCAATGGTTTCCCAATGCTCAACTTTGGATTCGGATCATTTGCCTTCTCAACCCTTGCCAACTCTGTTATCGCCGCTCCAGCCCTTCTGATCGGCATGTTCATAAGAAATCTGGCAGTGGAAGGAGTCAGAGGTCTGAAGGGGAATTTCCTGTATTACTTAACAGGATACAAAGCTAAGGTGGACAACCTGCCTAAATTCCACAATCTGCTGGAATATGTAGATGAAAATGGGAAACTCAGAAGGGTGAGAAGGGCAGTCGAACCAGATGAAGAATTGATCGAGAGGTTGAGGGGGAAGAAGATTGAGACTGTTTGGGTAACGCCAGCCCTTCCATTCCTCGTTTTCATAACGGCAGGATATATTGCTGCCTTCTTTCTCGGCGATTTACTTTATCTCCTTATTTCCAACATTTCAAGCTGGTGAAAGGTTTATATATCCTTCAAATGGATGAGATGAAAAACTCAAAGGGAGGAGATGAATATGGCAAAGGAAAAGGAGCACATTAATGTTGCCTTTATAGGGCATGTGGACCATGGAAAAAGCACACTGATTGGTAGATTGCTTTATGAGACAGGAGAGATTCCGGAGCACATTGTAGAGAAATTCAGAAAAGAAGCTCAGGAGAAAGGCAAAGCAACATTCGAGTTTGCATGGGTAATGGACAGACTCAAGGAGGAGCGAGAGAGGGGTTTGACCATAGACGTGGCCCACAGGAAGTTCATGACTGAGAAATACTACATTACCATTGTGGACTGCCCTGGACACAGAGATTTCATCAAGAACATGATTACAGGAGCATCTCAGGCGGATGCTGCAGTACTCGTCATGGATGTTGTTGAGAAAGTCCAGCCGCAGACCAGAGAACATGTATTCCTCGCGAGAACCCTCGGTATTAATCAGCTAATAGTTGCGGTTAACAAAATGGACAGGGTTAACTACGATCAGAAGGAGTATGAGGCAGCAAAGGAGGCTGTATCAAAGCTTCTCAGGATGGTAGGTTACAAGGTTGACGAGATTCCCTTCATCCCGACTTCAGCTTACTATGGTGACAACATCGCCAAGAAGAGCGACAAAACACCCTGGTATGATGGACCCACATTGCTTGAGGCTTTTGACATGCTCAAGCCACCAGAGAAGCTCGTTGACAAACCACTCAGAATCCCGATTCAGGACGTTTACTCAATCAGCGGTGTCGGAACGGTTCCAGTAGGGAGAGTTGAGAGCGGTGTGCTGAAAGTGGGAGATAAAGTCGTATTCGAGCCGGCAGATGTGAGCGGTGAAGTTAAGAGCATTGAGATGCACCACGAGCCAATCCAAGAGGCATATCCGGGAGACAATATCGGTTTCAACGTAAGAGGTGTCAGCAAGAAGGACATAAGGAGAGGAGATGTCGCTGGACATCCGGACACGCCACCCACTGTCGTGAAGGACTTCACAGCCCAGCTTGTTGTGCTGCAGCACCCAACAGCCATCACCGTTGGTTACACTCCAGTCGTGCACGCCCACACTGCACAGATAGCCTGCAGATTCGTTGAACTGCAGAAAAAGATTGATCCAAGGACTGGTCAGGTTAAAGAAGAGAACCCACAGTTCCTGAAGACCGGAGATGCAGCAGTGGTTAAGCTTGAGCCGACAAGACCGATGGTCATCGAGAAAGTCAAAGACATTCCGCCCATGGGCAGATTTGCCATCAGAGATATGGGTATGACCATCGGTGCGGGGATGGTTCTTGATCTAACCCCAAGAAAATAACCTTATTTTTTTGGTGATCTCATGCCAATAAAAGGTCCAAAAGCGAGAATCAAGCTTTCTGGTTTGAATCCAAGGGAGCTCGACAGAATTTGCAGTCAGATTAAAGAGATCGCAAACAAGACCGGTGTTGAACTCAGCGGTCCGGTGCCACTTCCAACCCGCCGACTTGTGGTGCCAGTTAGGAAGGCACCCGACGGTGAGGGTAGCGAGACGTGGGATCACTGGGAGATGAGAGTTCACAAGAGACTGATTGACATCTCGGCAGACGAGAGGGCTTTGAGACAGATAATGAGGATACAGGTTCCGAAGGATGTGAACATTGAAATCGTTCTTGAGTCTTAATGCTTCTTAAAATTACTTTTCTCGGAACTTCCGGTACTGTTCCGAGCGTTGAGAGGAATTCTCCTGCGATTTTTGTTCAGTTTGGTGGACATAGATTTCTTTTTGATTGCGGTGAAGGGACGCAGAGGCAGATGATGATTGCAAAGACGGGCTTCAGAAATCTCGACAACATCTTCATCTCCCACCTGCACACGGATCATTTCATTGGCCTTTTTGGCTTGCTCGAAACAATGTCTTTGAATGAAAGAACCAAACCCTTGAACGTTTACGCTCCGAGAGCAAAGGTGCTGAAAGCCCTTTTTGACGTATTTGGCTATGAAATGCTGAACTACCCAGTCAATGTGAGAGAACTGAGGGACGGGGAGGAAGTGAAATTTAATGGCTTCAAAATCATAGCATTCAAAACGGAGCACATAGTCCAGAGCGTGGGTTACGCCGTAATAGAGGACGACAGGCGAGGGAAATTTAACAGAGATAAGGCTGAAAAAGAGCTCGGAATTCCACCCGGCCCACTCTACGCGAAACTTGCCAGGGGTGAGAGTATCATATGGAATGGGAAGCTGATAACACCAGAGATGGTTCTTGGAGAGAAGAGGAGGGGTAGGAAGGTGGTTTATACAGGCGACACTCGCCCGACAGAAAGGACTGTGGAGGTGGCGAGAGGTGCGGATATACTGATTCACGATGCGGCTTTTGGAGAAGAGTTGAAGGATTGGGCCATTGAGAGTGGACATTCAACGGCAAGGGAGGCGGCTGAAGTTGCCAAACAGGCTGGAGTTAAGAAGTTAATTCTGACGCACATAAGCACGAGATACTCGAAAGATGTCTCTCCACTTCTCGAAGAGGCAAAAGAGGTCTTTGAAAACACCACTGTCGCTGAGGACTTCCTGAACTTGGAGGTAAAGTATGATTAAATTATGCCCAGCTCAGAAAGCCTTTCTGGCAAGTAGACGTCTGTGACGTAATCCAAACCGTACTTTGCCAAAGCCTGCTGTTCTGACTTTTTATTTATCTCAAGCTGGTAGTTGACCTCCCTCTTCCAGAACTCACTATCAAATCTTGGGTCGGTAAGGATGGACCTTAACGCCTTTATGTCTTCCTCGCTGAGCTTGTCTGCAGGTAAATCATATTTGGTGATGTCAGTGGGCCTTATGCCCACAAACTGAGCTGCAGGAGTGGCGAGGTATTCTGAGAGGTGGGCTGACTTTATGCTCCCGTAAGCTACGCTTGCAAAAATCCTGTAGCTCCAAGGATCACCATCCGTGAACACAACGACGGGAAGATTGAGTTCCGTATTCAATCTTCTCAACAGTCTGCGAGTGCTACGGGCAGGCTGCCCCTTTAGGTGGACTATTATGGCATTGTATTTCTCATCAAACCCATTCTCCACAAGCCTGTCCCTCATACCACCGGTTTCGATTGCTATCACGAACTTGGCATCATGGTCAACAAACTCAATTTTGTCAACATTCACTGGGATTTGGTAGCCTCCCTCACCCACATCATCTTGGCAGTGTATCTCTCTAACACCCCTTCTCGTCTCTTCTCTAACTCTCAGAGGCCCTATGACTGTTGCTCCATCCTCTTCAGGACGTATGTGGAAGTGTTCTCTCTGAAAACTGGTCAGTATCTCAAGGTCTTCAATGAGGCGGTCGCTTTCAGATTGTTCCTCAAATTTTGCAGCGTCCCAGCCTTCTGAGATGTAATAAAGCTCTCTGAGGGTTGATGATTTGTTCAGATTTAGCTGATCCTTAAGAAAGCCAATCACGTAGGTCATTTTGAGGATTCTGTAAGCACCTTTGACAGTTTTCGCTGATCTAACGGACTTTCTGCTGCCATAAACCCATACTTCACTTTCCTCGTTAAACTCTATATTGTGCTTGGTTCTTGTCGCAATTTCTATTTCTGGAACTCTGCCAGCTCTCATTTGATCATATATATTCTGAACTATTCCTATAAGGGAAAGCAAACACTTTCGCTCGATGTCCTTCATCAGGAAAAATACAGCATCTATATTTAAATCCCTATCGCAACGAATTTATAGCCTCTTCAGAAACTAAAAACGATGCTGTACATAAACACGTTTTTGGACAGACTTGGTGAACTGGTGAGAGGAGAGGCAGATGTTAGCCTTGCAAGGGATCTGACAGATCAGAAGAAAATAGTTGAGATGTTTGTTAAGGATTGCGAAGAGATCATGAGGATGTACAGCAGTGGTGAAGCTGATTATGAGGATGTCAAGAAAAATCTACACCTTCTCAAGGTCTATGTCGTTTCGCAGCTTACCCTACATTTTGAGAAAGTAAAAGAGCTTGCCAAAAGTAAAGGAGTTGAAATAATAGACGCGACTCTCGAACCTGAAGTCGTAAATGATATTGCTCTGTACATAGATCAGGTTGAGAAGAGAATATGAAGATACTCCTTACGAATGACGACGGACTTTATTCAGCAGGATTGAAAGCTGCCTATACGGCATTAGAGAGCATCGGAGAGGTTTTTGTGGTTGCACCTGCTGTTCAGAAAAGTGGTGTTGGAAGGAGCCTGTCAATCATGGAGCCAATCAGAGTTTCAGAGGTAACAGTTAACGGTATGAAAGTTTTTGCCGTTGACGGCACACCTACAGATTCTGTTATAGTCGGCATATATGAGGTTATAGGAGATATACCGGATTTAACTGTCTGCGGGATAAATCTCGGGGAAAATTTGTCAACAGAAGCTGCAACAACCTCCGGAACTGTTTGTGCTGCCCTCGAAGCAGCAACCCATGGCAGTATGGCTATTGCGATATCCCTTCAGATGCCTGATATAACCAAATTTGAACTTACAAGTAACGATGATTTCAGCTTTGCGTGTCGTGTGTTAAAGGACATTGCTCAGGTAGTAGTGGATAGGGGATTGCCAGAGGGCGTGGATCTGCTAAACGTAAACGTTCCTGCAAAGCCAAACGGGAAGATTGCCATAACGAAGCTTGCGAGGAGAATGTACAAGGTGAGTGTTGAGAAAAGGCTGGATCCAAGAGGAAGGGAGTATTTCTGGATACATGGAGAAGAGGTAGAGGATGCCGAAGATGGCACAGATATTCACGCCCTGAGGAGTGGATACGTCTCCATAACACCCCTTTCAATTGATTTAACAGCAAAAGTTAATTTTGGAAAATTTAGAAGGTGGTTTGATGGGCTCGGGTGGGAAGTATAGGGCAGCTGAGATGGCTTTAAAGCTTGTTAAGGACGGTATGGTTTTGGGCATCGGTAGTGGGACTACGGTTGAAATTTTCCTGAATCTGCTCGGAGAGAGGATTAGGGAAGAGGAGTTGGAAATATATGGTGTGCCGACCTCATATCAGTCCTATTTCGTTGCGATCAGAAATGGAATAAAGATCGTTGATCTTGTTGAGCGTGAGCCAGAGTTGTGCATAGACGGGGCAGATCAGGTTGACGTGAAGATGAATTGCATTAAAGGGGGAGGTGGAGCACTTACAAGAGAGAAGATAGTGGCGAAGGCGAGTAAAAAGGTTGTGATCATTGTTGATGAGAGCAAGCTAGTTGAAAAGCTTTCAATGCCCGTGCCGGTTGAGGTTCTGCCTTTTGCCTATGGGTATGTTTCCAAGAAGATCGAAGAGTTGGGGGCAACAAGAGTTAATCTGAGGTATGGAAGCGGTAAAGTCGGACCAGTTGTGACTGATAACGGCAACTTTATTCTGGATTGCGATTTTGGAGTTTTAGAGGACGAGAAGGTCGAGGAAGTGGAGAGAGAGATTAAGCTGATTGCAGGTGTTGTGGAGAATGGGATTTTTTCAAATAAAATATTGGATGAGGTCATTGTTGGTAGAGCTTGATCACCACTTGTCTCCTTCTCTACCCCGCAAAATAAGTAGGGCTACCGCCACAACTACAATGGCGGCTCCGATAGCCACTATCAATACCCAATCAAAACTCTTCTTTTTAATGGAATTTTCAAGCTCTGTAAGATTCTGCTGCAAAGCCATAATTTTTGAATCCACGTAATCAAACCCGTCATCAGCCTCTTTAAATTTTGCATCTCTAATAAAATCTTCAATGTTATCAATTGCTCCTTCAACTGCAGTAACTTCTGATTTAAGCTCCGCAAGCTTGTTTACAACTTCGTCGTAATTCTCTATTTCAGCAGCATCTCTTTCAACCGTCAACTCAAAAACCATCAGGTCTTTCTTTAGCTCATTAAACTTCTCCTTGATACTATCCAGTATTTCCTCGTACTTCTCCTTCTCAGAATTTAGAGCACATTCAATCACATTTGTCTCAATTTCATCCATCAAACTGTCAGCTTTCAGGTATTTACCATCGTTGAAGTATGCCTCAGCCTCCTCAAGTTTGTTCTTATCTGCACAGTCACTTTTACTGAAACTTCTTATGTCATCGTAAAATTTCTGCTTGTTTACAACAGTAATTGTCTCGATGAACAATTTCTCGTCTGCATATGCTGAAAGAACAGTGATATTTTCAAGTCTGCTGTCGGGAACTGGCACGTATCCTTGAATTCTCATAACAATTTCATCAATTTTATCAAGTTTTGGTACATAGAACCCCAGAGATGTAGCATTTCCAGCCGAATACTCGTCCTCTGGAGCAGGATGGAGCAGAACCTTCCCATCTTCGAATTTCACCTCGACTTGGATAACTGCAGAATCAAGAGCAGATAGTATCTTGTAACTCACCCCCGCCATATTTTCTGCATCGCTGTTAGAATCAGGCCTTAGGGTGCAGTAGAAGTAAAGATATTCGCCTCCAAAGTAGTATTCGCCAAATTCCTTATTGCAAGTGTAACTGAAGTCAAAGGCAGAAACATTCACGACAGCAGCAATAAATGGAAAAAGAAGAATCAGCGCAATTCGTCCCATTTTCCACGCCTCCTTCTGAGAACTATTGCCACAGCAATTGCAACAGCCGCCGCCCCCACTATAGCGACGAGATACAGTAGTGAAAAAGGCAGAGTGAATTGCAGGTTAAATGGTATACTAAACCCTCCCTCGCCTTTTGGCTCCCCCTCAATTCTGCTCAGTAGATCGTTAACGTCTTTCAACAATGTATCTGCTTTAGGTTTTAATTCTGTGAGCTTTTCGTATGCTTGAATATACTTACCTTCTTCTATCATCTGAATTGCGTCATCAAACTCTTTTTTCAGTTCATCGTATGTGCTTTTCAGTTCTGCGTAACTCTCTACAAATAGTGTGTAGTTTTCACTCTCGGCGACCTTGTTTAGAGATACTTCAGTAACGCTCAAATTGAGGTATGCCTCATCCAACACACTGTCTACGTAATCTCTTGCAGTTTCGGCTTTTAGTTTATCGGCCTTGGAAGAGATGTCTTCAAGCTTATTTTCAGCTTGTGTAATCTTATCATCCGCTTCAACATAGCTCCCCTTATCTACAAGCTTCTCCGCGCTATCAAGCAAAGAGTAAACTTCATCAAAGTCTGATTCATTGTAGGTTACGCCTGCATTTTCTAAATCTAATTTTAGGTTGTCTGCATCAGATCTTAACTTTTGAATATCCTCTAAGAATCTCTCTACGTTCACAACTTTAACTGTCAGCGGAGATAAAGCGTCATCGTCACAATCTTCTACAGTTACGTTAACAATGATCACATTCTTAATTCTTTCATCAACCTGAGGTATAATTCCAGAAATATTTACTTCTATGCTCCTGACCCCTTTTCTCTCCTCATCAAGGTAAAAGTATTTTACATCGATCTTTGCCTCATTGCCCTTGACATCTTCGCTCCAGCTTCCCAGATAGTAGTTAATCGTAACTTCTGTCCATTGTGCGTTTTCAAGGGATGTTTTAAAAGTATAAGTTCTTGGATTATCCTTTTCTCCACCTATAAGCTCCATATCATCATCTGTTTTAGGTGTTATTATATACGTAGCTTGTATATTGTCTCCAGGAAAATAGTAATTTTTCTCCGGATTCACAGATGTTTCCGGCTGATCAAAGTTATCGGCAGTTAAGTGCTCAAGTGCTATCACCGGCTGGATAAGAAGAATGAATGCCAGTATCAATAGAATTTTTCTCATAACAACTCTAAGGAGTCTTAGCTTAAAAACTTATCTATTTCAAAAATAAAAAAGTAAAAATTTGAAGTTTATCGTCTCCTCAGCAGGTATGCCACCGCAAGCAGTCCGGCAATTGCAAACACTGCTTCAAATCCGGGTACGCCACCTGGCTGCTGTGCAGGTGTTGTGGTGGTTGGTGCAGGTGTGGTTGGGGCTGGAGTTGTTGGTGCAGGTGTGGTTGGGGCTGGAGTTGTTGGTGCAGGTGTGGTTGGGGCTGGAGTTGTTGGCGTTGGGGTTGGCGCAGTTTCGAGAACTTCAACAGTTTTAACTACGAGGAGATCGTCATGTGCATCATAAACCTTGGCCAGTGTGTCAGCGGCATCGAGGTCGTAGAGTTCTTCAACGAGTTCAACTTCAGTCATCTGGTCTACCGTTCCAGCAGTATCTCTGACATAGAACTTGTAAGTTCCGGGTGCAAGTCCGACTGTCTCGAAGCTTACTGTTCCCTTTCCTTCGCTATTCAGCGTCACTCTCTGGACAGCCTTGTAATTTGTACCAACCATTGTCACCCAGATGTGGTCGTAGCCTGAGACGCCCTCACGGTTGGTGGTAACTGTGACAGTTATCTTGTCTCCAACCACTGGTGATGCGGGATCAATCTGGACGTCAAGTGTCTGTGGAACTATTTCAACCAATATCTCCTTTGAATCTACTTCGTCCCCTCCGAGAGCATCAACGAAACTCAGCTTAACTGTGAACACGTAGAGTCCAGGTTCAAGTGTGGAACCTTTTCTGACCGCATACTCCTTGAAGTCAAGTGTAAAGTTCACATAATTGTTGGCATTTGGTTTCTGTTCGGTGCTTATTCCGAAGTCGTTTGGTCTCGCTTTGATGTTGCTTCCTTCGAGTGTGAATGTTAGTTCTACGTTATCTCTATCGCCTGGAGCTGTAAGTATGCTTACCTCTACCTCGCCCTGATATGGTAGCTTGCTTGGGATATCTACAGATTCGATCTTTGGATCTGTGACAGAGATCGCGACTATTGCCTGAGCGTCTGATGCTCTGTCGATTTCATTGGCTACACCACCTGTGACGTTTGCCGGAGCGTAGAAGTACAGATAATACGTTCCTGGTGACACATCTCCATACTGGCTGGTCTGCACCAAGACGTCAACCTTGAAGTCGAGCATATCGTTACTGTCTGGGTAAACCATAGCTGTAGTTAGCTCAGCTGCAGTGTCAAGGATCGTGTCACTTGGGAGCTCTGCAACATCTACATTTCCAATCTGGAATACTCCTGGTTCGTCAGCGTACACATACACGACGTCAGCAGTGGTTGAACCCGTGAATCTAACATCTCCGCCTCTTACCACAACATTAGTTTCGGCAGAGATATTGAGCGCCTGCTTTACAACAGTGACTCTAACCTCATCGGACACGCCAAGATCAACGATTTCAGCAGTAAACTTATAGTCTGTAAGCGGAGCCATAGTGTTAACGTCAAGCTTGATTACTACATCACCGAGCACATCTACGTAATACGTCTTCTCTTCTACACAGTCTGGATCGCCAGTACAGAAGTCGGTATCTTCGATTGTGAAGTTAACAGGATTGTTGACTTTCATGTTGGTGTCAATTGTGAAGGTTACTGTATCACCTCTTGTTACTGAGTTCTTGTCGGCAGTCAACTTAATCTCAGCCTTTACAAGTTCAAATACTGCTGTTTCCTCATCGGTTCTAATTCCTGAGTTTATCTGCACAGTCACCTTGTAGTAACCAGTGTCAAGATTACCTCCTGCTCCCGTAGTTCCGAAGTTGTCGAGCTTGAATCTGAACTTTCCTCCCTCATCGATGTATGACATTGCGGCACTGGTAATGGTTGAGTTCACGATCTCTTTGCCAGACAGGTCTTCAATTGTGAGGTATGCCCAGTTCTCAACCTGTGGTGCTATGCTGGCATTGTCATCATTCTCTCCGCTCTTTGCAAGGTTGGTTGTACCCTCTATGACCAGGTCTGTACCCTTCACGTGGGTTGATGGAACAGTAAGGCTGAGAATTGCTGGCTTAACAACACTGAAAACTGCAGTTGCTTCAGCCCTCGTCGGCCCATCTCCAACATCAATCTTTGCTACATATACTCCTTCTGGCACGTCACTTATCTTGACCCACCAGGTATCGTCGCCACAGGCATCCTCAACTCTGTACCACTCGCCTCCCGTTGCATAACAAAGCATGTAGCTTGTTCCTCCGTAGCCGGTCTCATTCAGGAAGTATCCTGAACCTGTAACGAAAACTTTCACAACACTAACTGGCACGTCGGTTGACATTGAAGCTTCAACTTTGACATAATCTCCAATAGCCACCGAACTCTTGTCAACGCTTATGCTGACTGTTGGCTTACCTGAGACAGCTGGAACAACTCTGAATCCAAGGACTTTGCCTATACTCGTGCTGTTGAAGGCTATTGCAAGATAGTAACCCGGTTCATCGGGTGTAAACGTGTAGGTATCACTTGCCGGTCCATCACCAAGAGTCCATACTGCATCAGCCTTGCTCAGCAGTGTTGGAATATCTCCTCTAACATCGGAGTTGTATGTTGCCCAATCAATAACGGCAACTCTCCTCGTTTGAGTTTCGTTCTTTCCATAGTCTACATAAATCTCAAGCTCGGTTCCAAGGTCTATTTCATCGTCAGAGAGTTCAAAGCGATCTATCTGCATTCCGGGTATGTTAACCGGTCCAGCATCCTGTACAAAGACTTTTATTGTCGCGTTTGGTAGCCAGTCTGAGTTGTTACCAACCGAAACTTTATACTCTCCGGTTGTGGGGAAGGTTGTAAGAGTGTATGTGATGGTATCAGTGGCTTTAGACGTGTTATTTGCTACGGTAACAGATTTGCTAGTGGCTGTTTTTACTCCGTCAACGTAAACGTAAACAGTTCCGGATAGTGTATTAGTAGCATTAGTGTTGTTCATGTAGAACGTGAATTGGACAGTCAAGGGCAGGACACCCGATGTGGTGTTTACTTCGAAGTTGTAGAGATAAAGCCCACTGGTGTTTAAAGTTACATTGTTTACCTGAGCCGCCATCGCTGGAGTCACTGATATCACTAAAAGTGCCGCTATTACTAAGCCTATTAATCCTACCTTTTTCATATTTCTCTACCTCCTTTTTTCACCTTTCATCTCACCTTCCACTATATAAATTCTCCCATTTCTACGGCGGCAGGAAAGCTACAGCATCAGCTAACCCGCCGCCACCTTAATTTAATGGTCACTACATATATTTAAACCTTTTGCTTACCAGCGGGCAGTTCATAATAATAGAATGGAGTTGATGGTAGTTACGGTAAAAAGAAAGCCTCGGTGATGAGATGAGCGAAGTTGGGTTTGGGACTTTTTCAATTCCTGAACTTTTTAATTGCTTTAAGTCCTAACACAAAGGAGCGATTTAAGGACTGAAACGGCGCTAAAAAGTTTTTAGAATCAATCAAAAGGCATTTGACTTTATCTCGGTCTCTCATTATCAATAGAACTACTTGCTACTGGGTAGCTGGTAAAATTGGCAAATTCAGGCTCTATGTTCATCTAAATACTTAACAACTTAACAATACCCTTCACAGCCCTTAGAGCAACACACTCGGGAAGCTCCAAGAAAGACTTGCCCTCGACGTCGAATCTTGAAATCGTCTCATCCTCAGGAACAATGTGGATAAAATCAAATCCTTTGTTTCTTGCCTCCGCCTCAACCTTAACATCTACACTTCCCACCATACTCACCCTATTAACGATTAAACCCGCTATTTTAAACCCAGTGGCCCTCTTTGCAACCTGTATTATCTGACCAGCCACCTGAAACCCCTTCTTCGACATGTCGGTAACGACAAGAAGTGTGTCAACACTTCTCATGACTCTGCGGTTTATCTGCTCTATTCCCGCCTCTCCATCAATAACTGTATAATCAAAGGACTTGGATAAAATTTCAATCGCCTCCCTGAGCATGGTGTTAAGCTGGCAGTAGCAACCTTCCTCCTCAGGTCTACCAACGGCAAGTAAAGCAAAGCTGCCCTCCTCAACAAGCACCTCAAATACCCTGTAGTCTATAGACGCGGCAATCTCTACTTTGTCATACTTTTGTCTCAACATCTGGATAATCTCCTCTCTAACATCGTTCAGCGTCTTGTGAACTTCAATGCCAAGGGACGTTGCCAGTCCTCCAGCAGGATCAGCGTCAACAGCCAGAATCCTGTGCCTCTCCGACAGTACTTTGACAAGCATCGCAGAGATTGACGTCTTTCCCACACCGCCTTTCCCGACAACTGCGATTCTCATCTCTTGTCCCTCTCTTTCAACCTCATTCTCTCCCTTATCCTTCTGAGTTCAGGAATCTCGCTGCATACATCGCTGTAATCGCACTCCTCACAGTTCAACAACTTTTCCTCATGCATTTTTATCAGTGCCTCTACAATCTTCTTTCCCTTCGAAAACTGCTCCTTTAACTTTTCAATCTCTTCTCTCGATGTGAAAAAGACAACATCGGTAGCTCTGACAAAATCGAGGGAATTCATGGACTCGATGATTGCCCTGCCAAAAACCCCAAGGTTAAAACCCTCTCTATCTGCGCCCCTTCCAACCCTCAGCCAAACCCTCATCTGGCTTGGAAGACTTCTGATGGTAACACCTCTCAGATTCAAGCTGTAAAAGGTGTCTCTCATAGCCCTGAAACATTCGTACACGTCCTCAATTTCGGCATCGGAGATGACAATAACAGCCAGCCGATCTTTACCATTGTTTGTGGGTAGATAAATCCTGTTCTCAGCCTTTCCCCACGTGAGAAGCAATATTGAGTTCTGCTTCCCAAACTCGTAGGCAAGCTCTCCTCTCAAAATTACGTCCTTTCTCCTTTCCCATCTTGGAAATTCCTGATAGTCTCTTACATCAATCAACCCCTCCTCAACCCCTCTCATCACAAACCGACGAATCTCACTAACTAATTCTTCAAACATCTCCGAATTCCTCTTCCGCAACTATCGCAGCCCCTATGGCTGCAGCCAGCTGAGGTTGCGGGAATTCCACGTATTCCCCGCCAACAGCCTCTGCGATTCTCTCAGTTATGCTTTTAAACCCTGCTACACCACCGGTAATCGTGTATCTCCCCCCCATACCGAACCTGTTCGCCTGAGCAACCGCAAGCTTAGCAATCGAATCGCAAACGGCAGCAATGATATTTTCCTTGCTTTCTCCCTCGTTTACGTAGGAAATCACCTCGCTTTCTGCAAAAACCGCGCATTGGGATGTTATTGACAGCTTCCTGTTAGCTTTTGATGCTACAGTATCAACGTCTTCTATCTCAATTCCAAGTGCTGAACTCATGACCTCCAAGAACCTCCCGCTCCCGCTCGCACACTTGTCGTTTCTCATGAAATCAATTACGTTACCTTCCTTATCAACCGATATCGCTGTGATGCTCTGCCCGCCTATGTCCAGAACGAAGTCTACATCAACAATATCTCTCGCAGCAATTGCCAAGCATACCACATCATCTTCCTTTACTTCCGCAAAATCCACCAGTTCTGCCCCGCTACCTGTGGAGCAGCAGAGTTTAAAGTCATCCACACCTTTAATTCTCTCCAGTATGGGCTTCATGTCTCCTCTTGTTTCCTCAATGATGGTGGAAACTATCTCTCCGTCCCACAGAACGGCTTTGGTGAATCTCATTCCAACATCAACGCCGAGAAACATTCATTCACCTCCGTATTTCTCCATTGCAAAAATTGCTGCCCCAAGAGCCCCTACAATCTGCGGATCAACGCCAAGATCAACGAACTTAACTCCCAGAATCTTCTCAAGCTCCTGCTTGACCCCCCTGTTCTTTGCCACACCTCCAGTTAGCGTAACCTCTCTCTCAACCCCAACTCGCCTTGCAAGATAGTAGATTCTCTCTGCCATTGACCTGTTCACTCCAGCGGCTATGTCCTCCTTGGCAAATCTACGCTGCATGTAGTGCAGAACTTCTGTTTCAGCATAGATGCTGCACCTCGCGGTTATTGCAACTGGATTTGAAGCTCTAAAGGTCATATCTCCAAGTTCATCCAGAGTCAGACCGAGGGCTTTTGCTTGTATCTCAAGAAATCTTCCGGTTCCTGCTGCACATTTGTCGTTCATCACGAAATTAGTCAGATTTCCATTTTCGTCAATTCTGACAACCTTCGCATCCTGTCCACCGATATCAATTATTGTTCTTATCGCTGAATTTAGCCAGAAAGCTCCTCGACCATGGCAGCTTATCTCACTCACGTGCTCTCTCGCAAAGCCAGCTTCAACTAACTTCTCTCTACCGTAGCCAGTTGAGAATATCACCACCTCGTCCTGATTCACCCCAATCTCTTCAAGAAGTTCTCCCATAACTTTCTTAGCTGACTCAACCGGATTTGGCAGCACTCTGATGTTTCTGTATCCGACTATTTTGCTATCTTCAAGCAAAACTGCCTGTGCTGTGAGAGATCCGACATCAGTCCCACCGAAAAGCAATCAATCACCTCCGATTACCTTCTCCTTCTCCTCCTTCTTTTGGTAACAACATTCTGAACAAAATCGAGAATCATCTCCTGAAGGACACTGACAGGTGTTATTCTTTTATTCCAACAATCTCCATCGAGTCTTAAAACTGGAATTCCCCTACTACTCATGCCATCGCGAAGTATTCTGAAAACCGCCTGCGATTGCTTGCATGCGTGATGACCACAGTAAATGGCACAGTTTGCATTCAAGTCTTCCGCCAAAAAGATAAAATCTTCAGTCCATTTCAAACCCATGTTTTCAGCACCCATCTGCTTTGTCATCCCGTAATTCCAGGAAGTTCTGATGATAGCTTCAAGTGCATCTTCCTTCGTGAAAACTTCGTAAATTTGGGGAAATCCACCCGAATTCAAAATGTCTGTGAGATACGTTATCCCATTATTCTCCATCCATATCCAGAGGTCGTAGAGGTCTATGTAATAACCCGTGTAAACCCACAAACTCCTCGCTATCTCTTTCTCCGCAGGATACTCTCCTCTCTTCAGTCTCTTCTCTGCTACATCCACGAGCTTTTCGAACATTAATATTGCCTCATCTCTTCCCCACATTGTGAAACGGGTTCCACAGCTAAACAGGGTGAACATGTTGGGAACTGGACATGGTGAGTGTTTCTTGAACTCATGGAGCTCCCAGTAGAGTTCCGTGCAGATATTGCCATTCTCTACTGCTTTCACAATTCTGTCTTCATCTATATCCTCTCCAACAAACTCCTCAAGTTCTTTAACCATATTCAGAAAGAGTTTTCTGTAGAGTTCGTAGTCGGAAACACCATCTCCCATTTTATCCAGCATGAATTCAGGGACGTTGAGCGTCTCAGCCACAAACTCATGTATTTTCGAGTTGGCATCACACGCTCCCGGACAGGCTGAGATCATAGCATCAGGAGCTATTTCAAAGCCCTTTACAGCAGTAAGCATTGAGCCAAGAGCGGTAGTGTTTGCAGAACATACATAGTCAGGAATGCCGAGGGACATGGCATAATCCCAGTATGGCTCTCCCTGTCCTTGAAGTGCAAGAGAGCCAATCGTGCTCATCATTTCGGTTGTCAAAGGAACAGCGTTCTCAAAAGCGTGGATGAGTTCGGGTGGAAAGTTGAAAGGGATCAGAATTACCTTCTTCCCCTCTTCTTTCGCCTTCACTGCCTCGTTTACGTGTTTTGAAAGTATATTCTGTAGAAAATACAAACCGGCATCACCATGTCTCTCATCAAGAAAAGAGAGAATCGTATGAGCCTGTATGTCTCCAACCAGCTTCGTAAGTCCTTCAAGTTCACTCTCGCTGTATTTTTCAATTTTTTCAATAGTTCTTAGAATTTCAGAACTTCTTTTGGTTATTCCTACAATTTCGGACATTATGTCACCTTTTCTACCTTCTCCTTCTCCTCCTTCTTTTGGTAACAACATTCTGAACAAAATCGAGAATCATCTCCTGAAGGACACTGACAGGTGTTATTCTCCGATTCCATGCATCCCCATCGAGCCTCAAAACGGGAATTCCGATTTTATTTGCTTCATCCCTAAAGATTCTGAAAACGCTTTGCGTCTGTTTGCATGAGTGGTGACCGCAGTAAATCGCACAGTTTGCATTAAGTTCTTTACCGACATGTGTCAAATCCTCGAACCATCTTATCCCCATGTTGTCAGCCCCCATCTGCCTTGTCATTGGATAGTTCCATGCTGAAGAAATAATGGCTTCAAGAGCATCCTCCTTTGTTTCAATCTCGAACTGGGCTGGGAAAAAGGAGTTCAGACCGTCAGTCAGATACGTTATCCCATTATTCTCCATCCATATCCAGAGGTCGTAGAGGTCTATGTAATAACCCGTGTAAACCCACAAACTCCTCGCTATCTCTTTCTCCGCAGGATACTCTCCTCTCTTCAGTCTCTTCTCTGCTACATCCACGAGCTTTTCGAACATTGATATTGCCTCATCTCTTCCCCACATGGTAAATCTCGTCCCGTAGGTGAAGAGTGTGAACATGTTGGGAACTGGACACGGTGAGTGTTTCTTGAGTTCATGAAGCTCCCAGTAGAGTTCCGTGCATTCGTTTGCTCTTTCCATGACCTCAATTATCTTGTCTTCATCTATATCCTCTCCAACAAACTCCTCAAGTTCTTTAACCATATTCAGAAAGAGTTTTCTGTAGAGTTCGTAGTCTCTTTTACCACTCCCGGTTTTGTCTATTGTAAGTTCAGGAATGTCAAGATATTCAGCAACAAACTCATGAATTTTCGAGTTGGCATCGCATGACCCCGGAGCACCAGATATGATTATATCAGGTGCAAGTTCAAGGGTTTCGACCGACATCAATGCAGAACCAAGCTCGATAGTGTTTGCAGAACATACATAGTCAGGAATGCCGAGGGACATGGCATAATCCCAGTATGGCTCTCCCTGTCCTTCAAGGGTTGTAACACCGATTGTGCTGATAACTTCGGTTGTCAAAGGAACAGCGTTCTCAAAAGCGTGGATGAGTTCGGGTGGAAAGTTGAAAGGGATCAGAATTACCTTCTTTCCATCCTCTTTTGCCTCGACAGCCTCCGCTATATGTCTTGCAATAACTCTCATGAAGTGCAGTCCTGCTCCGTCATGTCTTTCATCTAATAGAGCTTTTGCACTCTGACCCAAATCCTTTCCAACAATTCTGTAAAGCCCCTCAACTTCCATCGGGGTATAATTCTCCAATCTTTCAATTGTTTTGATCAAGTCATAACTTCTTTTTACAAGTCCCGGCAGTGAGGTCATAAGCCCTCACCTCTTCAATCTCTCAAGAAAAGCCTGAACCCTCGTCTTTATCCTGCCAATGTCAGCTGTCGAGGCATATTCCTTCTCAAGAACGAGTGTCGGTAAACCCTCCCTCTCAAGGTCTATTCTCAGCTTTGCATTTTCGATGCCGAATAGATCGCAGAACTTGTTGTGCTGCAGAATCACACCATCCACCTCAGCCTCTTCGGCTATGGTTTTAATGAAATTCTTTCTGTAAGCATACTCTCCAAACATTCTTGCACAAATCTTCAGGTTGTTGAGGTATTTACTTGCCAAAAACTCGTAAATCTCGCTTCCGTCATACTCAGCCATGTTCCAGAAGCTCCCCCCTCCGAAACATGTAGTTTCAGCCACGATCAAAGCACCCATCTCTTCTATCTTCCTTATAAGCTCGATCTCATCAAGAGGGCTACCAGCGAGCAGAACCTTGGCCCTATACTCTACTTTCTTTTTCTCAGCCATTGCAGATTCAAGCAGCGGTAAGAAAGCTTCAGAGGGTAAAGACTCTCTCGCCACCATAATTGCTATTGCATCACTTCCGTAAAATCTCGACTTCTTGAATCTCAGCCTGTAAAACTCCCTCATTTTCTTGTTTATTTTGTCCTGAACTTTTGCATACCTTACAATTTCGTCTTCGGTAATTTCCACACCAAATCTGTTCTCAAAAGCCTCTTTCAACCTCTTTATCTCATTTGAGAAGAAGTCCAGCGTATCTTCGTTAACGAGATGGGGAACTTTGAGGTAGTGCATAAACTCTGGATTTTTCGCATGCTGGATTTCGTCAAAGGTGCCCATCCAGTGGTCACATCCTCTTATCCTCACAAGACCGTCAAGAAAGTCATAGCTACCGTTAAGAACCAATTCGAGACAGCTTCTGCATAAACTGCAATTGTACCTTGACAGATAAGAGTCTGCTGTGGATGTGTCGGCATTCTCAGCCCCCCTAAGTCTGAAGGGCAAGATTCTGCCAGCCTCAGCCACCTCTTTTGGCATCGCTATGCAGGCATGCCCTATAACTGCATTTCCTTCTGACTTCCATTTCCTAACGTATTCGTTTTCAAGAGTTGATGCTATTTCATGAATTTTCGATAAACTCATTCTTCACCTCCTTTGTTAATCTTAACAATATCAGCAAAGGACTGGACAAGTGGTGTTACAGCTGCTGTGAGGACTTCAGGATTGGAGAGTAAAACATCAACAAAAGACTTCGTGAGGTTGTTGATTAGCTTTTCAATCTCCTTGCTGTCTGCAGACGCAATTGCCGCGTTGATTACTCCCGAAATAACCTCGGGATTTCTCTTTGCAACCTCGTTGAAGGTTCTTGCAGCAACAGTGATAACATCGCCCAACTTGTCGGCATCTATTTCCTTGATGATTGTTGTTACGATCTGTGCTGTCAGTTCAACTGGCAGCTCTTCGAATTTTGACAGGATTTTGCCCAGCATCTCAACAAGGACGTTAACGGCAATTGGAACCAAGGATGACAGAGACATCAACGCAAGAGGATTTCGCCAGAGTGCGTTGGTAAAAGCTTCATTCACATCCCTTGCATCATCCAGAAGGGCAAGAACGGCTTTTTTCAGCTCCTCGACATCTATACTGTTCAGAAACCGCTCAATTATATTTTCAGCAACTTCTTTGAACTTTGCCTCTCCCCTTCCCAGTATATAATTGCCCTCATGCAGCTTATTCACGAATTTTGCCAGATTCTCAACCAGTTTGGCTAAATCCTCCACATTCAAGCTTTCCAGAGTGTTAAAGGTTGCACTTGCAAGAAGTTCAGATGGCATCTCGGTCCTCTGTAAAGCATCATTTGCAATGGCAATGCTGGCATTAGTTACTGCAGGCATTGAAGCCATGAGATTTGCGAGCTTAATCGGGTTACCGATAATCTTTTCATTTAGTATCTCAAAGATACCTTGCGAGCAATAGGCAGTATCCTCAATAAACTTCCTCAGCTTGCCAAAATCCAGTGTATCGAAAAACTCCTCTATTTTCTGACCTGTGATTTCAGCAAAGAGCTTTGGATAGTCTTTTCTTAGCCTCTCCATTCCATCAAAGAACTCGTTTAGCGTTTCTGCAGCATATTTTGCATCGAAATCTCCTGCAACCCCCTTCAGTATTCCTACGAGAGCATCGCTTGTGAATTTGCTTGAATATGCGTTAAATCCTCTCATTACACCGAACAGGGTGTTTGCGGTTCTTGGCATGAGGCTGAAGATCGTTGCTGTAAACTCTATGTCTTTATCCAGTATCTCTTTAACCTCGTTTTCCACAACAGCAGGATCAAAGAACTCATTTGCGGTCTTTCTGAGAAAGTCTTTGTAGAAGGGAGACCCTGCGAGAATCCTGAAAATCCCAAAACTCATATCGCCCATAAAACCACCTCAAAGCTGCTTACAATCATAAAAATGCCTCGCAACATCCATCTGGCAGAGCTGCCTTCCTCCCATCCAGAGCTGGATCATTTTGACATCCCTCCAGTGCTTCTCTATGTCGAAGTTTCTGTCTATTCCATAATGAGAAAGCAGATCCACGGCTTTTCTTGCCACGTCGCAGCAGACATCGCAAACCTTCAGCTTCAAAGCCCTACCTCTCGCAACCATTTCAGCAGAATACCTCTCACCATAGATATCCGGGCGGTCGAGCATCCTTGCGTAGGTGTAAACTGCTGCTCTGCTTACCTCAATCTCAGCAGCTATATCTGCCAGAACTGCTGCAACAGCGGTGTTCTCCTTTAAAGGCTTCCCTCGGTATCTCAGCTCACTGCACTTCTCGTACAGAATTTCATATATGTTTTCCATCGCACCCAGAGCCATCGCAGCGCTCCCGAGACAACCTGTAGTGATTATCTCTCTGAAGTACTTGGCATCCAGCCCCTCCCCCCACGCTCTGTAATACTTTGGCACCCTGACGTTGTCAAACCATATGTCCGAGTTTTTATCCGCCGCCATCCCTGCCTTGCGATACGGTTCACCCTGCTTGACTCCCGGTAAAGTGGCGGGGACGTATATGTAGGTAAAATGTTTCTCATCAGCCTCTCCGGGCTTCGTTGTGCATACAACACCGAACAAATCCGCCACTCCACCCGTGTTGGTAGGCCAAAGTTTATGCCCATTGATCACCCACTCGTCCCCCTCAAGAACTGCGGTCGTTCTGATAGTCTTTCCCTTCAACTCGTCCAGATTCTCGATGTCCGAGCCACCTTGCGGTTCTGTCATGGCGTTTGCAGCTATTGTCAGCTTTTTCCTGGCAAAAAGCTGGGAAAATTCAGCACAGAGATCATAATTCACATGAGGCTTTACAGTTATCATGAAAAGCGGCCAGAAGGTTACACCCACTGAAACAGCGATGCCCGTGTCGTATCTTCCAATCTCTTCCATCAGTCTTGCAGTTACGGAACCAAAATAATCGGAATTGCCGAATCCCCATCCACCAAACTCTTCAGGAAAAACAGCAATCTGAAAGCCGTAATCAACCATCAGCTTCTCAAGAGCAGGTTCAACGTAGCGGTGCTCCTTCCAGTCCTCGTCAAACTCTCTTCTGTAGGGCAAGACGTATTTTTCTCCCCAATCCTTTATCATCTCTGCCAGATACTTCTCAAGGGGGGACTCAAACTCTCGAACTCTCGCGAACTCCAAAATATCACCCCTCCCACAGTTTACTGGCGAAAAATCTTTCAGAGAGCTCAAGCAGAGAGTGCTGCTGCTTCAACAATGCTGCAATGCTCTTGGTATCTCTCCACTGCTTCTCCAGTAATCCCTCTCTCGCGTATCCCTGAGACGCCATGAGTTCCATTGCCCTATCAGCGACATTGAAGGCAGCCCTTGAGCATTTCAAAGCTGTAATTTTAGATAGCGCGTGTATCTCATCATCGCTCCTGTCCTCAAGCATTGTCTTGGCCAGAAACTGAGCAGCCATGTTTGCCTCAATTGCCTCTTTCGCTACCTCTCCAAGGACCTCAGCATCAACCGTGTTATCCTTAAGCGGTTTCCCCCTTATGAACCTCTTCTCAGCCCAGTCACCCACAATTCTACATGAATCCATTGCAGACCCAACACATAGTGAGGACAGGCAGAGGTTTAGGTAGACCTCCAGCCTTTTCCAAGCATCGCCCTTTATGATTCTGCTCTTCTCAACTTCAGCCCTTATCTTTACATCACAGTTTCTGCTTGCAATTAGCCCAGCAGTCTTTACAATTTCTCCTCTCTCCACCTCTTCTCCATCAAGAAGGGCAAGAGAGACTCCATCATAGTTGCAGAACACAACAAAGACGTCAGCATCGAAGCCAGAATTGAGGGGCCTCCCGTAACATTTAATCCTAACTTTGTCTCCTTTCTCAACCGCTTTGGCGAGTTCAAACCCTCTGAAATCGTCATTCCCGAACTGTGGTGGCATGATAGATATTCTGCAGAAACTGCTGGACAGCCTATCAACTATAAAGTCAAAAGCCTCACTGCCAATTGCTGAAGCAGAGGAGGCTACAAGAGCAGAAAGAACGAAACCAATTCCAGCATCAGCCTTTCCTATTTCTGAAAAGCTGTGGTAAACAATTGGCGGAAGCTCATCAAAGCTCACCCCTGCTCCTCCGGCAGATTCTGGAACTATCAGCTTCTGCATGCCGATATCAACAAACAGTTTTTTCATCGCTCTCTCGGATATCTCGAAATTGTCGTCAATTTCGTGGCGGTAGGGCATTACCTCCTTCTCAGCCCACTCTTTAATGCTTCTGGTGATCATCTCAGCAGTATCGCTCCTGAGTTCAGCAAGGGGGTCGAGTTTTGCTCTCATCATCCACACATGCCATCAACAAAGATAAAATCATTATGGGATGAATATGATAATATTTAATTGTTCCATGCACACAATAGCTTGGTTCATGCACAAATCTTTTAAAATTTTGATGATTATTATTCACTATGAAAAGAAGACTGCACACAACAATCAGCGAAGAGGCAAGCAGGATAATTGAGAGGTATCTTCCAGAATATGGAAGAGTCAACAATGTGATCGAGGAGGCTTTGACTGTTTTCGACAGATACAAAAGAGGGGTGGGCGAGGAGGCCTGCAACCTTTCTGAGATAATGGACGAGGCAAATCTCGTTGCGTTCAACGCTAAAACGATTGAACTCGTTGTTTCTGGCGAAATTGAAAGGGCTCTTTGTGATAACGAACTCGAAATATTGATCAGGAAACAGTACAACAAACCCATCTCCGAGATATCCCTTTCAGAAGCTGTTGAAGGTGTTAAAACGTGTCTAATCACAACGAGAAAAGCAACAAAAGTTAGTCTTAAACGAGATGATACGGGATACTATCTTTTAGTTACCTCAAATCTCGGTCAGAACACTGATTTGATAATATGTGAGGCTTTGAGAAGATTTTTTGAATTAAATTACAGCGTTACGGTTACATTTGAAGTTTTTCCGCAGGGTTACAGCCTTTTTATTAGGGAGAAGGAACCCAAGTTTGGGGTTTCAAATAATACGGAGATTAAGGCTACTCCAAAACCTTAACTTCTGCTTTTGGTTCCCGTCTTCTCGTAACAAAATCCTTAGCTGCAACAATTACTGGGCAGTAAGCAGGACAACTTTTTGAGACATGGATTCTGCAGAAGAGTTTTCGAGAACAGTCAACAACCCTGTAGCTCAGTTTTTCGACATCCATAACTATAAGTGCCATTGTTTTTCTTTGAACAATAGATAACTTTATGATATTGCTCTCAAGAGTGCTAATGACCATTGCAGAGTCTATTTCTCGACAAAATAAAGCATTTTTCTGCAATTGTGTGATTTAAATCTTATAAATAATTGTATTGAATTGCATTTTTGTAATTTCAAGCCCAACCACAAAGGTTATATTATGTCGGTAATTACAATTATAGTAATCATGAAAACGTGATCAGTGAGGTGGTAGGGTGCTAGATGTCGATACATTGTTCGGAAAAAAACCGAACGGAGAAAGTGAAAAGGTTTTGAAAATCATATCCCGCAGTGGCATGAGTAACATCCTTTTTAGCCTCGACAGAAAGCCCCTTCGATTTTCTCAGTTGATGTTTGAGACCAAGTTGAATCCTGGAATTTTAGACAGACATTTAAAGGCCCTGATGCAGCTTAGGATAGTAGATAAAACTTCTGATTCCTATCAATTGACTGAGAGTGGCAAGAGGCTTGTTAGAATTCTTGAGCAATTGTTTACACTTGTATAGTTGTGTGATGATAAATTATTATATTCTTTTTTAAAATTTAAATTTTCCTAATTTCGGATTTACCGATACATTTAAGTGTCCTTATTCGAAGCGAAATTATGTCTGGCCAGTTTGGCAAAGAAGAGCTTGTTCATCTGCATTTGTTGCTTTTCCATGTCAAAAAAACTTTTGAATGCTATGGTATTGACAACGAATACTTCAGAGAGTACGACGATTTGAAGATATCGCCCGTGCAGATTTTCAGACAGAAAAACGAGCATCAGGAAGCAATTTTCAAACTATGCATGGGAATAATGAAGGCAATGGGAAAGGAGAGAGAAGCTGAAGAAGTTTGCAAAACTCTTAAGAAAATCGCGATGGTTAGGGCGACGTACTAAGGAAAATATCGAAACTCAGCAACTTCACTATACTTTTTCCAGTCAGTTCTTCTTATCTCACCTCTTAGAACTTTTTCAGCAATGTTCAAAGCCCCTATTCTGTTTAGGGGCTGGTTGTTGTTTCCGCACTGGTAGCTGTAGGTGCATCTCGGACAGCCGTCAACTCTGTTGCACTCACAACCCTTGAGTATGCTCTGTGCAATTTTGAATGCTCGGTTTAATCTTTTGAAAAGCAGCTTGGATAAACCACTGCCACCAGCTGTTGCGTCGTATATAAAAATATCTCCTTCCGGAACGGAAATTCCTCCCATTTCTCTGCTACCTCCTCCGGTTATAGCATCAGTCGTTTCAATCAGAACATGCTCAAGGGCATGGAAGCTTCCAGCATAGTAGTCCTCGTAATCCTCGGGGTTGGGGAAAGGGGCGGAGAAGATCACACCCTTTGTCCTGAAGGTGTAGCTGACGGGCTCGTCGAGATGACGAATGCTCTTTCTTTCCTTCTCAAAGACGTTTCTCTCGATGTATCCGTGGAGGATGATTGTGATTTCAAGGGTGCAGTAGCAGGCGTTTACAGGTTCGAAAATCTCGGCTTCAACATCAACGACCCTTGGAATTGTTGTGTAGAGGGGATCAGTGATCTCGTTCCCGTCCCCGATACTAACGAGTTCTGCTCTAAGTTTTCTTAAATCAAGCTCTTGGGAGCGGTATCTCACGCCGTTGTGAATTATTATGCTGCCGGGAAAGAGTTCTTTAACGGCGATGGGCAAAGTTCTTTCTCCAATAAGCTTTCCATCGCAGTACATTTTGACCGAATCTCCTATGCCACGCATGCTGAAGCTTTTTGCAAACTCGAGTCCAAGGGCTGTTGGTAAATACATGCCGCCCCTCTTTATAACCAGCCCCCTACTTTCAAGCTCATTCAAAGTCTGGATGTATTCTTCCGCCTCATCATCCTTTAGCGGTCTCTCGATGCACATAGAAAGTATCTGGTACTTCATAATCTCCTCATTTTTCCTCTCCACATAACCACTTGCCTCATCCCTGAAATATTCTTCTGGATTGTTTTTGTAGTAGGTGCTTATCGAATCTTCTTCTCTCAAAACTATGATTCCCACACTCTCCTGTCCTTTCCTCCCCGCTCTTCCCATTCTCTGCTGCATCTGGCTGTAGGGGACAAGCTCAGAAATCACGACATCCACATCGCCGACATCAATTCCAAGCTCGAGAGTTGGAGTTGCCACAACAACATTTATCTCACCATTCCGGAATCTTTCCTCCACACCCCTCCTTACGTCCTTGGGCAGCCCGCTTTTATGTATTGCAGATTTAATGCCTGATCTCCTCAGGACAAGATTTATGGTCTCAACGCTCCTGTAACTGTTACCAAAAACAATTATTTTCCTGTTTCTCAAAGCCATCACGATGTCTCTGATTGTAGAATACATACTCGGCGTGTAGCGAGCGATGAGGTATAGCGTTGCCTTTCTGTGCTCTCCACTCACATGGATAAATTCTCGATCAAAAAGCTCCTCCGCAAACTCTTTGGCGTTTGACAGAGTTGCTGACGCACACGCAACCTGAAAATCGGCAAATCTCGAAAGTCTTTTCATGAGATAATGCATGTTGCTTCCCAGAACCCCAGTATAGGTGTGAAGTTCATCAACTGCGACAAAAACGACATCACGGCAGAAATGGCGAAAGGCTGGAGTATACCTGAGATGGTAGTCAACCATATCTGGGTTGGTTAGTATTATATCCGCTTTACCACCGAGAACAAGCTTTCTGCTTGTAGAATCCGAATCGCCATCGAATCTTACTGCCTTCAATCCAACAGATGCCGAGTATTCTTTTATTTTCAGTTCTTGATCTCTTGCAAGCGCTTTTGTGGGATAAAATATTATGCCCTTTCCTCCTCTTAACACTTTCTCGATAAGCGGAATGGCGAAGGCCTCAGTTTTACCAAAACCAGTTGGAGCCGTAATTACCACATTTTTACCTTTCATGAGAAGTTCTATGGCTTTTTTCTGAAATTCATAAAGTTTGGTTATCTCCCTACTCTTCAACACTTCTGAGAGCTTATGGGGTAGAAAATCAAGGGGTTTTGTCGGATATTCACGGAAAGGGCTGAAAATTCTGTACATTACGATTTCATCTTCGCAGTTAAAAATAGGTTCGAGCATTTTTCTGTAACCAACTTTCCGGAGCATCTCCAGATTTTTCTGCCTTATCGTTTCCTTCCTGCAGATACACCTTGTCTTGAGTCTGCCGCATTGCGAGCAGAATAACTCCTCCACCACTTATGTGATTCGACAGGAGGTAATAAATGGGTTATGCCATCAGTAGATGCTGAGAAACTCTATTCCTCTCTCGAGAAGAGCGTCAATACCCTCTCTACCCTCCATAATCCTCTTGTGGCCGGGGAGGATGTATTCCGCCTCCAGTGTTCTTATTTTTTCGAGTGACTTAGCCAAATCCTTTTTGTTGCTGCCATATATGTCGAACCTACCCGGAACTCCACCTTCAAAAATCAAATCACCGGTTATGGCGGCGGAATAATCAGGGAGGAAGAAGGTCAGACTACCGGGCGAGTGTCCGGGCGTCCTGATTACCTCTATCTCAGTGCTGCCAACAACAAAAACCTTTCCAAGCTTGATGTCTGAATTAAAGCGGAACTGGGAAACCTGGCTATCCTTTTCGTCAAATCCAAGCAAGGCACCTTTTTCAGTAAACATGACGTTACTCTCGCAATGATCCCTGTGCAAATGCGTGTTTATTACGAAATCAACTTTTTCAATCCCATCGTTCCTCATCAAACCGAGTAGGTTGGTGTAACTCTTAAAAGTGCCCGGATCAATAACAACAAACTCCTCATCGGCTATGATATAGCAGTTTGAGGAGTCATAAAATGCCTTTCCCCAAATGTAGGCGTAAACCTTGTCGAACAGCTTCATTGTTTAAGCTTAGACGGCAACATTTTTTAAATATGCTGTGCTAATTTGTCGGTCATGTTAAAAAAGGCTGCGGAAGATTTAAGTTGGTTAAAAACATCACACCACATGGAAATTTCAGAACTGGCATTTGAGTTGGGAGCGGACATTTTTGGGGTTGCAGATTTGGACGCTATCAGAGGTTACCCCGTTTACCCTGAAAACCTGCTCGAGAGTTTTGACTTTGGAATCACTGTTGGTGTGAAACTTCCAGACCCGATATTTGACTTGCTACCCGAATCAAGGCCAGTATATTCCCGCTATTATGTTGTGGCCAACGACCTTCTCGATAACATTGCCCTCAGGTTGAGCAGATACATTGAAAAAGAAGGGTATAAAGCACTTCCTATCCCGGCATCTAAGGTAATAGATGGTCTTTACTGGAGGAGCTACATCTCCCATAAGGCCATTGCGAGGGCTGCTGGTGTGGGGTGGATCGGCAGAAATCTTCTCCTCATCACCCCTGAATTCGGTCCAAGGTTAAGGCTGGCAAGCATTCTGACAGATATGCCACTCAAAGCTGGAAAACCAGCGAAAAACAGATGTGGGAAATGCAAGGAGTGCATTGATCACTGTATCACCAAGGCTTTGCATTTCTCCGAATTCGAAAATTATCCCGAAAGAGAGGAGGTCTTTGACGTTGACAAATGTGCCTCAAAGCTCAAGGAATTTGCCGCAGACCCGAACATAGGAACAATGGTCTGTGGAATTTGCATCAAAGTTTGCCCATGGGGGAAGAAAAATAAAGCCTGATTGACAATCGAACCATATGAAGGATGAAATAGCAAAGAAAGTCAGGGATTGGCTGGTTGACGAGGGGGTTTACAAGGACAAGATTGCCGACGAAAATGCCGATTACCACTTCATTGCCGAAATTCCTCCTAATTCGAGACAGTATATAGACATCGTTTTCCCCAAAAACAGGGACGACATGATTGTGATAGCGTCCGGTGTTAAGCTTAGTGATGAACATTATCGCTCCATCATGAGCCTCGGAGAAGCAAAAAGAGATGAGATTTTATGGGATATACGATTCAGGCTGCTGTTTCTTGAGACTGGTTTTCAGATTCTACCGAATGTGAAAGACCCCCAGATATTCCAGTTCACGAGGGAGGTTTACTTTGATGGTCTGAACAAGAATCTGTTCATGGATGCCTTAAAGCAGGTTCACCGCTGCAAGCTCTTCGTCATCTGGGTGATGCAGAAGACCTTTGGAGGACATTCGGAAGTTGACATGTCTATGTATCGTTAATTTTTAAATGAAAAAGTTCATAAAGTCCGAAATCTTTTTGCAGTCATGGAGTTCGGAACCGTTGCACCAACCTTCCCGCCGATTGGTGATGTTCCAAAAACTGCCAAGAGGATGGAAGAGAAGGGCTACGCTGCAATATGGGTTGCCGACCACCTGATGGGCTGGTATCCACATGATCTGTGGAAAGAGACTGTATTTGCAATGCGCTATCCATCATGCCACATGTTCTATGACGCTTTCTGCGAAATCTGCTACTCTGCACCTTTTACGGAAAGAATAAAGTTTGGAGTGAGCGTCACTGAGGTTTTCAGGAGACATCCTGCTGTTTTACTTCAGCAGGCTGTAACAGCAGATCACGCTACCAACGGAAGGTTTATTCTGGGTATCGGTGCAGGAGAGGCGGAAAACATTGTGCCCTATGGCATAGACTTTGAAAGGCCTGTAGCAAGACTTGAAGAGGCTGTTGAGATCATGAAACTGCTCCTCTCTACGGATTATGGAGAGACTGTTAACTATGAGGGTAAGTTTTACAGACTGGAGGATGCTGTATTTGACGTAAAACCTGTTGGGGAGATGCCTTTCTGGTTCGGCGCTCATGGAGACAGAATGCTAAAGCTTACGGCAAAGCATGGGGATGGATGGCTGCCTACCACTCTTCCACCCCAAGCATACGCAGAGAGAGCAGAGAAGCTGGACAAATACGCGAAGGAGTTCGGTAGAGACCCGGATGAGATAACAAAAGCCATATTCATTAGCCTGATCGTTGATGAGAAGCCAGAAGATGTGGAGAAACTTCTGCAATCTCCGATTCTGAAGGTGCACGCCCTTCTCCTTCCCTCGGAATTCTATGAAGCTCTCGGCTACAAACATCCCTTCGGGAAGTTCTATGGCCTGCTGGACTACATTCCAACAAAATATACCAAGGATCAAATCATGGAGGCAATAAAGCAAGTTCCCGATGAAATAATGAGAATCGCCTATGTGGCAGGAACGCCTGAAGAAATCGTTCAGCAGTTTGAGCAGTATGAAAAACTCGGAGTGAGCCACATCGTGATATGGAATCTGACATACTTCGGAGATGTGAGCAAGATAAAATCTTCCTATGCCCTCGTTGATGAGATCATGAGTCACTTTTAGCGGGCAAAATTTTTTTGCCCTCATGTCTTTTTTAGTATTATGACCCTAATCACTGAGGCAAAAAAGGCAGTCATTTCCGAATTTGTCAGAAAGGCGGCAGAATATGAAGGAATTGAGCCTGAAAAGTTGGTTAGGCTTATCTCTCACGGGTATGTTGTATTACCAAAAAACGTGCTTAGGGAGGAAATAAAGCCGAGAGCCATAGGTATGCTCACCTCAACAAAGGTCAACGCCAACGTCGGAACTTCAGCAGACTACATCAACGTTGAAGAGGAGGTTGAAAAGGCAGTCATTGCACAGAAGGCAGGAGCAGATGCAGTTATGGATTTATCTTCGGGAGGAGACCTCGATTCAATTAGAAAGAGGATAATGGAAGTTGTTAAAGTTCCATTTGGTACTGTGCCAATTTATCAGGCTGCAAGGGACTGCAGGATGGTTGTTGACATGGACGAGGATGACTTTTTCAGGGTTGTGGAGAGGCAGGCGAAGGATGGGGTTGACTTCATGACAATTCACTCTGGAGTTAATTGGGTGAGCGTGGAAAGGTTGAAAAGGTCAAACAGACTCCTTGGTGTGGTAAGCAGAGGAGGAGCAATTATTATCGGCTGGATGCTCCACAATGAAAGGGAAAATCCCTACTACAAGGATTTCGACTATCTTCTTGAAATTTTAAAGGAATATGACGTTACCATCAGCCTTGGTGATGCTTTCAGGCCGGGATGCATCCATGACGCTGGAGATAGGGTGAAGTACACCGAGTTTATAATGCTTGGTGAGCTTGTTGAGAAATGCAGAGAAGCTGGAGTGCAGTGCATGGTTGAAGGGCCAGGGCATGTGCCTCTCGACCAGATTGAGACATCAGTAAAGGCGATGAAGAGCGTCACCGACAATGCCCCCCTCTACCTCCTTGGTCCTCTTGTGACCGACATAGCCGCTGGATATGACCATATAGCCGCAGCTATTGGCGCAGCCATTGCGGGAATGGCCGGAGCAGATTTTATCTGCTATGTGACTCCTTCAGAACACCTTGCACTGCCGACAGTTGAGGACGTCAGAGAGGGCGTTATTGCGGCAAAGATTGCAGCTCACGCAATAGACTTGGTAAAGGACGGGCAGAGAGAGAGGGCAAGGCAGAGAGATTATGAAATGTCTCTTGCCAGAAAAAATCTCGATTGGAAGAGGCAATTTGAGCTATCCATTGATCCTGAGAAGGCGAAGGAAGTGCACGGTAGAAGAAGGTCAGAAAGCGATGCATGCAGCATGTGTGGCGATCTGTGTGCGATAAAACTTGTTAAGGAAGCCCTCGAAGAACGCCAAGTTTAAGTTTGTGGTATTTCAATCACAAAAACCGTCCCTTTTGGAACACTTTTTTCAACTTTTATACTTCCACCAAAACTCTCTACAAGCTTCCTGACGATGTAAAGTCCTAAACCGTTACCAGGACCAGTTGTAAAACCTTCTTCGAAGATTTTGTCTGTTATATGGGGAGGTATGCCAACTCCATCATCTGCAACCCTTATACAGACACCATTTTCACCCTTTTGAACTTCAATCTCGATTCTGCTTGCTTTACCGTGCTTAACAGAATTCCCTATTAGGTTTTCAAACACACTGTATATTCCATCATTCGCCATGATTTCAGCATCGCCCTTCACCTCTACCCTCACGTTGTATCCCTTAGCAACCTCTCTTACGACCTCCCCAATCCTAAAACGCTTTTTATCTTCTTCAGCAGAAGATTCAAGCTCCCCAACCTTTTTAATTATTCTCACACCACTTTCGACACTCTCTTTAATCTTCTGGATCAATCCTGCATCGTGCTTTTCCTCCAGCAATTCTGCGTAGGTATAAACTCTCGTGAAGACATTAAGAATGTCGTGCCTCAACATCTTGTTAAGGAACTTTAAGTAGTCCAGAAGACTTTCAATCTTTTTCTGTAGTCTGATTCTTTCTGAGACATCTGTAAAAACAGCCACAAAGTACCTTCTACCATCACTCTCCATCTCCTTAAATCTTACCTCAATCCATTGATAACCCCCACCTTTTTTTACCGCTCTCACAAGCAGCGGATATTCTTCCTTGTTTGTCTCACCTCTCAACGCTGCATCAATAGTTTTGATTGCTTTGTCCACATCTTCTGGATGGATGAGGCTCAGAGGATTCTTTTTCACTTGTTCGTCCTCTATACCCGTCCTGTCAGATATTCTGCCATTTACATATACAATCCTGCCCTTATCGTCGAAAATAGCAACCCCGGCTGGTAGACCATCAACAACCCTTTTCCAATCTATCACTATTTTTCCCTCTGCACGAACAGAGATATATTGCTTTCGGAAATCAGGTAAAGGTCTTGTTAATGGCTTCAGTTAGCTTGATGAGAAGTTCCACCTGTGCTTTGAAGGTCTTTGAGAGGCTTAAAGCAAGGCTATTTAGTTCGGTCTGGTTTGTAACCAGTCTCTGATAAACACCCTTCTGAATATAGGAAATTCCTGAATTTGCGTTTATGTCACCAAACACAACCGTAGCATTGCTTCCAAGATAGTTTATAGCAAGTGAGAAATTTTTCAGTGCATCAATGTTATACTTTGTAGCATTCAACGTTTCGATCAATATCTGAGAAATCCAGTAGTTTGCTACCAACGCTCCGTAAGCAACACCCCAAACGTTGGAAAAATTCAGATTTGCATTTTGAGTAGCAAGAGTATTGTTTGTAGAAGCATGAATAAGAAGGGTAGCGATATTTTCAAGTATTTGCAAAAGTAAGTCAACAGTAGCTATCAACAACTGAGCGAATTCGCTAAGTGTAACTACCATCTACTTTATGTTTAATCTTGGAAATAATAAATTTTTCGCATATTATCGTGTAATCCACAATTATGATAGTGACAAGATATGCACAACCTGAATAATTGTTAAGTAACCTGCCCGAATCTGGCCAGTGATGATGGATACAACAAAAATTACGGCCGATCTAATTAAAATAGATACACGAAACCCACCCGGCATAACAACTGAAGCCATAGAGTATCTTCAAGAGCTTTTTTCATCTTATAAAATAAAAATATATAAAAAAGAAGATGGAAAAGAGAATCTTATTGTTGTAATAAAAAAAGGAGAACCGACTTTGATGCTTACATCTCACCTCGATACAGTTCCTTCAGGGGATGAACTGCTGAATCCTGTCCTTGTTGATGGGAAACTTTATGGTAGGGGGAGCTGTGATGCCAAGGGATGCGTTGCAGCTATTTGTTCTGCAGTTCTTGGATTGAAGGATGTTGATTGTGGTTTGAAGCTGGCCTTTACATGCGATGAAGAAACTGGTGGGGTCAGCGGTCTTGGATATGTTTTTGAGAGGGAGAAAGCTGATGCCGTGTTAATTGGTGAACCGACCGGAAGTGCTGTTATCGGTGCTATACAGGCAGCAGTGCTTGCCGTTGACCTTGAGTTTATTGGAAATGCCGGACACACGGCTTCTCAAGACTCTAAGGAGGGTGCGGTTTACAAAGCCTCGAGTTATATAGTTGATAAAGTTGAGACGTTCAGAAGACTTGAGGGTGATTTTTCCCGTTATAAAGAATTCTTCACCAGACTGGGAATGGATTTCATAATCAAAAGCTGGCATGCAGTCTTCAACCCATCAATGATAAGAGGAGGGGTTAAGAGAAACGTTGTTGCTCCAAGATGCACCGTTGGGGCTGATGTCAGATTTGCACCGTGGGTGAGCATAGATGATGTTAGAAAAGAGCTTTATGAAGAGGATGTCGAGTTCAAGGTTGAGGGCTTTCTTCAGCCGTATGGTGTGCTGTGCGACAGGGTAAAGGTTGAAGATGACGTGGCTTTTCTTAAAATAATCTCAGAAGCGATAAAGTCTCAGGGATTGAGTCCAAAGGCTGTCTTCTCTCTTGGTGTCGGTGATACGAGGCATGTTAGAAAATATGGAATTCCAGCGTTCTACCTCGGACCGGGAGGTGGAAACATGCACGGTGATGACGAATTCGTCTACATTGACGAGCTTGAAAGGGTTCGAAAAATCTACAGAAGAGTGGTTGAGCTCTTTTCAAACTTTAAAAGGTCCTAACCCTGCCTTCAATTACCATATCTGTAATCTCTCCTACCCTCCCAAGCATATCTTCGGCGATATCCCTTGCAGGTCTCTCTATCTTCTGAATATCGTAACCTCTCTTGGGGATGACTTGAATGCTCAGAGCTCTCGGCTCATCAATCGGTTTCCCTATCTGGCTCAGTATTCTGACATAAACTTCCTGTATGCCCTCAACATTCTCTGAAATTTTCCTTGCAATTAGATTTGCGAGAAGGTTGTAAATCTTTCCAACATGGTTTATCGGGTTTTTTCCACTACTTGCCTCCATGCTCATGGGTCTTCCGGGAGTTATGAGCCCGTTACACCTGTTTCCTCTACCCACACTTCCATCATCGCCGTTTTCGGCAGATGTGCCCGTGACGGTCAGATATATGCAGCCTGCCTCATAGTCATCCGCGGTGTTAACGAAGACCTCCACTTCCCTCTCTGTATATTCTGAAGAGATATCCCTGACAAACCTCTCAAGCTCTTCCTTGATCGCATCGTAGTCCTTTATACTTTCAACATATCTGTCAACAAAGGCAGCGGCAATCGTAAGGGTTATTTTGTTCTTCTCTCTCAGACCCATTACCTTCACGTCCTCTCCAATAGCCGGATTAATTTTTCTGAATTCCTCATAAATTCTCCTTTCGACATTGTAGACCAGATTTTCAGTATCAGATAGTGGGGCAAAACCTATGCCGAACGAAGTATCGTTTGCAAGAGCAACCTGACCTTTCCTTCTCCTGAACACATCTTGCAGATCAGTGCTGCCCTCTCCAAGCCTTACGTTAAAAACAACGTCTAAATCAGCATCGAGGTTCTGCATGTGCTGCTTTATGTAGTCCTTTGCCGCCTTGAGTGCTATCTTGTCGGTAGGGATGTATTCGCCATTGAAGTACTTCGTCGCTCTGCCAACGAGGAGGACATAAATCGGCTCTATCACCTCTCCCCCTCCGAACTGGGGGTTAGAGCGGCCAGCAACGATCTGCGTCTCGTCTGTGTTGTGATGTAAAATAGCGCCAAAACGTCGGATGTATTCTTTACTCAGTTCCCTACTCATAGCTTCAGCCATTCCGTCAGCCAAGCTATCGGGATGACCGATGCCCTTTCTCTCGACTATCTCGATTATCTGCTCTTCAATAGGGGTGTGAACCAGTTCTTCCACGTAAATGTTCGGCATAGACTCACCTGACTTGAGCTTATGATAGGAAATATAAAAGTTGCAGTTGGGAATTTAAACTACCCTTCGTCTTGCCTTCGATCCCTTCTCGTTATAAATCCAAAATTTAAGGAAAAATCTAAAATATTGTTTACAATTTCAATTGATGATTGAGCTTCCAAGTAATGTCTGGTATGAAGATGAGCCTTTGCGCTTTGAACCACCAGAGAACTGGGATGTTACCGTTTTCAGGATGTCAGGTGATTCGGCTGCTTCAATCAGCAGGGAAGAAATAATTCAAAGCCTGAGAGAACCTGTAGCATCGAAACCGCTATCTAAGCTCGCCGAAGAGAAGAGGGAGGCAGTGATAGTGTTTGATGACATGACGAGACCAACAAAGCTTGACGAAATAGCAAGGACTGTTATTGAGGAGATTAAGAAGGGTGGTGTCTCGGATGAGAATATTGTCTTCGTCTGTGCAAACGGTGCTCACGGAACTTATGACAGAGAAGATTTCGCAAAGAAGCTCGGGGAAGATATTGTGGAAAGTTACCCCACTTTCAACCACAACTGCCTCACAAACCTCGAATATCTTGGAGACACAACAGCAGGAACTCCGGTTGATATAAATGCTGAGGTGATGAGCTACCGTCTAAAAATCGGACTGGGATGCATAGTTCCTCACCCACAGTTTGGTTACGGCGGTGGAGCGAAGTTGGTTTTACCGGGTGTAGCTGGCATAAGGAGTATAACCTATAACCACGGGGTGATAGGGGGTTGGAGTGCGGCGATGAGCGTGAGAGAACTACACCCTACTTGCCAAATGGCTTACGGAAGGGTAAATGAAGAGAATATTCTGAGAAAAGATGCAGAAGAGGCAGCAAGGATGGCAGAGTTCGATTTCATTGTCAACACTCTTGTGAATACAAAAAGGGAGAACACGCATGTATTTGCAGGAGACATAATCGAGGCACAGAGAAAAGGGGTTGAGGTGGCGAAAAGTCACTATTCCACACAGATTTCAATGGATTTTGATGTAGTTATATCAAACGCATATTCGAAGGCAAGCGAATCTGCTATTGCCACGTGGACATCCATATGTCTGAAACAAGGAGGAACCCTTGTCATTGTCTGCAACTCGAAAACTGGTCAGATCAGCCATTATGTTCACGGAAGGTGGGGAATGAGGAAAAAAGGTGGACTTTTGTACCTTCCCCCTCCAGATACACTGAAGAAGGTAGGAAAAGTCTTATTTGTGTCTGAATATCAGGAAAAACAGCCCTGGCTTGAGGTATATGACGATAGAGTAATCAAAGTTAAATCAATGGAAGATGTAGTCGAAGAAATTGGGAGGGAAAAGCAGAGGGTTGCTGTGTTTCCTGATGCCACTATACAAAAGCCATTTTAAAATTTTTGAATATTTTTTCAAATCAGAGTAAGATATTAATACCAATAGCTCTTAATTTTAAAAAATTTAGTTGAGGTGAAGAAAGTGAATGGTAAAATAAAACTACTGTTTCTTTCGCTCGTATTAGCGAGCGTTTTGCTTGCAGGCTGTAGTGGTGGCCAGCCAGAGTCAGGAGCTGGGACAGCAGAAACAACTCCTACACCTACAGAGGCAGGGGGACAGGAGGGAAGTGGCAATCCCTATGATACAGCAAATGAGATATCTCCCCCACCAGAAGCAGCTGACGTGCACGAAACTATAAAGCCCATTCTCGATTCAGTTTTCGGAGGTGCTAAGCTTACCGATTACCTATCAAGTCAGGGACCGGGAGGTAAGGGTGTTTCGCTCGTATATGTTGTCAAAAATACTATAGATTCAGGAAAAGCTCAGGAACTCAGGGACAGAATTGCATCTGCGGGATATACTTCGATTTATGGTGGGATGGAGAGTGACAGTTTTGGTTTCCAGTTTGTCAAAGACAACAAAATCCTGATAGTTGGTGGGGATATCGGTGGAAATTATATCACTGTAGTATGGGGAGAGGGTAGCTAAAATGGCGACATCTGTAGGGCTAAATGAGAATGTAGAGGGTGCACTTGCGTATCTGCTCGGCTTCATAACGGGTATAGTGTTTCTAATTGTTGAGAAGGAAAGCAAGTTTGTCAGATTTCATGCGATGCAATCCGCGATTACGTTCGCTGGATTCTGGATCGTCGGTATGATTTTGTCATATGCCCTGATCCCGGTGATGGGATTTGGATTCTTGTTCTTTGGCGGACTGCTGGTGATGCTAATCAACATAGTTGCCTTTGTCACTTGGATAGTCTGCATGTACAAGGCATACAAGGGTGAGTGGTTCAAACTTCCAGTTGTTGGAGACATAGCCGAGCAACAGGTCGGAAGCTTTGAAACCTAACCTTTTTATTTTAATCTTTTTTATCAGGAATTATGAAACAATTCGAATTTCAGATTGAAAAATGCCATCTATTAAGGCTGGATTATGGAAAGAATCTGGTTGATCAGCTTTCCAGCTTTCTGGAGAAAGAAGGGATAGAGGCTGCTTACGTAAGCGGAATTGGAGCTGTTAAAAATGCTGAAATTGGATATTATGACCAAGAAAAGAAAGAGTACGTGAAAAGGAGGATTGAGGAAGAACTTGAGATACTGAGTCTTTCTGGCAACGTATCGTTAAAGGATGGTAGACCATATCCCCACATCCACGTAGTTCTTGGCAAGGATGGTAATGTTTATGCGGGACATCTCTTTTCTGCCGAAGTCTTTGCGTGTGAAATTTTCCTTTTGGTTTTGGACGGTGAAGCACCAGTAAGGGAATTTGACAGGCAGACGGGACTGTTTCTCTGGTCTTAGGATCGCTTAAACCTTGGAATGCAGATTATCTCTCTAATTTCCATATCGAAAAAGTTGTTCATGTGAGCAGGCCTTATCACAACTGCCGTGTCAGCACCTCTGCTTTTCCCACCAATTGCAACAACCTCTTCAATCGGTATCGCTCCGCTGTCTGCTGCCATAATCGCTATCTCAACGCAAACTTTAAGTCCGTGCCCAAATAGAGAGCGAAGAGCTTCGGCAATTGCCTCGGTTCTGCTTGCGCCACCAAGTTTCCTGCTAATACTCCTCTCAAGCCCTGAGAGTATGTGGGACTGTCTGACAATCTTTACACCTCTTCTCCTTAATTCTTCCTCAACCTCAGGAGGCATCGTGTTCTCTCCCTCTTTCAAAAAACCCGTGTGGTATGTCACGATAACCAGCTGCATACTCTCGTCTATTATCTCCGCTGCTTTCAGAGCAGTATCGCCATAGGAGGATGCAACAACAATGTGCTTTATTCCAAGCTCCCTTGCCCTGTCAACCGCAAGCTTGAGAGTTGCGTCCGTATTTTTCCTACCCGGCTTATCGAAATAGACTATTCTTTTCTCCTGCATGGCTTGTTGAGAATTTCAGGAAATAAAAAAGCTAAGGTAAGAGGCTTATCATGAACTCCGCAATGTCCTCAATATCATCTCTCCTGAACCACCTGTACCCATTAACTCTCTCGTCGCAGATAACAGCCAAAATTCTGCCCTGTCTGAAGTGTTCAACCTCATCCGGCGTTTTAACAACAACTATCCTATCCTTTCCAGCCTTGCTGAACCCTTCGGTCAACACAATATCGTATTCACTAAGATAGCGTTCACAAATCCAGTCGAGATCACTTCCCTCTTCCTCATTAACCCTTCTGATGAGTGCGAGCTTCACGGGTGAGGCGATAACGACATCAGCACCACTCTGGTATATCTTCCAGGAGTCCTTTCCCTCTTTATCTATCTCAAAATCCCCATGAGCGTGTCTTTTTACAACAACAACCCTCAACCCTTTCTCCCTCAAAATGGGAACAATTCTGGTTATGAGAGTTGTTTTGCCGCTGTCAGAAGTGCCCACTATGCTCAGGATCATGGGGAAATATGGGGGTGAGGGGTTCATAATTCTACCGATTCAGAACCCCAGCACGTCGGCCATCGAGTAAAGGCCAGGTTTATCAACCTCAGCCAGCCACAATGCAGCCTTGACAGCACCTGATGCGAAACACTCTCTATTCGTCGCTCTGTGTGTGATCTCTATCCTCTCTCCATTGCCAAAGAAGAAAACCATGTGCTCTCCAACAACATCTCCTCCTCTCACGCCAAATACTCCTATTTCATCCCCTCTCGGCGATAGGCCTTCCCTACAGGTTTTAATGTCTAAGCTTTTCCCCTTTTCAGCCATCACACTTCTTAATATCTCTGCAGCTCTCAATGCCGTCCCACTCGGCGAATCTCGTTTGTGTTTGTGGTGTATCTCGACAATTTCAACATCAAAGTCACTCAGAAAGCTCGCAGCATATTCAACAACCTTAAAGAAAACGTTGACGCCAAGGCTGAAGTTCGGTGAGAGAATAAAGGGAACTTTTCTCGAAAGTTCCTCAAGCTCTTTTCTCTGTTCTTCAGTAAAACCTGTTGTGCCCATTACGATCTTAACACCTTTTTCAGCTGCAATCCTTGCGTTCTGAACTGCAGCATCGGCAACGGTGAAGTCAATCATAACATCCGCATCGAGTTTTGAAACATCATCCTGTATCGGCACACCAATTTTACCGATTCCTGCAAGCTCACCCGCATCTTTCCCAACTTCTACAACGTCAAAAGCCTGAACGATGTTCAAACCACTCTCGACAGCCTTTTTTACAACAAGTCTCCCCATTCTCCCTGCTGCTCCGCAAACAGCAACTCTCATGAAAGAAATAGACGCGAGATTTTAAAAATTTTAGATAAGCTCAAGCTCTTTTAGGACAGCCCTAACCTTATCAGTCTTTTCTTCCGAAAGCTCGACAAGTGGCAATCTTGGCCTCCCCGCTGCAAGACCCATCAGGTTCATGGCCTTCTTAACAGGAATCGGGTTTGTGTCAATGAAGAGCACGTCAAAGAGGGGTGAAAGTTTGTGATGAATCTCGGCGGCTTTTTTCAGGTTACCCGCAGCAAGAGCGTTGTACATTTCCTTCATCAGATGTGGGGCAACATTCGCTGCAACGCTTATAACACCTTTCCCGCCAAGACAAAGTATTGGCAAAGTCAGAAAGTCATCTCCTGAGAGAAGGACGAAATCATCGGGTGTTGTTCTGATTATCTCGGAAATCTGCTTCAGGTTCCCGCTTGCCTCCTTAATTCCAACGATGTTGTCTATCTCTGCCAGCCTTCTAATAAGCTCAGGTGTTGTGTTGATCCCCGTCCTGCTCGGTACATTGTAAATTATCACCGGTATTGAAACTTCAGAAGCCACGGTCTTATAGTGCTGATACAACCCCTCCTGATTTGGTTTGTTGTAATAGGGTGTAACAAGCATCGCAGCTTCAGCTCCAGACTTTTCCACTTCTTTAGCAAGCCATATAGCCTCTCTCGTGGAATTTGACCCTGCCCCCCCTATCACGGGAAGCTTTGACGTCTCAGCTACGTATCTCACAACATCAACATGCTCTTCGTAACTTAGTGTTGCAGCTTCACCAGTTGTTCCAGCAGGAACCAGAGCATCTACGTGTTTTTCCAGATAATCTAGATTTTTAGCTATCCCCTCAAAGTCAACACTGAAATCTTCCCTGAATGGCGTCACCATTGCAGGTATAACGCCCTCAAACATTGACCAACCCCCTGTTCACCTTCCTTGTGATATACCCTGCAACCCTGTTGCGAACTTTCTTGCTTTGAATATTGGTTAATTCGGCAACAAGTCTCTTGTTCTCATCAAAATCTCCAGTAAACACTTCTGGATACTTCTTTAGCAACTCTCTCGCAATAACCTTGATATATGCAGGTTTTACCGTCCCCATGATTTGACTGCTTAAGCAAGATTATTTAACGTTTGCCACTCTATTATCATAACCCGAAATCCATGCGTCAGTTTCGCATTTTTGTTCTTAAGCCCCTCAACCTTTTGCCGTAATCTGCAACTCAGAGTGGAACTTCTTAACGTATTTTGCTGTCTCACACTGTATGCTTATTGCTGTTTGACCATCTGATGTGGATTTTTGGCATTTTTTGAGTTTGCTTCTATGGAATATCCAGAGACATTAAAAATTTGTATGTATGAGTATAGCCCTCCAAAAAGGCTACATCCACCTGCAAATCCTCCTCTCTGCAATTTCGAGTATGATGTAAAGGGAGAAGCCGAGCAAGGCCATTGCAGCTATAGCTGCATACATTATTTCGTAATCAGCCCTGCTCCAAGAGTCCAGAATTACGTATCCAAGACCGGTGTTTGTGGCGAAGCTTTCTGCAAAGAAAAGAACAGCTACTGCTGTGCCGACACTTATTCTCAGGGCAGTTATTATCTTCGGCATCGCTGCCGGAATTATGACATATCTGTAAACATCCAGTTTTGAAGCTCCAAGCGATTTAATCGAATAGATGTAATACTCGCTTACCTGCCTCGCCGCATCTCTCGTTGTTACTGCAATCTGAAAGAAGAGAATTGTGGCAATCAGTGCAACCCTTGAAAAGTCACCAATGCCAAATAAAAGTATGTAGAGGGGGAGGAGAACGATATGTGGAATCGGGTAGAGGAGGTAAATGAGAGGGGAGATAAGCCTGTCAACAGTGTCCTCTCTGCTCAGAATGCCAGCAGGAAAGGCAAGGCTGAAAGCCAGAAGGAGAGCATAAACGACTCTAAGCAGGCTAACAGCAGCATGCCTCGACAGCTCGTGTGCAGAGTTGATTAGGGAAGCTAAGACAACCTCAGGAGATGGGAGTGCGGGATGGGCTATCAGGACTGACAGACCCTTCCAGAGTATTAGAAGAATGATGAGAGTTCCTAAGTAGCTCCAACCTCTATTATCTCTCTTATCTCCCTGCATTTCTCGAAATACACCTCTTCTTGCCTGTAGTCCTCTTTTCCCACCTTCGGGTTATTCACAATGGCCTTAACTCTTCCCGGTCTTGGTGTTAGCACGACAATTTTCTTTCCCAGAAATACAGCCTCCTCTATGCTGTGAGTAACGAGAATCATTGTCGTCTTGGTCTCCTTCCAAAGATTCAACAGGAAATTCTGCATTTTCTCTCTTGATAATGCATCGAGAGAAGAGAGCGGTTCATCCATCAACAGTATCTCTGGTTCCACAGCCAAAGCTCTCGCGATTGCAACTCTCTGTCTCATCCCACCACTCAAGTGCTTTGGATAATACCTATCAAACCTCTTAAGCCCAAATTTCTCCAGAAGCCCCTCTACTTTCTCCCTTTCCACATCTCTTTCTACCCCTCTGATCCTCAGACCTAAAGCCACGTTATCGTAAACGGTTTTCCAGGGGAACAGACCGTAATCCTGCAGAATTAAGGCCGCATTCTTCACAGGACCACCCACAATTTTGTTTTCAATATAAACCTCTCCACTGGATGGCTGTAACAGTCCGGAAATGATTAAAAGAAGGGTTGACTTCCCACAGCCAGAAGGTCCGATGATTGCACAGCTCTCACCTCTCTCAACTTCAAGACTTACGTCCTCTAAGGCTCTCACATCGCCGTAGGATTTTGATACGTTCCTAACTGAAATCATATATCTGCCACAGCTTCCTCATAGGCCACTTCCTTACTTATCAGGCTCTTCTTCGTTGCCCAGTCGAGGTATCTCTGATAGAAATTTATAGGGAACTTTTCAGGCTCAGGATACTCCGGCATGGGATAGCTGTTTGCTATGTTCTCGGGAACTCTTGCAACTTCAATGAATTTCTCTCTGTATCTGTCTTTTTCCGAATTAATTTTTTTCACTGCTTCTCTATATGATTCGAGGAATTTCTTGACTTCATCCTTATGATCGTCAACGAAATCTCCTCTGAAGACAATTACAGTCTGAGTTAGGCTCTCATTCATCATTGCATCACTGAGAATCAGCTTTGCACCCTGACTCATGGCATAACTCGCAAGAGGTTCTGGCAGCGTAGCGGCATCAACCTTCCCGTCAAGCAACGTCCTAAGTCTTACGGGTATCTGTTTTATTTCGACCTTCTTATAACTTATGTTGTATTTAGACAGCATAACGTCTGTTATATACTCTATAATTGTATTGCTTGAAATTGCAATCTCCTTTCCGTTTAAATCCTTTACTGTGCTTATAGTTGAGTTGGGTGCAGCCAGAATTGCAAAAACACCTTCATCCGGTTTCTTGCCGAGACAAATCGAGACTATTCTAACATCATACTCCTTATCTCTCAGAAGAATTACAGCAAGCGGGTCGGTTATAACAGCATCAACATCTCCAGCCATGAGGGCAGCATCCCTCTCAAGAGCGCTGTTGAAGGAGATAATCTCCACCTCAAGACCATGCTTTGAGAAAATCCCTTCGTCACCTGCAACAACAATCGGTAAGGAATCTTCAATAGGGAGGATTCCGATTCTGATCTTTGTCTCTGCTGGTTTCTCTGCAGAGCATCCCATCACGAGAAGGGCAACTGTCAGTAGAGCACAGAGCAGCAGCGACCTCATGCCGGGACAAAGACATAAAGTTATAAAATTTTAGCGTAACTGAGATGGGAGTGGCGGTGGTAAGCCCCCTTCTGTTCCGGCGGCATTAGTCTGAGCGGCTCAAGGCCTTGCACCCGGCGGGGAGGAGCTCGTTTCATCCGGAAATGGGTGACCTCATCCTCTCGGATTCATCGCATTTCCCCATTCCGGTATCGTTTCTGTGCCTCCTCCACCCCCTCTCGGGGACTTTCCGCCATTACGGGTGGGGGGACTTTCCTCCTTTCGGTCAGCCGCCCACCGCCGCTCCCGATATTAAATAATATCAACGCTTATTAAAGCCTTATCCAAGCTTTAGCTAAAAACTTGAAAATGTTTAAATATGGGAAGTTCATAATGAGTATTAGGAGATAAGCTGGAGGAGATACGATGGTTAGAACAATTACAGTAGCATCTGGAAAAGGAGGAACGGGAAAAACTACAATATCTGCAAATCTGGGTGTTGCTCTCTCTCAACTTGGGTATGATGTCACTATTGTTGATGCGGACATTGCGATGGCAAATCTTGAACTCATCATGGGTATGGAGGGTCTGCCGATAACGCTGCAAAATGTTCTGGCTGGGGAGGCAAGGATTGATGAGGCTATTTATGTTGGGCCAGGTGGGGTTAAGGTTGTTCCCGCTGGTGTCAGTCTTGAAGGTTTGAGAAAGGCTAACCCTGAAAAGCTTGAAGATGTTTTAACTCAGATCATGGAAAGTACCGATATTCTTATCCTTGATGCTCCAGCTGGACTTGAAAGAAGCGCCGTTATAGCAATTGCAGCAGCTCAGGAGCTAATTCTGGTTGTCAATCCTGAAATTGCCTCAATTACTGATGGTCTTAAAACCAAGATAGTTGCAGAGAGGCTTGGAACGAAGATACTTGGTGTGGTTGTCAACAGAATTACGACTTTGGGTATTGAAATGGCTAAAAACGAGATTGAGGCAATTCTCGAAGCGAAAGTTATTGCAATGATTCCCGACGATCCAGAGGTTAGAAAGGCTGCAGCATTTGGAAAACCAGTTGTTTTGAGATCACCCAATTCTCCAGCTGCAAAAGCAATTATGGAACTTGCTGAACGCATTGTAGGGGGTAAAAAGAAAGAGGTTGCTATCGAGGCAAGAGAAAAGAAAAAAGAGGGTGCATTAGCGAAGATGTTAAAAATCTTCAGGAGACGAAGGTGATCTGATGGAGAGCGTAGTTGAATACCTTCTGATAGTACTTCTTTTGATAAGCATAGTTTTGAATTTAGTGCTGCTAAAAAAAGTGAGAGCACTAAACAGAGAATTGAGAGAAGTAGGTGCAAGAGTAAGCGTGACAAAGGACGAACTGTCACAGATAAGGGCGAGACTGGAGAGGATGAAGGGTGAAATTTAAAGAGCTTCCAGTATTTTTTCACACATCTTTATGTTCATGAGATAGTCATCAAGTGCTGAAAGAAGGGTTCCGAGCTTTTTTACTTCAACAACTATGATTATTTTTTCGTTTTCAGCGTAACATCTGCACCACTCAGGATCATCGGGCTTCAGCGCTTCTACAATTCTTTCTGCACAATCTATTTCGATTTCTAAGCGAGCATGGCACAGCAAAGTCTATCTACCTCCTTTAGAAACTCATCAACTTTCTCTGCAGATATGTTGGCGCCTGCAGCAACTCTGTGCCCTCCTCCCCTTCCCCCGACCTTCTCTGCTGCAACTTTCATGACCTCAGCAAGATCAACCCTCTTTGCTAAATTCTCATTTGTTCTCGCCGAAACTTTGGCGTGCTCATTTTTAATGTTAATCACTACAAGCGGTTTATCGGCCATAAGGTAGCGGGAGAAGGTTGTTGCTATGGGACTGGCCGAAAGACCGTTCTCCATGACAAGGTATCGGATGCAGAACCCCTCTCTGATTTCGTTCCTTCTCTTTTTGAGTTCCTCAAGAAGCTGGATGACATAATCTTCGTTAATTTTCAAGGCCCTGTTTAGCGAGTCAACGTCTCCGAGTAGCAGTGACAGAGCCAAACTCATCACTCCAGCCCTTCCGCATGAATTGACAATGTCTGTTAACATTACCGAGTTCTTTACAAGTATATTTTTCAAAATAAACTGTTTGCCGATAATATGTTCAAAGACGCCAGTGTATGCTTTCATTTGAAGTAGCCTCAAAACAACTGCATCCGAGAGCCTTCTAACCTCGTCATCACTTAAATCGTCAACATCTTTGTCTCCATCGAGCTTGGCTTTTCTAAGGAATTCCTCAAGTTCTTCCTTTTTACCATAAAAATCAAGGTAGGGTTCAAGACTTTTAAGTAAAGAATCCCTGAGCTTACCCGAATGCAGCGCTATCCCCTTCCTCTCCGCAATTACTCCAGCCTCAATCCCCTCCTTGATGATCTCTGCATTGCCGCCAACTATTTTCTGCTTGTCACCGAGCATGCCGACAACAGCCATCGAAGCCAAATCCCTGTTTCTGCCAAGTTCGGTTGCAAACAGATAGGACACACCACTTGCTGAAAGTTCGTAAGTTCCATCCATACCCACAAGATGAGGATTGACATGAGCAAGATTTCTCTTGGGATTAATTTCCCCGCTTGGAGTGTGGTGGTCGAGAATTACAAGGTCGGTGTCAACTTCAGACATTAGGTCAGCATAACCACTCCCCATATCGGCAAAAAGCAGTAAATCGCCTTTTTCGTAATCAAAACTTTCATTCAAACCTTTTAAAAAAGAAATCTGGAAATTCTTTCCTGCCCTGAGAAGCGCTTTGGCGATAATCGCTCCTGCGGATATTCCATCTGCATCGTGATGAGTGTATACTCTGATGAAATCGTGCCTTTCAACAAGATCGGCTGCTTTTCTCGCCCTTTCTCTGAGCAGACTAATCCCCGAGTTTGAACTCATCGTGAACAACTCTCACAGCACTTACTCCATCCTTGTTATCCACAACAAATGAAACGTTAAATTCAGAACAACTCTGGCTTATCATTATAACATTTATCTTGTTTCTTCCAAGTGCAGAGAATATCTTGCCCGCAACACCGGGTGTCCCAGCCATGCCTGATCCAACAGCGCTTATCACTGCTATATCTAATAACTTGTCAACCTTTATATTCCCATTCTCAAGTTTCTTTAGAGTTTTGTATGCCTTGTCAAGGTCTCTACTGTCAACTACAATGGATAGATTTAGTTCCGAAGAACTCTGAGCGACCATGATTACATTTACTTTCTCGTCGGCAAGCCTTCTGAAAACCTCAGACATTATCTCTGCAAAATCAAATCCTGCTCCGCTCACGTTTACGATGCCTGCATTGGTTATCAGGCTAAGTGCCTTTACTATGTCTGTTGTTTCTTCAGTTCTGCTTCCGATCACGGTGCCAGGTGAGTCGGGATTAAATGTGTTCTTGATTCTAACCGGTATATTTTTTCTCATTACTGGCTCTAAAGCTCTCGGATGCAGGATTTTAGCTCCGAAATGCGAAAGCTCCATCGCCTCCTGGTATGATATCTCAGGAATAACTTTGGCGTTGGGAACATACTTGGGATCGCAGGTCATAATCCCATCAACTTCCTTCCAAAGCCAGACTTCATCTGCATCTAATGCCGCAGCTAAAATCGTTGCTGTGAAATCACTCCCCCCTCTTCCAAGTGTCGTTATGTTTCCGTCATCAGTTGCTCCAATGAATCCTGTGACAACGGGAACTGTCTTTTTTATGGTTAACAGAGGTTCGAGCCTACTCTTTATCGTATTGTAAACACCCGGAATTGGCTTTGCTCTTCCATAGTTCTTGTCTGTCAGAATGCCCGCATCACCGCCTGTTAAAGCGACAGAATCAACACCGATTGAAAGAAGTGTGGCTGAGAATATCGGAGCCAGCAATCTCTCTCCGAAAGAAACTATGTAATCTTCGCTCCTCCTTGTAAGCTCTCCAAGATAGCTTATTCCAAGCAAAACCTTTTCAAGCTCGTCCAGAAGACGTTCAGTGGCTGAAATGACTTTTGCTTTAACCTCTTCATTTCTCACTGCGTATTCGATTGCTTCGTAATGCTTTTTCATCATCTCAGCGATGAACATCTTTATGTATCCTGCTGATGGCTCTGAACAGCACTTGTTTGCAGCCTTTATGAGCGAATCAGTAACACCAGACATCGCTGATACCACTACAACAATCTCGTTACCTTCTGAGAACTTTTTAACAAGATTAGCGCAATGAAGTATGTTCTTACCGTCCTTTACGCTGACTCCTCCAAATTTCATTACGATTCTCATCTTTCTGCCTGATTTTGGCAGGAAATATAAACCTTGCTGAGCTTATTTGTGACTCCAGAATTTGGTGAAGACTTTCCTACATTTCTCGTAATCAAGCTTGTTCACAAACCTCACGAGTTTCTGCTCGTGGATGAAGTGGGGAAAATCACCCTCAAAATCAGGCGTCATCTCCTTTTTTTCAAGGAGAGTTACAAAAACGAGATTTCTCGCTGCAAGTAAATTGAAGTCGCATTCCTCACCATTTATAAAGGCCTGTGTAAGTATATTACCCGGACTTTCAAGATATTTTGCTCCAATCTTCTCTGCTATCATCTCCGGAATATTCACAACTTCAGCGTCGAGAAATTCAGCGAGCTTCCTGTGCATTAATCCAGCCTCAATAACCTGATTATCTGCTGGTTCGATTGCATCAGCCCTCATTCTGTCTCTCATTATAAACCTCTCCGCGTCAGCCTGTGCAAACCTTATAACCTTCTCAACAACCTCGTCAAAGTCGGATTTTAGAAAGGACTCAGTATAATCAATGTAAGCCATGTTGACTTTCCTTTCCATCTCTCTAACTCGCTCATCCCCAGAATTGAAAGTTCTGAGCTTCTCTACCTCTTCGAGATAAGGTTCAACCTGTAAAATCTCTTTGCCTTTCAAATTCCTCAGCATCTCCACGAGCTTTTTTGTGTAAATTGGGAATGGAGTGTCCAGCCTTCTCACATATTCCTCTATCTCCAGTTTCCCCTCAATAACATCGTGGAACAAATCATTTTTTGGCTCCTCCAGTATGATTATGCTGGCCTTTTCGAACTCTTTTTTAATAAAAGAAAGGTTCTCAACTCTGTGAGAGGTTAAGACCACCTTCATGAGAGGTCTTCAGCAACTATTTCCGCGATCTTCTTTCCACTCATGAGCATACCGCCGAATATCGGCCCCATCCTGGGTAGGTTGTGGACTGCAGCTACTGCCATACCAGCAGCATAAAGACCCTTCACAACTTTGCCCGTCTTTTCCACTATCTCCTTCTCTGCAACCTCAGAATATGCTGATCTCTCTCCAACAACCGGGATATCAAGAGGTATCTTCCTCGCAGCTACAGATATCACCTCTGCATCGTGCCCGGTGGCATCAACAACCGCTCCACTTCTTAAGAAGATGGGGTCAACATGCAAGCCGGAAATTTCAACGGCGCTCCACTGAATGCAAACACCTTTTACAGCAAGCGGATTCTCCCTGAAAATCACGTCCTCAACCGACACACCGTGGATGATTTTCGCCCCGCTGTCTATGGCTTTGGCAGCAAGCTTGGCCATCATTTCGGCTGCATCAATAACAAGAAGATTTCTGCGGACTTTATATTTTATATCGAAGTCATCGAGAACTTCTTTTGCCTCTTCTTCAGCTACAATCTTGTGAAAGAGCATACCTCCTCCACCTATACCGCCACCAAAGCTCAGTCTTCTTTCGAGGACGAGTGTTTTGAACCCCTTCTCTGCTATGTATTTTGCAGCAGTTAATCCTGAGGGACCAGCTCCAACAACTATTACGTCGGATTCAGCAAGTTCGACCCACTCTTCAGATGCACTCTCAATTATCGCCCGTGTAATTTCAGCCTCCATGCTGGCTTTAATGCAACGTTGTTTAATAATTTTCGCCGGCAAATCCTAAATTTTATATCCTGTAAAATAAACTTGTTGTATGGAAAGGGTTGAAGTGGATGTAGATGCTGTCAAGCTGTCTTTTCTTAAAGGAAAGGATGTGGATATTGTCTATATCCATGGTTCGGGTTGTGACGCAACTTTGTGGGAGAGTCAGCTTTCAGACATAGGCGGATACGCTGTGGATATGCCAAATCATGGGGAGAGTTGCAAGGCTGAGATAAGGGATATTGATGACTACGCATATTTCGTTGCAAAGGCCATAAAGAAAATACTGGGTGAAGCTATTGTTGTTGGACACAGCCTTGGAGGGGCGGTAGCCCAAAAGGTGTATTTGAACCATCCTAAGGTCGTAAAAGGTCTGATTTTGGTTGGAACAGGTGTCAGACTTAGAGTTCTGCCACAAATTCTCGAAGGATTGAAGGAGAAACCTGAAGAAACCGCAAAGATGACATCGAGATACGCTTTTTCAGATGAAAAGCTTGCAGATGAGTTTTCAAAGCTGTTTGCGGAGAGAGCTACCATTCTTCTGAAAGACCTGTCTCTCTGCAACAGGTTTGACCTTCTGGAGAAATACAGAGGTGGAGAAATTAAGATTGACGTTCCCACGCTGATAATTGTTGGGGAGAAGGATATGCTGACACCAGTAAAATACTCGGAATTTTTAAAGCAACATATACCGAATTCCGAGATGGTGGTTATACCAGAAGCCGGGCACATGGTAATGCTCGAAAAACCTGAAGAGTTTAACAGGGCAGTTAAGGAGTTTTTAAAGAAATTTTAACCTTTCACAATCTCCAGAATTTCTTTGAAGGCTGGATGTTCAGCGCTCTCCGTGATTTCGTAGATTATGCTCTCTGACGTTGTGAGCCTTATTCCTTCACTCTGCATCCTCATAATAGCAATGTCTTTGTCATAGCTCCTCCTCGATCCTATGCAATCTGCTGCAACATAAACCTCATATCCTGCCTTTTTCAGCTCAATTGCTGTCTGAAGAACGCATATATGTGCCTCTATTCCAGCAAGAATTACCCTGTCCGTGTTGAGACCTTCCAGCCTCCCTCTAAATTCCCTGTTTTTGAAGCAGCTAAAGGTCGTTTTCTCGATTGCTTTGCTCTCTACTACATCTGCCACGACATCAACAGTTTTTCCGAGTTTTATCTGCTCTGTAACCAGAACGGGGATTTTTAGCACCTTCAAAGCTTTTATTAGCTTAACTACACTTTTCAGGATGTCATCAATTCCTTCGATGTGCGGAGCGAGTTTTTCTTGGAAGTCTACAACCACCAGAGCCATACCTTTATAATTCCACAGCCTCTTTATTAGCTTATGGATTGGTTTGTTGAGTATTACAATGGATGCGGATTGACCATTAAAGTCCGCAGGAAGATTTACGAGGTAAGTGGGGTTCAGAAAATTGAGATTTATGAAACTGAGTCCTTCGGAAAGATGCTTGTAATAGATGGTAAGATTCAGCTTACCGAGTTTGATGAAGCAATTTATCATGAAATGCTCGTTCACGTTCCCATGCTTTCCCATACTCACCCGAAAAAGGTGGCGATAATTGGAGGGGGAGATGGTGGAGCTTTGAGGGAAGTTCTGAAGCATGATGTTGACAGAGCTGTTTTGGTGGACATAGACAGAAACGTAATAGACCTCTGCAGGAAGTATGTTGGAATTGACGAGAGGGCTTTTGATGATGAAAGGGTTGAGGTTGTGATTTCCGACGGCAAAGAATTTCTCGCAAATTGTGAAAGATTTGATGTTGTTATTGTGGACAGCACCGATCCGGTTGGTGTAAGTGACACGCTCTTCGATAAAGAATTCTTCGAATTTGCTGCCAAGAAATGTGACGTATTTTGCTGCCAGTCCCAGTCCCCTCTGGTCCAAAAGGAGTACTTCAAAATACTAATCGAAAATTCGAGGGTTTTTGAGAAGAGGAGAGTTTACACTTCCTGCATCCCCACCTATCCGCTTGCACTGTGGAGCTTCATAATCGCCGGAAATTTTGACTTTGATAGGTTAGAAGAGAGATTCGAGAGACTTAGGGGTAAAACTAAGCACTACAATCCCGAAGTTCATAGAGCAGCCTTTGCTCTACCCGAATGGCTCAAAAAGGAGGTGGAGTGATGTATTTGACAAAAGAGGAGGAGAGGATGCTTAACAGTGAGAATGAAACCATCAGAAAGTGTATGGAGATTCTTGTTGCAGTAGGAGAGACTAATGACGCTGAAAGGCTGGTTGAAATAACCTCTGCACATATTTCTGGTGTTAGCTATGACAATATCGGTGATGCGGGTTTAGAGTGGCTCGAATCACTGGATGGAAGAGTTAGAGTTCCGACCACTCTTAATCCAGCCGGAATGGATTTGAAAAGATGGAGGGAGATGGGTATAAGCGAGGATTTTTACGAGAATCAGATGAAGGTATTGGAGGTCTTCGAAAAACTTGGGGTGGAGATTGTTTTGACTTGCACACCCTACTACCTTTCAAGGCCGAAATTTGGAGAACACATAGCATGGGCTGAGAGTTCCGCCATAGTTTATGCCAATTCCATTATAGGCGCGAGAACGAACAGAGAATGCGGGCCTTGTGCATTAGCTGCAGCGATAATCGGAAAAACACCCTACTACGGGCTGCACATAAAGGAGAACAGAGCTCCGACGATTACAGTTAAAATCAAGGGTAATCTCGCAGCAGCGGGATATATTGGAGGAAAAGAGCTTAAAGATGAGATTCCCTACTTTGTTTTCGAGAGAGAGGTGGAAGAGTGGGAACTCAAGCTGTTAGGAGCTGCACTTGCTGCATCCGGCAACACTGTGATGTTTCATGCTGAAGGAATCACGCCGGAATGGGAGGATTTTGAGAAACCTTCGGAGAAGATTGAGATTTCCGGAGAGCTTAAAGCTGAATGTGAACCGGATTTAATCACAATTGGCTGTCCCCACACCTCTGGCCAGGAATTAGAAACAATTCTTAAGCTACTGGATGGGAGGAAGGTTAAAAAAGAATTTTGGATATTCACTTCACGTAAAGTTTTTTCCGAGAAGAGGGATGTTGTTAAGAAGCTTGAAACTCTGGGTGTGAAGGTTTTCAACGACACGTGTATGGTGGTCTCTCCTGCAACACAGAGATTTGAGTGTGTCATGGTGAACTCGGGCAAAGCCTTCAACTATCTGCCATCAATGAGAAAAGTCAATGTGGCGTTTGGTAACCTGAAAAGATGTGTGGAGGAGGCCGTTAAAGGTTAAGCCACCCTTCAACCTCTTTTTCGACCTCTACTGAATTTTCCTTTAGCTTTCTACGCTTAATTAGCAGACATTCTGCCTTAACCGCCCCACATTTCAGGGCAAAGTTTCTGTAAAACTCTGCGTATCTTCTCTCGTCGAAACCACCGTAACAGATTATCATAAGGATTTCCTTGCCTCTGGCGAACTTTTTTAGGAAGGTTGTAATTGGGGGGCAGTTGAAGGTCCACTTCGGGAAGCACAGAATGATTCCACTTTCATCAGGTTTGTCCACGTCTATTTTAACCCCCAAATAGGGGATGAAAGATAGTATAAGCCAGATAGGGTAAGGAAATTCGTAAGTCCTAATTTCCCTCGGCTTGGTGTTTAACCTACTCGCTACGATTTCCGCAATCTTCCTGCTGTTCCCGGTGTAAGTGAAGAAGTATATGTTCACGTTTTTGTATGTGACGTTTACCTTAATCTTCGTCATTGGTCTAATTAGGGGTTGGTAAAATTTAACTTATGGTTGGAAGTAACTGTTGAAGCTGTGTAGTGTCTGCCGCAGAGGTTTGCAAAACAAGTTTTTTTGGTATCATGAATATTTTTTGGTATCATGAATAATAACTCCTGAGGGATTTTGTTTTGTAGGTATGACATTCAAAAAATTATTTACCCTCCCTCCCAACTTATACTATGCCCGCCTACGTGTTTAGCAGGGAGAGCTTCCTGAAGTTTCTGGAGGGACATCTGGATGAGGATGTTGTTATTGTGGTTTCCAGCGACATCACGGATTTCAGAGTGGAAAAGACTGAGTCAATGGTTGGGGAGAAGGAATACTGCTTCACGGAGTTCGCGATCCCTACAGACATATTTAATGCAGATGAGGACGAAATTGACGAGTTGATGAAATATGTTGTTGTCTTCGTAGATAAGGATATGCTCAGCGAAGCTGGGGTTAAGGCAGTAAGATGAGGTGGCAGGAGTTCGAGGAGGAGGTAAGGAAAGTCTGCGAGGCTCATGGATTTAAGACGAGCTTCAGACACGTTTTCAAGGATGAGGGGGGAAGGGGTGAGATTGATGTTGTTGCCGAGAGATACGGATTAATCCTTTGCTTTGACGCAAAGCTTTACTCTGCATCCCGATATAGAGCATCTCAGCTGAGAAAGGAGGCGGAAAAGCACAAGAAGAGATGTGAGCGTTTCTCTGTCCTTACGGGAAAGGAAGTCGTGCCAGTTATTGTTTCATTTATAGACGACAGCGTCAGGTTCCACGAGGGCTGTATAATCGTCCCTTTCCACTCTCTTAACGAATTTTTGACGGAGCTGCACTATTACTTGGCAGAATTTGGGTATCTTTAGCCACTCCACAACTCTGATACCTGCTTCCCGAAATTAAGCAGCGTGTTTTCTGAGAAGTAGTTGCCTATCACCTGCAATCCTACGGGCAGCTTTTTCACAAACCCAACTGGAACGCTTAGAGCTGGCAATCCTGCGAGGTTTATTGGCACAGTGTTGACATCGGCCTTGTACATTGTGAGGGGGTCAGCAAGCTCGCCAATCTTGAAGGGCAGCGCTGGCATTGTTGGGGAGATCAGGACATCATATTGCTCAAAGGCTCTTCTGAAGTCCCTTATCACAAGCGTTCTCACCTTCTGAGCCTTCAAATAATACTTGCCGTAGTATCCGGCAGACAAAGCGTAGCTGCCAAGCATTATTCTCCTCTTGACCTCCTCACCAAATCCCTCTGCTCTAACCTTGCTGAAGTATCTTCTCCAAGAGTCGAGCTTTTCCAGAGCGAAGCCGTATCTCACACCATCGTATCTCGCAAGGTTGGATGATGCCTCGCTCATGGCGATGATGTAGTATGCAGCCAAAGCATACTTGAAGGAGGGCATGCTCACCTCCCCGACCTCGTGGTGCTGCTTTATGACCTCAACAACCTCATTAAATCTGCCCATGACCTCATCGTTGCCACCCATTTCCTTCACAATACCAACCTTCAACCTCTTCTCATCTGGAACGAATCTAAACTCTCTTCCCGCATTTGTTGAATCTCTCACATCCTTACCTGCAATCACTTCAAGTAGCAGAGCGAGGTCTTCGATACAGTCCGCCATCGGCCCTATCTGCTCCAGCGAATTGGCGTAAGGGATCAAGCCATACCTCGAAACCAAACCGTAAGTTGGTTTCAAACCGTAAACTCCACAGAAGCTCGCAGGACACCTTATGCTCCCACCTGTATCGCTTCCGAGTGATAAAACTGCTTCATCAGCAGCTACCACCGCTCCACTCCCTCCACTGCTTCCACCCGCAACCCTTTCGAGGTCGTAAGGGTTTCTGACTACTCCGTAATAGCTCGTTTCTGTGGTAGTCCCCATTGCAAATTCGTCCATGTTGGCCTTGCCAATTATTATGGCTCCCTCATGCTTCAATCTCTCGACAACATGAGCATCAAAAACCGGTCTGTAGTTGCTCAGTATCTTTGAAGCACAGGTCGTCAAAACATCCTTGGTTGAAATGTTGTCCTTAACCGCTACTGGCACACCAGCAAGTCTCCCATTCAGCTCTCCCCTGTCGTATTTCTCAGCCATCCTGAGGGCTTGATCCCTGCAGACGGTGATGTATGCGTTCAGTTTGCTCTTCTCTATCCTATCCAGCATCTCTGCAACTGCATCGTAACATCCGTGATTCTCAACCTTCTCCTTCCATTCGGCAATCTTCACTCAACCACCCTCGGCCCTTTGAAGTATCCCTCCTCCTTGTGGGTTGCATTTTTCAGTGCCTCATCCTGACTCAAACATTCGCCCGGTTTATCCTCTCTAAAAACGTTTCTTAGAGGTAAAACCTGAAATGTGGGTTCAACATCCTCTTCAACCTCATCGAGAATGTTGAAGTAATCCAGAATGCTCTCAAACTCCTTGCGGAATTTTTCGGCCTCTTCCCCAGAAATTTCAATTTTTGCAAGTTCTGCGGTATGGTAAACCTCCTCGACAGATACCATGAGAACCACTCAAGGTTGGGTAATAAATTGTTTTTTCAATGCCTCCAATGCTGCTTTCCTCATCACGTTCACATCAGGCCTAACACCAGTCCAAATTTCAAAGGCCTTAGCCCCCTGGTGGACGAGCATTTCTATGCCATAAATCACCCTGCAGCCCACTTTTTTCGCCTTCATGATGAGGGGGGTTTCGAGGGGGTTGTATACGGTATCGAACACAACCATGCCCGGCTGCAGAATTTCCTCGGGCACGGGCAGCCTTTGATCAAAACCCTTCATTCCAATTGGCGTGGCATTTACGAGGATGTCAATTTTGCCCTTCAGCTCTTTAACTCTGGTGTAGAGGTGAAACATACAGTCTCCATACTTTCTGAGCATTTCAACTGTCTCTAATCCTCGGGATTCGGTTCTGTTTGTCAAAACAACCGTTGCTCCAAGCTCCATCAATGCAAGGGAAGCGGCCTTTCCAGCACCACCTGCGCCAACCACAAGGGCCACTTTTCCATCAACATCAACCTCGGAAAAAGATGCTTTGACGCCATAAACGTCCGTATTGTATCCCACCATGTTTCTCAGGTTGACCGTGTTCACAGCTTTGAGTTTTGCAGCGTGACCTTCAAGTCTGACAAACTTCGCAACCTCTTCTTTAAAGGGAATAGTAACATTCAACCCGGTAAAACCAAGAGCCTTTGCTCCTATAACTGCCTTTTCAAGCATTTCTGGCTTTACTTCAAAGGCAAGGTAAATCCCTTCGATTCCTGCCCTTTTCAAAGCCGCATTGTGCATTGCTGGCGATACGGAATGTTTGATGGGGTAGCCCACAACTCCGAGATACATCATTGAGATTGTTGAAGTTTCAGGATAAAAACATGTGGGGCCGCCGAGATTTGAACTCGGGTCACCGGCGCCCCAGGCCGAGAGGCTACCAGGCTACCCCACGGCCCCAGCAGTCTTAGATTCAAGGCACGTATTTAAAGACTTTTGCTGAAATGACAAAACATTTAATTTCAATAGATTCGAAAGTAGAGTGGATAAATACCGTAAATTATTTATGCGTAGGTAGAAAACGACAGTGAGACGGAGGTGACGTAATGCCAGATTTAGAAGTTAAAGGAAAAAAGCTCAGACTTGACGAGGACGGTTTTCTGCAGGATTGGGAAGAGTGGGATGAGGAGGTTGCAGAGGCTTTGGCCAAAGATACAAGATTCAGCCCGCAACCTATTGAACTGACTGAGGAGCACTGGAAGATAATAAAATATCTCAGGGACTACTTCATCAAATACGGTGTTGCTCCGCCAGTAAGAATGCTTGTCAAACAGTGCAAGAAGGAAGTGAAACCCGACTGCAACCTTCAGTATATCTACAAGCTCTTCCCACAGGGTCCTGCAAAGGATGCCTGTAGAATTGCCGGATTGCCAAAGCCTACTGGCTGTGTCTAATCATTTATTTTTCTCGATTTTTTTGCCTGCTCAACGAATCTTCTTGCAATGCTTCTGTCAGATAGAAAGTGAACATGTATGTAATTTCCAAGAACGTTTTTTACCATAATCCCGTCTCTCCTTCCGTCAATTCCAAAACCCCTTTTCACGGAAAATGCAAATTCTGCCTTTCCGGTTAAAACTGCCTTTGAGTAGTGAAACTCGTGCCCAGTAATGTTCTGATTTCTTTTCGCTATCGGACAGCTTTTCACTGCCCGGTAAATGGAGTAGCCCTGAGCCTGAAACTTCTTGAACATAACTGTTTTCAGGGGTAGAAAACCAACCATTTCATATTCACTTTCTCCAGTGTCAATACTCTCTCCCAAATACATGAGTCCACCACATTCTGCATAAACGGGCTTTCCAGAATCGCAAAATTCGTATATGTTCTCTCTCAACTTTTTGTTCCCTTCAAGCTTATCGGCAAATACTTCTGGAAATCCACCGCCGATGTAGAGCGCATCAACATCTGGAAGCTTTCTGTCCCGCAATGCGTCAATAAAAACAAGATCAGCGTACTTCGAAAGTTCATCCAGATTATCCTGATAGTAGAAGGAGAAAACTTCGTCTCTCAGTATCCCTATCTTGAGGTCTCTCTCTCCATCTTCTTTGCCCCTTTCTCTCTCATCGTAGGCAAACGCGTCAATGGGTGGAGCGTTATTCGCAAGTTCAACGATCGCATCAATGTCAACACACTCCTCAATTATACTGGCCACATTGTCTATGAGTTCGTCAATATCTCCTCTTTCGTATGCAGTAACCAGCCCAAGATGCCTGTAAGGCATTCTAACATCTTTTCTTGGAATTACTCCATATACCTTAACCTTTGCAAGCTTCTCGACAGCAGTCCGGACTTTGTTCGCATGCCTCTCGCTTCCAACTCTGTTAAGTATCGCCCCCCTCAAGTCTACCTCAGGGTCAAAGACCTTGTAGCCAAGAACTATCGCCGCAGAGGTTCTGTTCAACCTTTCAACATTTGCTACAAGGATTACTGGAGCTCTCAAAATTTTACTAACCTCTGCAACGCTTCCCTTCTCACTTACAGCATCCGAAGAATCATACAAACCTGTCTTGCCCTCAATAACCGCAATATCTGCACCTCTAAAATTTCTAACAAATGTCTCGAGGATGGCGCTTTGGCTGAGCATAAAACTGTCAAGATTCCTCGAGTATCTGCCAGTGGCAAGATGATGAAAACCGGGGTCAATAAAATCCGGACCTACTTTGTAGGGCTGCACAACATAGCCCCTGTTTACCAGAGCCCTCATTAGACCGATGGAAACCATCGTCTTCCCAACTTTGCTGCTCGTGCCAGCTATAACAATCCTCGGAATATCCATCAGTGGAATTTACAGTTTAGTAATTTATCTTTTTACGGAAAAGCTTAAATTAAGCCGTGCGGTTAAAATTTAGCATGGATGAATTTGAGTATATTTTAATGGAGGATGATGAAGAAGAGGTTGAGGGAGAAGATGACGTCAAGCTTGCAGAAATATACAAGCTTGCCTCCAGACTTTTGACATTACTTGAAGGTATTAAGAGTTTTGAACTTAAAGAATCTGCCTCTCTGATGCTGATTAGGGAGATTGTAGGAGATGATAAAGTCCTTATGGGACTTGCGACGAAAATGCTTCAGGATATGAGCTTTGGATTTGAAGATGACGAAAGTTATGTCAGTTAACACTCTTACTTTTTAATATCCTCGATTTTATTAGGCTGTAATTCACAAAAAGCGCCCCGAAGAATATGTTTGCATGATACGTGATTATTCTCCATAGCGCTACAAGAACACCGAGTATGTTCGTGTCAACAAAGTTTGAGTAGAGGTAAGCCATGCTGACCTCTGCAATACCGCTGCTGCCGGGAGTGAGTGGAACAAGAGATACTATCACGATTATAAGCTGTGCTGTGTATGAGTAGAGGAAGTAGGGGTCGTAGCCGAGAGACAAAAGGATGAAAGACGGAACCATGAATCCTGCAGACCATAAAATTAGTGTCAGAATGTAAAGCACAAAGATACCACTCAACGAGTTCGACAGCATCTGAATTGTTGCCTCTCTAAATCTTCTCAGCTCTCTTGAGAAAACGCTGGAGTAATTCTCTGCCTTCTCTTCATTGAACCATTTCACTAATCTGTAAAGTATTTTTGAAAACCTGTCAATACTTGCCTCGTTTCTGAATATTCTGAAAAGCATATAGATGAAAATGGCAAGAAGTGTAGTGAAAACAACAGCAATCTTGAATCCGAAGCTGGTAGAAAAACCTGTTATTATCAGAAATACGGGAAGGGCAGAGGAGAAAAACATGGAATCAAGTATTCTCTCAGCGAGCACTATAAACGCTGAAGTTCCAACATCAACATCTCTGTCTGACAACATTTTAACTCTAACCGGTTCTCCTCCTGCTGATGATGGGGTTATAGCTGCAGTAAACATGCTTGCCATTGTTATTTCCAAAGAGTGGAAATATGAGACCTTGTAACCGAGATAGTTTGTGAGTAGCTTGAGTCTGAACGCCCAGAGCAACCAGAAAGAAACCTGCATCAGAAATGCAAGAAGGAGATAAATCCAGTTTGCCCTCCTCAGAACACTCCACGTAATCTCACTTTCGGTATACTTGAAGATGATTACCGTAACTACGATACTGATTAAAATACCAATCACTGCTGCCCTTGCGCTCGATTTGCCACTCAATATCTCCCTCCGAATTTTATTCTGCTTCACAAACTTAAGTAACTTATCCTTTACGCTTCCAAACAAATTTAAATTGCCAGAATATCTTGTGCAATTGATGAGCAAAATCGGCATCGTTGGAGCTGGGCTATCAGGTCTTGCCATTGCAAACAATATTAAAAATGCAGTAGTTTTTGAATCTGAAAGCAGACCAGGAGGTTTGCTTAGAACAGATACCATTGAAGGCTATACATTTGATACTGGAGGCTCCCACATAATATTTTCAAAAGACGACGAAACACTTTTCGAGATGCTGGCGACAATTGGGAATTACGTCGAGCACAGAAGAAGAACTTTCATCTTTTACAATAACCAGTTTATAAAGTATCCTTTTGAAAATGGCATTTCAATGCTTCCGGCTGAGGAGAGATTTCAAATCTTAAAGGACTTTGTGGAAAACATGATAAGGGAGAAAAAAGAGCCGGAAAACCTATTAGAGTGGTTTTACTATGTTTTTGGGAGAGAAATTACTGATAGGTATCTCAAACCCTACAATGAGAAAATATGGAAGAGGAATTTGGAGGAGATATCCCTTGACTGGGTTGGGGGAAGAGTTCCAAACCCCCCAGTTGATGACATTCTCAGATCAGCAGTCGGCATTGAGACGGAGGGATACACCCACCAGTTGAGATTTTTTTATCCCCTCAAGGGAGGAATAGAAACTCTGGCGAAGAGTTTGGCTGAAAAGGTTGATGTCAGGGTGAGTGAGGGTGTCAGGAAGATTGAGATAGGAGAGGGTGAGGTGGTTGTTGAAACAACAAGGGGTCAGTATGAATTTGACAAGCTTGTTTATACCGCCCCCTTAACCCATCTACCGAAAATTATGGATTGCGATGAAATTGAGGGAGAGATACAGAAACTTGACTACAACTCGCTAACAGTTGTCGGGCTCGGGATTAAAGATAGGGTGCCGAATTTTCACTGGCTTTATTTCCCCCAATCTGATATTATCTTCCACAGAATCGCCTTTCTTAGCAACTACAGTCCATACATGGCTCCAGATGGCTGTTCTACAATTATAGCAGAGATATCGAGGAAACCGGGTGAAAAAATCAGTAATATTTGTGAGAGGGTTATCGGTGACCTCATAGATGTAGGATTCGATTTCAATGTGGAGGTTTGTAGGGCTTGGGAGTGGGAGCACGCTTACGTTGTCTACAACCACCACTACAGAAAGGCAGTTGAGAAGATAAGGGTTTATCTAAGGGAGAAAAATATCATACCCTTCGGCAGATTTGGAGGGTGGGGGTATCTCAACATGGATGCCGTAATGGCTCAGGCTAAGGCTCTTGCGCGCAACATCGTGAGAACATGAAGGCGTTGGTGGTTATACTGAACAAAGATAACGCAGAAGGATTGAAGAGTTGCATCGAATCGCTGCTCAATCAGTCGGCAAGGCTCTGTGAGGACTTTGATGTCCTTGTTCTTGATGGACTCTCGACCGACAATTCGGAAGAAGTTGTCAAAGCCTACTCCAACCCGTGTATCCAATTTAAAGTTCAGGAGAAGCTTGGAGGGACGGGATACGCAAGAGTTGAGGCATGTGAGTATGCATTGAAGCAAAAATACGATGTCGTGATTTGGGGCGATTCCGAAAACGTATATTTCCCGGACTATGTGGAAAAAATGCTGGATTGCCTGAAGTCTGCTGATGCTGCTGGGGGGTTGCCGGTTGTCAGGGGAGGATTTTTTGCCCACGCCTTTGCTTGGTATCATGCAATTCACGCGATAGTGCCAAAGCTTGCTGAAATGCACATTCCAGGCAACAACAAAGCTGAGAGAGTTGAGATATTCAAGAGAGTCAAGTATCCCGAAAGCCGGAGGGCTGAAGATTACGGTTTCTCCCTGATTCTAAGAAAGAAGGGAATAAGGTTGAGACAGAAGTTAACTGACGCAAAAGTCTTTGTATCTCTTCCGGAGAGTATCGGTGAAGTTCATACGTGGCAGATGGCGAGAGCGAAGGGTGCTGCAGAGGCTGCCCACGAAGTCGGGGCTTTCCCAACTGATTCTTTAATCTGGATGGCAGCTTTGATACCAATACCTTCTGCCTTTATTCACCCCATACTGTCACTCTGCCTCTTTCTGTTGCTGTTCCTGACATCCACAGCAATTTTTGTCAGATCAATGAAATACATAGAGAAACCAAAAAAGATTTACTTCTTTGCGCCCTTCTTAGGCATTCTGATCTACTCTGTCTACAGTTTAATCTCTCTGTTCCACTATCTCAAACTAAAAATATTTTAAACTTCTTGAGAATATTGGGAAAATGAGATTACTGACGATAGGCTCAGGATTGCGAGGGGCAAAGATCGCTGAACTACTCCATAAAAAGGGGGTTAAAGTTAATAGAGTGTCCCTTTTCAAGTGCTTCTGTGTGTTGAACAATGAGGAACACTTGAGAAGCGTTTCGTTGAAAGAGGACAGGAAATTCTACGTCCATGGTCTGAGAGGGGACGTTAGTGGGTTTGTAAACAAAGTAACGTCCCTCTACGAAATATTTGAGGGTAGTTTAGTGATAACATCCTTAGAGGATGATTTTGGTTACTTAACTTCACTCGAACTCTGTGAGAGATTGAAGAAAATGACAGGTGAAACTGTAATCGCCCTTGCTCTTGTCCCTCAGCTTGATACATCAAGTATCGGGGAAATCAAGAAGAGAATAAGAAGTTTGCGAGATTCTGCTGACGTTCTAATCCTCTTTGAAGGGGATGTAGGTGTTGAGCGAAAGATTCTAAGGGTGATGAATCTCATCTCGCTGGCAGGGGAGATAGATTTGAAAAAGAAGGTTGCCGGAGAAGTTGTTGTTGACACTTCTGACGTCTTTAACGCGTTGAGAGGTGATGGATTCGCCATTGCTGGAATAGCAGAGAGGAAAATACCGTTGGACTTGAAATCCCTTATCTTCAAGCGGGAAAGCGCTTTAAAGGCTTTGAGGACGAGAAGAATGATTGAGCTTACTGAGGAGGCTTTGAGGAATGTCAGCATAAACGGTGACGTGGAAACCTCGAAATCAGCTCTGCTACTTTTTGCAGGAAAGCCGGAGGAAATAACAATGGAGGGACTGTTCTCCTCAATCTCGATGATAGAAAATCTGAACAGAGATATAGTTGTGAGATACGGAGACTATCCAATACCCGGAATGAGAAAACTTGCTGCCGTGCTCATATTCTCAGGAATTAGAAAGTTCAGGTTTGCCTGAAAAGAGAGAAAAGCTTGAAAAGCGTCCCGTTGTAGGCTATTCTTCTCTCGATTCTCGATTGCAGCGTTTTGAATGCATAATCATCAACTTCGAATACTACATCATCGTATTTCACATCTTTGAGGATCAAACCGTAGGGTGGAGCTGGCTCCACTCTCTCCTTGTATTTTTCCGGATTCAGAAGGTCTCTGAACCACTCAACACTCCTGTGCTGCTTTCCAATCTCTATGAGTGCTGTAACGAGGCATCTTACCATGTTCCATGTGAAGGCGTTTCCCTCAATCTCGAAGATAATGAACTCCCTGTCCGCTCTTATGTCTGCGCTGTAAATCTCTCTAACGCAGTTCTCGCCTTCCCCAAACTTCCTTGTGAAATTCGAGAAATCGTGAACTCCAATAAGTTCCTTCACAGCTTTCCTCATGCTTGAAATGTCAAAATCTGAGCCGTACATCACGTAAGTGTAAACCCTACTTTTTGCTCTTCTCGGATCAAAGGTTTCTGGAACTTTAGCCCATGCCCATGCAACTATGTCTTCTGGCAGTTCCGAGTTCAGCATTCTCGGAAACACCTTTTCCTCAGAATCGAAGGTTATGACTTGGCCGTAAGCATGAACCCCGGCATCAGTTCTGCCAGCACTCTTTACCTTCGGCTTTTCAACCCCAAGCTTCCTTAGTGCATTGATGATTTCTCCCTCTACCGTCCTCTGGTCCGGCTGATATTGGCTTCCGTGGAAGTTTTCTCCGAAATATGCCACTTTGAAGGCAAACCTCATGCTTACCTCATGCTTACAGCTCTCTGCCTATGAGAGACGACACGAACTCATTAATCGTTGACATCTTTTTCTGAAGCAAATCCTTTACGTGCTTCTGACCCTGATACAATCCAACTGCTGTGCCGACAATGAACAGAAATTCAAGATCATCAAGCTGGTATTTTTCCTTGATTGCCATAAGATCGTTAACTCTGCTCTCAGGCAGACCGTCAATCGTAGGTTCTTCCTCCTCCTTCTGTTCAAGAAATCTCTCGTCAACACTCCACTTGTTTTTCAGCTCCTCGAAGGCATCCCAGAGGATTGACTTTCTCGTCTGAACGTCCATGGGGATTGTGTATCAAAAAATTTTAAAAAACTTTCTGAATACGGAGAGTCTCGTTTGTTTTCTTTATGCTCTCTTCTTTCTCAGCAAGCTCGAACATTGCTCGGATAGCATCTACATTCTCAGGAACGACTATTGCCTCCTGATGCACAGCTTGGGTAACAAAAAGGTCGTTTCCGTCTATGCCAATGGACTCCTCCCACACAATGTTTTCAAAAAGATCATACCTCAGCCTGAGTTCTCTCGCAAACTCAATTACCTTCGCCGTGGATGTAAAACCGTCTCCGGCGGAGACAAGCATTATCCTTGGCTCTTGCTCAAGAACACTGATAACATCCTTGGGTGATGCATCTTCTTTCAGCTCAATGCAGAGGGAGTGGACATGCATGAGGGTTGTGGGTAATTTGAAGGCCGTGGTCACTATATCAACGTCTGGCATGACGGTTTTAACATCTGGCCCGTGGTGAGAGGGTATGGCGACGGGATCGGGCATGATTCCATTAACCAAACCTTTTTTGTCCTCCTTAGGGTCAACGACCCTTCTGAGCATTGTTGCTCTGATTCTACCTATTTTAAAGTTAGTTTTGAGCTGATAAATCAACCTCGTAAGTCCAGTCGTGTTGCAGCTCACAACCCTGACGTATCTTTTCCCCTTTGCCATGTCGTAGTTGGCGAGGGCATTGAAGGAGACCTCTGCCACATCCTTTTTTTCTCCACCCTGAAATATGGCTTTTACACCAGCCTTTTCGTAGTACTTCGTCTTGTTTTCCGCTCCAACCTTGTTGGGACTGCAGTCAACAATGATGTCAGCCTTTGGAAGCAAGTCTTCAATTGTCCCTTGGATTTCAATCCCTGCCTTCTCAAAAAGTTCAACATTTTCAGGTTTTGCAACGTAAAGTGGATATCTTTTCGACCCAAGTTTGGCCTCATAATCAGGGCGTGTTTTTGTTACTCCGACAACCTCCATGTCGTCCTGAAGGCTAACAGCGTCGGCCACCCTCTTTCCAATCGTCCCGTAACCATTTATCGCTACCTTAACTTTCATCATATCCCTCCACGACTATTTTATGTCCAACAAGATCCATCTCAACAACTCTGCCCTTTACCTCTCTGTAATCACCGAGGATGTCCCACATTTTTATTTTTTCTCCTTCCACAACTATACGAACAACATCTTCCATTAAAGTTTCATCACTGCCTGATAACAACACCTTTGACTCACACATGATATGAGGTTGACTGTTAGGCTTTATCAGGTTTCCCTTAAAAGTTAAATCCCTGAGTTAGTTAGGAAAGGTGTGCTGAGGGTTGCAAGGTTCGAGCTCAGAAAATCGAGAAGAAGATATGGCAAGGGTAGCATGCTACTGATAACCCTTGCCTCGCTATTTGCTCTCATCGTTAGTTACCTTTCGGTTACCACTGGAATAGATTCGGATTCGGGAATATACTCTACAAATGTTCTGATTAATGACCACTCCTTTATCCTTTCAGACGATCCGGATGTCTATTTTGACGGTAGCAGTATTTTTGTGAAAAAAACGGACAGGAGTCTGGCTGCTGCTGATGAGCTTATTCAGACACTAAAGGAGCAGCATAGAGAGATTATTGAAGAAAAATATGGTAAACTCGCACATCCTGTCCTTGTGAGTGTGAAGTATATCACCGTGAATCTTTCTCAGTCTGGATACGAGACTACACAGAGAGAGGCAGGGGTAGAGAAGGGTAAAAATCAGACAGAGAAGAAGGTAAGAAAAGGCGTAGAGGTCAACAAAACTACCATCAATACCACGAACTACAAACCGCCAGAGGATATTAAGACTCCCAGCCTCGTGGAGAAGATGGTTCTCGCATTCCTTTTCATCATTCCATCCTACTTCACAGTTCAGGTCTTCTCCTCATCTCTACTTGAAGACAAGTTGCTGAGAAGACTTGAGGTTATGCTCTCTGCAGTCGGTCGTGTTGATATTTTGCTGGGAAAACTCCTTCCCTACTTAAGTCTTTCTTTCATATCTGCATTAGCCGTTTCATTACTCCTAAACAGTCCAATGGCGTTTATCTTCGCTCTTCCTGTCATATTCCTCCTTTTCACTGCTCAGAGCTTTGTTGTGATGATTTCGAGAAGTTACAGGGAAGCAACCTTTCTTCTGCTCGTCGTTTCACTTCTGATAACAATTTATGCCTTCATTCCAGCCGTTTTTTCAACTGCGATACCACTGTCAAAAATTTCCCCCATAACCCTGCTCCTTTCGCATCTGAGAGGGGAGTCTGTTAACCTTTGGGATGCTTTGGTATCATTCGCTCACCTCGGTGTCATGGCTGCAATCCTTTTCTACCTTAGCACGAAGGCTCTCAACCCGGATATAGCTCATGGGAGGTCAATGATTGCAAAGCTTATCGAAATCTCGAGACTCAGCGTAAGAAATTCCTATCAAGCTTTTCTGTTCGCATTTCTCTCCGTATCCTTTGCCTTAATGGCTGAGATATTTGCAGTGATGACTGTATTTATACTCCCACAGGCTCTCATGATTCCGGCTTTAATTGTAAGTGTCGCCATTGTTGAGGAAATCATAAAGGGAGTGATTATAGTTTCTCAGCCCTGTATGAGAAGGGCTATTGCCACAGCCCTTGGATTTTTCACCGGGGAGAAGTTCCTTATTGTAGCAAATGTTCTTCAGGAGTATAGTCTTGCTTTCCTCGGTCAGCATCTCGTGTTCCCTCTCGCCCTCCACTTACTAACAGCAATCCTCTTTGCTTCGATCGTCAGGAAGAGCTACTCTTTCGTCCCATACGCCCTCAGCCTTGCAGTAGCTATTCACGCGATCTACAACTACGTGGTGGTGATGCTGCTTGTTTGAGATCATAAAAAAGGACATAACGCTGATGCTTAGAGAGAGAACTTTTGCCAGCATAGTGTTCCTTCTAATATTCATTGCCAGCATATCCTCTGTCATAACATTCGGCCTACTAATACTTTACAATCCGGATTATCTCGGTTATTCAGGGAATGCCAGAATTGCGGTTGTCGGAGACTGCTCCATTGCTGGTGAATGTGTTGATGCGGGAACTGCCATGAGAGCATTGGCAGAAGGGAGGGTTGACGCGGTACTGTTCATTACAAAAGTTGGAAACTTGACGTACATTGACGTAATCCTGCCGGAGGATGATATAAAGGCAATTCAGGTTCTAACATCTCTGAAAAAAGATTTGGTTGAGTATGAGGAGAAACTGAGGGAAGAGTTCGGGGTTCCGAACCTCGACCTGAAGGTGTTTGCTGATGGTGTAGAGGTAAAAGTTCCTTCTGGCTCCTCGACGATTTTCAAGTTTATATATCTTATTTTGATTCCACTTCTCGCAGTAACAACAGCGGTGGTGGCTGCAGGACTAACCATAGACTCAGTCTGCGAGGAAATTCAGACGAGAGCACTTGAAGTACTTCTATCTACCCCACTCACACCTTTCAAAATCTCAATGGCCAAAATTCTCACACCCTTTATTTTCTCCACATCCCTGACAGTAATCTGGCTTTCACTGCTCTCCATCAACGGAATTGATATTGCGAAACCTGTTGAAGCACTTGTAATATCAGCATCAATCTCTGCACTCTTTATAGCAATCGCATATTTCACTGCTGCTTACTTCAAAGACAGGGAGAGAGCACAGCTGGTTTTCTCAATATTTGCTGCCGGACTCTTACCATTGCTTGTAACAAAGGCCAAAAGTCCAGCAGTTATGGTTGGGAGAGTTGCTGCAGGGACAGAATTTGATATTATTGCAGCTGCCAGCTATATACTTATTTCCTTCGGTCTTTTGATCATCTCACCCATCCTGATGAAAATTGGAGAGAAATAGTCAGTAGGGAGTTGCCCAGCTTTCGTCGTCTTTATAGACTTTCTCGTCTATCACCATCTCCCCCTCCACTATGGGCTTAGGGTCTTTAACAGCTTCAATTCTGAAAAGGCTGGACTTGTACCAGTTGTAATCAATTCTCACGTTAAGCTGCTTGACAATCGGTAATTTATCCTGAAATCTGAAAAAGTTCTTTTCATCCTCTGGATAAACGTTGAACTTCCTGATTATGTCTGTGATAACAAAGCCCATTTCGTGTATCATCCTCTGTATCTCATACCATTTCTTCCTCGAAGCCTCCAGCGTTGTTATTCCAAAGTATCCAGAACATCCTACACCTTTAAGGGTTGAAACTCCCCTTGATAGAAACAGCTTCAAACCCGGAACCGTCTCAACAGGGTCTGTTACAAAAACATCGAACTTCCTTCTCAAATCGTCGGGAAAAGCCTGCTGAACGTCGTAAACAAAAGCCTCAACATTCAGCGAGTATTCCTCGGCAATCCTGTTTATGAAGTTTATAAGCCTCTCATCAATGTCCACAACGGCAACTTTTTCGGGCATCTCGGTTAGGGCTGAAGCGATACTGAGTAAGTCATCATCTCCAACGACAAAAATCCTGCTGTTCAGGTCTCCTCTCTCGTAGATAAACTGGACCCTTCTTATTACACCTTCGAGGCTTATAAACCCCTGATCGTACATCTCAATCGCTTCGGGTCTTCTCGCAGCTATTTCCTTGTATTTTTTGAGAATTTCGGAGAAAAATTTGCTTATCTCAAAGCCAGTACCCTCACAATTTTCACATCTCAGCCTACCGACGTACTTCAACCTCTCTTTTACCGCTCTATCCCTGCCTTTTTCTGTAAGGGATATTCTACCATTTTCCATTTTTAAAAGCCCGTCTTTCTTTAAAGAGTTAAGGATGTTGAAGAACTCCTTCAAAGACGCGTCCTGCCAGTCAATAAGCTCGTAAACACTAACTTCTCCTCCGAGGAGCCTCTGCATTATCTGCCGCTCTATTCTGTCCACGATATCAGCCCCTGTCGAGAACGTAATGACGGTAGGATTTCGGTTTAAGTCTTTCGAGGAACAGTTTGAAAGCCTTCTCGACCTTGCTTGTATCACCGCAGGTAAAAATGTCGAGGTTCACAAGCCCGTATTCAGGCCAAGTGTGAATAGAAACGTGACTTTCGGCAATTAAAACTATTCCCGTAACACCATGTGGGTTAAACTGTTTATAAATACTGCCTACTTTCGTAAGTCCAGCCTGCTCCACCACCTCCTCTACGATAGCGCGTACAGTCTCCTCCCTTGCTATCAACTCCTCCTTTACTCCATAAAGTTCGGCTATAATATGCCGACCGACTATCATCGCTATCACCCTCCATTTTTATCACCTCCTTACAGGATATATTCGAATTTGGAGCGTTTTGCACATTCTGTGTCAGGTTTTATCAGACTTGGTCTAAATATAACGATCATACACGAATCTGGCTGAAAAGATTTTGAGTTGGCATGACTTTTAAATTTTTCGATGATTTTAAAGAGTTTTCAGAGGTGAAAAATCCATCCAAAAAGCGATGACATGGTCGTTTCAAAAGATTTCAGATAGATTTTAATCAGTTTAATTCAAAACATGATTTTTCACTCCTTTTTTAACCATTACGGAGAAAAATATGTATTTTTAAAACGAATAATATTAGTAAGTCCTCGCGAGAGCCGCAACTTTACCCTTGCTACCACACACAATGCACTCGCCCTCAACATCGAGATTGATCCACTCTGGCACCTCCTCAAACCAGCCAAGAAGACTTCCACCATGCTCTTCGAGCGAAAGACCACAATCTTCGTTATTACAGAGATGGAAGATAGCAACACCCTTTCCTACCCACTCCTTCAGCTCATCGGGTGACTTTACAATCTTTATCTTTTCAAGAATCCTGTTTGCTGCTGAAGTAAAGAGCCTCTCTCTCATTATCTGAGCCCACTGCCAGATCAAATCATCGTTGATTTCATCTATTGAAACTTCAAACTTCTTCTTTTCGTCTCTGAAAGATGCTACAGCAACTCCCTTCTCTGCATCTCTCGGCCCTATTTCGAATCTGATTGGCACACCTTTAAGCTCCCATTTGTAATACTTTGCTCCCGGTCTCTCTTCACCGTCATCAAGGATAACTCTGAAAGATGCCAGTTTATCAACAAGTTTTTTGCATGCGTCCATCACAGCCTCTTCTTTACCCTTGTAGAGAATTGGAATCACAACGATCTGTATGGGGGCAACTTCGAAGGGTAGAACCAAACCCTGATCGTCACCGTGGATGCTGATAAGTGCAGCTATGCACCTCTCAGAAATGCCATAGCATGTTTGATGGGCATAATAGTGCTCTCCATTTGGCGCCTCATACTTTATCTCGAAGGTCTTAGCAAAATTGTCTGCAAGGTGATGCACTGTTCCTATCTGCAGAGTTCTTCCGTCAGGCATTACTGTATCGAAGGCTATAGTATAGGCTGCTCCGGGAAACTTGTCCCACTCAGGGCGACGGATGACCATGTAAGGAATGGCGAGGAAGTCATAGAATTCCTTGTAAAATCCAATGGCTTTTTTAACGTGCTCCTCTGCCTCCTCAAAGTTCTTGTGGACTGTATGTGCCTCCTTAAATGATGTTATCTCCCTGAGTCGGATTAATGGTCTTGTGTGCTTTGTTTCGTATCTGAAGGTGTTTACAATCTGGTAGACCTTCAGAGGCAAGTCTGCATGGTTTCTCACCCACAGTTTGAACATTGGGTACATCGCAGTCTCGCTGGTTGGCCTTAAAGCCAGTTTTACGTCCAGAGGAGTTAAGCCACCGTGTGTGATCCAGTAAACTTCGTCCTCAAAACCCTTTATGTGCTCTCCTTCCTTGCCAAGCTCAGTTTCTGGAATGAGGGCGGGGAAGTAAACTTCATCGTGTTCTCTGTCCATAATTTCTCTCAGCTTCGAATAGACGAACTGCCTTATTTTGAAACCAAAGGGGAACCAGACGTAAAGCCCTTTCACCGGATACCTGACATCCATAATTTCTGCCGTCTGAATGACCTCGTGGTACCACTCTGAGAAATTTTCCTTTGATGGCAGACTCATCAGATGTTGGATGAAGATGCAATATTTATTAATTTCCAGTTTTGTGGAGAATTACTCCTTAATGTAAAACCTTCTGGCTGATTTTTGTATCTCTTCTTCAAATCTCTTTTAAACTTCTGTAAAGTTTTATGGGAGATGTAGACAAGAGGTCTGGATTGAACGGGATATGATAGAGTTATGAAATAAATTTTGATTTCAGATAAAACTAAGCATCCCCAATACCGATCCACCAAACATAACTATGAACAGGATCACGAAATTCAGCACATTCAGTATCAACGCGCCAGCACTAAGCAACGAGAATGGTGCTGCGAGGAGCAACACTCCCAACAAGGCTACCACTCCCGAAACGAGAATCCCAAGAAACATCCCCACACCCATCAGCGACAACAACAGGAATATCACTTCGACCACCTCCTACCTTTTTCGGACAGCTTACTGTAGGTTTGTTACTAACCCAGCGTTAGGGATTTGATATAAAAATTTTTCGGTATCTGTTCATGCTTTATCGGTTGAGGTTGTGCTTGCGTTAAAGTGGTTTTAACGGATTAAATTATAGCAGAGGAATCCTTGAATAACTTTCAAGCTCCAGAACCTTTCCCCACTTTAAAATGCACTCACACTTGATATCCTCAAGCTTTTTCGCATCTTGGGTAAGGGAAAATTCTCTTATAGCCTTGGACACATCAGCGTCACATTTCCCACAGTTGTGTGGACCTCGCTTTTTCCCAGCAGCAACCGGGTCGCAGAGTATCTCAACTCCAACATCCTTTGCCTTCTTAAGAACCTCCACTGCACTCCACAACCACGGAGGTCGGTAAAGCTTTGCTCTCCACAGTTTCTCGACGAGTGTGCCCTTCTGAACGTTCGTGAGGTTGAGGGAGACAACATCGGCATAGTTTTTCACAGCCTTTATGGATTTGACTGCATCCTCGATTGCCTCCCTCTCCGAAAGGAATGGGGGTTTCAAAAGCAGGTAGCACTTAGCCCTGAATCCCATCTCTTTGAGAGTTTCAGTAGCCCTCACAAAGTCTTCAAAACTAAAACCTTTGTTTATACAAAGCTCCCTGATTTCGTCATCCGCAGTCTCGAGACCTATCCCAACTTCAAGGTTTACTCCTTTGAAATCATCCAGCCTCTCCTTCTCCACAAACTCTGGTCTGCTCTCGACTATCAGCTTTTTAGCTCCCATATCCCTGATCCTGTCACGCAGATACGCGCGAACTTCCATGGGGACTTCTGCATCGTCAAAGAAGCTGCCAGAAGTAAATATCTTGACCACCTCTGCACCACCTTCCTCCAGAGCCATATCAATCTGCTGGATAAGCTCATCTCTCGTTGCGGGATAGGCATCGTTCGTGTATCCGCACATGTAGCAGCTATCCCATCTACACCCTCTCGTGCGGAGTATAATTGTAAGACAATCAGCTATTCTGTCATCCAGCCTCTCCTTCTCCCTCCAGACTATCGGTTTAGTAAAAGAACCCATGCTTAGCTCTACCCCTCCTGCCAATCATGTTTCCATAATATAACCCAACTGCAAGTCCTGCAAGGTGGGCGATGTTGGCGACGTTTGTGTAAAAAACTCCGGTATAGCTGGCGAACATCATAGAGAAATCATAGACTGCAAAGAGTAGAAGAGCGGTTCTTATCCCAATGGGTATCGGAATCGGGAATATTATTATCCTTATTTCAGGAGCAATCATCGCCAAACAGCCCATGACACCAAAAATCGCAGCAGATGCTCCAAGTGCAGGAGAAAAACTTCCAACAGCGTAGGAATAGGCGATATACCCAAAATTTCCTGCGAGACCTGCAGCGAAGAATATCTCAAGATACTTTCTGTCTCCAAGTCTTCTTTCGAGTTCTGTGCCAAAGAAAAGTAGCACGAACATGTTGACAAAGAAATGCCAGAATTCAACGTGGAGAAACATGCTCGTAATAATCTGCCAGGGTCTTGTTGAAAGAACTTCAATTCGAGGATGAAGTGCAAAGAGGTTCACCATCTGGAGTGGTGCTATGAGGGAGATAAAGAACAGAATGGTGCAAATTATCAACACTGTATTGTTCGCTCCATAGTTTGGTATCTTGAAACCACTCCCTTTTGCAGTTGACGATAGTCTTCTCTTGACATTCACAGGGACATTCCAGTACTCATCAAGCCCATCACAATCGTGACTTTCCGGCAACCTGTGTTCATCACAAAATGTGCCCCCACAGTACTTGCATCTGAAAGGGAGCGTTATTTCTTTACCACAAATATCACACTTGGCCACTCTCTAAGTTGAAAATTCAGGGGTTAAAAATCTTTGGTTTTAAAAAAAGAAAAATTAGAGGTCGAACTTGCCTTGGAACTTCTTGACAATTCCAGCAAGCCTCTGAGCTTCCATTATGTTTCCTTCGATCTTGTATTTACCCATCATGAAACCGCTGACAGCATCCTCCTGCCCCTTAATAACTGAAGCCCAGTAATCTGGTGGGGCAACTATTGCGAAAGTTGGGGATGGGTGGACACCCTCTTTAAACTCACAGGTTCCATCTGCTTTGTACTCAACGTAGAACTCCTCACCATCAAGTTTGTACTGTACAACTCCGCTCCATCCAGCCATTTCTTTCTGGATTTCTTCATTGCTGTTCTGGAGTTCACACATTTTCTGAATCAAATCTTTTGCCTCACTCATCTGCATCACCTCTTGTGCATCTCATGATGGCAGTCTTTCATATATAAATCTTGTGATTTTTGCATTAAAAGATGCAACAAGTCTGAAACTTACTATAGACGCGGATTTTAGTGGTTTAAATGGAATTATAAAAAAATTTAAGTTTCTTTGCTATAAACAATGATTAACAGTTATAGAAATTTACAGCACGTATATAATACGTCTGAACATTAACGGCGGTGTGATAGAGATACTTTTGGCATTAACCGCGGCTGTATGCTGGGCACTAAATGGGGTAGCGTATAGAAAAGGTGTGGCTGAAGTTTCAGTTTTCACTGCAAATTTTCACAGAACCCTATTTGCCACACTCTTCTTTCTACCTCTTGCACTAATTGATTTGCCCAGAACAGTGATTGATTTCAATACAGCAATAGTATTGGTAATCTCGGCAATCCTCTCCTTTTATATCGGGGACTTGAGTTACTTTGCTGCTTTGAAAAGGGCACCAGTTAGTGTTGCTCTTCCAGCAGCTTCTACGTATCCGATTTATGTTGTCCTGTTTTCGACTGTGATTTACGGTGCTAGAATCCAGCCCAATACCCTTCTATCAGCTCTTTTAGTCTTTTTGGCTGTGTATATTATCTATGGCAGAGGAGGTGGAGATTTCAGGTCTTCGGGCCTTTTCTTCGCTTTGCTCGCAGCATTTTCGTGGTCTCTCGCCATTCTGACCCTCGATTTTCTGACTGATAGGCTTCCGGTATCTGTGGTGGCATTTACAAGAATGCTCTTGTGTCTGATCCTGCTATCTTTCACGGCAAAAAGAGACGAGATAGTGAAAAAAGACTCAATAATCTATGCAGGTGTGTTTGGCGGCTTCCTGTCCTTTTCGGGTGTGGCAGTCTTCCTTACAGCAATAAAGTTGTCAAGTTCATGGAGCGTTGTTCAGCCATCTGCCACCTCGCCGGTATTTTCAGCTATTTTCGGGAGCCTACTCTTAAAAGAGAAAATTGATTTCAGACTTGCCGCCGGGATTTGTATTATAGTTATCTCTATATTTCTGCTTCTTCTCCAGTAGACTCCTCTTCGAGTTCGTGCATGGCGTATTCAGGTATCCTCGATTTCCGCTTGAAAAGGTCCTTTATGATGATTATGTCACCAACAGCCTTAACAACCCTGTAGGGTATTATAACTCCCTTAGCGTGCGAATCAATCAATCCCTTGTTGTAGTCTGTTATAGCAAGTCCTCTTATTGACCTTGTATTCTGATCAAGTATGACATCCTCAACTCTTCCAACATATCTTCCTTCGTCTGTGAACACTCTCATTCCAAAGAAGGTGGTAATTTCTCCAATCATCCCCATAAAAATAGCAGAACGAAAAAATATATTAATTTTTTCAAGCAGTGAACAATTTATACTTGGTCTGGGGGTTCTGCATTTCGTATATAATTCTGCTCACAATGAGCTTTTCGGGGCGCTGTATACCCTTGACCCTCTTTGCGATGTCCTCGAAGCTTTCAAACGGTCTTTTCTTTCTTTCCTCGATTATCGCCCACATCATCTTCTTTCCAACACCTGGTAAAAGCTCAAGCTGGTGCATTCTTGTTGTTATTGAATCCGCCTTGTTGAAAAACTCTACAAACCTTCTCTCGTCACTCTTTATTATGTGTTCAAGAACGTAGGGTAGTTCGGTTTTTGCAGCTGGAGTCAAGTCCTCGTATCTTAACCTGCGCTTTATCTTTCTTACAACATCCCTTTCTCCCTTTCCTATGTATACTCTATCCATCACGAGCGGAGATTGGCCTTTCTTAATGCTGACCTCAAGGAGTGTAAAGTATTTCTCTCCAACAACCTGAGCAAGCGGTTCTCTTTTGTGTATTGGTCTTTTATCGTCAGGATGGCCATAGGGCATGAAGTCAATTATGTATGCGTAATCCTCGAGTTTATCTCTGCTTTCAGACCTCTCTACTCTCGGCTTTTCCATAGCATCAGCTCCTTTTTCAAAATAGCGTGATAACTATTTATGTTTTTCTTAAATACGGTACTTGTCTATAACATCAAGAATCTCTTCAATCTGCTCGCTCGTTAAAGTTACTCTCTCTTTCGCGTAGATAACTCTAACTTCGTCGGGAACACGGGGCATTATATCCGCGAGTTTGACTGCAAGTTCCCTTCTCCCGACCTGAGGTAGCTTTATAAGTTCCTCGACCAGCTCCTTTGCCTTCTCTGCAGGAAGTTTGGCGAAAAGCCTGAGATGCTTAAGGGCCCTTCGCGTCTCGAATAAAAGCTCTCCCTCTTCCTGCCTCTTCTTTGCGATCTCTTCCATTATCTCTTTGGCCTCAGAGATTGTGATGTATTCAAAATCCTTAACCTCTTTGAACATTTCAACCACTCTGCGGTTTTAGATGTTCCGGCCTGACGATCAGAGTCTTCATCTTGCCGCCATCTCTGATCTGTACGAGATAAGCCCTTCCCCTCTGTCCCACAACAAGGCCAGTTCTTCCCTGAAACCTCGGGTGTGGCATTCCTTTCTGCGATGCTGGTTCAATGTCTATGTGAACCCTCTGCCCAACCTCAAAGGTCTGTAGAAACTTTCTGATTCTGATTCCTCTTTCTCTGACTCTCTTTCTCAGTTTTCTACCTGATCTGAACCTGAAACCGTGAGACTTCCAGCCCATTGTTGATCCCCGTTTGAGTGATACCTGAAGAATATTTAAGGCTTTTTGCGGTTGTGTGTTTTGGACTGGTTCTATTTTTGTCCTGATTGTTGCCGCTTTTTTGAATTCTAAAAATGAACAAACGTCTGAAAGTGTCGGTAACCTCCACGTCCCTTTAAAGCCTATCTCCTTATCTTACCCGGAAGAATGAATTCATACCTCCCGAAGAGGATTTTTGTAACGACAAAGCGGTGAATCTTCCTGAGATTGAGGTAAAGGCTCCAGATAAAGGCGTCTTCTCTGTAGTATTTCTCGACCTCCTTCCTCTGGATGGGTTCAAAGGCATATCCATGCTGCTCGAAAAACTCGTTGGCAAGGTTGATGGTGGGAGGAATTAAATCGCTTCTCCCCTCCTTGAAAAGGTTGGCTATCATGTCCAGCACAACTGACCTGAAATCGTAATATCTGTCGAGTATTTCCTGGAGGAAGAATTTTTTTAGGAGAATTCTTGCCCCCGGAGGACATGCCCTTAAAAATATGTCAGTATCGAGTTTGTCAACACCATTTTTGCGAATCATCGGTGTGCTCGTGTCGAAGTAGTAGATATCTTCACCACAAATCGCCCAGTTCGAAATCTGACCGTCGAGTCCTATTTGTAATCCTTCTTCCCTTCTGGCATCATTGAAATCCCAGACTTTCTTCATCTCCTTCAGAACACTCTCGAAGACGTCTAAAGCATCCTTCAAAGTTGCATTTTGTAGGATTTTGTTACCAATACCCTCTAATTTCTCCTGCATAAGAAAAAGAACGATTCTTCCATCGCTGGTTGTGACATAAATGGCATCACTTTCGGGAATTTTTAATCCTGCCATTCTGAGCAATTCTACGTATTCAAAATAGGTGTCAATGTATTTTTTAACCTGCTTGACCGATCTAAACATCGGAATCCTCTTGAAGGCGATGCCGGGATATTCTGGAATTTCAAAGACTGTGCTTATCTCTCCGTAACCAAGAATCTTTATGTTTTCTGGTTTTGCTGGGTTCAGTCTCTCCTCAAAATCCTTCAGAATTTCTGCGTCGACCTTCATAGCATTGCCCTTATCATCTCAACCATGTCTCTCCGCTGGGAGGTCATCTCCAAAGCATTTCTGAGGTTCTCTGAGATGTAGTCTGTATGTTCTTGGCTGATGATAAGAGGGGGCAGGAACTGCATCACAGATGTGTCGTTGTTGGCATAAACGGCAAGAATGCCGTTGTGGTAGCAGGATATTGACAGCAACGGTCCAAAACCCTCCTCAACCATCTTAATTCCGATGAAAAGCCCCTTCTGTCTTATTTCTTCCAAAAAGTCGAACTCTTCCTTCATCTTTTCCAGTTCATTGGACAAAAGGGAAGCCATTTTTCTGACGTTGTTCATGAAGGATTCATTTGAGGTAATCTCAAGCACCTTTAAAGCAACGGCACAGCCTATCTCAGCCCCACCGAAGGTTGACACATGTATGAAAGGATTCTCCGACATGAAATCATCAAGTCCGTCTTTAAAACACGTTGCTGAGATTGGGTAAATTCCTCCCGACAACCCCTTTGCTGTGATTATAACGTCAGGAACCACCTTGTAGTGCTCTATCCCCCACATCCTACCAGTTCTTCCAAGTCCCGTCTGCACCTCGTCCACCATCATCAAGCAATCTTTTTCGTCACATATCTCCCTCACACGCTTATAGAAGTCATCCGGTGGTAGGGGCATGCCGAGCGTAGCGGGGATGGTTTCGAAAAGCACGGCTGCAGTTTCGGAATCTACAGCCCTTTCGAGGGCTTCAGCGTTGCCAAATGGCACTTCAACAAATCCCGGAGCAAGCGGTTCGAAGGGCCTCTTGTATTTCTCATCCCCTGCAGCAAGAGCAAATCCTGTATGACCGTGATAACCGCCTCTGGCGTAAACAATCTTCTTTTTTCCAGTATGCCCTCTTGCCAGCTTTATCGCAAAGTCAATCGCTTCCCCGCCACCAACGCCGAAAACCGTTCTGCTTATATCTCCCGGCATAACTTCAGCCAGCTTTTCTGCAAGTCTTGCACGCTGTTCGCTGATAAGGTGGTGGTTTCCAATGTCCAGCTCCTCAACAGCCTCCCTCAGAGTGCTCACTACTTCAGGATGCCTGTGGCCGAGATTGAAAACTCCTCCGTTGCAGTGACAGTCCATCAATCTTCTCCCATCCAAATCCCAGTACCATACCCCTTCCCTTCTCGCAGGAACGAAGTCTATACCGACCATTGAGAAAAATTTGGCTTTAGCTGGAGAAACGTATCTGGCGAAGGAGTCAATGATTTCGGATTTGCTCCTCCCTCCAACAAACCCCATGTAAAAAATTGGAAAATAAATCATTATATATTTTTTGGAATTTGGTTGATGACTTGGAATCCCTAAGCTCAAAATTGAAGGGTTTGTAATCTCCCTTAGTCCACATTAAAAGCTGTTTAGAGCTTTGAAAAGTAGTTTTCCGAATTGCCACCGGGAGTAAGTTGAATTAAGTAATCCGAGTTTACAGTCTATAAAGCTGTTACGTGAAGATGTCACATCACTGTAATATCGTAGAAAAGCAATCTTATCGGTCTGCCCCCATCAGCTTCTGAAAGATGTCTTTTTAAACCAAAAGGTTTAAAACCGCATCCCAGTGTTATTGAAGAGCCGATGAATGATGATGTAAAGAAGGAGGTGATGATATGTACGTGAGGTTCGAGGTTCCCGAGGATATGCAGAATGAGGCTTTGAATCTCCTTGAGAAGGTAAGAGAGACTGGGAAGGTGAAAAAAGGTACAAATGAGACTACAAAAGCGGTGGAGAGGGGTGTTGCAAAGCTCGTGTATATTGCAACAGATGTTGACCCACCCGAAATTGTGGCGCATCTTCCCCTTCTTTGCGAGGAGAAAAACGTGCCTTACATTTACGTAAAAAGCAAAAACGAACTTGGGAAAGCAGTGGGGATAGAGGTTAGCTGTGCCTCTGCCGCGATAATCAACGAAGGTGAGATGAGAAAGGAGCTTGCAGGACTTGTTGAGAAAATCAAAGGTCTCAAAAAGTAATTTAGGGTGGTAGTATGACTGATGAAGAAGATATTCAGCCCGCCGAGGTTATCGAGCTTGTTGGAAGGACGGGAATGCACGGAGAGGTTACGCAAGTAAAAGTGAGAGTTCTGGCGGGTGAAAATAAAGGTAGAGTAATAACGAGGAATGTATTCGGTCCTGTTAAGGTTGGAGACATCATAATGATAAAGGAGACGGCAAGAGAGGCAAGGAAGCTTGCAGTGAGGTGAAAAAAATGGAAAAGAGAGTCTGCTCATTCTGTGGTTACGAAATTGAGCCAGGAACAGGAAAGATGTATGTGAGAAGAGATGGAAGAGTATTTTACTTCTGTTCTGGCAAGTGTGAGAAAAACATGCTCAAGCTGAGAAGGAAGGCAAGAAGGCTGAAGTGGACAAAACACTACTCAAGGTGATTCCATGGAGAAAACTTTTGTTATGGTAAAACCTGATGGGGTACAGAGAGGTCTCGTTGGAGAAGTGGTCAGTAGACTTGAAAGGAAGGGGCTGAAGATTGTTGCGATGAAGATGCTCTGGATAAAGAGGGAACTTGCAGAGAACCATTATGCAGAGCACAAAGACAAACCCTTTTTCTCATCCCTCGTCGAGTACATAACGAGTGGACCTGTTGTTGCGATGGTTGTTGAGGGTAGGAACGCAGTAAAGGTTGTCAGGAGCCTTGTTGGAGCCACAAATCCTGTAGAGGCTGCAGTTGGAACAATCAGAGGTGATTTCGGATTAGATGTGGGAAGGAATATAGTCCACGCGTCTGACTCTCTTCAATCAGCTGAGAGAGAAATATCTCTGTTTTTCGACGAGAAGGAGATAATTGACTACGAGAGGATTGACGAATCCTGGATTTACGAGGAGAGATGAGCAAGGAAAAGAAGGATGAAAAGCCGCTTAGGACACCGATAGTGGCTGTATTAGGGCACGTAGACCATGGTAAGACAACTCTTCTGGACAGGATCAGAAAATCAAGGGTTGTTGCAAAGGAGGCTGGGGGAATAACCCAGCACATCGGAGCGACTGAAGTTCCCATTGATGTGATCAAGCAAATCTGCAAGGATATATGGAAGGTTGAGGTCAAAATCCCTGGCCTTCTTTTCATTGACACTCCTGGCCATAAGGCATTCACAAATTTGAGGAGGAGAGGAGGGGCTTTAGCAGACCTTGCAATTCTAATTGTGGATGTGAACGAGGGCTTCAAGCCACAAACCGAGGAAGCTCTGTCAATTCTCAGGACGTTTAAAACTCCCTTTGTGGTTGCGGCAAACAAGATTGACAGAATTCCGGGATGGCAGAGCCAAGAAGATACACCTTTCATGAAAAGCTACGCAATGCAGGAGGAAATTGCAAGGCAAAATCTTGAAAACCGCATTTACAGCTTGGTTGCTGAACTGTACAGATACGGATTTTCAGCAGACAGATTTGACAGAATAAGTGACTTCACGAGGACTGTGGCAGTCGTTCCCATTTCTGCTCTGAAAGGTGAGGGTATTCCTGAATTGCTGCTAATACTCGTTGGACTTGCGCAGAGGTACCTTGAAAAGAATCTCAGACTTCACATTGGCGGTAAAGCAAGGGGCACGGTGCTTGAGGTTAAGGAAGAGAGAGGGCTCGGCGTTACGTGTGATGCTATCCTTTACGATGGAACGCTTAAAGTTGGAGATAAAATTGTAATAGCTGGAAAAAATGAAGTTATAGTTACAAATATCAAGGCAATCCTGAAACCCCCGCCTGTACGAGAGATGAGGGTCGAGAGCAGATTTAAGAATGTGAAGAGTGTTACGGCTGCTGCTGGAATAAAGATTGTGGCACCTAACCTCGAAAATGTGCTTGCTGGAAGTGAGTTTGAGGCTGTTGAGAGTGAAGAGGATGTAAAGGCCTTTGAGGAGAGAATGAAGAGGGAGTATGAAGAGATCGCAATAAGAACCGATGAAGAAGGCATTGTTCTTAAAACAGACACTCTCGGCTCTCTTGAAGCTTTGATAAACGAGCTGAGACTTGAAAACATACCGATAAAGAAGGCGGAGGTCGGAGATGTTGATAAAAGGGATGTGGTGGATGCTTCAGCGAATAGGGATGAGCTCAACAGGGTTGTTCTCGCATTCAACGTTAAGCTTCTTCCTGGAATTGAGGAGGAGGCAAAGAAGTACGGGGTTAGGATTTTCTCGCATGAGATTATCTATACTCTGCTCGAGGATTTTGTCAAGTGGAGGGAAGAGGAGAGACTGGCGAGGGAAAGGCAGAAGGTTGAAGCTCTGATTAAACCCGGAAAAATAAAGCTGCTCAAAGAGTTCATTTTCAGGAGGAGTAAGCCAGCAATTGTCGGTGTCAGGGTGCTTGCGGGAGAGTTAAAGAGAGGCGTGGATTTGGTCAAGCCTGATGGAACAAAAGTAGGGGCGGTGAGAACGATGCAGAAGGAAGGAAAGAACATTGCGGTTGCAAAAGCGGGAGACGAGATTGCAGTCGCGATTGAGGATGTCACAATCGGCAGACAGCTTGAGGGTGATGAAGTACTTTATGTTGATGTCCCTGAAAGGCATGCAAAAATAATAGAGCGTGACCTCCTTGACTCTCTCGATGGAGATACAAGGAATGCTTTTCTGGAGTTTCTGGAGATAAAGAGAAAAGAAAATCCATTTTGGGGCAAATAGCATGAAGGCAATTGTGTTTACAAGCAAATATTGCCCCTACTGCAGGCATTTTGAGACAGTAGTTGAGAGGCTTAAGAAGGAGGTAAACATCGAGTTTGAGATTGTGGATGTGGACGAGAAGTGGGAGTTGGCTGAGAAATTTGAGGTTGTGATGCTACCAACTCTTGTTTTGATCAACAAAGGAGAGGTAGTGGGAGGTTTTATGGGTTTTGCAGACTATAACACAGCTCTTGAGGCAATGAAAGAGCAGATTTCTGAAATAAAAAATCTAATCTGACAAGATGGTTATGTGACTTTTGTCAATAAGGGTCAAGATATTGTTATAAAACTTAGCATGAGCTATATGACATGAAGAGGCTACTTGTCGTATTTGCAGTAATGGCAATATCAGTGCTTTTGCTTGGGTGTGCACAACAGCAACCTGCAGAGAAGGAAGAGGTAAAGGCGTTAACCATAGGTGTAACTGACAAGATAACAGACCTCGACCCAGCCAACGCTTACGACTTCTACACGTGGGAAGTTCTGAACAACGTAATGGGAGGGTTGATGAGGTACAAGCCCGGAACAACGGAACTTGAGCCATACCTTGCGGAAAGCTACGAAGTGCAGGATGATGGCTTGGTTTACGTATTCCACCTGCGAAAGGACTTGAAGTTTGCCGACGGCACACCATGCAAGGCCCAGGATGTTGTCAGAAGCATTAAGAGAGTCATGTCAATACAGGGCGATCCGTCGTGGCTCGTAACAGATTTCGTGAAAGATGTTGAAGCAGTTGACGAGTACACAGTCAAGTTCACGTTGAAGAAGCCCACATCCTATTTCCTCGCTCTACTCGCCACGCCACCCTACTTCCCGGTCCATCCCGCATACAAGGAAAACGAAATTGATACTGACCAGACCGCGGGAGGAGTTGGACCCTACAAGATCGTGGAGTGGAAGAGAGATCAGGAGTTAATCCTCGAACCTAACCCATATTTCTTCGGTGACAAGCCAAAGACAGACAGAATCGTTGTAAGATTCTACAAGGATGCTACAACTCTCAGGCTCGCAATTGAGAAGGGAGAGATTGACATTGCGTGGAGAACGCTTACACCAATAGACATCGAGTCTCTGAAAGCCAACGCCAACCTAAAAGTGATTGAAGCTCCCGGTGGTTTCATAAGATATCTCGTGCTCAACGGCAATGAAAGCACGGAATATCCAACGAAGGACGTGAATGTAAGAAAAGCCATTGCGGCTGCAATAGACAGAAATGACATCGCTGAGAGAGTATACAGAGGAACTGTGGAACCACTGTACTCCTTAGTGCCGATCGGAATGTGGAGCCACATTGATGTTTTCGAGGAAATGTACGGTGACGGAAACATAGACCTCGCAAGGCAGTATCTGCAGCAGGCTGGATACAGTGAGGATAACAAGCTGAAGCTCGAACTGTGGTGGACTCCGACGCACTACGGTGACACGGAGAAAGACCTCGCTCAGGTTCTGAAGGAGCAGCTTGAGAAGACTGGAATGATTGAGGTGGAGCTAAAGAGCGCAGAATGGTCAACTTACGTTGACTATGCCAGAAAGGGAGCAATGATGGCATCCCTCTTTGGCTGGTATCCTGACTATCTTGATCCAGATGACTACACCACGCCATTCCTTAAGTGCACTGCAAACAACTGGCTTGGCTACCCGTACTGTGACGAAGAAATGGATCAGATGCTCGAACAGGCATCTATTGCAACATCTATGCAGGAGAGAGAACAGCTCTACAAGCAGATTCAGCAGAAACTCGGAGAGGATGCACCAATTATACCACTGATTCAGGGCAAGTTGACCATTGTGGCGAAGAAGAACATTGAGGGCATAACACTCGACCCAACAATGATATTCAGATACTACCTTATATATGAAACAACTTAATAAATTTTTTATTTTTTATATTCTGCCAATCTTCACAAAAAATATATACTTGAGCAATAGGCAGCCTTCATGGAAGAAAACTTGTTCGTAGCTACTGGTCTTTTTATTATACTTGCCCTCGTTCTAATACTTCCGTTCCGTGTTAAAAGGGTTGAGGAAAATCTCGAACCCTTTTTCCTGATAATGGGTATAGCGTCGGTCACGGTAAGCGGTTTGTGGAGCTACGAATTGGTTATCGAAGCTGTTGAAACTCCTTTTAAAATTACAGAGTTTGCTGGAATTCCAATAGGAATATTTCAAGTGGTACTCATTGTGGGTTTGCTCATACACTTCTTCAACAAGCAGGTTTACTCTTTTCTTGTTTCAGTGCTCAGAAGGCTTGGGATGAGGGTATTCGCTTTTGTTGTAATATCAGTCTTTGGACTTGTCTCAAGCATAATTTCTGTGATTGTTTCAGCAGTAATTCTTGCTGAAATCGCACTTGTGACACCCCTTGAGAGAAAAAGAAAAATCGAGTTCGTTGTGATAGCGTGCTTTTCTGTAGGTCTTGGTGCTGCTTTGACTCCAGTTGGTGAGCCACTTTCAACCATAGCAATCAAGAAACTCAATGAAGACTTCTTCTATCTTGTAGAGCTCATTGGAAAGTACATAATTCCATCTGTCATCGTTCTTGGGATATATGGCGCTTTCAGGGTTGGTAAGGTATCAGTGGAGAAAATAGAAGTTCCTGAATACGTTGAGACGATAAGAACTGTCGTAGTGAGAGCGATCAGAGTTTACGTCTTCATCGCAGCTTTAGTGTTGCTTGGGGAAGGATTTACACCAATAATAGACTGGTATATTTCAAAAATACCTCCGGAGATTATTTACTGGGTGAACATGATTTCAGCAGTTCTCGACAACGCAACACTTGCAGCAGCGGAGATTGGACCACAGCTAACGGAACTGCAGATCAAGGGTGCTTTGATGGGTCTGATAATTTCAGGAGGGATGCTAATTCCGGGAAACATACCTAACATCGTCGCAGCAGGGAGATTGAGGATTACAATGGGTGAGTGGGCGAGAATAGGGGTCCCGCTTGGTCTTTTGATGATGGCGATATTCTTTGTGCTCATTTACTTTGTCGGGGTTTGAGTTTGAAGAATTTCTTTTAAAGGGCCTATAGACAAGACGAAAAAGTGCGGGGGGAGGGATTCGAACCCTCGAACCCCTACGGGACGGGACCCTGAATCCCGCGCCTTTGTCCGCTCGGCAACCCCCGCCTGAAAGTCTCTCACGGACTGGATTTATGAGGTTTGTGGTTTCAAAACAAATAAATTCCCTTCGTTTTAGTTTATGAGAGTGAAGGCTGTTGAATGCAGAGATGTCTGGATGGTTTACAGGAATTTTATGGAAAGGGGAGTAACAGCCCTTAAAGGGGTTAGCTTGGACATTGAAAATGGAGAGATTTTCGGTATTTTAGGTCCAAATGGGGCGGGAAAAACAACCCTGATCTCTGTTCTTTCAACAATTCTTATCCCAACCAAGGGGGAGGTAAGGATACTCGGAATAGATGCCTTCAAAAACACTAAGAAGGTCAGAGAAAGGGTGAACATAACGAGCGGTGTGAGGTTACCGTGGGGAATGAAAGTATATGAATGTCTTAGATTCTATGCGCTCTGTTATGGAATCACAGACAGGAATGTAATTGAAAAACTAATTGCAGACTTTGAATTGGAAGATTACAGAAACACACGGTTCGACGATCTTTCTGCTGGAAATAAGCAGAAACTGAACCTTGCAAGAGCTTTTCTTAATAATCCAGAAGTGGTTTTTCTTGACGAGCCCACAGCGAACCTCGATCCAGATATTGCCAGAAAAATACGGGAGATGATACTCCAGATTATAAAGGAGAAGCACACCACCATAATCTTAACCACCCATAACATGAGAGAGGCTGAGATGCTCTGTGATAGGATTGCTTTCATCAGAGACGGTAAAATAATCGCAGAGGGCACATCTGAAGAACTCAAAAGGTTTACGAAGGCAAACGAGAGGGTGATTGTGGGCTTCAAGAAACCTGCTTTGTCTTCGCTACCCACTACCTACCCATACGAACTCGATGAAAATTCTGCCATTTTCTACGTGGATGATGCTGAAAGATTTGCTCCAAAAATAGTGCTGGAATTAAGTAAAGCGGGTATTGAGATAGAATATGTAAAAATGGAGGAGATAACACTTGAAGACGTCTTCATCGAGCTTTCGGAGAGTAATTAGCGAAACGATTGCCTTTACCTATCGAAATTATGTCGTGACCAAAAACGAATTTTACGCAATATTCGAGATGCTTTTCTGGCCACTTGTAACCTTAATCTCAGTTGGTCTGCTTGGAGAGTTTCTGTATCTCAGCAAAAATGAAGTCGCGTTCATAATTATTGGCGTAATTGCTCTCAGCGTTGTACACATCGTGCAAATTGATGTTACTTATGTTATGCTGCTTGACATGTGGAGCATGAGCTTGAAATACATAATCGTCTCGCCGATACCTTTCTACAGGATGGTTGTTGGTGCTTGGCTTTTTGGTGCTGTAAGGGGTACAGTGTCTTTAACGTTGCTCATTCTTCTTAGCTCCGCCTTCTTCAACTTCTCCTTTGAACTTCCCTTATCAGCAGCAATCATATTTACAATCGGTCTTTTCGCAAGTGCAATCCTTATAGGAATCTTTAACTGTGTGCTAATTCTAATTTTCGGCAGAAGGGCGGAAATCTTTGCTTGGACGTTAACAGCAATAATCTTGATTTTTTGTGGGATTTATTACCCTGTCACCATTCTCCCAGAGCCCTTTAGAACTTTTGGCCTTCTTATCCCAATCACCCACTTTCTTGAATACTTCAGGTCTTTCTATGGTTTCTCTCCAACCTTGGAGAATCCACTTGTACCTGGCATCGTTGAGACTGTCATCTACCTTCTGCTCCTTCTAATCGTTGCAGAACTTAGTATGAGAAGAGCAAGAAAAACAGGACTTGTTTTGAAGCTTTCTGGATGACATCGAAAACATTTTAAATGGATTTTTTGAAAAACAGGCAATGAAATTCAAGTGCGTACTCTACACATGGAGCGACATTCAGAAGCTCTGCAAGCTACTTTCAGAGAAGATCAAGGAGAGTGGTTATAGGCCTGAGGCCATAATAGCAATTGCAAGAGGTGGATGGGTTCCGGCGAGAATAGTCTGCGATCATCTCGACATTAAGGAACTATACAGCGTAAAAACAGAGCACTGGGGCGTAGTTGCCACAACAACAGGAGAAGCGAGAATTACTCAACCCCTGAACGCCAACATAGAAGGCAAAAGGGTGCTGATTGTTGATGATGTTGCTGATACTGGAGACACGATAAAAGTTGTTTCAGAGCATGTTAAAGAATTCTCTCCTGCTGAAGTAAAAGTCGCCGTAATTGACTACAAGAAAACGTCCAAATTCGTGCCAGACTTCTATGCTGCGGAAATGGAAAGCTGGAAGTGGATAGTCTATCCTTGGAGTATTAAGGAAGAACTGAGGGACCTTATAAACAAAGCTGGAGCGAAGACCGTTGAGGAGGCGGTGAAAGCGCTGAAGGAAGAATTTGATATCGAAGTGAACGAAGATATGGTGAGAGATGTTCTTTCCGACTGCTGATATAGAAAAGCTTAGAAGGATCATAGAGGTTGCAAAGGGGGATAGAAGGGCTGATTTGGTTGTTAAGAAAGCCCAGATTGTAAACGTCATTACTGAAGAGGTAATCGAAGCAGACATAGCGATTTGTGGGGATATAATCGCGGGCTTGGGGAGCTATTCTGGCATCAAAGAGATTGATGCCCGAGACCTCTATGCCGTGCCAGGATTAATTGATGCCCACACCCATGTCGAGATGTCTATGCTCGCCCTATCAGAATTTGCCAGACTCGTTGTTCCACGAGGAACAACAGCCGTTATTGCAGACCCGCATGAGATTGCCAACGTGCTCGGCAAAGATGGGGTTAAGCTTTTACTTGATGAAGCAGAAAGCTCACCTCTGAGACTTTTCTGTTTAGTCCCATCCTGTGTCCCGTCATCTCCTCTCGAAACGTCTGGAGCAGTCATCAATGTAGAGGACATTTCAGAGTTGCTCGAACTCGATGGCGTCATCGGACTGGCAGAGGTTATGAACTATCCGGGAGTTGTCAATGCCAATACGGATGTCATCGAGAAGATTTTGGCTGCAAAGGGGAAGGTTATTGACGGGCATGCGCCGGGATTGAGCGATAAAGCCTTAAACGCCTACATCTCCGCTGGCATATCTTCCGACCATGAGTCCACGACCCACGATGAGGCTTTAGAGAAGCTCAGATCAGGAATGTGGATTATGATCAGAGAGGGATCTGCTGCGAGGAACTTGAAGGCTTTGAAGAGTATTGCCGGAAACAGACACACCATGCTTGTAACTGATGGAGACAGGAGCGTGACAGATATAATTAAGGAAGGTTATCTTGACTACGTTTTCAGAAGGGCTGTTGAGGAGGGCATTGACGAAATCAAAGCTCTTCAGATGCTCACACTTAACCCGGCAGAGTACTTCGGAATCAACGCTGGAATCATAGCTCCTTCGAGATTTGCGGACATTGTTCTGCTGGAGAACCTAAGACAGTTTAGGGTGAAAGAGGTTATAGCAGGTGGAAAAATACCAGAATTCAAACTATTCAGACATCCTGAGTGGGTGAAGAGGACAGTCAGGGCGAAAAAACTCACTCTGGAAGATATCAGGATAGACAGAGCAGGAAAAGCAAGGATTATAGAAGTTTACGATGGCGAGATTGTTACTGGAGAGAGTGTGGAGTTTGTGAGCGGAATAGACGTTTCAAGAGACATTCTGAAGGCTGTAGTTGTAGAGAGGCATTTGGGAAGCGGAAGAGTTGGAAAGGCTTTCGTCAGAGGCTTTGGATTTCAGAGAGGTGCCATTGCTCAGAGCATTGCTCACGATGCTCATAACATTGTCGCTGTTGGAACGAGTGATGAGGAGATATGCAGGGCGGTGAACAGAGTGATAGAGCTTCAGGGGGGAATTGTTGTTTCGGACGGGAAAATAAAGGCCGAACTTCCATTGCCTGTTGCTGGCATAATGAGCGACGAAAAAGCGGAGATTGTGGCTGAGAAGCTAAGAAGGGTCGAGGAGGCGATAAAAGAACTGGGATGCAGGTTGAAATCTCCAGTGATGACTCTCTCCTTCATAGCACTGCCTGTAATTCCCAAACTAAAGGTTACAGACCTCGGACTTGTTGATGTCGTCCATTTCAGAATTGTGGATATGTTTACCTGACGCAGTCAATCTCAGGTGAGTATTTCTTGATGTCAATTACTGGTGATTCGTCAAGTGCATCGAGCCATTTAACTTTTAAGATGTTTTTCTTAACCTCCACAACCTCTACAACACAGAAGCCAATTGGGTTTGGTCTGCTTGGAGACCTTGTTGAAAAAACACCTCTCTCCTCCGTTTCGCCCGGAGGTACAACCTTCAGCTTTTCCCTGCTTGCCCTATCCATCCAGTAAAGGACAATAACATGCTCACACTTCTCAACACCATCAAGAGCATCGCTGTATTCGTCGAATACTACAATCTCTGATACTTCTTGGGACTGTCTTCCCTGTCTCGGCGCTTCGTCCATACTTTTAAAGGGTGATTTAACAATTCCGACTGGTTTCAGGGAGATTTCCATGGGGATTATAGGCATAGGAGCTATTTACCTTTGCGGTGGCTTCCAAAATTTTTTATTCTAACTGTTTCAACATTCTTCTAATGAAAACGATAATAATGGCAGGAGGTTATGCGACGAGACTCTGGCCAATCACAAAAACAAAGGCAAAACCCCTACTGCCCGTTGGAACTAAAAAAATAGTGGATATTATCTACGAAAAGGTTTCGAAATTTGATTCTGAAATTCTCCTATCAACAAACAAGCGTTTTGAAGAAGATTTCAGGAGATGGGCTAAAGACAAGGACGTGAAGGTTGTTGTTGAGGATACTATGAGGGAAGAGGAGAAGCTGGGGGCTGTAAAGGCTCTGGCCCAAATAGCCAAGGATATTGATGAGGACTTCCTTGTTGTTGCCGGCGACAACATTTTTTCCTTCGATATTGATCCCCTAATTGAATTATTCAACGAAAAGAGGAAGCCTGTCACAGCACTCTATGATGTCGGAGATTATGAACTTGCCAGAAGATATGGAGTTGCTGAGCTGGATGGTTGGATCGTTAAAAGGTTTTACGAAAAGCCTGAAAAACCACCATCAACCCTCGTCGGCATTGCGATTTACGTTTTTCCCCAGAAAGTTGCGGACATACTTCTTAATTATGTGGAGAGTAGCGAAATGAGCGATAATCTCGGAGACTTTCTCAGCCATCTCTGCGAAAACATGGATGTCTATGGCTACGCTTTCACGAACGGTAACTGGTATGATGTGGGAAATCCAGACTCTTACATCGAGGCCTTTAAATTCTACACTGACAGTCACGTTGACAAGAGCGTCGAGATTGGCAAGGCCGCCAAAATAATCGAGCCGGTTGTAATCGAGAAAAATGTAGTGATAAAGGGCAGATCAATAGTTGGGCCTTATGCCTATATAGGGGAGGGCTGTGAAATTGAATCCTCCGATGTAAGCGAAAGTGTGGTATTCTCCAAAACCATCATTAAGAAAGTCAGGCTCTGGAGAAGCATTGTGGATGACGCGTGCGAGATCAGGAATATCGAACTAAGCAGCTCAATCATCGGTGGACACGCGAGGATACAGAGGGGATGAGGGTAGCGATTATTGACGGATATGTTGACGAACCATCATGCCTCGGCGTCCCACCCTACATCGCTCCATATCCACGTTACATTTACGGGATGCTTCGCACACTCGGACATTCAGCCACTTATTTTACAATAGACTATCTCAGGACGAATTACGAGATTCAGAGAAAACTAAGAGCTTTTGATCTTGCAGTCATCATTGCGGGAATCGCTGTTCCCGGGAAATATCTTGGCGGAAATCCTCTCAGCAAAAAAGAACTCTTATCTATTGGAATGGCAAAAAGGAACATTCTCGTTGGCCCCATAACACTGGAACTCTCAAAAAAGGAAAGATTGGCGCTTCAGGATTCCAACATTGAGGTAATTGACTTTCCCTTCGAAAGAAAGCTTTTCTATTTACTTAATGGTGCAGAATACAACTTAAACAGGTTTGCCGCTGTGGGGGCAGAGGTGGTAAAGCAACACCCGGACTTTCCACACATAATCTGCGAAATCGAAACTTATCGCGGATGCTACTGGGGAAAGTGTTCCTTCTGCATTGAGAGAATCCACAGGTTATGGCTAAGAAGTCCAGAGGATGTTCTGAAAGAGGTCAAAGCCCTTTACGATTGTGGAGTAAGGCACTTCAGACTTGGCAGACAGACGGACTTTCTCACGTATTTAGCAGATTTTGAAACTGCAGACGGAATTCCCAAACCCAGCCCTGATTTGATGAAAAAGTTTCACAGAGCTTTATGGAGCCTGTGTCCGAAGACAAAAACGCTCCATCTTGACAATATAAATCCCAAAACGATTGCTGAGTATCCGGAGGAGTCAAAAGAGGTTATAAAGACCATCATCCTCTTCCAAACTCCGGGAAATGTGGCAGCAATGGGTTTGGAAAGTGCAGATGAGCGAGTGGTGAGGAAAAACACCCTATGCGCAACTCCAGATGATGTAATGAAGGCCATCGAGATCGTCAACGAATTCGGAAAATTTCCGGGTTATAATGGGCTTCCATACTTCTTGCCGGGGATTAATTTTGTTGTGGGTTTAAAAGGAGAGACAAAAGAGACATTTGAGCTGAACTATGAGTTTCTCGAAGAAGTAATTAATAGAGGTCTCCTCCTGAGGAGGATCAACATAAGGCAGGTCAAGATATTTCCCGGAACGCCTATGGAGAAGGAAGGGGATAAAAAGCTGCGGAAACACAGAGCACAGTTTTTAGCTTTCAAGAAAAAGGTTAAAGAGAATATAGACATCCCGATGATGAGAAAAATACTTCCTAAGGGTAGGAAGATCACAGATTTGCGTGTTGAGGTTACTGGAGAGAAAATTAGTTATGCACGACAGCTCGCTACATATCCGATTCTCGTTAAACTTGTTGGAAATTACGAGAGGAACCGATATCTTGACGCAAGAGTTGTTGACCACAGCCACCGTAGTGTTACAGCCGTGGAAGCGGATATTGACGTAAACTCCGCAACTCTCGAACAGCTTGAATTTGTGCTCGGTAAAGCAGGACGAGAAGTTTATATTCAAAGACCTTTTAAAGATGTCGTGGAGTTTAAGGGCATAGCGGGAAAGATGGGATTGATTTACTTCTCCATCGGTGGGGAGAAAAATTAGTTAATTCCGAGATTAAACCCTTCAAAAGTGGATATGATTCAATTGTAAATAAAAAAAATTGAAAATGGAAAAAGCTATAAATGGTGAGTATGGCTTAATTTCTGGTGGTTACATGAATATCTTTGAGAATCTTTTAAGCAGCGTTAACATATTTAAAAATAGAGATGTGTTGAGGCACAGTTACACCCCAGAAAAGCTTCCTCACAGGGAGGAGCAAATAAACCAGCTTGCTTTACTGCTCTCACCATTGCTTAAGGGTGGTGCGTCATCTAACATCTTTATTTATGGTAAAACTGGAACTGGGAAGACGGCAACTGTGAATTTTGTGGGCAGACAACTTGAAGAAGCCAGCAAGAAGGCCAAACAGAATGTGGTAGTCCATTACATCAACTGTGAGATAGTTGATACTGCCTACAGAGTTCTCGCAAGCATTGCCCGAAGGTTTGGTAGCAATGTGCCGATGACTGGCTGGCCAACAGATCAGGTTTACGATGAAGTTAAGAAGGTTCTTGAGTTGAGGAAGATTAGGGTGCTCGTAATTCTTGATGAGATTGACAAGCTTGTCAAAAAAGCAGAGGAGGCACTCTATGGACTTACAAGGATTAACTCGGAATTAAAAAATTCGAGTATAAGCCTGATAGGGATTTCGAATAATCTGAAGTTCAAAAATTTTCTCGATGCGAGGGTGTTGAGCTCGCTGAGCGAGGAGGAGATAGTATTCCCACCTTACAATGCTGAGCAGCTTGAGGATATACTGCTGCAGAGGTCAAAACTTGCCTTTGAGGATGGGGTGCTGGAAGAGGGTGTGATTCAGCTATGTGCAGCGATCGCAGCTCAGGAGCATGGTGATGCGAGGAAGGCATTGGATTTGCTAAGGGTGAGTGCTGAGATTGCAGAGAGGGAGAAGGATACGAAGGTAAGAGTTGAGCACGTTAGGAAGGCTCTGAGGAAGATCGAAACGGACTACATGATCGAAACCGTGAGAACACTACCTGTACACAGTAAAATACTTCTTTACAGCATGTCTTTGCTTTCTGAAATAGCCGAGAAATTCACGACAGGTGAAGTTTACTGCGTTTACAAAAAGCTGTGCAGCAAGGTTGGCGTTGACTCTCTCACACAGAGGAGAATCAGCGACCTAATTTCAGAACTCGATATGCTCGGTGTTGTGAACTCGGTGATAATATCCAAGGGAAGATACGGTAGGACAAGGGAAATGAAGCTGGAAGCCGATAGAGATGCTCTTAGAAAGGTGCTGGAGGAGGATTACAGGTTACAGTCGTTGAAAAAATTCGGTGGCGACCTCAAGAAGTTTGCAAATCTAAAACTTTTTGAGTCTTAGAAACTTTTTTATTTTTGAACTCACACTATTAACTACCCGGCGAGCCCGCCAGCCATGCGTTCCCTGAGCAGTGAGGGGGATTCCACTTGGCGGGCAACAATATCCTTAAGCGCACCTCAACTCAAGAACGAAAACAGCACCTCTTGGATTGTTATCTTCTATCCTTATCCTTCCGCCGTACCTTTCAATAACCTTCTTCACTATGTATAGCCCCAAGCCCAGTATCCCTGCATCTCCAAATTTTGTTCCCTGATCAAAAATTCGCCCTTTAATCTCATCCGGAATGCCCTTACCGTAATCAGCAACTCTAATCTCACAGAATTGTCCACACTGCACACATGAAATTTCAATCTTATCTGTGCCTCCATGATTTACAGCATTTCTTATTAGGTTGTCAAATACTGAGTAAATTGCGTTGTCGGCCAAAATCCGAGAGTTACCTCTAAGCTCTATTGTAACATCATGCTTTGCTTTAATTTCATCCACAACAGACTTTAGTTCAATGGGTTTGAGTTCTCCTTTTCCTTCTGATATTAGAACCTCAAGCTCCTTCATTCTCTTTATGGTCTTTGAAGCTTCAAGAATTCTTTTTTTAATCTTCTCGAGAACTGTGTCGTCACGAAGACTTTCGTAGACCTCAAGCAGTCCAAAAATTGATGTCAAGTCGTTCAGAATGTCGTGTCTAAGAATACTGTTTATCAACGCCATCAGCTCATTTCTGTCTTCAAGCATTTTTTCGAGAGTTTTCAAATTTGTTATATCGCCAACTGCAAAAAACGTTGCCTTATCACCTTGCCACTCTGTATTGAAAAAATTGATCTGCACCCAAATTTCGCTCCCGTCCTTTCTTATGATTTTCTCTACCAAACTGCCCGATTCCAGATTCTTAATATGGTCTAAGAACATCTCACGTCTGGATTCATGTAAAAGATCGTCAAATCCCATTTTGAGAAGTTCCCCACTACTGTAACCAGTTTGCATCTCAGCCACTTTGTTTACGTAAATCATCCCTTCACTGCCGCAAACATATATCCCAAAGGGAGAGTAATCTGCAAGAATTCTAAATTCTCTTTCCATCCTCTTTATTTGGGAAATGTCCCTCATTGTTACGACTATCCCTCTAACCGAAGTATGCAGGAGGTTTTTACCCACTGCCTCAACCTCGACCCAGTGACCCTCTCTGTGTTTTGCCCTGAATTCGATCGTTTCAGGCACTCCCGGATTTTCAAGGAGATAAAGAAGTTTGGAATAAATATAATCCACCTCATCTGGATGTGCAAAGATGAACACGTTCTTTCCTAACAGAGAATCTCTGCTGTAACCTCCGATTTTCTCAATAGAAGGCGAGATATACTTTATATTTCCCAATTCGTCAACTATCATCAGAATGTCTATCGAGTTCTCAACCAAGGCCTTATACCACTCCTTTTCTTCTGGATTAAGTAAAGATAGTATCTTCTCACTTAGAGTGTTGATTTTGTTGTCGGACAAATCCAGCTCACTCCTAAGCATTTCTCTGAGTTTTGATTTCAGATCGTTCATTCCAGCTTCCACGTTCTTTTCAAGAATTCTCTCACCTTTTCTGACTTCAACCATCATCCCTTGTCGAGTTTGTCTAATACTTCTTCACTTCTCCTCACTTGAAATTTAATCTTTTCTCTCACCTTTCACACAAGCTATCTGCCCAGACCTAACTTTTTTGTTTATTTCCAAAACATCCTTTTCCGGGACTATGAGATCGTCAACAGATTTTTCAGCGAGTTCTGCCCTTTTGAAACCAAAAACATCTTCAAAAGGCTTTTATGTTTAGCTTTTTCACTTACAATCTCAGATAAAGACAATTGGATTTTAATAGGGCGTTCAACCCTATTTTCACCCCCATCCACCCTTATTAAGACCTTTGCTTCGCAATTTGTAATACACTCTTATCTTTCCGACTTGGCGGCAATCAGTCTATTTCCTCAAATTGATCCTTTTCAGCTCCACAAACAGGACAAACCCAATCATCTGGTAAATCTTCCCACTTTGTTCCTGCCGGGACATCACTTTCCGGGTCTCCTTCATCTTCATCGTATACATACCCACAAATTGTGCACTGGTATTTTGTCATGCAGTCTCCTAAATTCGAGAGCCTATATAATCATTTCGTTAAATCAAAATAACAAAACAACAGAATTGACACGATGGAAAAAGTTGTAGTGGTGCACTATAGCGAGATTGCAACAAAGGGGAAGAACAGAGAGTTCTTCGAAAAAAAGCTTCTGAGCAATATCAGAAGGGCGACTAAAGCAAGGGTTAGGAGAAGATACGGCAGGATGGAAGTGGAATACAAAGATGGAGTAGTTGAAAGGCTCAGAAAGATTCCGGGGATCAGGTATTTGGGTGTGGGTCTGAAAACTTCACTTGAGATGGATGAGATAAAGGAATCAGCCTTAGAAGTTCTCCCCTCATCTTTTACCTCGTTTAAGGTTGACACATCAAGAAGTAACAAGAATTTCCCGTTAAACTCTGTTGAAATAAACAGAGAAGTTGGGAGACATCTGATGGTGAAGACAGGAAAGAAGGTTGACTTGAAAAGTCCGGATGTTATTATTTGGATAGAAATTTGCGACAAGGAGGCATACGTATACTCGGAGAGGATTGAGGGTGTAGGAGGATTACCCGTCGGCGTTGCGGGTAAGGTTGTTTCGCTGATTTCAGGTGGAATTGACAGCCCGGTAGCGGCATTCATGATGATGAAGAGAGGTTGTGAGGTTGTATTAGCACATTTCTTCAACCAGACGATGCATTCTCCTAAGGTTAGAGAGAAAATAAGGATGCTCGCAGAAAAACTGGCAGAATATCAGGGTGAAATCAAGCTTTATATGGTTCCTTTTCAAGACATACAGATGGAAATAATAAAATCCACTCCGCCAAAGCTTAGGATGATTGTTTACAGGAGAAGTATGATGAGAATGGCGAATTTGATTGCCGAGAAAGAGGGGTGTAAGGCGGTTGTGACAGGCGACAGTCTGTCGCAGGTAGCAAGCCAGACTCTTGAGAATATTAATGTTGTTTATTCTTCATCGCGGTTAACAGTCCTGCCACCACTCATTGGTATGGACAAGGAGGAGATAGTAAATCTTGCGAAAAAAATTGGCACGTATGAAATCTCAATAATGCCCTACGAAGACTGCTGCTCATTTATGATCGCGAGGCATCCTGAAACAAGAGCAAAGATAGAAGAAATCGTCAATTACGAAAATTTTGATGAGTTGGAAGAGAGAGCTGTGGAGAAGAGTGAAATTGTGGAGGTTAAGGTGTTCTGAATGAATGTGATGCAGTGGTTCAAGATTTACGAAGAGATATTGGCAGACTTTGGCTTTAGCCGTGAGGAAGACGAAAAGGCTGCAAAAATCATGAAGGAGCTTGGTGGTGGAAAGCTCATGGATGAATCTGCACTGGAAGTTCTTAAGGGCAAAGATGTGGCAGTCATCGGAGGAGCGTATGAAGGAGAGGAGATTCGGGAAGATGTAAAGATTACGGCGGGAAAAGCAATATACCGAGTTGACTTCACTCCTAACATCCATGTGACCGATTTAGAAGAAGACGAGGGGATTCTAGTTGAATTGGAAAGCAAAGGTTGTATACTCGTTCTACATGCTCATGGAGACAACATTGAACAGATAAGGTCTGTTGTACCGAAGCTGAAGAAATTCGTGGGAACGACACAGAGTGTACCCTTTGACAGAATATACAACTTTGGAGGCTTTACGGATGGAGACAGGGCGGCATTAATCGCTAAAAAGTTTGGAGCCAGAAAAATAAGGCTTTATGGCTTTAATTTTGAAAAAGCGGACAACAAGATCAAGTTGAAGAAATTAAAGTGGGCAAAACGAATACTGGAAAAGGAGGGAATAATTTAAGGTAACAGCTTTAAAGTTCCAAGCAAAATCGAATGAGAGGGCCCGTGGGGTAGTGGATATCCTGGAGGTCTCCGGAACCTCCGACCCGGGTTCAATTCCCGGCGGGCCCGCTTTGTTTTTTAGGACTCGTGAGACCCGTTCAGTTGGAATCATGATGCAGATTTTGATGATAATAGCAAGTTGAGAGTATTGTAACTGTTTGTTTATAACTTACAAAACTAAATTTTAAAATCTGGACTGTTTAGAACTTAACTAACAGCCATATTTTCAAAAATGAAAGAAAAGGTTTAAAAAAGGTTACACCAACAATATTAATCATGTCCTGGGAACTGCTCGGAGTTATAGCCAGCTCCGCAGGAATAGCAGCATCTTTGCTTCTTCTCTACCTTTTCTGCACATTGAGTGAAGAAGAGTTTGATAAAATAACGATTTTCCGGAGTAATATGGGCAGGTTCTTCGCCTGTTCAGCCCTGGCATTTATACTGAACGGTTTTACAGAGGCGCTGGAGCTGTTTTTACCGATGGAAGAACTTGGCATCGAGGAATTGCTTATCGGGCTAAACACCTCAATCTCTGTATTCATAACTTCCGTTACCCTATACGTAACAGTTGTGCTGTGGAAGGTCAGAGGTGGATTGGGGAGTGGTGATGTGTTTTTCGGCAGGTTTGGAATTTCACTGCTCTATATATCTGTGTTTACAATTGCTGTAATCCAGATAAGTGAAGTGGAAGCTGCATACTACCTGATGAAGAAGACGTCTGAAGCTCTAAACCTTCTGCTAATCCCCGTTCTCATATACCTGACAGTGAACTCTCTGAAGTATGACAAGCTCGTCAGCGAGAAGATAATATTCGTCCCTTACCACACTCTTACGGGTTTCATAGGCGTAGTCATTGCATTCATACTGTTCCACCTCTCGCTTCTTGCTCTCGTTGCCGGAAGCAAACATGTTTACAATGTTGTGGAAGCTGGTGCACTCGTCGTCTTTATACTGGCAAGCTACTACTACGGTAGCGAGGTGGAGAAGGCCGTCAGAATGTCAGAGTCCGGTTAACACAAGCGGATATACTTGGAAAACCACTCCAACAATTTCGGCTTTTTATCTGAAATTACAAAAAGTGCTCCGACAGACATTCAAAGAAGGAAAAAAACTATAACTGCAAAACCTTCGGAACATTTTCCTCGTAAGGTGGGTAAATAACCCCGTACTCCGTAATGAGCGCTGAAACGTTTTCCAACGGTGTTGGATCGAAGGCCGGGTTGTAAACTTTAACATCTGGAGGGGCGAGAAGCCTGTTACCGCAGTAAACGAGTTCCTCCTTGTCTCTCTCCTCTATTATGATCTCTTTCATTCTCTTTCCCCAGTCAAAGGTCGCCTTTGGAGCGGCAACATAAAAGGGTATTCCGTACTCCTTTGCAACAATGGATACGGTATAGGTACCTATTTTGTTGAAAACAGCGTCCTTAACTATCCTGTCTGCCCCCACTATCACTTTATCTACCATACCTTGCTGCATGACTATTCCGACCATAGAGTCTGTGATGAGGGTAACCTCGATGCCATCCTGCATGAGTTCCCAGCATGTGAGACGGGAGCCTTGATTTAGGGGTCTTGTCTCACACGCAATAACCCTTATCTCCTTTCCTTGTTCAACAGCACTCCTCACAACACCCAGTGCGGTTCCCCAGTCAACAGTCGCAAGCCTTCCGGCGTTACAGTATGTCAGAACTACATCACCGTTCTCAAGCAGCTCTGCCCCGTACTCTCCCATCTTTTTATTCCTCACAACATCTTCTTCAGCAAGCATCTCAGCTTCTCTCAGAGCAAACTCTCTTATCTCCTCGATGCTGTCACCTTTTAGTGCAGCTCTCAAGACTCTCTCAATACCTACAAAGAGGTTGACGGCTGTTGGGCGAGTGGAAGCAAGAAATTCTGCTGCTCTCTTTAAATAACTCTTCAATTCTTCAACTTCTCTGAATTCTCTCTCATGTGCAGCAAGAGCGATGCCATATGCTCCAGCAGCCTCAAGGGCAGGTGCACCTCTAACTACAAGCCTTTTAATAGCATCGGCAAGTTCCTCAACTTTCTTGCAGGTTATAACTTCCAGCTTTTCCGGAAGTTTCGTCTGATCGATCAGCTTAATCCCGTCGTCCCAGAAGATGGAGCGCATATCATCGGTTATTCACCCATTATATCTCTTTTGCGCTTTGTTGAAACAATAATTCATAATTGCTGATTTTAGATTACTATATTGCAGACGATGGAGTGGGGAAGAAAGGATACGGATTTACTAAGGTCACTTTAAGACTTTACCGGTCATTTCAGCCCATATCCTTAAATCGAGTTCAGCCAAGCTGCAATCGAGTTCTTCAGCAATTTCTGAAAGAGTTTTTTCTATTTTAACGTACTTTCTCTCAGTCATTGTCGTAATTTTTTCGATATATTCTTTCTCCGCCAGCCATCTGAGAATGTGCCTGTCTACAATTGCAATGTCTTGTCTGCCGATATTCCTTAAAAAATGGCTTGCCTCCTTCATTCCAAGACCCTTTACTTTAAGCAGCTCCCTTCTCGCAGCCTTGCTTTCAAGTTCAAGTGCTCGAATTATCTTGTCAAAGTTACTAAAAGCCTCTTTTATGTAAACCTTCTTTCTGTTGTAAAATCTTACTCCTGCTTCTCTCAGAGCACTCAAAATATTTACGGAAGGATTTTCGAGTTTCTTCTGAAATTTAAGCCCTGATAATGCAGACGAGTTGGCTGTGGAGATGCAGAAGGCAAGCTCCGTTTTTATAGTAGCGTTCAAAATCAAATCCGTGAAGGGGTTGAACTTGAAAGTAACTTTACCTTTTTTACCGAGAGTTTCGAACTCACGAAGTCTTTTCAAAATGTATTTATCGAATCCCCTTGCCAGCATTTCGAACCCCTTTCAGAGAGAAAGTGCGGGGGGAGGGATTCGAACCCTCGAACCCCTACGGGAGTGGATTTCTCCCCTTCAGGTCTTGAGTCCACCGCCTTTGGCCACTCGGCAACCCCCGCTCATGCTCTACTTCTAACATCTGCTTATCAAGTTTACTGATTCATCAGTGAGAGGAGCTTTTCGAGAACCTCCTCTCTATTCCCCAACACTTTCACGGTCTTCAGCCTTGATTTTTCCCCGCCCAGTATCTCTGCCCCTCCAAACAGACTGCTCAAAATTTCAACAAGTTCTCTGTTAGCTTTTCCAGCTTTGGCAGGGCTTTTAATCTTTATCTCCACTGCTTTCCTCCATTCGTTGTATCCAAAAGCAACTTTCTTTGAATTTGGAGTTACCTCAATTCTGATCACAACCCCTCCCTCACCTTCACTCAACGCTTCAGCAAGCTCACTTTTTTCGACCATATAACCCCTCAGTAAACTCTATATTTAGCCTCTTCACCCTTTCCTCATGAAAGTTGGAATAATCGGTGCGAGTGGTTACACCGGATCAGAACTGCTCAGAATTCTCGCTAGCCATCCTGAGGCTGAGGTTGCCGCAGCCTCATCAAGAAGATATGAGGGAACTGAGATTTGGAGAGTCCACAGATTCCTCAAGGGATTCTATGATCTAAAATTCTGCAACCCTGAAATTGATAAATTCTCGGATTGCGATGTTGTCTTCACGGCTGTGCCGCATGGAGAAGCCATGAAATACGTTCCAAAATTACTTGAGATTGGAATTAAGGTTGTGGATATCTCTGCTGACTACAGGCTTGATAAGAAAACGTATGAGAGGGTTTACGGGAAGAAGCATGAGGGATACGTTGATGCTGTTTACGGTTTGACGGAACTACACAAAGAGGATATAGAGAAAGCGAATCTCGTTGCAAATCCCGGATGCTACCCCACCGGGACAATTCTTGCTGTAGCTCCTCTTGCAGAACTTGAACTGGTTGATAGGGTCGTTTTTGACTGTAAGAGCGGAATAACCGGAGCTGGAGAGAGTCCTTCATCATTCACCCACTACCCAAACCTTCACGAAGCCATCGTGCCGTATAAGATAACTGAGCACCGGCATTACTATGAGATGGTTCAGGAGCTTGAGAGGCTGCAAAGCGACATCAAGATTTCCTTCACACCTCAGGTCTTTCCAGGCTCTCGTGGGATATTGACAAACGCTCACGTCTTTCCGAGGGGTGAACTCAGTGTAGAAGAACTTTACAGAATATATGAGAAGTTTTACTCCGAATGCTTCTTTGTAAGGCTTCAGGATGAGGTTAAGCTGAGTCAGGTGAGGGGGAGCAACTTCTGCGACATCTCCATCCATCCTGGCGAAGATAGGATAGTAATCATCTCAGCAATTGACAATCTTGTGAAGGGGGCAAGTGGACAGGCAGTTCAGAACATGAACGTGATGATGGGTTTTGATGAAACAATGGGGCTCAGATATCCACCGCTGTTTCCGTGAGCAGAAAAAATTTTTAGACCCTCCGTCAAAAGGACAGGGTGAAAGAAAAAAGCAGAGAGAAGGTAGGAAAAATGTCCACCAAAAATGTGGTAACGATAAATGTTGGTAAAAGCGGGGTAACGGAAAGTTTAATAAACGAGATAAACCTTCTGCTTGAGAAACGTGGTACTGTAAGAGTTAAAATGCTCAGAAATTTCAGAGAATCCTCCGGAAAGCATAAAAAGGAGCTTGCGGAGGAAATAGCATCAAAAGTTAAGGGTAGACTGGTGGATTTCAGAGGTTTCGTGCTAACCTTTGAGAGGTGAAGATATGGCGACAGTATATGATGTTCCGGCAGATTTACTGATAAAGAAGGTTGCTGAAAGATTGAAGGACATGGTAGCCCCTCCTGAGTGGGCAAAGTACGTAAAGACGGGGGTGCACAAGGAGAGAAGTCCTGAGCAGGACGACTGGTGGTATCTCAGGTTAGCTTCTATCTTCAGGAGAATTTACATTGATGGCCCTGTTGGCATAGAGAGGCTCAGAACCTATTACGGTGGTAGGAAGAGGAGGGGATCAAAGCCGCCGAAGTTCAGGAAGGGAAGCGGAGCAATAGTGAGGAATGCGCTCCATCAGCTTGAACAGCTTGGTTTCATAAAAAAGACAAGAGAAGGAAGGGTTGTAACACCTATGGGAAGGTCATTCCTCGACAAAATATCCACCGAGCTGAAGGCAGAGATGGTTTCCGAAGTCCCCGCTCTTGAAAAATACTGAGGGTGATAGTATGGACGATCTTGAGGAAATAAGGCGAAGGAAGCTGATGGAGCTGCAGAGGCAGAAGGAACTGGAGGAACTGCAGAAGGAGGAGATGAAAAGACAGTATGAGATGCAGAAGAAGGCAATTCTGAGGGCAATTCTTGAGCCTGAGGCCAAGGAAAGGCTTTCTCGCGTCAAGCTTGCCCATCCTGAGCTTGCCGAAGCTGTTGAGAATCAGCTAATCTACCTCGCCCAGTCAGGTAGAATTCAGAGTAAGATTACCGATGAGATGCTTGTTGAAATTTTGAAGAGAGTTCAGCCAAAAAAGAGGGAAACAAGAATCATTAGGAAGTGATATTATGGGTAAGAAAACGCTTGGTGTGAAGAAGAGGCTTGCTAAGGCTTACAAACAGAACAGAAGAGCACCAGTCTGGATAACTGTAAAGACTGGAAGAAAAGTTTTTGGCAGTCCGAAGAGAAGGCACTGGAGAAGGAGCAGACTTAAGGCGTGATGGGGTGACGGTATGGCAAAGGTAGAGCTTGAGAGGGTTTATTCGATAAGGCTGAAGCATAAGATGAAGAAATATCCAAGATGGTTGAGGGCGAAGAAGGCTGCAAAGTACGTCAGAAAGTTCCTGAGCAGGCACATGAAGGTTGATCCAAAGAATGTTAAGATTGATACAGCGGTCAATGAGAAAATCTGGGAAAGGGGAGCGGAGAAACCGCCAACGAGAATAAGAGTTAGGGCAGTTAAATTCGACGACGGAATAGTTGAGGTTGAACTTGCCTGAATGAAGATTGCTGTAAACGGCAACCCGCTTGTAGGTCTGTATGCAAAGGTTTCGGAAGAGTTCGCAGTAGTTGGTGTAAAGGATGGCAGACTTATCAGCGCCCTCGAAGAAAGGCTGGATGTGGATGTCATCGTTACGAAAATCGCCGGTTCAGAGCTTGTTGGTGCAATGATTGCCCTGAACTCAAAGGGGGCAGTGGTGAGCAGCTATACACTCTCCCATGAATTGAGTGAGTTAAAAAGGAAGCTTGATGTAAGGGTGATAGACACTCCCATGACCTGCTTTGGCAACAATCTGTGTATCAACGAAAGAGGTGGGATAGCTAATCCAGAAATGAGCGATGAGATGGTTGAGGAAATAAGTGAATTCCTTGATATAAACCTCGTTCGGGGGACTGTAGGCGGCATAAAGACCGTCGGAATGGCGGCTGTGGTTACAACCAGAGGTGGTTTGGCAAATCCCAACATCAACGAGTGGGAGTTGAAGAGACTGGAAGAGGTTACAGGTGTTGAGGTGCTCACTGGCACCGTAAATTTCGGAACAGATATGGTTGGCTCAAGCCTGCTCGCAAACTCGAAGGGTTATGTTGTCGGTAGGGACACAACGGGTTTCGAGCTGGGTATAGTAGAGGAAGCTCTGTTTCCGTGAGGTGATGGGTATGAAGTTTGAGGTTACCGGAATGTTTAGGACATCAGAAGGCTGGCAGGATTTCAGAAAGGTTGTGGATGCTCACAATGAGAAATTTGCGATTGAGAAGATTTACTCGTTAATCGGGAGCAATCATAAGGTAAAAAGACATCTTGTAAAGATTAAAGAGGTAAAGCAGGTGGAATAAATGGCATCAGAGAAGGAGATTCAGGAGAAGATTGCGGTACTCCAGTATTTGCAAGGTGAGGCTGAAACTCTTCAGAGACGTATCGTTGAACTGGAGCTTATGGAAAACGAATACAGGAAGACGCTCGAAACTCTTGAATTCTTTGATTCAATAGATGGCGAGATAGAGGCTTTGATGAATCTCGGCGGAGGAGTTTTTGCCTACGTTGATGTGAAGAACAGTAAGAAAATGCTCGTGGATATCGGCTCTGGTGTTGTGGTCGAGAGGGAAGTTAAGGATGCAATCGAGTTTGTTAAGAAGAAAATCAAAAAAATAGAGGAAAATGCGCAGAATCTGACAACAACGCTTCAGCAGATTATTGCTCAGGCTTCGAAGATTCAGGAAGAGTTAGCAAAAAAGGAAAGAGAGGAGAGAAAGTAAATGTTCAAGTTTCTGAAGGATAAGCTACAGTCTTTAAGGAATAAGATTGAAGAGGAGGAGAAAAAAGAGGAGCAGAAGATTCAGGAGGAACTGGAGAAAGAAGTCAAGGAGAAAACAGTTGACAAAGTTGGACTTAAAGACAAGCTTGCAGCACTTGTAGTTAGCAGAGAAGTCGTTATTGACGAGAAAAAGATTGAGAAAATCCTTGACGAACTTGAAATAATCCTCCTCGAAAGTGATGTTGCCTTTGAGGTTGTAGATGCCATTTCGGAGACTTTGAAGGAAAGACTTGTGGGTAGAAGAAAGAAGATAACAGAGAAGCTATCAGATATCGTCATTGAGGAGTTAAAGAGTATAATCCTTGAAATACTTGATTCTGAAAGATTTGATTTCGATGAATTTATTGCAGAGAAGCTGAAAGAGAAGAAACCACTGAACATAGCCTTTGTTGGAGTCAATGGAACTGGAAAAACAACCACGATAGCGAAAGTAGCCAACAGGCTTATGAAGCAGGGCTATTCAGTAGTTCTCGCTGCTGGTGACACTTTCAGAGCGGGGGCTATCGAGCAGCTTGAGGAGCATGCGAAAAGACTTGGAGTGAGGTTGATAAAACACAAACAGGGATCAGACCCAGCTGCGGTCATCTTTGATGCTATAAAGCATGCTGAGAGTAAGGGGATTGATGTTGTGCTTGCGGACACAGCAGGGAGAATGCACACAAAGAAGAACCTGCTCGACCAGCTTGAGAAGATCAAGAGGGTTACGAAACCCGATCTTATAATCTTTGTTGATGAAAGCATCGCTGGAAATGATGCTGTTGAGAGGGCAAAGATGTTCGCTGAAACTGTTGGTATAGATGGTAGCATTCTGACAAAGCTCGATGCCGATCCAAAGGGAGGTTCGGCGATTTCGATAAGCTACGTTACGGGAAAACCTGTTCTTTTCTTCGGTGTTGGTCAGGAATACGATGATCTCGTCAAGTTCGACTCAAAATGGTTGATTGAAAGAATATTCTCATGAAAATCCTGATTCCTTTTAAAGCCAACAACCCAAAATCCAGACTTTCTGACATCCTTAGCTTTGAGGAAAGAAAGAGACTTGCTGAGCTAATGTTACTTGATGTGATTGATGCTGCAAAGCCTTTTGGTAAAGTCAGAGTTATAACACCAACCAAGATCGAACTTTACGATGTTGATGTAGTCGTTGATAACTCAGACCTGAACACTTCGATAAACAAGGAGCTCGACGATGTTCCCGTTGCTGTTGTGATGTCCGATCTGCCCCTTCTTAGCAGATCAACACTCTCAAGGTTTTTCGAAACTGATGGAGAAATTGTGCTCGCACCGGGAAGGAAAGGGGGGACAAACATGCTGATGGTAAGAAGGACGGGGTTTAGAGTTTCATACCACTACGGCAGCTTTTTCAAGCATCTCGAATATGCGAAGCAAAATGGTTTTTCTGTTTCAGTTTTCGATTCCTTCTTTTCTTCGGTTGATATTGATGATAAAGAAGACCTTCTTGAACTTCTTCTGCATGGAGAGGGCAAGAGGTCTTGGGAGTATCTCAGAAATATTGGGTTCGATGTAAAATTTGAGAAGATACCCCAGATTGAACGCAGAGTTTTTATGCAATCTTAATTAAATAAAGTGCAATGGAAGACTTTGAGATCTGGGTTGAGAAATACCGTCCGCGGACGCTTGATGAGGTTGTAGGGCAGGACGAGGTTATCCAGAGGCTAAAGGGGTATGTGGAAAGAAAGAACATCCCACATCTGCTTTTCTCCGGTCCTCCCGGAACTGGAAAGACAGCAACTTCTATAGCACTTGCAAGAGACCTCTTTGGAGAAAACTGGAGGGACAACTTCATAGAGATGAACGCAAGCGATGAGAGAGGGATTGATGTTGTCAGACATAAAATAAAGGAGTTTGCGAGAACCACCCCCATTGGTGGCGCACCCTTCAAAATCATCTTTCTCGATGAGGCAGATGCACTCACAGCGGACGCTCAGGCTGCTCTGAGAAGGACGATGGAGATGTATTCAAGAAGCTGCAGATTTATTTTGAGTTGCAACTATGTGAGCAGGATTATAGAGCCGATTCAGAGTAGATGTGCAGTTTTCAAGTTCAAACCTGTCCCCAAGGAAGCAATGAAAAGGAGATTGCTGGAGATATGCGAAAGAGAAAAGGTAAAGATAACTGAAGATGGTCTTGAAGCTCTGCTTTACATCTCAGGTGGGGACTTCAGGAAGGCGATAAACGCCCTTCAGGGTGCTGCTGCAATTGGAGAGGTGGTGGATGCGGAGACGATATATCAGATAACCGCAACAGCTCGTCCTGAGGAGATAGGGAACTTAATAGATACAGCATTGAAGGGGAATTTTATGGAGGCGAGACAGCTCCTCGACAGGCTAATGATTGAGTATGGGATGAGCGGAGAAGACATCGTTTCCCAGCTTTTCAGAGAGATAATTTCATCACCGCTCAATGAAAAGGTGAAGGTTTACCTCATAGACAAGCTGGGGGAGGTGGACTTCAGGTTGACAGAAGGTGCCAATGAAAGAATACAGCTCGATGCGTATCTTGCCTATCTTTCATCTCTGGCGAAGAAGTGATGTGGGAGGAGTATAGAAAAAAGAAGCTGAATGGATTTTTGAAGGCAAAAAATAGGGGTGAGATTGATCAGGACATTTTTGAGCTTCTTGAGATCATTAATTCCTTAGATAGCTACGTCACTCTTTCAAGCTGCAGCGGGAGAATTGCAGTCATAGATATTCCAGAAGTGGGGGATAAAAAGGCGGCGAGATTTCTTGGCAAATGGCACGATGAGGTCGAATACGAGGCTGTGATCAATGCAGCTTTGAAGAGTGAGCAGTGGGGTTGGCTGATTCAATATCCTCCAATACTCCATGTTGCATGCAGAACCGTTGAGAACGCGGAGAGATTTATGACTGCTGCTAATCAGGCTGGGTTCAGGAGAAGTGGGATTATATCGCTCAAGAACCATGTTGTAGAAATTACATCTTTTGAAAGAACTGAACTGCCAATTGCCTATTCGAAGAAACTGCTCGTTTCTGAAGATTACCTTAAACAAGTCGTCGAATTCGCAAACAGCAAGCTGAAAAGGGGAAAAGAAAAACTGAAGAGACTGCAAAGCATCATTAAAGCCTTCTCAGAGTAAAGACGCCGATCGCAGCTATAAATATCGCTCCCCCTATCGCCCCTCCGAGCTTTTGCAAAGCATCAGGAGCTTCGGGAGCGAGAACGTATGATGCAGAAGCCCAAACGAGCAATCCAAAGGCTATTAGCAGAAAGATCATTGTGAAGTATTTTGATATTCTTCTGTTCTCTGCATACGCGTCTGCTGCTCTTGCGAGCAAGGAGAATATGCCTGAAAGAACAAACCACCATGTGCTGTAAAAAATAAAGCTCGCAACGGCTTCATATGGACTTGGAATGTTAACTGAAGCGTTAAATCCGTTTACTATACTGATTATGAGGAGTATGGCCGATGTTACGTAGAAAACGAAGGATAGCCTTCCTTCCACGAGAGATGTTCTGATTGAGTTTAGGAACTCCTCAATATTCCTCTCCCACCCGTAGGCTTTGACCAAGAAATATACACCTAAGAAAAGTATAATCCCGCCTATTCCCCACTCAGGGTGCTGGAGAATAAGGAATATTGAATAGACGAGAAAAATCATTCCAAGGGGAGCGAGTGTCATTCTTGCAATTTTTGGATCATTGAGCATTCTCCTGATCAGAAAGTATGTGCTTTCAATTGTTCTGCTCTGCTTCACTACTATTCTGTGGACAGAATCAATTTTGACTCTGGATGAGATTATGGGCATAACGAATTCGTCCTCTGAGCCGTCAGTGACAACAACAGCACTCGATGGGTTCAGACTCATAACGACTTTATCGAGCTGCTCTGCAATTTTGGAATCCGATAGAACTCCAACATTCTTATCCCCGCAGATGGCAACAACTTCAACATCTTCTCCGGCATTCTTAAGCTCGTCATATACCTTTATCGCACCAAAAAGGGCATTCACGTCCGAATCTTCTGGATCAGAAGTTCCGAGTCTTACTGCAGCAGCCAAGATGTTGTCCTTACCGATAACAGGAGATGAAATGTTGGCCTTCTGTCCAAGGTCATCGTCTCTGTCTATAACGAGCACTACCTTTTTCACCATCAAATAAAGTTCTAAAAAATATATAAAAAGCTATCTGAACTTGCCCAGAATGTCTCTCGCTATGGTGTTGAGCTGAACTTCCTTCGTCCCCTCATAAATCTCTGTGATTTTGGCATCTCTGAAGAACCTCTCTACCTCATACTCAGCTATGTAGCCATATCCACCGTGCATCTGCACGGCCTCATCACAAATCTTTACGGCGAGCTTTCCAGCATAGTATTTGGCCATTGAAGTCAGTCCGGGATCAATCCTGCCCTGATCGTAGTTCCACGCCGCTTTGTATATCAGAAGTCTTGCAGCTTCAAGCTGAGTTCTCAAGTCGGCAATCCTGTGCTGCAAAGCCTGAAAAGCTCCTATCGGCTGTCCAAACTGTTTCCTCTGCTTGACATAGTTTATAATCCTGTCAAAAGCGCCCTGAGCTATTCCCAAAGCCTGAGCAGCAATCTCAATTCTACTCTCATCGAAGAACTCCAGAACCTGATAGAAGCCTCTGTTAAGCTCTCCAATAACCGCAGATTCGTCAACTCTTACATCCTTGAAAACGACCTCTGCCGTAGGAGAAGCTCTGATTCCGAGTTTCCCGGATATCTTGTTCGTGCTCAGTCCGGGAGTATCCTTCTTAACGAGGAAAGTACTAAAGCCTCTATATCGCGGCTGTGCATCGGGATTTGTAACGGCAAGAACTATGTAGTAGTCAGCGATGTTTCCGTTAGTTATAAAGGTCTTTGAGCCGTTAATGACCCACTCATCTCCATCTTTCTCTGCTCTCGTCTTGATTGCCGTAAGATCGCTACCTGCTTCTGGCTCCGTATAACAGCCAGCGGTTATAGCTTCTCCTCCAGCAACCTTAGGCAAAACTTCCTTCTTCTGCTCTTCATCCCCGAACCTCATTACGACCTCAGATGAAAAGTCCGAAAGGATTACAGCACTCCCAATCGTGCTGTCTGCTCTGCAGAACTCCTCTACAATGAGGGTGTTTTCGAGAATGCCCATTCCTGCTCCGCCATACTCTTCGGGGAAATGCACGCCAATGAATCCCAGTTCACATGACTTCTTCCAGAGATCAAAGGGAAATTCTTCCTTTCTGTCATACTCTTCTGCTTTTTCTTTGGTGAACTCGTTTGTGGCAAACTCTCTGGCAGCGTTCTTAATATCCTTCTGCTCCTGAGTAAGCTCGAAGTTCATAAGAAAAATAGGAGCATACATTTAATAGTTTACGCTTTTAGAAATTTTTTAAGGGAAATCTTTTATTCTCATCAGTTCAATTTTATGTTGATGAACATCGTTCAAATGCAACTGTTGCCAGGAGGACAGGAGTGGTTGCTGATACTACTGATTATCTTCCTGCTTTTTGGGGCGAGCAAACTTCCGGAAGTTGCCAGAAGTCTCGGTAAAAGCATGGGTGAGTTCAAGAAGGCACAAAGAGAGGCAGAGATGGAACTGAAGCAGTTTGAGAGGGATTTGAGAGAAGGCCGGTATACTCAGGATGAGAAGAGGAAAAAACTGGAGAAGATAGCAAGAGATTTGGGTATTGATCCCGAAGGAAAAAGCGATGATGAACTTTTGGAAGAAATAAACAAAGCCCTACCAAAAACAGAGAAGGCAGAACCATAATTTTTTTATTGAGTTTCATTTTCCGTTTGACATGCTCATCGAGGTTACAATATACTGCAGGGGTGGACAGGGTGGGGTAACAACCGCAAGAATTCTGGCTACTGCTGCGATGCTCCAAGGATATTACAGTCAGGCAATGCCGCAATTCGGTCCTGAAAGAAGAGGAGCGAGGGTAAACGCCTATATCCGCATTTCGGACAGGCTGATAAGAAGGAGGTCACCTGTAAAGAAGCCGGATGTTCTTGTAATTTTTGACAGAAAAATTGAGGTTGATTCTGAAGCTGAGGTTCTTATTTTAAACTCTCCTGAACCCTTTTCAAGCTCAGGAAAAGTGTATTATGTTGATGCAACGGAAATAGCAGAAAAAAATGGTCTTGTGAATGCTGGATGGGCTATACTGAGCGCTCCGATGAGTGGAGCAGTGGCGAGGGCTTTGGACATTGAACTTTCAGCACTGAAAGAGGCCATGTATGCCGAGCTTGGTACAAGAGCGGAGAAGAGCTTTAATGCTGCCAAGGAAGCTTATGAGGTGGTTAAATGGACTTGAGCCCGATAATATCCAAGGCAACTGTTGCTTCAGCAGGAGAGACAGGTAGCTGGAGAAACTATCGTCCTGCAGTTACTGCTGATTTGTGTTCAAAATGTGGGAACTGCATACTCTACTGTCCTGAAGGTGTAATATCTGAAGGTGGGGATTCCGTGGAGATAGATTACAGGTTTTGCAAGGGGTGTGGAGTTTGCAAAGAGGTATGCGAACAGAGGGCAATAGAAATGATTCCGGAATAAAGAAATTGCTCACAAGTAATGAGGCAATTGCTGAAGCTGTCAGGATCGCAAAACCTGATGTTATCGCAGCCTATCCGATCACACCACAGTCACCCATCGTGGAAAGGCTCGCGGAAATGGTTGGCAGCGGTGAGCTCGATGCAAGCTTTGTGAGAGTCGAATCGGAGCATTCGGCAATGGCGGTTATACACGGTGCAGCAACGGCTGGGGCGAGAGTGTTTACAGCAACCTCAAGTCATGGCTTGGCTTACATGTTCGAGATGTGTTGGTGGATTGCTGGTTCAAGACTGCCTGCCGTGATGGCCGTGGCAACAAGATCAATAGGCGCTCCGTGGAACATACATGGGGATCATACGGACATAATGTCTCTAAGAGATACGGGATGGATAATCGGTATGGCTGAAAGTGCTCAGGAGGCCTTTGACATGACCCTTCAGGCTTTTGCCGTCAGTGAGGAGGTTAACATCCCGTTTGCCGTCGGTATTGATGCCTTCACCATGAGCCATACGGCTGAGGTTGTTGAAATAAGAGATGTGAGGCTGCCAGAGAGAAGACAGGCATACAGAATACTGCCCGGTATGGAGGTTGCCGTAAATGCTGTTACAGTTGGCGATGCAAGGATGAGAGCAAGATATGATCTTGCTGTTGATCTTGAGAAATCGGCAGAGGTCATCGAGCGGACTGATAATGAATTCGGCAGTCATGGTGGCTTGGTAGAGAAATACAGGCTCGAAGATGCTGAATACGCCGTTGTTATGGCCGGTGGATGGTGTGGGGATGCCAAGGATGCAATAGACATGCTGAGGGATGAAGGGGTTAAGATAGGAATGCTCAGATTGAGGTTTATAAGACCTTTCCCGGAGAAAGCTGTGAAGGGATTGCCATCCGAAATTCTGGTTGTTGACAGAGCCAATACTGGGATCAGGGGAATCTTGGGAATTGAAACTTCTTCGTGTGGTGTGGAGGTTGAAAATGTTGTTGCAGGTCTTGGTGGACTGGATGTTGATGTTGATAATTTTTACAGGCTTTTCAGGAAATTTGTTGATGGAAAGCTTGAAAAGGTGGAGTGGTTGATATGATTCTGCCGGGAAACGCAAGCTGTCAGGGATGTCCGATTTCAATAGTGATGAGATGTCTTGACGAAATAAGCAATCCCGTTCTTGCCATTCCTGCAAGCTGCTCAACAGTTATAGCGGGCTTGCATCCAAAATCCGCCATGAAGGTTCCGGTTGTTCACGTGCCCTTCCCCTCAACACTCGCCGTCGCTGCTGGCCTGAGTGAAGCTTACAAAAGGCTCGGAGTTAAAGCTAACGTTGTTGCTTGGATAGGGGATGGTGCAGCAGATATAGGATTTGCAGCTTTAAGCGCATCTGCTGCAAGGAAGGATGATTTAATTACGATTGTTGTTGACAATGAGGCATATATGAACACCGGCACTCAGGCGAGCCTAAGCACCTTCTGGAAGGCAAAAACAACAACATCCCCAACAGGAAAGACTGAAGAGAGGAGGAATCTCGCACTCATCATGCTCGCTCACAAGGCAGATTATGTTGCAACGGCAAGCGTTGGTTACATCAAAGACCTCAGGAGGAAGTTCAGAAGGGCGGAAGAGATGAAAGGGTTCAGATTTCTTCAGATTCACACTCCATGTCCGCCCGGATGGAAGTTCCCGAGTGAAAAGACGGTTGAGGTTGCGAGGAAGGCTGTTATGAGCGGTGCATGGATTCTGTGGGAGTATGATGGAAAGTTAAGGCTCTCAAAGGCGGGAGAGAAGTACGCTTTGAAGGAGAACAGAATTCCACTTGAAGATTACCTGAAGCAGGGGAGATTTTCTCACCTGAGTGATGAGGAAATAAGAGAACTTGAACAAAAGATTGACGAAGATTGGGAACTGCTGCTCAGATTTTCCTGAATCTCTTTCCAACGAAGTAAACTTCTGCACTTCTTTTTCTCGAAGCCTTGGGGCTGTGAAACTTCTTAAAGCGGAAGTAGGGCTTTAATTCACCAAAAAGTTTCTGTATCTCCTCTCCCTGAAAAACCTTTACCACGAAATTTCCGCCCGGCTTAAGCACCTCTTTGGCGATGTTGAAACTTGCCCTTGCCAAGTCTATCGAACGAAGATGGTCTATCGTCCACTTTCCGCTTATTTTTGGTGATGCATCGCTCATAACAACATCGTAGGTTTCAGATATCTCCTTTATTCTCTCAAGGGTTTCCGGAGCCATTATATCACCCTTTATGAAAGTCACTCCATCTATGGGAGGCATGGGGTTCAAATCAACAGCCACAACTTTCGCTCCAAGTTCCACAGCAACCTGACTCCACCCTCCCGGCGTTGCACCGAGATCTAAAACCAAGTCTCCTTCCCGGATCAGCTTGAAAGTTCTGTTCATTTGCAAAAGCTTGTAAGCTGCTCTACTCCTGTAACCTTCCTTCTTTGCCTTCCAGTAGTAGTAATCCTGTTTATCCTTCATACGGCCTTCACAATTACCTTTCTCGTTCTTGGACCATCAAACTCGATGAAGAGAATTCTCTGCCAAGTTCCGAGCATCAGCTTTCCGTTCTCAACAGGCACAACAGCGGCGTTTCCGAGAATACTGGCCTTGAGATGTGCATCAGCATTGCTGTCTATTCTATCATGACTGTATCCCTTTCCGTAGGGAACCAGCTTTTCCATCAGGTGCAGTATGTCTCCGAGCAGACCGGATTCGGCTTCATTGATGATGATAGCTGTGGTTGTGTGGGGAGAATAGATTAAAGCGAGATTACAGTTTTTTTCCAGATTCCTTTCCACGAGACCAGTTATATCCACGATCTCCACTCTCTTATTTGTCTTGATACTCAGAACACCCATAAAAACTCAAGGAATTCTGACTATATATTCCTTCCCTTGGAAAAGTCTGAACTCTCCAAACTCAACTCTGTCGAAGCCTCTGTGCCTCGTCTTGAGTGTTATCTGTTTATCGCCAATATCTTCCAGCAAACCCATACCGAGATACCTTCTTCCGGAATATAGCCCTACAACCAGTCCCCTTAAGTCCTCGTAACTGAGAACGTAAACATCCTCAACATCGTAAAGCTCTCTAAGGGCTCTTATTGTGCTAATTTCAACATCCGTGTGCTCTTCTACAAGAATTGTTAAAAAATCGTCACCCTTTCTGACCGAAATTATCTTACATCCAAGAACATCTTCCATGAACTCCTTGGGTATCTCCCTCCCACCAAAAAAGTTTGTGTTCGTCACCTTTGCTGCATCAACCTTTACTCCCTTAGCACCCTCAAGTTCCTTAGCATATCTCGACGCCCTTATTCTTGATCTCTCCTCTCTGCTCCTCTCCACCACGTATCCCCTTTCGACCTCAAAAACTTTCCAATCCTTCAGAAAATTTGGGGTTGGATGAAAGGATGCAATTATATCGGGCTGTATAATCTCCAGCTTCGCGAGTTTGTATTCTCTCGCCTTTGCTCCCCTTATCCATCCCGTCGTGTCAACTATTTTCCTTCCGTTCCTCTTCTCAAGCTCTTTCCAGAGTCTTGAAACCCCTCTCAGACATTTAACCTCTCTACCCATCGGGGAAATTACTCCGGCAAAGAAACCGTTTATCATCTCTGCCTGTGAAACTGATACGCAGCCATTTACAAAACCGTATCCCATTGCACCGGGATGAGCTATATCCGACTGCCCTATATCCAGATCAAGGACGTAACACCCATCCGATTTGTTCGCCAGATATGCTGCTAATGTGCTCTTTCCACTATCCGTACCGCCGAAAATGAAAAGGGAATCCCACTCAGCCTCAGCCAGCCTGTCCCAGCTTTCCGGAATGGTTCTGCCCTCAACAACCAGGTAGTCCCCCTTTACTTCAATCTCGCAGTCTCCTTTACAGTAAATCGGAATATGTTTATCGGAGACAAAACTATCTAACTCCGCTCCAAGAACCTCTACCTCGCCCTCAATCTTTACCTCTCCTCTCGCAAGGACGGTTTTACCCTTGCTAACCTTCATTTTGTGTTGTGTTAAAGGAAATCTTCCACGACAGTATGTTCGGCTGTGCATTCACGACCTTTGTAAAGTCCTTGTCCTCCATTACTGCTATGCTAAGCCCATCACCGAAATTTTTGACCTTATAATACTCAAAATTCTTCTCGCTTTCGTTCATCTTGCCGAAGAAGTAGTTGCCAATGAAGTGCAACGCCCATACCTTTTCGTAGCTGTTGTTGGTGAAGTTATACCTGTACCCCTCAAAGAAGAAATCCGCAACACTCTCGTTGCCCGACTTAAATGAAGCTCTTGCAGACTCGCCGTACATGAAAAATGCGTAGGCAAAGCTTCCGTTTATACGGGAGAGGTATTGGTAGGTTTCATTTCCTGCTGAAACGTTCTTACCTTCAATAACATCAATTGCTCTCTCAACAAGTGGTTTGTAGCCCAGTATTATCGGTGAGGTTCGATCAACAAGGGCAATACCCCCCTTTCTAACCTGTAGGGTAAAGTTCCCATACTTGACCTCATCTTCCTTTGCGAAGTAAATCTTACCCATGTTGGCGTCAACAAAGTATAGTGGGATGGCAGTCATGTAGTTGACAACGAAAATCTTTGAGATACCCGAGGTCATTTCTAAAACCGCCCTGCTGAAAACGGCACCGATAAGCACATCTTGGAGATTTGAGTCTATGTAGTTCTTCATCGGGTCATTAGACTCAAGTTGAGCAAGGTATGTGAAATTGAAATATTGAATGTAATAAGCACCATCTGGAGTCCAGTTAACATAACTCCTGAAATCGTCAAGTCTGTAGCTAACAGGTCTATGCTCGGCTGGGCCACCTTTCATCATGTAGGCAAAGACGGAGCCGAGCATGATTAACGCAAGCAGGAAAGCGAGAATTCTCGCTGATTTTCTTTCCATCTTTCGAACCATGCTACTACGCTTTATGATGGCAGATAAAACTTTTGCTACTTGAATCCGATGCCTCTTTATATCAGTAAATCCAGTATGGAAACCAATGATACTAACAAGCTCTCCAGCAGAAGCAAAGGAAATGCTAATTGGGAAAATACTGGAGGAAGGAGAATTATGTCAGTCCAGATTTGGCAACTATTTCTCCGTTAAGCCATCGCTTGTGGTCATCGAGAATGCAGAGTATTTTGGTCATGAGTTTGACTACGATGTTTGTGGGGAGAGATACAGCGAGAGATTTTTGAGGTGTTTGGAGATTGCTGCAGAGAAGTTGAGAAAATCTCCCTATTCCAGAAGAGTTTCTATTCCCATTTGGTATCCTAAGGATCATTTATGCAGAAATCCAGCAGCGATTACGGAAATTTCGTTCCTCGTTGTTGATGGGAAGCTACACCTTACTGCCTTCGTCAGGTCTCTCGATTGCTTGAACTATTTTGAACACAACTTTGACTTTCTTTTGAACTCCCTTGAAGAAATTTCGAGAAAGAGTGGATTTGAGGTAGGAAGTGTTGCAATGCTCATTGCTATCCCACATATTTATGAGAGAGACGTTGATAGAGCCAAGAGCTACGAAAGGAGCTTTAAAGAGCTGTTTGGCTATCATAACCTCGCAACACACCTTGTTGAGGACTACATCTCCTCAGCATGGCATTCTGCTCTGGATGTGATTTACAGCAGTGGAAAAAGGAAGAGAACGGAGTGGGGGGATATATTTGAGGGGCAGGGGGAGAGTCTGTTTGTCCACAGACTTCTCGTGGAGGTTGAAAAACCAGAAGAGAACAAGTTACACGACAAGGCACCTTTTACGGAGAAGTATGGGATGGATTACGCTCACAACTACATCATACATGCAGCAAAGCTCGATGGGGAGGTGAAGGAAAGCATACTGAAGGAGGGAGAGGAATACACTTACGCTGAGAGGGCTAGATACTGTGAAAAAGATGATGTAAGGGTTGATCAGCTTTATACCGTCATGAAAAAGCTTAAGGAAGACAGATGCAGGAGGGATTGCTATGTTGGCATCTCAAGGCCTTGGGACCTTTTGAGCGATGATCCACCATGTTTAAGGGGCTATCAGTTTACAAAATTTAAGGAGAAGCTTTATGGAACATTTTACATGCGCTCAAATGATGCATACGGTGCAATGCATGCGAACATGTTCGCATTCGCCCTCCTCACCAAATACATGGCAGAGATGTCAGGTTTCAAAGATTATGGTTACAACCATTTCGCCCTCGATGCCCATGTGTATTCTGAATTCGTTGATGCTGTTAAAGAGATACTCTACCCCGAATCACCCTCCTACTCGGATTTTCTGAAGTGAAAATGGATAGGGAGACGGGCTTAAGTCCCATTGTTGGAGTGCAGGAAACTGTGGTTTGTGTCGGGGCTGGAACAACCACAACAGTGAACTATAACCGAAACTGGCTTAGATGGAGCACCCGACTTTGAAGATAGCAATATTGGCTTTAGTCCCTCACTGCCATTGCTGTTAGGAAGTGAAAAAGTTAAAAGTCCCCCAATTTTTTTTAACACAATGATATCTGAAGTAATAGCCGCTCTTTCGCTGCTTCCGATGATTGCATACGTCCATACGAAAAAGGGATGGCTTGGTTTCACCGCGTGGCTCATATTTGCAATCGCATGCCTGACAAAGATTCCAGATTATATCGAATCTTCGGACTACTACAATACCGCTGTTTTCCTTCTTGCCTTCATTTTCTTCACCATCATGTCAATTTCAATCTTGAAAAAGAACTCGGAAGTGTTTGTTGAAGTTACGGCCTTCTCAGCTCTCGCGTGTGCCGTTTACTTTCCCTTTGCCTTTATTAACTCTCTAAACACATGGATAATCTACAATACGGCATCTCTCACGGTAATGCTTGGTAACTCCTTAGGCTTCAGCATGCAGAGTTACGGTGACGAGATTTTTCTAAATGCAAAGAGTGTAAAAATAATTCTTGCCTGCACCGCGATCGAGAGCATAGCCCTATTCACTGGTGCCACAATTGGGATAAAAGCAGACGGAATTAGAAAGGTGAAAGCATTCCTGATCTCAGTCCCGACGATTTATATTTTGAATCTTTTCAGAAATGTATTCGTTATTGTAGCCTTCGGATACTCCTGGTTTGGTGAGAATAGCTTTTATTTAGCGCATCATGTTATAGCAAAAATACTTTCCACCCTTGCCCTAATCCTGATCGCCTACGCCGTTTTCAGAATACTTCCAGAACTTGCGGAACTGATTTATTCACTCAAAGATGAAATGTTCGGGGGAGCACGATGATAGAGAGGAGCGGATACAGCATAATAATCGCCTGCCTTTTGCTTGCCCTGTCCTCTTATCTACTATATCCGCCGCTTTCTCTCCTGTTCGTAATCGGAGCACTTTTCACTGCATACTTCTTTCGCGATCCTTACAGGGAGATCGGAGATGGAGTGGTATCTCCAGCAGACGGTAAAATTGATCATATTGAGGGCAGAAGGCTTGAAATTTTCATGTCTCCCTTTGACTGTCATGTGAACCGATCTCCGGCGAGTGGTAGGGTCGTCTCTGTGAAGTATATCGAGGGTAGCACACCTCCAGCATTTATCAGGAAAAGGGGTGTAAGGACGAATGAGATACTAATCGAATCGGAGGATGGAATTTATAGAGTTCTGCAGATGGCAGGAATTTTTGCAAGGAGGATTGTTAGCTATGTTAAAGAAGGGGATATCGTCAATAAGGGAGATAAAATCGGGATGATTCGTTTCGGTTCGAGGGTTGTTCTGGAAATTCCCGATGGATATAGATTTGTTAGAAAGGTTGGCGAAAAGGTTAAAGCTGGTGAAACAGTTGCATTAAAAGATGAGAGTATTCAGGGAAGTTAGCCTTGCCGACTCGCTGACAGTTCTCAACGCCCTTTTTGGATTCTCTGCGATCGTATATCTTCTTCTTTATGGCTTGAGGATTGAAGCCTTTGCTCTGTTCTATTTCTCAACATTTGCCGATGGCATTGATGGTTTCATAGCAAAAAAAACTGAAAAAAGCCCATTCGGAAAAGAACTCGATTCTCTTGCCGACTCCATTTCCTTTGGCGTCTTTCCTGCCATACTTATGGTCAGATTCGATCCGAACCTCTTTCCCTTCGCAGCCCTCTTTCTTGCCTTCTCGATACTGAGGCTTGCGAGGTTCAATGTGGTAGAATTCTCCGACTTTTACGGTCTTCCTACGCTCGTAAGCGCCCTCATTGTAACATCTCTCATTAGAATATCTTCAGATTATTACACCCTCGCCTTTACAGCTTTTCTCCTCTCGTTTCTCATGATCTGCGATATTGTGTATCCGAGAGTTAACGATGCGATGGCTTTTTTCGTGATAGCACTCGTTTTAGTCTCGGCAATTTTCTTTGTGGAAATGTGCTACGCAATTCTCCTTCTCGCTGGAATATACACCGTTTACCCATTAATTCGTGAGGTGATGGAAAAATGGAGGGAAAGGAGGTTGAAGAAGCTGCTTTCGAAGCAGGAATAAAGCTTGGGGCTTTATTTCATCAGTTCATAGGCATGCCAGTGGCTGAAAAGAACGCAGAAATAGTTGAGAGGGCAATGGAAAGCTGCATACTTCTTCAGCCATATGTGGTCGAAGCGGAAGTGAGGATTAGCAGAGATAGGCTCAAAGAAGTTTCTGCGTTCGGATACACCTCTCTTTTGCCCGACATGATTTACGCAAGGGTTGTGGTTGAAGTCGGAGATTCACGAGTATCTGCGGTTCTTGAGTGGGATGAGGAACTCAAGTACCCTCTCATGAAGCTCATTCGATAATTGTGCCGACAACCTCTCCATACAAGGCTCTCAGCAAATTCTCAGGTTCTCCGAGTATTACGTAGGTTTTTATCTTGCTTCTCTCAATAATTTTTGCTGCTAAAAGGTCAATGACAACATTTGCTCCAGCTCTCATCGAACCCTTCGCCACTATCTCTACAAGTTGGGAGGGGCTCAGTCTGTCAAATTTCACAGCATCCTTGTTTCTCCTTGGATCGTCAGAATATACTCCATCTATGTTTGTTGCATTTACAAACAAATCTGCTTTAATGAATTCTGCAAGCAACGCTGCTGTCGCATCCGTTGTATGACCCGGAAACGTTCCGCCCATAACCACAGCTTTGTTAAGCTTGGATAACTCTTCGGCATCCAAAAAATCAACTGGTACTTTCTTCGCAGCATTTTTCATTGCAGAGATCAGCAACATCGCGTTCATTCTCGTTGCAGCAATGCCGATATAGTCGCAGAAAGTTTCGCTCGCACCAAGCTCCCTTGCCTTGCTTATGTATTCCCTCGCAAGCCTCCCTCCACCAACAACGACAAATAGCTGATTTTTCTCCGAAATAGTGTCGAGAACTCTGCCAAACTCCTTAATTCTGTCTGAATTATCTCCAAAGACTGAGCCACCAAGTGACACGACGATTTTCATCAGAACTTTTTGAGCATTCCTGTTTTTATAATCTTTCAATACGGAAAGTATTCAAACCAGTCGGTTTCATAGTCTTCCAGTCTGCCCAAATCCGAAAACCTGATTAGCTCAGTTTCGATGGGTATTTCGGCAATGTATTCTATTTTGTACTTTCTGGCAAGTTCTGAAGCCTTTCCCTTTCCGAATATGTAACTCTTGTGGCCACAATTGGGACACTCGAAGTAGCTCATGTTCTCCACCAGACCGAGAACCGCGGTTTTGGTCTCTTCAGCCATATTTATCGCCTTCTCCACAACCGCTGCGGTTAGTTCCTGTGGTGTTGAAACAATAAGAGCTCCATTTGGCTTCGCATCCTGCATTACGGTGAGGGGAGCATCTCCTGTCCCAGGTGGTAGATCAATGAGCAGATAGTCAAGTTCGCCCCACGCAACCCTGCCGAGGAACTCTCTCAGCATTCCGGCAATTAAAGGCCCCCTCCATATCACGGGTGTTTCCGTTTTGGGTAGAAGAAATTGTATTGACATAACCCTTATCCCGTACTTTTGGGTTAGAACAGGTTCAAGCCCCTCATCGCTTACTGAAAGTCTGGCGTTCTGTATGCCGAATAGATACGGAATGCTTGGACCGAGAAAATCAGCATCGAGTATTCCAACCTTTTTCCCCTGTCTTGCGTAGTGCACTGCAAGAAGCGCTGTTGCCGTGGACTTGCCAACCCCTCCTTTGCCACTCATCACAGCAATCCTGAAAGTTATTTTATCGAGTTTCTCCTTAATATCCAAGTCGGTTACCCTTCTCTGCATAACCGCCTTCTGGCATCAGGGTTTTTAACTCCTTAGGCGAGCACGGTCAAGCTACACGTTTCTTCATCACAGACCTCTGGGTAAAGTTCAGGTAATAGAGCATAAATTGGAATTGCCCAGCAAACTCCATCACATTTTCTGTTACTAACACATCCGGCTGCCGAATTGAGTTTGAATTCATGTCCTGAAATCTTGTCATCCTCTACAAAAAATACTTTAAACCCTATGTCTGGGTTCACCTCATATATCAGCGTATTTTTTCCAACAACTTTAACGAGGACGACAGTCCGGTTTTTTTCATCTGTAATATAGCTTATTGCAACAACACCGGAACCAGTCACAAAAAGCCTACCTGAGAAATCTTCAAATCTTGAAAAAGTTCCAGTCAAGTCTTTGAGAACCTTTCTGGTGTTTGCATCCCCAAAAAGGTTCTCAATTTGCTGAGCTTCAAGCTCCAAAGGTTCAAATACTATTTCCGGCTGGATTGTTCCGTCGAGGGAACACATCCTGCATTCTCGCATGGTAAGCTTTCAAATAACCAAATATAAAAGTTTTCTCTACAGATTTGATAAAAATTTGACATGTTTGGTCAATAATTGACTTTTGGGGTTAATTGTTGACCTGTATAGTCCTGAAATTTTTG
>DAVR01000034.1 GCA_002507545.1 Archaeoglobus sp. UBA230 | reverse complement strand
TCCTCGTTAAATTCAAAGTTCAGCATCTTTCTCACCCCCTTTACTCCTTTTTCTTCACGGCAACCCTCAGAATGCAGTTCAGCACTACATCTCCGGCCTGCTTCTCCACACTTGCCTCAATCTTTACGACTCCAAACTGCCCTCTGTCCTGCTTCTCCACAACTTTTGCCCTTGCCCTTATCGTATCGCCAATGAAAACGGGATTGGTGAAGCGAAGTCTGTCAATGCCGTAAAAAGCCACTACAGTCTCCTCTAAAAAGCCGAGTCTCATAAGCAACCCGCTCATCACGGAGAGTGTCAGCAGTCCGTGGGCAACTCTCTGCCCGAATATCGTGTTTTTGGCGTATTCTGCGTCAACATGTATGGGATTCCAGTCTCCAGTCAGAGATGCGAACATGACAATGTCTGCTTCGGTGATAGTTCTGCCAGCAGTCTCAAGCTCCATACCTTCCTGAAAATCTTCAAAATATAGACTCTGCATCTCAATCCTCCTCCATCTGCTCTACGTATGGTTTGGCAGCTTCAACGACCTTGAAAACAGCATCCGGGTTCATGATGCTGTCAAGGTTCACTGCCTTCTCCACTTCCCATCCCAGCAGAATCTTCTTTATCGGCACCTCCAGCTTCTTGTAGTTGAGCGTCATCGGGACATCAGGAACCTGAATTATGTAGTCGGCAACGAAGTAGGCACCGAGATTCTCCCTCAAAGCCTTGTTGATTTTCTCCTTAAGCTCCTCAGTAAGCTCTAATCCGTGTGCGAGAACTACGAACAGGAATATCTTGCCCTTAACCTCAACCACAAGGCTGTTTATTACTTCATCAAGCCCCTCTACAACTTTGTAAAAGTCGAGTGTCCCCATTCTCACTCCTTTTCTTTTTATGGTTGAGTCAGATCTGCCAAAGATAATCGCAGTTCCCCTGTCCGTAATCATCAACCAGTCTCCGTGCCACCACACGTTTGGAAACATGCTGAAATAGCTCTCCTTATACCAGCTGTAGTCCTCATCATTCCAGAAATAGAGGGGCATTGACGGCATTGGTAGCTCCACAACCAGCTCACCAACCTCGTTTATCACGGGCTTGCCCTCTATGTTGTATGCCTCAACCTTTGTTCCGAGCCACCTGCACTGCAGTTCTCCACTCCAAACTGGAAGAATGGGACAGCCTCCAACAAAGCCTGTCATCACATCAGTCCCCCCACTTGCAGAATTCAGCCAGACATCCTCCTTGACCTTTTTATAGACCCACTCGAATCCTTCAGGCGAGAGGGGGGCTGCAGTTGAGCCAATCATCTTAACACTGCTTAAATCGTACTGTGAGCCCGGCTCAAGTCCGAATTTCATGCATCCATGCAGGAAAGGAGCACTCGTTCCGAAAATGTTCAGTTTCTCCTTCTCGCATATCTGCCAGAGAGGCTGTAAGAAGTTATAAAGCGGGCTCCCGTCGTAGAATACGATTGTCGCCCCAGCCAGCAAGCCGCTCACAACGGTGTTCCACATCATCCAGGATGGTGGAGAGTACCAGAGGAACCTGTCTCCCTCTTTGAAATCCATGTGGAAAGAACCCTTGAAAATCTCAACCGTAATCCCCCCATGCCCGTGCACGATTGGTTTTGGAATTCCCGTAGTTCCTGAAGTGTAGAGAACCCAAAGCGGATGGTCAAAGGACACAGGCTCAAAGGTCAGCTTCTCTCTCCCCTCAGTAGTCTCTGGCCAGAGATGCACCGGAATGTCCAGCTTGAAATCGTGGCTCTCGTACAGATTGGGTATCAAAACCACTCTTTCAAGGCTCGGAATACCCTTAACCACTGTCCTAATGTCTTCAAGCTTGTTGAACTCTCTTCCATTGTAGAAGTAGCCGTCAACCGCTATGAGAACCTTTGGGTCGAGCTGCTTGAATCTGTCAATCACAGCCCTTGGTGCAACTTCACCACCAACAGCCGCCCATATCGCGCCGATACTTGCGGTGGCAAGCAAGGCAATGACTGCTTCGGGAACCTGGCTGGAATAGGCCACGACCCTGTCCCCCTTCTTAACTCCCATCTCCTTCAGCCACGCTGCAAAGCTTGCGGTCTGCTTCTTCAGCTCAGACCAGCTCATTGACCTTCTAAACTCATCCTCTCTTACATAAACAACCGCCTCTCCTTCACCAGCCTTCAGAAATGCATGTTCAGCATAGTTCAGCGTCGCTCCCTCAAACCATTTTGCCCCGGGCATCTTACGTTCATCCAACACAGCCTTGTAATCGCTGTAACTCTTAATCTCAAAAAACTCCCAAACACTCTCCCAGAAGTCCTCCAGCTTATCACAAGACCAGTTCCAGATTCTCTTGTAATTCTCCACATTCTCCTTTGCATTTTCTGAAACCTCAAAATCCAATCCCTTGTTTGCGGAAAGCCATTCAACGAATTCTGCCAGATTCGAATTCTTTATAAAATCCGAATCTGGCTCCCACAAAATTTTCGGCTCCATAATCTCACCTATTTATAACATTTAATGAGCATATTTAAATCCATTATCATCTTAAAAAATTAGGTTGTGAGCATGGTTTGAGCATCAGGGCAGGATGAGGTCTTTGTATTTATCTCTAATTGCCCTCTTGTTTATCTTGCCCACAGTTGTTCTGGGCATCTCCTCGACAACAAAAACCCTGTCGGGAAGCCACCACTTGGGAATCTTCCCCGTTTCGACGAAATTCTTCATCAGGAAGTCAATTATCTCCTGCTCCGTTACGCTTTTTCCGGGTTTTGGAACAACCACCGCTATTGGCCTCTCACTCCACTTCTCACTCCTCGCAGCAACCACAGCAGCCTCACTGACCGCCGGGTGCTCCATAATCAGACCTTCAAGTCTAACCGAGCTTATCCACTCACCACCACTCTTTATCACATCCTTTGCCCTGTCAAGAATCAGAATGTATCCCTCCTCGTCCCACACTCCCAGATCGCCGGTGTGGAACCACCCCTCATCATCCCAAGACTCAGAGGTCTTCTCTGGATTCTTCCAGTAGCCCTCGGTTAAGCCGGGACTCCTTATCAGTATCTCACCCATCGTCCTGAAGTCTCTTGGCACATCCTTACCTTCATCATCCACAATCCTGACTTCAACGAAGGGGGCAGGCAGTCCGGCTTTGTTCAAATACTCCACCTGCCTTTCCCAATCCCAGTCGAGCATGTGGTCCTTGAGCACAGCAAAGGTGAAGCCAACGCCTTCAGACATCCCGAATGCTTCAATCATCTTGATTCCCAACTCTCTTGCCCTTTCAAACAGCACTCTCTGCGGATGTTCTCCATCACACACAAACTTGAACTTGGATAGAGCGTCCCTGTAGTTCTCTACGTCAGGATAATCGAGGAGCATTTTTAGAAATACAGGAACTCCACCTGCGTAAGTGACACCTTCGTTCTTAATGAGATCGAGCATAACCTTCGGCTCGTATCTGCCAGGCAGAACCTGCTTCATTCCCAGCATCGTTGCCAGATATGGAAATGTCCAGCCCATTCCGTGGAAGAAGGGAGGAATATGCATGATCACGTCTGCAGAACTTAATCTGGCTGGCGATATGTTCGTTGAGAGGGCAAGACCGTTGATTATGCCCTGCATAACCACCTGTCTATGGGAGAAATACACGGCTTTGGGCAAACCGGTTGTGCCGGATGTAAAGTAAACAATTGCCGTCTCGTCCTCGTTGAGTTCCGGAAACTCGTAGCTTGCCCCCTCTTTTATCAGGTCCTCCCAGAAGTAAAGGGGCTTGAGAGTTGTCTCAACCCTATCAATATCATCTCCGGTAACTATCCAACCTTTCACTGTTGGCACGTGGGGAGCAAGCTTCTCGGCCAGAGGCAGAAACTCATCCCTGATTACGACGAAATCGTCCTCAACGTAGCGCATCGTGTAAACTATCTCCTCAGGAGCGAGTCGAAGATTGACGCAGTGTAGAATAGAGCCCATCATAGGAATTGCGAACATCCCTTCCAGATACTGGTGGGTGTTCCAGTCAATGAAGGCGATTTTAGCACCCTTAGCCCCGATATTTTCGAGAGAACTTGCAATTCTCTGAAGCCTCTCGTAGAATCTGGTGTATGTGTATCTGTGCACGTCTCTGTAGACTATTTCTTTGTTCGAAAAGGCGTGCAGGGGGAAAAAGAGGGTCTTCTTAATTGAGAGGTTGTACTTCATGTTATCACCCCATTTTTCTTAAATAATTATTTCATATGAGTATTCTTAAATACTTTATCATCACAGATCAGCTTTAAATGCTCAGAACATGTTCAATAATGTTTTATCGAAACATTTATTGAATATAGCAATTAAATCAAACTATGCCAAAGAGAAGATTGCAGACTACACTCTCGGATGAAGCTTTCAAAATCATCGAAAAATTCAAACCGAACTATGGAGGAATCAATGAAATCATCGAAGAAGCCCTGAAATTATTAAACAGAGAAGATAGCAGTCTCAGTGAGGATGACTTGCTTCTAATTAAACTCATTCGTGAACTTGATTTCACTGGGTGTGGGAGAAGCCAGTATATGCACCTCATTTGCGGAGACCTGAAAAGTGCTGTAGAGGAGAGCATGATGGAGACCGCTGTTGAGTGGTTCCTCAAAAAGCCCTTTCCGGAAATTGAGCTTGAGGAGTTTCTTGAAACCGTAAAAAGGGGCTGGAAGATTCTTAACAGAGTGGATTACGTGGAAATAACGAAGGGTGATGGATGGATACAGTTCTTCTGTGAGCACACAATGAGGAGGAGAGAAGTGAGCGAGTTTCTGGCGATGCACATCCTCAACATTTACGAAAAGTACTATAAAAAGGGATGGAAGGTTGTGAAGAGTGTCTCCACCAATGGTTTTACACTAAAGTTCTATAGACAGTAAGAGTTTAATTCTCCTCTCCGTATGTCCTTCATGGTGAAGGTCACCAAAATGCATGGTAATGGAAACGATTTCGTGCTCGTTGATGAATTTGACAAAATTATAATTCCTGAAGAAGAAAAACCGAGATTTGTGAGAGCTGTTTGTCATCGCAATTTTGGGGTTGGAGCAGATGGAATGCTCTTCGTTCAACCCTCTGAAAAAGCCCATGCTAAGTTCAGATACTTCAATAGCGATGGCAGCGAAGCTGAGATGTGTGGTAATGGAATAAGGTGCTTTTCCCGCTATGTTGTTGAGGAAGGTTATGCTCCCGAAAGATTGAAAGTCGAGACCCTTGTCGGAATTCTGGAGCTTGAGGTTTATCGTGACGATGGCTGGTGGGTTAAGGTTGACATGGGAAAGCCGAGATTTGAGAAAGAGGAAATTCCAGCAAGGCAGGAAGTTTGGGGGTATGAGTTTGAGTTTGGCGGAAACAAATACAGGCTTTACGCTGCAAACACAGGGGTTCCACATGTTGTTGTGTTTGTTGATGATCTGGACTTTGACATAATCCCTCTGGCGCGGAAAGTAAGGTATCTGGACATCTTTCCGGAAGGGACGAATGTCAATTTCGCGAGGCTTGAGAGGGAAGACAGAATCGTCGTCAGAACATACGAGAGAGGAGTTGAGAATGAGACGCTGAGCTGTGGAACAGGGAGCGTTGCAGTGGCAGCTGTTGCCAGTAGACTCGGCATTGCTGAAAGAAAGGTTGAGGTTGTAACGAAGGGTGGATTGCTGAAAGTTGAGATAACAAATGAGACAGCCTACATGACGGGAGGAGCGAGCAGGGTTTTTGATGGTGTGGTGAAGGTAGAGGAACTTTATGAGGTTTGAGAACAGACTCGTTCTTTCAGCAATGGCAGGAATTAACAATGCAGAGTTCTGCAAATGGCAGAAAGCCTCACTTGTCATACTTGGCGGATTTAATGCTGACGAAAAGGCAATGGAAGCTGCAGAAAGGGTTGCGAATAGAGGAAGAAAAGAGTTCATCTTTGAAGACCCGCTTGAAGGCATTGAGAAGGAGATAAGGACTTTGGGCAGGAAAAAATTCGCCATCAATGTGAGATCGGCAACGATGGAAGGGTATCTGGAAGCTGCAAACATCGCTGAGAGTTATGGAGGAATTTTTGAAATAAACGCCCACTGCAGGCAGCCCGAACTCGTATCTGTTGGTTGTGGGGAATGGCTGCTTTTCAACCACGAGAGATTGCTTGAAATTGTTACGGCTGTATCCAAAATTGTAACGACCTTTGTGAAAATACGTGGGGGGCGCGGTATAGATTACGAGACTCTTTCTGATAAAATCTTCAGTGCTGGAGCTAATGCGATACACGTTGATGCCATGATACCAAAGGGTGGTTGTGATTTTGATTTAATTGCAAGAATATCCAAGTATGGGTTCGTCATCGGAAACAATTCCTTTGTTGACATTCGAAGTGGTGAGAAGATGATAGAGGCTGGAGCAAAGATGGTTTCCGCTGCAAGAGCGGTGCTTAAAGACAATAAATTCTTTAACAGAATGCTGAAAAGCAAAATTCTGTCACAACCCGTTGAACTTTAGTTTCAGCCATTTACCGAGTCGTGCGCAGCACCGACAAGCTCATCTATTCTACATTCGTAGGCTCTGGTGTATGCAATCAAACTCTCTTTCAGGCTGTAGAAAATTCTCCTGCTGTAGTAAACAGCTGAGCCAATCTGAACGGCAGTTGCTCCTGCAAGTATAAACTCAAGCACATCCTCAAAGCTGGTGACTCCACCACAGCCAATGATTGGTATCTCAATTTCCTTATAAAGGTCGTAAACGCATTTGAGGGCGATGGGCTTTATCGCACCTCCACTCACACCTCCCGAAATGTTGCTCAACACAGGCTTTCTCGACACGATATCTATTTTCATCCCTCTAAGGGTGTTTGAGATCGTTATTGCATCTACACCAACCCCCTCCAGTGCCTTTGCGAGTTCTATGTAGTCATGCATCGCAGAGATTTTAGCAAATACTGGATTTTCTGTCGAACCCTTTACAGCTCTGATGATTTCTGCAGAAAGCTCTATGTCTTTTCCCAGTTCGTAGCCAGCACCGCTTACGTGTGGACAGCTGAGGTTTATCTCGTAGCCATGCGGATAGGGCAATGCTGAGTCAAATGTCTCAACAAGCATGCGAAACTCATCGGGTGTGTAGCCGTAAAGTGATATTATCAATGGCGACTCGTTTGTGTAATCCTTCAGCTCCTCTGCAAACTCAACAGCGGGTGGTGAGGCCAAGCCAATGGCGTTTATCAATCCGCATTTCCAGTTTATCACCGTAGGATTCCTGTACCCCTCCCTCCCCCCTACACTGACAGATTTCGTCACAACTGCCCCAGCATCCTGAGCTATGAGGTTGAGAGAATGAACACTGCTTCCCATAACTCCACTTGCGAGAATCAGAGGATTTTTAAGCTTCAACCCGCAAAGTTCAGTCTGGAGAGGGTTCATTGAGCAAGGATTTCTTTCTGTTGGATATAAAGGTTTGGCTTCCTGACCACTTTGATGATATCTTCTCTAAGTTTTCTTCCTGTCATTTTCTCCCACTGCTTAGCGGGAATTCCGAATTCGCTGTGTATCCTATCTCTGTAAAGATATGATAGCACATTATACGTGCAGAAGGGAACGATTTTACCATCAGGGGTGCCGTAGTGAATTATACACTTCTTTACTCTCTCCAAGTCATAGTTGTAAAGGTCTTGAAAGTGCATGATGCTGATGAGAATTGAACGTTTGTGCCACTCGTAGAGTGCAAAATAGCTGTGTTCAACCAAAACCTTGAAAAGCAATCTGGAAACATCAAAGCTTTTAGGAGCTTTGGAACGGTCAAAAAACCTTCTGAGTTCGAAGAAGCTTTTGAGGAGTCTGAACTTTTTAAACCTACCCCTTACGATGCTTTCAGCCCTCTCGTAGAGGTATTCGAGCAAACCCTCCACATCCACAAATCTTGTTATCGGAACAAGCCTTTTACCATCTCTGAATACTGTTGTAACAGCTCCACAGGCAAAATGTGGGGTAAATGTATACTGTGGACTCCCGGTTAAAGCCTCCACCAACTTTGTGACAGGAAGAGAGCTTGGAATTGGGTAAAAGTCTTCTCTGCCTATCTCACCGCCAGTCTGCTCCTCTATAGCCTTTATGCAGTCGGGAATTGTGATGCGAAACTGCTCCCTTTCCCTCTTCGACATTTTGCCTATGAAGCTGACTGGCTGGATGCTGACACTTCGAATTATATCTATATTGTCAGCGGCGAAGCGAACTATATCTCCGAGCTGATGGTCGTTGACACTCTTTATGACTGTCGGAACGAGAACTATGCCGAGCTGAGCTCTTCTGCAATTTTCAAGAACTTTTGGAACTTCATAATGGTTCTTTGGATTTGTTCTCTCATCTACACCGTCGAAAGATAAATAGAGAACGTCAACTCCTGCATTTTTGAGCTTTAGAGCCAAATCACCATCCTCTGCAAGCCTCACACCGTTAGTATTGAGCTGCACGTGCTTGACACCTTCCTCCTTTATCATCCGTATGATCTCCACCAGATCATCCCTCAGTGTCGGCTCTCCGCCGGTGAGCT
>DAVR01000021.1 GCA_002507545.1 Archaeoglobus sp. UBA230 | reverse complement strand
TCAGCAGAGCTCTTGCTGTACCGGGCTATCTCGTGGAGCTGGGATGGATTGAGATGGATGAAGGAGTTGTGAGTTTGCTCGATTCCCTTGTATTCCCCATAATGCTCCTTGCGATGCTCTCAGTAACACCCCTCGTCGGTTACCCTATGATGAAGGTGAGGTCAAAGCTCAAGAAGCTGGGGCTTCTGGATAGAGCTTTGGAAGCCTCTGCACATACAGGAAGAGGCAATGTAAAGAGATTGATTATATTCGGTCTCTTGACCTTCGCTAACTACTACTGGCTTTTCCGTGATCCAGAGTGGTGGCCACACTTCATAACCACCATTCCCCATGCTGACCCAGTCACTGGAGTAGCCCTCTCCGTCGGTGTGGTATTTCTCGCCATCTACTGGAGCTTCATTCACGGCAGCTTCGCACACGCCTTTCTTGACCTCATCAAGGTGTCAGCCCTGAAGGATGACTTGGCTAAATCCATAGCACAAAGCGGTTATGAGGGTATAGACAACTGGGCGGCGAAAATTGAAAAGGGTGTGAGAGCATGATACAATCTATCATTCGGTTTTTCGAGTCCCAGATAGAATATTTCGGAGAAGTCTTCGAGAAAACGGAGTGGCCCTACTGGTAATCCCCCATTTCAGCAAGTGCACATCGGATACATTTTACTTTTTCGTAATCCACCTCTTTTCTCTCATAACCCGGCTTACAGACCATAACAGGTGATTTGGTTTCAAATATGATTTCCCGGTAAGGGTCGCCGTGAATGAGCCTCTTAAGAAATCCCTTTTTCTCCATACCGAAAACTATTACGTCGGGATTCAAAACCTTTTCAAGCCTAAGAACTTCCTCTAAGATGTTGCCTAAGACAATCTTAACCTGCTTCACGTCAAGTCCTACTCCTTCCAGTCTATCTTTATAAAACTCAACGTACTTAGAGGCCTTCAATCTTAGCTTTGTGTAAATTTTCATCTCTTTCTCGTAGGAGGCTATGGGAGATATTTCAACGTTTATTCCGAAAACCAAGTAAACATCAGCCCTCAATCCGGCTTTTCCAAAGAAAACAAGTCTTTCTGCTGCCACCCTTCCGCACTCAGTGTCATCAATAACAAGAATCACTCTACCCCTCTCACTTTCATCGGTTTTCATAATCCCACATACCTCTTCCGATAAACTATTATAACTTCCAACCTTTATATAAGTTGCCTTTTAAAAATCCATGATTAAATGTTAAGAGTTAAAATAAAAAAATTTATCATTGAGTTGGTCAGAATTATAAATGGTGACAGGTGGATGGAGTACGTCTTGTGGTTGCTTTTGCTCTTTGTCTTTACACTCCTGATAGGAATCATCGCACCCATTTCTGGAGTGGGAGGAGGGGTGCTTTTTGTTCCCCTGACTACCGCCTTCTTCCCCTTCAACATTGATTTTGTCAGAGGTGCAGGTTTGGCAATCGCTCTTACATCTGCCCTCTCTTCATCTCCACGACTGATGGAGAAGGGACTGGCAAGTCTCAGAGCAGCCATTGTGATTGCGACAGTCTCAATAGCCTCATCAATTGTGGGGAGTGTTCTGGGGCTTTGGATTACGAACGAGATGCCAGAGGGGAAGCATTACATAACCATTGCCCTTGGCATCTCTCTTTTCTTCATCTTTGCGGTTATGGTTAAGAGCAAGAGGGTTGAGTTCCCAGAGGTAGAAAAGGTGGACAGTATATCGGAAAAACTTGATTTGTCGGGAAAATGGTATGAGCCTTCAAGAGGAGAGGTGATAGAATACAGATTGACGAGATTACCCTACTCTTTACCGGCTTTCGCTGGTGTTGGGCTTGTTGCCGGGATGTTTGGACTTGGTGCTGGCTGGGCAAATGTACCTGTTTTAAATCTTCTCATGTGCGCTCCATTGAGGGTTGCCGTGTCTACAAGTATGCTGATAATAACACTCAATGATGCTGCAGCGATGTGGGTTTACATTGCTAAAGGGGCTGTTTTACCTCTGATTGTTGTCCCGTCAGTTTTGGGTGTAACGATTGGGGCAAGAATAGGTGCGATGATTGCTGAAAGAGTTAGACCGAGAATTATCAGGATGGTTGTACTGGGAATCATGCTCTTTGCAGCTCTACTCGACATTGAAAAAGGTCTGGCAGGGCTGGGGGTGGTATAGTGGATGTCGAGGTTGCTGAGGAATACAGGACGTTTGCAAAGGTCGTTAGAATTTCGACAATAGCTGGTCTGATCGTGCTTATTGCATCATCCGTCATGTATTTGCTCGATATCGACCCCTTCGTTGAACCCGATAGGGTTGTGGAAACTTGGCATCTTCCAGCATCAGAGTTCTGGAAGGTGAATGTTGGTAAAGAAATGGAAAGCTACTCCGAGTTTCTCTACATTGAGCACCCCGACACGATAGCTGTTTTCTCGCTTTTTATCCTTGCTCTAACACCAGTCTTGGGTCTTCTCAGCATACTTCCCAAGCTGAAAGGGATTTACAGAATACTTGCTCTACTCGTAATTTCGGAACTGCTTTTTGGTGCGGTTAGACCTTTAATTTTGGGGGCTTTTGGAGAGTGATTACCACATGGGCCAGTCAGATTCGGCGAAAGCTTCACCCATTTCATCAAGCCAGCCATCCAACCACTGCTTTACTTTCCTAAGACTCCCAACTTCGACACTGTAAAGGTTAACAATTCCGAGTATCTCTCCTTCCTTCACTTCTCCGTCCGCTATGGGGTAGAAGATTACTTTGTTCGCATACCTTTCCTCCTCAACCTTCTGCAGTGGGATGTCTGAATACAGGTCAACAAATGCTCCGTAGGCGTGTCTCATTATACACATCGGATAGACTATGGTATTTCTCGGAATTCTGACCCTCTTTATCTTTATCAAGCAGGGTTCTCCGTATCTCACCTCTTTTCTCTCATCGGCAATCAGAACCTCCCAGCTTGCAGTAGCTGCCCTTTTGTATCCGAAAGGCTCAATGGTAACATTCTTTCTTATTACACCCTCACCGCTCTTGTAAACAAGATTTGCCTCCTTAGGCTCAAGTTCCAAAGGTATGCTGCTCAGCTTTTCTACACCAACAAAGTAAACATTTATGACCCCTATCAAATCTCCCTCCTCTATCCATCCATCTTCGACCCCGAGAAATATAGCCTGCTGTATTCTCTTCTCGTCCTCAACCCTGCTCGGTCTGCCAAGCTGCACGACATCAAGAACACTCCCATAGGCGTTCCTCATGAAAGACAGAGGCACTACGACAGTATTAGGGGGCAAGTCCACCTCTTTTATCCTGATCCTGACTATATCTCCCTTCTTCACCTTAACCCTCTCATCAGCAATCAGCAACTCCCAGACGCCAACGTGACTCCTTGTATAACCAAAGACCTTTGTTTTCATGCTCTCTCTGTAAATGTTGCCATTGTCTCTCCATGTTATATTCGCCTCGACGATCTCCTCTCTTAGCTCGACCTTTGGAGGCTTTAGAATGGGTATCCTCGATAGCAATCCGGTTTTAATGAAGAATACTTTCAGAACTCCAACGAGGTCTCCGGCTTTTATTACTCCATCATCCACTGGAACAAATAGCACCTGATCTATGCATTTCTCCTCCTCGACTCTATCCGGTATACCGCATTCTACAACGTCTATTACAGTGCCAAGTGCATGCCTCATTATATTAAGAGGACCTATAATTGTATTCTCTGGAATGTCAATTGTTCTTACATTTACAACTACCGGTTTTCCCTTTTCCACCTCGACATCCTCCTCAGCAATCAGAGTTTTCCATTGTGTGACCGGAGCCATTCTGTAGCCAAAGGGTTTCAGTTCCACGTTCAGTCTTTCAACCTTCCCACCCACCTGGTCTGCCCAATATAGCATCTTTACTTTCATGCTCTTCCCACACATAACAAAACAATTAACTGTTATAAAACTTTTTGTTCAAATAATTTTAAAAGTTTACCAGACTGGCCAGTCTGGTTCGTCGAAGGTTTTCCCCATTTCATCAAGCCAGCTACTCAGCCACTGTTTGACCTTACCAATCGGACTCAGTTCTACACTGTAAAAGTTCAGAACTCCAAGCATCTCCCCTTCTCTCACTTCTCCGTCCATCACAGGAAGGAAGACAACCTTTCGAATGTCTCCACCCTCCTCAACCTTCCATGGTGCACAATCGCAGAAAACATCAACAACCGTCCCATAGGCATGCCTCATTATGTGGAGTGGGTAGATTATGGTGTTCGGTGGAATCTCAACCTTCTTAACTCTCACCACCGTAGGTTCTCCGTATCTCACCTCTTTTCTCTCATCGGCAATCAGAACACCCCATTTCGCTACACTACTCCTCTTGTAACCGAAGGGTTCAATAGTCACCTCTTTCTTGATCACCCCTTCACCACTTCGGTAAACGATCCTTGCCCTTTCTGGTTTCTTATCTTCAATTACGCTCTTGACCTCGGTTAAGCCCACGTAATAAACATTGATAACACCAATCAGATCACCCTTTTCTATCTTTCCGTCCTCTATAGCGAGAAATATAGCCTGCTGTATTCTTTTCTCGTCCTCAACCCTCTTTGGTTCTCCGAGCTCAATCACGTCAAGAACCGTCCCGTAGGCATTCCTCATGATGCTGAGTGGGACAACAACCGTGCTTGGGGGCAGATTGATTTCTCTTATCTTAATGCGAACGATATCTCCCTTCCTTACAGTGACATCTTCATCAGCGATCAGTGTCTCCCACACACCTATGTGGCTGCGTGTATAGCCAAGAGCATCTATTTTAACTCTCTTCCGATAAACGTTCCCGTTATCCCTCCACGTAATATTTGCTTCGGTAATATCCCTCTTAATCTCCACCTTAGGAGGGTTCAAACCAAAAAGACGGGTTAATATTCCAGTTTTGATGTAGAAGACCTTCAAAACTCCAACTAAGTCATCCTTTTTAATTTCTCCATCCTCAACGGGAATGAACAAAACCCTGTCTATACACTTTTCATCCTCAACTTTTCCGGGAATTCCACACTCGACTACATCCTGAACTATGCCGAGAGCATGCCTCATTATGCTCAAAGGTCCAACCATCGTGTTTTCAGGAATGTCTATTGGCTTGATTCTCAGGATAACCGGCTTACCCCTTTCAACGCTAATATCCTCGTCCGCAATCAGCATTTCCCATTGTGTAACTGGCGCCATTCTGTAACCGAAGGGTTTGAGGTCTATCCCTGTACGCTCGATTTTTCCCCCAATCTCATCAAGCCAGTATGTCATCTCCACCTTCATACCACCACCTTCAAAATTTTAAATGATTATATGTTATATATTCTTTTCCTTTTTTGGTGTCTCTACGATCAATTTTAAATTTAATATTTTTGCTTAAAGTTTAAGTTCAAACTGTTTTAGCAACATACATGAAAATCGCACATATTTCAGACTTACACTTCGGAGAAGAGCTAATGAGGGGAAAGGTTGAGAAGGCAGTCAAGCAGATAAATGAAGCTGAACCTGACCTTGTTGTTATAACAGGAGATATTTCGTGCTGGGGAATTCATTCCGAAATGAGGGAGGCCTATGAAACCCTTATCGATTTGAAGCCCGATGTTGTAGCCGTGCCAGGAAATCATGATGCGAGGAATATCGGGCACGAGTTTTTCGAACTGTATTTTGGTGGGACGAAAAAGTATTACAAGAACGATATTCTTTCATTAATCGCAGCGGACAGCACACAGCCCGATTTGGATGATGGATACGTTGGATACGAGCAGAGAGAGTGGATAAGAAGCAAAATCAAAAAAGAAAAGTTCAATGTTCTTGCTCTGCATCACCACATAGTTCCAGTACCCAAAACGGGAAGAGAGAGGAATGTTCTCATAGACGCGGGAGAAATGGTGGAGTTGATAACCACAACTGGTATAACCGCTGTACTTGCTGGGCACAGGCACATGCCTTACTCGATAAGACTGATGAGGACGCACATAATACACGCAGGAACTCTCGGCTCGTTTAAAGTCCTCGGAATGCCAGATCAGAATTATAACATAATTGAAATCGAAAATGAAACGCTCACGCTAAAGCTCAGGTTCGTGGATTTTGGAGAAGTAGAGGTAGGGAGATTCACCATCAAAACGGAAACTCCTGAATCAATTGACATCTATCACAGGATTGCGAAACCAAAACGTGTCCTTTTCGTCTCAAAGGCCAATGATTGCAGAACGCAGATGGCTGAGGCTATTTTCAACAAAATCTCTCCCAACAACATGCTGGCTCTTAGTGCAGGTCTGGAGCCAGCAGATAGCGTTGATCTAAGGGCAATGGCTGTCATGAAGGAGCTCGATCTTAAAGTGAATGGAAAGCCGAGGAGGGTGAGTGAGAATATGCTGAAGGATTTTGATGTTATCATCGAATTCGACGATCTCGGACTTGGTGAACGCTGGGAAATCAAGAAACCTGAAGCTATCGAAGAATACAGAGAGGTTAGAAGAGAAATATGGGAAAAGGTTGAGGAGTTAGTCAGAAAACTTCTTTACTAAACAACAAAAACAGCAGCAGCAACAGCAGTTGTGCACTTCTCAACCTTTCCTTTTGCCGTAATGCTTAAGGTCTTAGCAGTGCCATTACCTTGAGTCTTTACCATTTCTGCAGCAAGCTTCTCAGCATGTCTCTCTGCTCCCTCATACCACTCTCCACTATGTTCAGCTATGTAGCCATTCAAGCTTCCATCGTCTGGTATTGCTGCTCCAATGCTTGCAAAAATCTCTTTACCGTCCTCGCAGCTTGTATATCTTGCCATGACACAGAAAACGATCTCTCCTGGATGTAGCTTTCTTAGCCCCTCGTCCTTGTCCACAACAATACAACCGGGTGGTAATATGCTACTAACGGGAACAAGATTGAACTTTTCTATCCCTGCATCCCTCAGTGCAAGCTCGAAACTCATAAGTTTGTCTTCATGCCTCCCTATTCCTGAAACAAAGAAAACTTCTTTCGGTATGAGCGCTGCTCTCCTTTCCATGCCTGCTCTTCTGCTATCAAAATTTAACATTTGCTGTTCAGAAAACAATTTGAAAAATTGTTCGACCTCAAGAAATTGCAGCAGAAATCTCACTTATTGGAATGTCTGAAGCTGCCAGTGAATAGGCCAAGTTACATAGGATACCCATTATCCCGCCTTTGTTTACCAGTTCTTTGTAGAATCTATTAACTAAGAATCTGACAACTTCTGCATTGGATGCAAGTCCCAGCTCTTTTTTTATTTCTGAGAATTTCTCTTCCAACTCTTTGTCCATAACGACTCTTAGGCTAAGCACTCTCTTTTCGGACATACTGGATCGTATGTTTTTGGCGTTTAAGTAATTTTCGATTCATTTCTGAACTTTTTGTAATTCATAATTTAATATCATACAATTAACACACCCTTTAACTTCTAAACTAAACTTTTAGAAATTTTATGAAACTTTTTGAGATTTTTTGGATATAAAATAACAAATTTTAAGTATTTCGCATCAAAATGACTCACATGGTGTCAGATACAGTAAATTTATGGTCAAAAATGTCATTAATAGTAATTGTATTAATTTTGGTGACTGTAAGCACAGCGTTTGTGCTACTGGGGATCGAATCAGTGACCATCTACGCACCACTGTGGCTGAAATGGGTGATCTTAGTATTTCTGTTTGCCTTCGTTATAGGTATTATTGGTCCATTATCTGGCGTTGGTGGAGGAGTTGTTTTCGTTGGACTTGGGATGGCTATGCTACCCTTCCATGTAGATTTCATCAGAGGAGCTGGTTTGGTTGCAGCGCTAACTACATCTTTGAACTCAGCGCCTTACTTTACCAAGAAAGGGTTAGCTAATCTGAGAATAGTTGCACCACTCGTCGCAGTTTCAACAATATTTTCAGTGTTTGGGGGTGTTATGGGACTGTGGTTATCCAATTCATTCCCGGGAGGATCATACTATGTAAAGATGAGTTTAGGAGTTGTTCTCCTGATTCTCCTTGCCGCACTCGGAAGATCAAAGAACGTTGAATATCCAAAACCAAAGAAAAAGGACAAGCTGGCTGAGAAACTTGAACTCAGAGGTGCATGGTTCGAACCCACGCTCAACAAGGTAGTCACATACGAAGCCACGAACCTGCCACTTGCAATGCTGGCGTTCTCTGGCGTTGGATTCATTGCAGGTATGTTCGGTCTCGGTGCTGGATGGGCGAACGTTCCAATTTTGAACCTGGTTATGGGCATTCCCCTGAAAGTCGCAGTTGCCACAAGCATGCTGATACTGGCAATAAATGACTCAGCCTCTCTCTGGGTTTATGTTGCAAATGGTGCTGTACTGCCAATTATTGTTGTTCCAGTGATTATGGGGATAGGTATAGGGTCGAGAATAGGATCGAGACTTGCTGCCAAAACAAAACCGAAAATAATCAAACGACTTGTTATCGGGCTTATCGCCCTTTCGGGAGTTGTGAACATAATTCAGGGTCTTTCAGGAATTGGAATTCTGAATTTCACGTAAAGGGGGTGGTGGCAATGGTTAGCTTAAAAAAGCTGGTGAAGGAGATTAAGGAAATAATTCCAAGTTTTGAGGAGCTGGCCGAGGTTGTTGACCCTTTATACAGGGGTGAGGCATTTTATAGCTCTTCCTCAATTTCTGCATTCAGAGCAATTGAAAAAAAAGACTTGTATGAGAGGGCTACTCCTGAAAAAATAACAGATGGGGAGCACTTTGAGTTAATCTCCCCTCCCAGAGGCTTTGAAATTTCAGAGGTATCGGTTAAAGATAGTGAGGTAAGAGTGAAAATAGATTTTGTAAACAGCATTTTCGCAGATGTTATGCGGGTGATGTGCAATGTAGGTCTGATGCTCATAGTTCTCTTCTCCATGTTCTACTTCGCTGGGATAAATCCAAGTGACAATCTTAATCTGGAGGTTCAGAAATGGAGTAACTCTGCCTCAACATTCTGGAAGGAAGTTAAGGGCATAGATGCAAAGGGATATTCTTGGTTCCTCACTAACCTCCTTGATCCCGAGAACGACATAATATTGAGTGTAGTTCTACTTGCGCTTACACCGGTTGTCGGGCTTATAACAGCGATTCCGAGGGCTTCAGGAATGTTAAGAATTATTTTCCTTATAATAACGATAGAGTTCGTGTATGCGATATTCAGAGTCTTGATATCACAAACTCCGGCAGGACATTAACAAATTTTTTAATTTAAAGACTGTGGGAAAACTATTTATCTCAAATGAATTATCGAGATGCAATGAAGGCTGCTGAAATAATGAACTCAAATGTTATTTATGCAACCCTTCCAAGTACCCGTGAAAAGGTACTGGAGCTTTTCAAAAAATATGAAATTTCTGCCGTCCCAATTCTCAAAAACTCAAATCTTGTAGGTATTGTAACAAGGAAAGACATTCTGAGGAAAATAGAGGAGAATCAGCTTGCCCTCCTTATGACCCCCAACCCCACCACCGTAGATGCTGATGCCGATGTTAAAGAAGTGGTCAGAATTCTAACATCCACACCCTTCAGAAGACTCCCAGTGGTTGAGGACAACAAGCTTGTGGGCATAATTACAGTTAGGGATATAATCAAGAAGATAGCTGAGATGAGTATCGAAAAGGCTGTAAAAGAGTATATCACGCCCCACATTGTCTGTGTGTGGGATGAGACACCACTAAACGTTGTAGGAGAGATAATGAGGCTCTCTAACTCTGAACTCGTGGGCATACTCAACGAAAACGACGAGCTTGTCGGCATAATTGACGAGAAAATCATGCTGACTGAAACCCTTATCGAGGATTTCATTGAACAGACTGCCTACTCGTCATCCTCTGACACGGATGATAGCTGGAGCTGGGATGCAATCAGGGACTACACGATAAAGTACTTTGAGGTTAGCGTTGTTAAACTGCCAAAGGAGCCTGTTAAAAACTACATGAAGAAGCCAGAGTTTGTTTATCCACAAGCAAGCGTTTCAAAGTGTGCGAGAAAGATGGTTCAGAGCGATTTGGACTACATTCCAGTTCTCGATTCGGAGAATAGATTGATGGGGATGGTGAGGGATAAAGACTTAATCAGAGTCCTTCTTGAAGTTTAAAAACTTACACAAGATTTTTTTTACATCCTCCTTTACTTCATCAAGTGGTTTCGAAGCGTCTATAATCACCGTTCTGTCGTCGGCATAATCTAAGAAAATCTTCCTGACCTTTTTCAAGTATTCAAAGTCCTCGAAGGGTGTTAGATTTCCTCTTGATTTAATTCTTTTCAGAACAACTTCAGGATCAGCATCGAGCAGTATGATCAGATCGGGCTTTGGGGCAATCTCCTCATTCAATCTTCTGATTTTCTCAGCGTCAAGTCCCCTCGCTCCTTGGTAGGCAATGGTTGAGTAGTAGTATCTGTCCATAACGACAACTTTTCCCTCCTTAAGGGCTGGCAGAATGTTTTTCTTCACGTCCTCTACCCTGTCGAGCATGAAAAGCTCAAGCTCTTCTTCAGGCTTCAATCTTTGCTTGGTATTTCTTATCCTATTACCGTAAACACTGTCTCCTGGCTCTCTAAGCAAAACACAGTCAAAACCCTTCTTACCCAGAAATTCTGCGATATATTTACTTATCGTGGTTTTCCCTGTCCCGTCTATTCCCTCAACAGCAATTAGCATCAATTCAAGTCTGAGGCTGGTTAATAAAGTTTCAGCTTCGCCCACAGAAACATGCAGAAGTTTGCCACATCCAGCAACTCTTCTGCGACACCCTCGTCGTCTGAACTTCTTAGGGCATCCTCTAATTCATCAACTTCCTCAAAGAGCCTTTTAATAAGCAAATCTGTTGGGAAGTCCTTCCAAGGTTCAGGAGTATTTCCCAGTTTGTTAACCCTCCTAATGTATTTTCCATACATAGCTCTGGAGAATTTCTCCATAACCTGCCAGTAGTCCATGAAGGAAATTTTGATGGTGGTTATTTAACAGATTGTTTCAGATTTCTCTATAATTGTAAATGATTAATTGCTAAATTGACCGAAAGTGATATATTCTGGTCTTTAAAAAAGTATGGACGATGTATAAGTATCCGGTGGAGGTAATTTCGGACACGTATCTGAGCAAAGTTGGTGGGTTTAGCTACGAACTTGATAGAAATGAGATTGGAATAAATGCAAAGGCATTGGAAGTAAACACGTCCATCATACCCAACGAGACGTTCGCAACTCTAAGAACGTTCGATGATAGAAGACCGTATTTCTTCAAACACCGCTTTGTTGTCGTGGCTGTTGAGGAAAACATGGATTGCTATGGGATGACGGCAAACGGAGAGGTTGTGCTGCCCGATGATATAAAGGGCAAGATGAGGGTAAAGGTGGGAGAAGATGTAATAGTTAACACTGTCGAGTCCTTTAGGATAGACGGAGATTACAGGAATGTCACAAAGGCGATACTATGGCACTTAGAGAGCCGAATAAGAAGGAATTGAAGGTAATTAAAAAAGCCTTGAGTTATTTTGACTCAAAAAGTTTTCTTGAAAAATATTCTGTTTTTGTGAAGGAGGGAGAGGATAGGAAGGAATTATTTGCCCTTTCAAAAGACCTTGCAGAGTTTTTAAAGAAGCTTGATCCAGATATAATCTACAATGCCGGAATAAAAGTTGGAGAAGTTGGTAGGAGGTTAAGACTTTCCTTGGAGGGGTCTTTCTGGTTGGTAAGAAAGGATAAGAAGAAGGTGTGGGTGAACGAGAGGGGAGAAATGCTTTTTCTTTATGGTAGGGATATATTCTCCTCTTCAGTTATTAAAGCGGGTGATTTCGGAGAAAATGAGGTAGTTTTCGTATCCAACAAGCATGGAGACATAATTGGAATCGGAAAGAGTAGATTTCCAGCAGAGAAAATTTGGGATGTTGATCCAGATAGGGTTGTAATTGAGAATCTGACCGACAGAGGGGAATACATAAGACACGTCAGACTCTACGAGTCTTTTTAGGATGGGAAAATATTAAATGCAATCCTCACTCCCAAACTTCATGGGCAGAACGAAAAAAGTGAGATCAGCGGGCAGGTTCGGACCGCGCTATGGACTAAGGGTTCGCAGAACATGGGTTGAAATTGACGTGCTGCAGAGGCAGAAGTATGTCTGCAGAAAATGCGGGAAAAAAGCGGTTAAAAGAGCTGGAACAGGCATCTGGGAGTGCAGACACTGCGGGTATAAATTTGCAGGTGGCTGTTATCAACCAGTCACACCAGGCGGCAAAATAGTTGAGAAATCTCTGAGGTGATTTATGTCCTACATCTGCCTTATTTGTGGGGCGGAGGTTGATATCGACCCCGAAAGGAGTCTCATTCAGTGCACGAACTGTGGCGGCAGAATTCTGATCAAGCCGAGACCGCTTGCAAAGAAGAAGAGGGTAAAAGCCATATAATAATTGATACCACTTCTTTTGTGAAATTCAAATGCAAGATCGTAAGCAGAGGTTATGCTGAAGGAGAAGCGCTTGTTTCAAGAGAGCACATTTCTTTTCTTGGAGGGGTGGATAAAGACACTGGAGTTGTAGTGGCAGATTCAGACTTAAAGGGGCAAAGTGTTGCAGGCAAAATTCTAATTTTTCCTGGTGGAAAGGGTTCAACTGTCGGAACTTACGTGCTTCTGAACTTGAAAAAGAATGGTGTTGCTCCGAATGCGATAGTAAATCGAAAGACTGAGCCAATCATCGCTGTAGGAGCTGTAATCGCAGGAATTCCGCTTGTTGAGGTCAATGACGAGGTTTTCTTCGAAATGGTTAAAACCGGAGACAGGTTAAGGGTTGACGCAAAAAATGGTTATGTGGAGCTGATAAAATGAATCTAAGAGAAGAGATCGAGAAATACTTCAGAGTATACTCGGAGGAAAGAGTTGGAGAGACTATGAGATTCTACGTAATGCCTGTTGCGAGTGATGTTGAGATAAGGGGGTTTCTCCAAATGCTATCGCAGGAGTATGAAATCTCTTTGCGCTATTACTATGGCGAAATGGTTCTTGAGTTGAGAAAGACAGTAGTGAGGGAAAACTACATTGTAAACGTTCTCCTCCTCATTGCTACCTTCGTAACAACCACTTTGGTGGGCTCAACCTTCTATGGTAAGGAAATAGATATCCTTGGAGGTGTGATGTTCTCACTTGCGATAATGTTCGTTCTTGGAAGTCACGAGATGGGTCACTACTTTGCCGCGAGAAGGTGGAGGATGAAAACGTCCTTACCCTACTTTATTCCATTTCCTACCATTATCGGCACTCTTGGAGCGGTGATAAGGCACAGAGGAGCGATCCCCAATAGAAAAGCCCTTTTCGATGTTGGTGTAGCAGGCCCTATAACCGGAATTGTGGCCTCGATAATCGTCGTAGTAATCGGGTTGCAGCTACCCTTTGAGCTTAGGGCAGAACCAACGCTTTACATCGGCACTCCGCCAATTTTCGATGCAATGCTGTATGTCCTACATTACAATAAAGAAGCCATTCATCCCGTCGCCTTTGCTGGTTGGGTAGGCTTTTTTGTCACCTTCCTGAACATGCTACCGGTGGGGCAGCTTGACGGTGGGCACGTGATGAGGGCGATGGTAGGTGAGATGAGCGAAACAATTTCGAAATTCATGCCCGTAATCCTCATTGGCTATGGGCTGTATGTGATGCGGGCTTTGAACCAGCCCAACACCATATGGGTTTTCTGGGGGGTCATCACCTTCTTCTTCTCGATGCAGAGACATCCAAAGCCGATAGACGATGAAACACCCATAGGGTTGGAGAGGTATGTCGTTGGGCTCTTCGCTTTTATATTGGCTCTGCTCTGCTTTACACCCGTACCCTTCTACTACTGATTTTAGAAATCAATTTTTACGTCCTTAGGATACTTCGCCTCATTTTTCGCCATTTTCTTTCTGAAGGCCTCAACAATATCTATTTCAGCAGTGTCACAGAAGAAGAGCAAGTAAATCAGAATATCGGCGACTTCATCTTCAACCTCTCCCCTTCTTTCCCTGATAACCTTTTCCTCGTCCTCTCTACTTCTCGTCCACTGGAAAAGCTCCAACAATTCCGAAGCTTCGATTACTATTGAGGAAGCAAGATTTTTTGGCGTGTGGTATTTCTGCCAGTTTCTGCTGTCTCTGAACTCTCTAAGGATATTGAAGAGTTCTTCGAGGCACATGAAATTACTCTGGATAATGTCATAAAGAGTTTTACTTTAAGCTTGCAAAGTTCCAAAAGTTGGTTGTAAAATAATTCAGAATTATAATAAAAATATTTGAAATATAAAAACAGAAACCACAAAATTTATTTTAAACCTATTAGCGACTTCCTAAACGTGAATATAGGTGAAATGCCTTTTCCATTAGAAACTGAGGTGCGTGGTAAGAAATTACTCTATGACAAGGTCTTCAAAGAAGGATACGACATAATCCTATCATGGAACGACGTGTTAGAATTTCTGAAAACAGTACCGAGTAACATAGCAACGCTGGTGGTGACTTCGCCACCATATAACATTGGGAAACCATATGAGGAGACTTTAGAATTCAGAAACTACATAAAATGGCAGGAAGAAGTTATTAAAGAATGTGTAAGAATTCTAAAGCCAAATGGTAGCATATGTTGGGAAATTGGAAACTATGTTAAAGATGGAGAAGTCTTTCCACTGGACATCTATTTTTACACTGTATTTAAAAAATTAGGGCTAAAGCTACGAAATAGGATAATTTGGCACTTTGGGCATGGATTGCATGCAAAGAAAAGATTCTCTGGTAGATACGAAGTTATACAAAAAGTGATGACTACATATTTAATCTCGACGCTGTAAGAATACCGCAAAAATATCCTGGAAAGAGGGCTTATAAAGGGCCGAATAAAGGGAAACCCAGTTGCCACCCTTTGGGAAAGAATCCTACAGATGTGTGGGAGATTCTATTAAAAGATTGGGAAAGTGAAATATGGAATATCCCAAACGTTAAAGCTAACCATCCAGAGAAAACGGTACATCCATGTCAGTTCCCCATAGAACTCGTGGAAAGGTTGGTATTGGCCTTGACCAATGAGGGTGATTGGGTATTCGATCCTTTTGTAGGTGTAGGCTCGTCTCTTGTTGCTGGACTAATCCACAACCGCAAAGTTATGGGAGTAGATAAGGAAAAAGAATACACAGATATAGCGTATCAGAGAATAGTGTCTGCGATAGAAGGTAACTTAAAAAGACGACCACTTGGCAAGCCAGTTTATCAGCCAAAAGGCACAGAAAAAGTTGCCCGACCACCGATAGAGTGGCTAAAGAAACCGTTAGAAGAGTGGATTAAATGAAAATAGTTGCCAAGTATCAAATAAAAGGTGGAGAAAGATACCTTAAAGAAAACTGTCCCAGAGAATTGGAGGAGATATATGAGGTTATTCAATCTGTTGACGCGGAAAAATGTCTGAACAAGGTTAGTAAGGAAAAAACGATGAAAGGAAGAGTTCTTTATAACCCAAGATGTCTGAACAAGTTTTTTAAAGACGAATTCACCAAGAGGGGTTGGAGTTCTGTTAAGGTGCAGTGTATATATGAAGACACGTATTATCTTCCCAGTTACAAACCTTTAAAAATCATAGATAACGCATACAGAGAAATGGATTATGTAAAAAATAGGATTGGTGTTGAAGTACAGTTTGGCAAATATGCATTTATGGTATATAATGTATCAGCAAAGATGACAATTTTTCATAATCTTGATATTATTGACGCTGGAGTGGAGATAGTCCCGGTAAAGGAAATGCAAGATATGATGTCAACGGGTGTATCCTTTTTTTGAGCAGATAGTGTGGGATTTAAAAAATAGAGGAGAAGCTGATATAGACATACCAGTACTTGTGTTAGGTATAGCACCATAAAAACAGGAACTTTGTTTTTTGCAAACTGAGCTTGAAAGAAAGCACTCAGAACTCGAAAACAACCTCCAGTTTCAGCCTCCTCTCAACCTCTCTCGCAATAACCTCCACCCAGTCATCCTCCCTTTCAATTTTCACGCCGAGATAGTTCCCTAAGGCTTTCATAACATTGCTGTTCCAGAAGAGCCCGTGCAAATAAGTTCCCCAGCACATTCCGTCCTCGCTTACACACCCATCATTCTCAAAAACTGGCCTACTTGATTCGGTAATTCCCTTGTGTATCTCGTATCCCCAAACTTTCTGTCCTGCAATCCTGTCCAGAATTACTCCTTCACCGTTAACTCTCTTCACAACCTGCACTGTCCTCTTCTCAAACTTCTCGAATCTCGTCACGGCATCAAGTAACCCCAATCCCCTAACCCTAACCTTTCCGTGCTCCACACCACAATCAACGAGTTCTCTACCCATAATCTGGTAACCACCACATATCCCGATGACCGGAATCTCACCCGCCCTTCTGATTATATCCTCACCCAGTCTTGACCTTTTCAAATCTTTCAAGTCGGCAATGGTATCCTTTGTCCCCGGAATTATCACGATCTCACATTCATCAATTTCCGAGTTCAGGTCAAGAAATCTTACAAAGGGCCTGATGAACTCAAAATCGGTGAAGTTTGAAACTCTTGGTAACCTGACGATACCGATGGGTCTTTGCCCGGCATCATCCCACTCCTCGATGTTCAGAGAGTCCTCTGAAGGAAAGCTGTATTCGAGATATGGAAGAATTCCAAGCACCGGAACTCCTGTAATCATCTCAAGCTTCCTTATCCCGCTGTAAAGCACGTCTTCTCTTCCCCTTAGCCTGTTAATCACAAAGCCCTTTACCATTGTTTTCAAGTCCTCAGGAAGTAGAGTGTATGTGCCAAAGAGGGAAGCAAAAACCCCGCCCCTGTCAATGTCTCCAACAATCACAATATCCGGCTTTGCAAACCTCGTGATGTGGATGTTGGCCAAATCCCTCTCGTAAAGGTTTATCTCGGCCATCCCTCCAGCACCTTCGATAACTACAAAGTCGTATTCCTCGGCAAGACTTGTGTAAGCCTCCTCCACCACCCTTTTCAACCATCCAATCTCGTTCCGGTAATAGTTCCTTGAATCTACATCTCCTACAGCTTCACCCATCACAACAAGCTGGGAGACAAAGTTCCCCTTCGGCTTCAGCAGTATCGGGTTCATCCTCTCATCTGGTTCGATGCCAGCAGCAAATGCCTGATACGCTTGGGCTATTGCAATCTCCTTGCCCTTCTTAGTAACGAAAGAATTAAGGCTCATGTTCTGAGCTTTGAAAGGAGCAACATCATAACCTCTCTTTGCCAAAATTCTGCAAAATGCAGCCGTTATCAGACTCTTTCCTGCACTGCTTGTAGCCCCTCCAATAAGCAGTGATGACATCCGAAGAAAGTAAACTGGACTAAAAATAAGTTTATCTGAAAATCAAACCTTACCTTTAAGCAGTTCTCTACCCTTTTCAACTACTATTTTGGTTGGGGTTGGCATTTTCATTGCAGCCCTTCTTAAAGCCTCTTTCGCAACCTCAAAGTGTTCTGGTTTAACCCACACCGACATTATCTTCGTTCCGGGCTTAACTCTTGCAGCCCTGCCCACTGGTTTGCCAAATGCTGCTCTCATTCCCTGAGAGATTCTGTCAGCTCCAGCACCAACAGCCATCTTATGCTCCCTCAGAATGTGGTGTGGGAAGATTCGGAGCTTTAACTTGTAGTTACTGCTGCCTGCGGCTCTTGCAACATACTTATTTGCGACAACTCTTGCGGCCTCAAGAGCGTTCTCTCTTATCTGCACTGCTTCCTTAGCCACAAGTGTAACCATGACCGGAAAGTCTGCACTCTTGTTTCCCATGTCGAACATCCTAACTCTTGTTCCCGGAACGCCGTCTATGTATTCAATCCTTGTATAAGGCCTTTCAAGCCTCCTCCACATCCTCGCTGGTTTTCTTGCCATGCTCCACCCCACTTCGTTATGTCAAATAAACCTTTCCATCACCTTTCTGTGAGAGGTTTGTATTTCTTATCTTTATCTCCAACATACTTTGCTCTCGGCCTTATCAGCCTGTTGTTCTCATATTGCTCGATTACATGTGCCGTCCATCCCGCAATTCTCCCCATTGCAAATATGTTGATGAAAAGGTCATCCGGAATTCCAAGGTTCGCATAAACGCTTGCTGAATAAAAATCAACGTTTGGCAGTAACCTCTTATACCTGTATGCAGCCTTCGCAATCGCCTCGCTTATTTCAAACCACCTTGGCACCCCTTCCATTGAGAGTTTTTTGGCGAGCCTCTTCAGCAACTCGGCTCTCGGGTCTATTATACCCCTGTATACTCTGTGTCCGAACCCCATTATCCTTTCTCCTTTCTCTATTTTTTTCTTGACGTATTCCTCTGCCCTTCTTGGTGAAGCAACTTCTCTCAGCATCTTCATCACTTCCTGCGCAGCTCCACCATGCAGCGGTCCCATGAGCGTTCCAGTAGCTGCAACGATGCAAGCATACATATCTGCGAGCGTTGATGCTGCAATCCTTGCGGCAAAGGTTGATGCGTTTAGCTCGTGTTCGGCATGCAGGATTAAATCCATGTCAAGAGCTCTTTCAGCAGTTCTGCTCGGTTCTTCTCCGCTGAGCATGTATAGAAAGTTTGCTGCGTGGCCGAGTTCCAGAGTGGGGGGGATCACGTTTTTTCCAGTCCTTATTCTGTGATAATACGCAATTATGGTTGGAAATTTCGCAATGAGGTTCTTAGCCTTGTTAAGATTCTCTTCCCTCGTTTTGACATCAATTTTCTTATCGAGTGATCCAAGGTAACTCGTTGAAGTTCTCAGAACCACCATCGGGTGGGTGTAAGGGGGCAAATGTGTAAGCAGGCCGATTATCTGAGGTGGCAGTTCTCTTCTCTCAGCCAGTTCAATTTTAAAATCCTGAAGCTCGTATCTTTTGGGTAGCTCACCGTAAAGAAGAAGATATGCCACTTCCTCATAACTTGATTTTCTCGCCAAATCTCTTATATCGTAACCTCTGTATTCAAGAATACCCTTTCCATCCACAAGCTCGATTCTGGATATTTTCGTTTCACACGCAATAACACCTTCCAAGCCATCTTTCATTTCAAACACCTCTCCTACCGTAAACTTCCAGTACCATTCCGGAGACAACTATTGGCCTCTCAGCCATTGCAACTTCAATCGCGTTATCGAGCTTCCAATCCTTCTCAGCATATATTGTAAGCAGAGGATCGCCAGCATTCACAACTTCTCCTCTCTTCTTGTGCACGTAAACCCCAGCTCCCTTATCCTTTGGAGCCCCAGCGGTTCTTGCTATCTTTACTATACTTTTATTACTCACAGCCACAACAGCACCTTCAACGGTGGATTTTAAGGTGTAAATCTTATCCCCCACCGGAATATCATCAGCTCCCACGTTCTCATCCCCACCCTGCGCGGCAACAATTTCCCTGAACTTCTCAAGGGTCTTACCACTCTCGAATATCTTTCTCGCATGCATGTATCCGTTGGTCGCCACACCCGTCATTTCAAAGAGAATGCCGGCAATACCAAGAGACTTTTCGAGCAGGCTTGAAGAACCTTTTCTTTCCTCCATAGCCTTCAAAGCTTCCTTAGCTTCAAGTGCAGGTCCAACTGTTCTACCAATTGGCTGTCCGCCGTAAGTGATGGCAGAGGTCACGTTCAGCCCAAGTCTCCTTCCAAGCTCGATAAAATCGTTTGCAAGGGAGCGAGCAACGTCGGCATCCTCTATTTTTGCTCCCTCCCCAACTGGGATATCAATTACTGCATGCTTCGCACCAACTGACCCCTTCTTCGCCATAACACTCGCAAGAAGCTGTGGGCGAGGGTCTATGGACAGAGGATGCTCGACTCTGATTATCTTATCATCTGCTGGGGCTATGTTTGTCGCTCCTCCCCACGCTATAACCCCTCCAACCCTCTCGGTTATCTCTTTTATCTCGTCAACACTCAGATTCACATCCGCCAGAACCTCCATTGTATCAGCTGTTCCGCTGGCGGATGTTATCGCTCTGCTTGCAGTCTTTGGTATCAGCAGCCCCGCTGCCGCCACCGTAGGAACTATTATCAGCGATATTTTGTTCCCCGGCACCCCTCCAATACTGTGCTTATCCACAACAATCCCTCTGTCAAAGTAAAGCCTCTCTCCGGTCTCTATCATTGACCTCGTGAGCCATTCAATCTCATCGAAATCCATCCCACGAAGCATGGAAGAAACAACGAAAGCTGTAAGCTCAACCTCGCTCAGGGCGTTGTTTGTTATATCTTCGACAATTCTCCGAATCTCGTCCTGAGTTAGCTTCCCTCCTCTCGTCTTTTTCTTAATCAACTCAACACTTTTCGGTTTCTGGACAGGGAATAGCTCAATATTTGCTTCATCTACAATTTCCAGTTCGTTAGAAGCCAGATCAGTCAATCCAGCATAACCCTTCCCGACAATTTCTTTCGTGAGCTGAACAGTTGCGATGAGATGAGCTTTACCGTATCTAATCTTTACTCTATCTCCCTCTCTGACTCCAAGCTCGCTCGCGTCATCTTCATTAAGAATTACCGCAAATCTCCCGGATTTGAATGGTATCTTTATCGCCTTAAGCATCATGGCCACCACCTGCCGTAGGACAGCTTTTCGATGATCACTCCCGAGATGTCAAAGCTCTGCTTTGTGTTTGCAACTTCAATCGCGTTATCAAGCTTCCAATCCTTCTCAGCATATATTGTAAGCAGAGGATCGCCGGCATTCACAACTTCTCCCCTCTTCTTGTGCACGTAAACCCCAGCTCCCTTATCCTTTGGAGCCCCAGCGGTTCTTGCAATCTCGTTAATAACCGCAATATCCACTTCTCTGACGTATCCATCCTTTACAGCTTCAAGGGTGTAAACCTTATCCCCCACCGGAATATCATCAGCTCCCACGTTCTCATCCCCACCCTGTGCAGCAACAATTTCCCTGAACTTCTCAAGGGTCTTACCACTCTCGAATATCTTTCTTGCATGCATGTATCCGTTGGTCGCCACACCCGTCATTTCAAAGAGAATGCCGGCAATACCAATTGCCTTCTCAACCAAATCTCCACCTTTTTTCTTCTCCATTGCATTCAGAACTTCCTTAGCTTCAAGTGCAGGTCCTATCGCGTTGCCCAGAGGTTGGCTTCCATCACTTAATGTAGCTGCAACCTTCAGATTGAGTTTTCTACCGATCTCCATAAATGAGCTGGCAAAGCTCCTTCCGAGGTCTATGTTCTCTATCTTCGCCCCTCTTCCAATCGGAATGTCTATTGCTATAAACTTTGCCCCACCTCCGACCTTCTTTGCCATCAAGCTTGCCATCAGGTGGGGCTTTGGGCTTATCTCAAGCTGGTACTCCACTCTGATTATCTGCTCATCAGCCGGAGCTATCCCCGCAGCAGCATTCCACGCTATAACCCCTCCAACTCTCTCGGTTATCTCCTTTATCTCGTCAACACTCAGATTCACATCCGCCAGAACCTCCATTGTATCAGCAGTACCGCTGGCTGAGGTTATGGCTCTGCTTGCAGTCTTTGGTATCAGCAGTCCCGCTGCCGCCACCGTAGGAACGGTGATCATCGAGTATCTGTTCCCCGGCACTCCCCCAATACTGTGAGTATCAACGACTCCTCCTCTGTCAAAGCTTACTCTCTCTCCATTCTCGACCATCGCCTCTACCATCCACTGTACTTCATCGTCGCTCATCCCAACAATCTCGTTGGCGAGAATGAAGGCAGCCATCTCGACATCGCTCAGGATACCATCCGAGATATCCTTTATTATTTGCCCGATCTCAACTCTCTCGTATCTACCACCATCAAATTTCTTTCGAATGTATTCGACGGATTTCGGTCTCGCAAAGGGGACAATTTCAACCACACACTCTTCCTCAATACTGCACGTTTCAGCGGTAAAGCTGCATACCCCCACTTCCCCCTGATCTACAAATTCTGAAGCAATTTCAACCTCAGCAACGAAGGACCTTCTATCCAGACTAACCCTAACCCTGTCACCAGGAAGTAAACCGAGTTCGGCGGCATCATCTTGGCTCAGCACAACCGCCACCCTTTCAGTTCTAAGCGGTAGTATTTTTGCCTTAAACTTCATCAGCAGTGAAAGAATCTGCAGAAATATTAACTTTTTCCAAGTTAATTTAAAAAAAGTGTAAAATTATATATGAAACTAAAAATATCCTCCAACAGAGACTTTCAGACCCCTCCCCTCGAGGAAAACAGCAAATTCTGTGGCAGCTTTCTTAGCGTTCTCGACCATTCTTGGCGTTTCCAGGATATATTCCCTACCCAGCAACCTGTATTTGTCCCTCGCAAGGGAATGGTAGGGCAGGATATCAACCCTTTCAACTCCAGCATCCTCCAAAACACTCAAATATCCCTCAAAATCCTCGTATTCAAAGTTGTAACCCGGAATCACGGGGATTCTGACTATAACCTCCACTCCACTGTCAACAAGCTTTTTGAGGTTCAAAAGGATGGTTTCATTGCCAGCTCCACACGTTCTTCTGTGCCTCTCATCTCTGTAATCCTTCAAATCGTAGAGGAAGAAATCCACAAAGGGCAGAGTTTTCTCAATAACCTCCCATCTTGCGTAACCAGAGGTGTCAACAGCCGTGTTTATCCCTCTGCTTTTACAGGCTTTCAGCAGTGCAAGGAGGAATTCAGGCTGAAAATAAGGCTCACCACCTGAAAATGTTACGCCTCCACCAGAGTTCTCATAGAATACCCTGTCCTTCTCAACAAGAGCGATAACTTCCTCAACCGAAACGTCTTTTCCAAACATCTCCAGAGCCCTACCCCTGCACACCTCAACACATCTGCCACATCCGTCGCACATCTCTCTGTTTATTTCTATTCCTGTCTCTGCTGGAACAATTGCACCTCTATCGCAGACTTCAGCGCATTTATAGCATGACAGACATTTCTCAGCTTTATATCCGATCTCTGGCTCGAAACTCTGCGACTCTGGATTGTGGCACCAGACGCAATGGAGGGGGCACCCCTTCAGAAAGACTGTTGTCCTTATTCCGTAACCATCGTGGATCGAGAACCTCTGTATCCTGAATATCCTGCCCTTCATAGCTTGCATGAAACCCTGCGAATTATCTCATCCTGCACAGGTTTTGAAAGTTCCACAAAGTAGGCACTCCACCCAGCTACCCTCACAAGGAGCCATCTGTACTTCTCTGGTTCTTCCTGAGCCTTTTTCAGAACATCTGCCTTTAAAATGTTGAACTGAGCGTGCATGCAGCCCAAATCCACCGCACTTTTGATCAGAGCCTTTACGATCTCTATACCCTTTGACCCAAGCACATTTTCGCTCAGATTTAAGGTCAGTGACGCTCCATTGGGAATCTTTGTATAGTTCATCTTTGAAGCGGACTTAATCACGGCGGTAATACCTTCCCTATCCATCCCGGTTGATGGGCTAACACCCGGATTTAGGGCTTCCCCGCCTTTCCTACCCGATGGCAGTGCTGAAGTGAAGAACCCGAATCCAACATTTGTGGTCATAGGATAGCAGCCAGCAGCAAAATACCCTCCCCTGAAGTTTCTATGCCTGTTGACTTCATCGCAGTAGAATTCAAGAACCATCCTTGTGTATTTGTCCGCTCTATCATCATCATTGCCGTACTTCGGGCTTTCACTCAAGATTCTGTGGAGCTCTTCATTGTCAACGAAGTTTGTCCTGCATGCTTCAATTATCTCTTCTATCGTGTATCCTGCTTCTAAAGCTCTTTCAATGGCTGCAAATGAATCTCCGACATCAGCAACGCCAACAGCCTGTATCCCCGTGAAGTTGTATCTCGCTCCACCCCTTGTCACGTCTCTACCCTCTTCAAAGCAGTCCTCGATGCAGAGCGACAAAAGCGGTGTTGGTTTGATCTCAGCATTTGCATGGCCGAGAACATTACATCCTTTTACAACGAGCTTTACGATACGTGAAAGCTGCTTTCTGAAGTTCTCAATCAACTCTTCCAGCGTTTTTGCCTTTCCCGTTTTTACACCAAACTCATAACCGAACTGAATGTCTCTCCCCTCGTTCATTGCGTACTCCAGAGCTTTGGCAACGTTTATCAGGGCAGCATCGCTGGAGGTGAAGCTGTTACCAAAGGGTGCGATTTCCACACAGCCGACTGTGGTGTAATTCCAAGCATCCTCGTCTCTCACGCCCACCGTTCTGAGGGCTTCAACCGCAACATCGTCATTAAACAAAGCTATGGCATTGCAACCTGAAGCTATAACTTCAGCAAGTCTGACCAGAAAGTCTTCAGGAGTTCTTTTGCTCACTCTCACGTGGACGTTCGGCTGCCTAAGCCTGAGTCTGTTCGTAACTTCAAGCATGAGATACGTCAGCTCATTTGTAGCGTCTCTTCCATAGATATCACACCCTCCAATTGTTAAAGCCTGATTCGTCGTCTGACCGCTGAAGAACTGTTCAAGCAGGGAGTCAAAGGGGGGAACTATCTCGTTCGTCTTAACCCACAGATTCGCGAGAATTTCAAACACCATATGCTTGTCAATCCTGCCTTCCTTCAGGTCTCTGTAGTAGTATGGAAAGAGATACTGGTCAATTCTTCCCATCGAAATAGCTTGTTCATAATTCTCCTGATGAAGGGCGGATTGCACAAGCCATAGAAACTGAACAGCTTCCCAGAAGCTCTCTGGCTTCTCTGCCGGAACTTTCTTGCAGATGTCTGCAATCTTCAAGAGCTCATCCTTTCTCGTTTCATTCTCAATCTCTTCTGCGAGCCTCTCCGCAAGTTCAGCGTATCTCAAACCGTAGTTTATCACCGCCTCAGAAACTATTCTCGCTGCATGATAAAATACATATTTCTCTCCCTCGCAAACGCCGTTCTCCTCAAGTTCTTTAATCCTCCTCTTACTTTCCTCCAGAAACCATCTGAATCCTCTTCTCATTAGATACGGATAATTTATTGCAACATGGGATATCCCAGCAAGCTCGGTTAGAACAAAGACTGAGCCAGTGTAAAGGACACCCATAACATCGGGCATTAGTGGATATGCAAAGGTCTCAATTGTTCTTTTCTGCCAGTAAGGGGCTATTTCCTCTCTGAGAACTCTTGCATCTTCTTCGTCAACAAGCAACCTATTTGTTTCCCTTGTAGGCAGGGTGTCGAGTTCATTTATCAATCTGAGCCCGACACCCTCTGGAAAAAGAATTGCTCCTGGAGGGTTGGGGAGCATGGTTCCAACAATTAATTCGCCATCGAGTATCTGAATCGGTATGTTCTCAAGAATATTTTTCAGAGCTTTTGCTTGCCTCAATATCATTGCTTCTCCTTCGGTCTGTCTCATTGAATCCGTATACAGCTTGGCTCTCTCCACACTGAGTCTTGAAGGTTTTGCCAGATTCCCAACGAGTCTCTCAATTCTGTCCATGAGGAGAGTTAATGATAAATTACTTAAAATTTTCAAAAAATGTTTTTAAGCTTGAAACCATGTAACAAATATGAACATTCTGGAAATAGCGGAGAATCTGTATCTTGTTGATTTACCCCAGAGAATTGAGGGATTCAGGAAGTTTATAAGTTCTTGGGTGATTAAAGACGGGAATAGCGGGGTTTTGGTAGATGTTGGGCCCTCTTCAACGATTCCCAAGCTTATTGAATCGTTAAAATATCTTGAAATAGAACACCTCAAGTATATTCTCCTCACGCACATCCATCTCGATCATGCAGGTGGTATAGCTGACATCCTTAAGAAATTTCCCGAAGCCAAGGTCGTGGTTCATGAAAGAGGATCAAGACATCTCGTAAACCCTTCAAGGCTTTGGGAAGCGTCAAAGGTTGCACTCGGTGAAATAGCCGAATTTTATGGTGAGCCAGAAGGGATAAAAGAGGAAGGCATTTACGTGAATGGGTTGGAGTTCGCCGGAAGAAAGATTGAGGTTGTGGAAACACCGGGACATGCCGCACACCACCAATCATATATTTTCGGCGAGTTCCTCTTTATCGGGGAGGCTGCAGGTGTTCACATGCCACTCAAGAATGACTACTATCTACGCCCCGCAACTCCGAGAAAGTTCATTTTTGAAGTTGCCTACAATTCCCTTGAGAGACTGAAGGAGCTTGGGAGTAAAAGAGTTTGCTTTGGACACTTTGGGTTTAAAAGGGACAGTTTGGAAATCATAGAAAAAGCAAAGAAGCAGTTAAGACTGTGGGTTGATACAGTTTACGATATTGCGTGCAGAAGGGATTTTGAGGGAGAAGAGCAAATACTCAAGCAAGCGAGAGAAGAACTGCTTGAGAAGGATAGGAGGTTCTCACGGTATCATCTGCTCGATGAGGACATCAAAAGGAGAGAAGATTTCTTTATAAATAACTCATTACGTGGCATTCTCGATTACGTTTTCACGAACTACTGTGAGCCCTAATTTTTTATACATGCGAGCCGTCGAGATTGTGTGGAAGCGAGAGATTGGGCGGAGATTATACTTGGGTTAAGGAAAGAAGTTTTCAAGATCGTTATAATTGTCATTGCCGTAAGTTCCATATTTTTTACCTTCGGGGCAAATCTTATCATTGGAAAAATACTTCACGACCTTTTCCCATCGGAGATGGTATTTGAGAACAAAGAAAAGATTATCGAGATTGTTGAAGAATTAAAGAACATAACGAACGCTTTTGAAAATTACGCCTATCATCCCTCTGAAGTAAACAGAACTATCGCCTTTGAAGCATCAAAAAGGCTTGTGAGGATCGCAATGGAGTTAACATCGTCACCCGTGCTTACGCGCCCTCTTGAGGGTTTGCTACTTAATCTCAAAATATCTCTTGCCGTCGGAATTGCCGCTGCACTACCCTACATTTTTTACGTTATCTTGAGAACCTTAAGAACTCGCGGGATTATGCAAGACCTGACAATCAAAAAAACTACCGCCTTCAAGTATGCTCTTGCCTCCATCATCCTCTTTGTAATGGGCGTTATTTACGGGTACAATATGATGAAACTCTTTATACGCTTTTTGTATACAATGGCGGTTGCTCAGGGTGCAGTACCACTCTACAGCCTTGCAGAATTCGTGAATTTTGTTGCACTCATGCTCGTCCTGTTCGGCCTCGTGTTTGAACTCCCTGTTGTGATGTTCTTCCTCGTGAGAAATGGGATCGTTGAGTATGGGACTCTGGCTTACTACAGACGGCACATCTACGTGGCATTCTTTGTCGTTGGTGCAATAACAACACCACCCGATGTTTTTACCCAGCTAATGGTAGCCGTTCCGATGGTGGTGTTTTTTGAGATAAGTCTCATCTTTGTCAGGTTTTTCGGGAGGAGGGGTATTAAGGAAGGAGGTAGCTGAACCCTTCACACACAGAAAGTTAGGTGGAATATGGTCGGCTGTGTAAACTCTACCCTTCTTTCTTATTTCGATTCCAGCCTTTAAAGCAAGTTCAGCGTCTATTTCGATCAGAAGTGGGTTCTTGGCATACCTTTTGCCAACTTCGATCGCCTCCTCAGGCGTTGCACACATGTGCACTTCTCTTCGTTTCATCGGAAGCAGCCCCCTTTCTATAATGGATTCAAAGTTTTCAGGAGAGTGTATAGTCCCAAAAAATTT
>DAVR01000010.1 GCA_002507545.1 Archaeoglobus sp. UBA230 | reverse complement strand
GCATCTACCTCTTCAGGAGTTGCCACACCCTTCTCGAGAATTGCCATGAGAAGCACACTGGCAGGAGCCTGCACCCTGTTCACTATGAACCCGGGCACGTCCTTCTCCACCCTAACCGGAACCTTACCAATGCTATTCACGAACTCGACCAGCAAATCCATCGTCTCGTCGCTCGTCTTCTCCCCCCTTATCACCTCAACCAGCCTCATCAAAACCGGCGGATTGAAGAAGTGCAATCCGGCAAACTTCTCTGGTCTTGAAGTAAATCCGCCGAGCATGGTAATCCTCATTGTTGATGTATTGCTCGCGAATATGCATTCAGGCTTTGTTAGCTTGTCAACTTCCTCCCAGACCTGCTTCTTTATGTCCACTACCTCTGGAACTGCCTCAATAACAAGGTCGGCATCCTTCACAGCCTCCTCAAGATCAGTCGTGGGTTTTATCCTCGCCAAGACCTCTTCAGCACTCTTAACCCTCCCCTTTTGTTCGAGCTTTGCAAGGCTTTCCCTGATCATGTTCATTCCTCTATCAACGAACTCCTGCTTTATGTCCCTCATTGTAACGTTATAGCCAGCCATTGCACACACTTCTGCAATTCCATGACCCATCAATCCAGCACCGAGAACTGCGACGGTTTTTATTCTCTCTCTAACGTCCATAATACCACCTGTCAACTCATCACAAAATAGGCTATTAAATCTTTCCATTTTATTCGTTATTCTTGAATAGAAAAGGTAAAAAAGTTCTAAATCTTTGAAAGGAAATTCTTTACGTTTTCCTCTACCTTAGAATAATCATAAGTGCACGTTACTACATTCCCAACCGGTGTGCCCCTCAGCTTCAGAGGGTTGAATGAGCTCCTTCCGCCGTAAACAATAAGAGTGTCGCAGTTATAAGTCTCCCCTCCTATTTCCACACCCTCAACTCTGTCCTTTCCGATCACACTTATGTCTCCCTGGAGTTCGCTGAGTTCAACTTCATATCCGAGCCTGTAAAACTGAGATTCAGCAAGCTCTACGACCTTATCCTCTTTTGCCGCAATCAACACTTTGTTTCCAATCCTGTTGTTATCGGAAATTAACCTCAACGCTGTTTCGAGAGTATATATCCCAGCTACTCTCTTTCCAAGCACGTTCAGTTTTGCTGGGGCTACATCTGTTGCTCCAGTACACAGAAGCACCCTTTTTGCTTCAAACCTCTTTAAACCGTTCCCAGAGTTAACTATAACAGGCTTCGACTTTATGACCGTCCCTATATCAACAGGAATATCCTTCTTAAGCTCTTCCACCTCTTCAATGTACTTCTCATATTTAGAGCTAAAATCGCTCAGTTTTGAGAAAACACTAATTTCTCCACCACTCTCTCTCATGTCAAAAATCAAGGTTTTAAACCCCTTATCCATCAGAGTCTCTGCACATTTCAATCCAGCATATCCTGCTCCAATCACCACGTAGTCCACTGCTACCATATCAGTTCACTTCCAGCACCATCTTTTACAGTTCTATTACACTCTCTCTGCATTAAAATTATTATGTCTGCATGACACTTGTTACAACCCATCCCTGCTCTTGTTATGTGCTTTACAGCGTCAAAGCTTGGAAAGTCTCGTACAACTTCCAGAATTTCCGCCTTGCTTACGAGGTTGCAGAGACATATAACTTCGCCATAATCTGGGTTTTGCTCTACCAGTTTCTCTATTCCATCTTCGCTTAACTCTCTGATCCTCGTAAACTTGTATTTGATTAATTTCTCCTTCCTCTTTAACTCAAGCCCGCTTGCAGCGAGTACTCTCACAACTCTCCTCGCTATTGCTGGTGCAGCTGTCAGGCCGGGACTCTGAATCCCCGCAACGTTTATAAAATTCCTTAGTGGCTGATTGATAACGAAGTCACTACCAGCAATGGATCTGACTCCCGCGTAGTAGGCTATTACGTCCTTAGGCAGTCTTTTGAACAGTCTTCCGAACTTCCTTTTTAAACCCTCAATCTCTTCTCTTGTCACACTCGTATCCTCTTTGCTCTCCACATCAACCAGATTTGGTCCCCATATCGCCTTTCCATCTACGCTGACCAATGCTCCGCCACCTTTTGTTCTCCTGTCAGGCTTCAGCGGTATCGCAGCGATCAGATGGTTTGAAAACCCCCTTTCGTTGAAGACTACATGCGACCCCTTTCCCGGCGTTATTTTAAGCTCGTAGCCGACCATCTTTGCTATCTCATCAGCGTAAACTCCGGCACAGTTCAAGACGTATTTTGCTTCAAATTCCCCACCTGACGTTTTCAGCACAAAGCTGTTGGGCTTTCTCGAAATGTCCTTGACCTTGCTGTTAAATTTGAACTCAACACCATTTTCCTTTGCAAACCTGTAAGCTGCATAGGTCATTTCAACAGGATTAACAACACCTGCTGAAGGGAAAAGCAAACCTCCTTTTACGTCTTCTCTTAAATTTGGCTCCATTTCAAGTATTTCCTCCCTACCTACCTCTTCCACCTCTACGTATCTCGAGAAATACGCTTTTAGAAGTGGCAGTAAAATCTTCGTAATCGTATTGGTTGCCACGAGCAGTAGACCAACTCTCTTGAAGGAAAATCCAAGTTCTTCACTCTCCCTATCCATCATCGCATTTCCTTCGAGGCAGAGTTTCCCTTTTAAAGAGTTGAACGGGAGTTGAAAAGCGTGAATAATTCCAGAACATCCTTTAGTCTGTCCAAGCCCCATTGCAGCTTTCCTTTCAAACACTATAACCTTCAGATTATACTTCGACAGTTCTTTCGCGATAAAACATCCTGTAACACCAGCACCTACAATAGCCACGTCATACACACAACTCCTAATACACTTAAAAATAAAAATTTATGGATAGCTAACTGCCCCTCTTTTAAAATACTCGAACAGGTCAAACCCCCACTTTATTGCACTCTTGTCGTAACTCAAAAGACCGCTTTCGGTATCATACTTTCCATCCTTCAGGAAAAGGCCAACACAAAGTGCCCTTTCTGTTGTTATAACAGTAAACCTGACATCATCGTTATAATAAATCCTACCACCATTGTCGAGATAAGCCTTCAATTCTTTCTCGTATTCGTTTTCGAGGGTTCTAAGAGTTTTTTCTGTCGTAATCACCTCGACATCGGCCTTTGAAGCGATTTCAACGAACATCTGCGGATGTGAAGGGAAGAAAATTGCAGAAATAACTTTAACGATCTTTGACTCTTGGTATATCGAGGAAAAAACCTTATAATGTCTTAGAACTTGATCTTTCTCACTTCTGAGAACGACATAGTCTCCAATTTCGTCAATTCTGAGTTTAAACTCCAGTGGAATCTTGCTTAGATCATGAATTTCCCAGAATTCAGTGTCCCTTTCGATTGTATTCACTATTCTGTTGAACTTTTCCATTGCAAGGTGGATAATTTCGCCTTTGTCGGTGATAGTATAGTGAGAATCCTTTTTGTTAACCAGCCCCGTCTTGTTTAATTTTTTGATGTGTCTTGAAACCAGTGAAGTTGAAATCCCAGTAATTTCCCTTATTTCCTTTAAAGTTCTTGGTTTTTCAGAAAGCAGTTTTAGTATCTCTCTCCTCTGAGTTGATGCTGCGAGGGCGTCGAATATGCCCATATTCTCTACCGAAATTTTTAGATGTTAAAATTTTCTGAAATTTTTTGACCTTTCAGGTCAACAATTAACCTGTATAGTCCCAAAAAATTTG
>DAVR01000022.1 GCA_002507545.1 Archaeoglobus sp. UBA230 | reverse complement strand
ATCTGGGGTTGGGCTGAGGCAGATTGGATAACCAAGGTTAATGAAAATAAAAATATAATAAATCCTCGTATAAACATCGCTCGTTTTATCATTTTATCTTCATCCATCAAAACTGATAATTCATTTACTACCTCATCACAGATAAACTTTTCCACATGAAAAACAATATTAATGGGTAAAGACAAAATTTTGCAAGATGAATGATCAGATAAAAAATTATTTAGATTTCGTGAAAAAACGTGAAAATACGCCAATAATCGTGCTTTGCTTTGTATTACTTTTTGGCTACATTTTACCCACACTTGTTTATATTGATCTCCCATACGGCACCGATGCCTTCACACACCTAATTTACACAGATTTAATGGCAAAAACCAATTCATTGAACGAGTTCTACGAAAAAAATCTCGAAAATGGATACATAGGATATGACTACCCCTTTGGACTGTGGATGTTTGGCTCAATTGTGGCGAAAATAACTGGAGTAGAATTGCTACAGTTATCACTGCTGATACCTTTCGGGTGTTTTGCTATCCTAATTTTGCTCTATTATCAATACTCAGAACTCTTTAATCAGAGTAAAGAAGTGAGAATCTTCTCGATTTTATTTCTGCTCTCGATCCCATCCATAGTGATGAGTGTTCTCGGATATTCTACCTCAATCTTTGCAATGTTTGTAGATGTAGCGATTTTATATCTGCTTCTTAACGAGAGTATGGATGTAGCGAGAAGATTCATTCTGATAAACATCTTCGTTTTTTTCCTTTGCATCACTCACACTGGAACATATCTGTTCATAATTTTCCTATCTATGACCATGTTCGTTGTCTTCGCAGCAATTTCCGGCAAACTACACAAAGAATCGTATTTTCTCGCCTTGCTAACACTCTTATACTACACTGCATTGATGCATATCTTCCCCCATATCCATTCCCAATACATAGGCAAAGGGAGGATATTGCTGTCAATTGGAGAGTTTATGTCCATTGGTTCTGTGTCTATGAGACAAGTCTTGGAAATGTTTTATGAGCGGCTGCTCGTTAGTCTCAGTGTACCTTTCATTGTTTTCTGGATGTCATTTTTGTTCTTAATAGGCTATCTCACTACTTGGATAAACCATTACATTTTAAAAGCCATCAGGAACTCCCGTAGCGGAACTTACCAGGCACTTTTGCCCGCAGGTGCGATTTCTCATGGTCCTGCTTTTTGGCCATTATGGCTTGGCCCGGTCAATGTTATCTTGGCTGTGATAGGTGTATTGAGAATTAGAAAAATACTAATTCTAAGCTTAGTCATTTCAGTCACGATTATTACATTGCCCTCTGGGGTTTTCGCAGGAGAAAGGGCATTGAGAGAGCTCTTCTATATGTTTCTTGTAATTCCTCCTTTGTCTGCCATAGGGTTCGTAGCAATTAGAAAGTATCTTTCGAAAATGAAGAAATCTACGCTGAGATCAAGCTTTGCTGTCGCAGCGTATCTAATTATTTTCCTTTCAATAACCTCAATACCAGTAGTCGGCAATCTTTACTATCACCAAGACATAAGTGGTTCGAAACACGAGATAGATGGAATGAAGTGGCTTGCCAGTGTTGGAACTTCGGGGGAGGGGGCTATCGGGCCTTTAGGTTCAAGACTTGCAGTTTATGCTAATAAAATCCCAGTTAAGATTTTGTCAGTTACAGCAGGATCAGAAATGTCGAGACTGGCTAAGGACGAGTACTATACATATTTCAGATCACAAAGTGAGGATCGCACTAAGGATTTACTGGCTTCCTTTGGGATTAACTACCTTGTTTCTACAGACAAAATATTCAGAATTTATGGACAAAGCCCGTCAAATTTATCAGTGGATAGTAACACACAGCTTGACAAGATATATTCCAGCAAAAGTTTCTTCGCCATTTATCGCCAGATACCTTCAAAATATAGAATAGCTCAGATTTTCCCTCAAATAAACTTTGATGATGAGGTTCTAATTAAGGATGCTGGTGGTAGCTTCCTAATTGACACTAATTACTACAGAATTCGCTTGAGTAAAGAAACTCCTGAGATTCAATACATAGGCACGAGATTAAACAATTATCTGGGTGAGGGTGGCTTCGCGGATATATTAAAATTAGTATTACTGAGTCCAGATCGGAAGGAAGTTGTTTATGGTTTGCATGAACTCTCATATTCTGAGATTACAATTGGCAAAAATCAAATAATATACACTACTACAATAAAAACAGGAAGCGGTCAAAAGATGGCAACAATATCTGTTAAATATACATTTTTCGAAAGAGCATTTAAGAAAGAGATTTTTGTAGCCAATGATTGGAGTAACAGTTCGATGAGGGTGGGATACACTGCCAAAATTTACTCTCCTTTGGATATGTTCAAAATCAAATATGGGGAGAACGTTGAAAAAAGGAAACTTTATCCAAATGAAGATTACGTCTTGTTAGAAGATACGAAGTTCAGTGAGATGTTTATCCACCATAATGGTACGGGAATTCTGATTAAATACACTCAAAGTGCTCCATATCCAAATAAGATACTCTACACCGGATCGGTGACAGGATATTATATGGTAAATCAGATAATGGATACATTCCAAAATGAGCTGTCTCCGTCTGAGTCAATAGTTATCTCCCAGTGGATATCCACTGGAGATGAGGAGTCTGCAGAAAAGAACATTGACCGATATTCCTTGTCAATATATCCGTTCCCATACGCAATCAAGCCACTAATTCTCATCAGTTATCTTGGAGATGTGAACAACATAACAAACGATAAGCTAACTATTGTCAAAAATGTACACAAATATTTTGAACAACATAGTATTCCACATTACTTCGAGGTAGTAGACATAAATAGCGATTTGGACGTTCTTAGTGGAATAACCAAGGACATTATCTACACATCTGAAACTCAAGAGTTGCCTGGTGGGATAGAGGTGAGAGGTTATTATCCCAAATATTTGAAATGCGACTTAAAACTCGTAGAATCACTTGAAAAGAGTGATGCAATTTTCGTATTTTCTAAGGAAGTCCCAGCACCCTTCAACGTATACTGGAGAGAAGGTGTTAGACTGCCACATTCTGCCTATATCAAAGAGAAGGAGACCAATATATTGCACGTACCGGTGTCCAAGCCAACAATTAAAAAGGAAGGCACATATCCTGACTTCAAAGGCATGATTAATGTGATAGATTCATCAGCAAATTACGATTCACTTGTTGTGTTCCGGTGGGATTCCGTTTATTTAAACAGCTCTGAAATCCGAGAAATGGCGCTAAAAATATTGGATTATGCCAAAAGACGAGGTTTGACCATATCAGACCCTTATGAAATAGCGGATCATCTGTTACTCCTCAGAAATATCTCTATCAGTGTATCTATAAATGATAGCTCAGGCGTCATTGAAGCAAACATAACAAACAAAAATAACAAACCCATAAACGGTGTAACTCTCAGAATTGATCACCCTTCAGAGCCAAAAGTGGAGAACGCTCAGATAATCAAAAGAGAGAAGAATAAATGGTATATCACCACTGATATCATGGCAGGCAAGTCCAAAACGGTGAAGATATTTGTTTAAAAAATGCTTTTCACCAAATCTATTTTTAGATAGCCAGTAGCAAAAATCAGGAGAGTGAAAATTGTAGATATGAACAGCACATCATAGACAAAATTTGAAAATAGTGCAAAGTGTCCAATCACTCCAGTAATAACCGTCGCAATAGCCAATCTGTGAATTTTTTTAACGAATATTAAAGCTGGAGATACATCTTTTGAAAGTTTTAGTGTTACTAACAAGTAAACGAAATAAAAGGAGGTGAGAACGGAATAGGTTCCTAAAATCCCCATCAATATCGTGAAATTATGCACGGAAACAACAAGGAACAAAAGGCAAATTACTGTTGCAATAACGAGGGACCTGTATTCCGAAGGTTTCTGGTAAGATACGTTCAAATATGCTACAAATTGCTGAATATACAGAAAAACGTAACCGATAGCCAAGATAGGAAGAAATCTTGATGAAACTGCGTAATCTTTTCCAAATAGAAGTTCGACAAATTGTGAAGGATAAATGCAAAGTAACATTATGCCCAATATTAAGAATGCGAACAGTGCTCGAACAACATCACCGAGCCTTCCACTTTCATACAAGAGTTCCTCCCTACTGGCACTACTTGTAGCTTCTGGAATGGATATGAAGCTCATTGATGCAAATGCAAACGACAGTACAGATATTACAGTCAGTGACGCATCAAAATAGCCTTGCCAGACCACTCCAAGATCGTGGCTTACCACTACCTTGCTGATTGTCTGACTCATCCCCCCAAACAATCCTAAAAGGTAGATGGATGACCCAAAATACAATATTTCCCGGTCTGGCCTTATCAACTTTAAGTTCCCGAATATTGTCTTATGGTGAAATGTGAGCACAAACATGAGAGTAATTAAAGACGAAAAAGAGAACACCAAAATAGCCCTTGTAAAATCAAGGTTTTTCAAGAGTATCAGTAGAGCAATAAGTAGAAGAAGCTTGAGTATTGCCGGAAGAGAGGCTATAATACTTGTGGACGAGTACAACTTTAATCCTCTGAAGAGTCCTGTAATAACGTTTAGAATGCTTCCAGAAACAAGAACAACGAAAAAAGCCAGATATAATAGTCCCCAGTTGCTTAGTGGCAGATTAAGAAAATTGAAAAAAGGTTTATAGAGGACAAAAACAAATAATCCGAAAATCAAAGATACTACAAGCGAGTAGGTGAATGCAAAGCCAAAATAATTCCTGCCTTTTTTCGAATTGGATAGTAGATCATGCAGACAAAAGTTAGTAAAGTAAAAAAACATAGCTGGTAGAGATATTGTGGTTAAGGTTATCATCCCGTATTCGTAGGGAGTTATATACCTTGCAACAAGAATCTTACTTATAACACCGCTTAACTTCATTACTGCAAGAGAAAATATGAAAAATAAAGTATAAAATGGAAGGCTCTTTTTCATCCATTCCACCTTTTTGATCTCACTATATGGGACATCCTTTCTACGATTCTAAAAGCAAGAGAGGAATGTTTAACTGCTGAAAACCATGGAACTGGTTCTGGGTTGAAATTCGATTTGTAGTCAACCAACCTCGGATTCTCTCCTGAATCCATCAACTCGTACTTTTCGTATCCCTCGTTACATGCCCATTTTATTGCCTCCCACTGGACAAGGTCGTTTGGGTAAATCCCGGTTAACTTTGTTTTTGGGAGTCCTATCCATAAACCAGCCCATTTGCGATAATGAAGAGTTACAAGCCCACCGATTCTCTCTCCATTTTGTTTAGCCACGAATATTTTCATGTTTTCAGGATAAAAGGTTTTGAATAGTTCTTCAAGATAGCTTTTGTAGTAATCTTTGGTTGGTCTAAATCCCTGCTCCTCAAATCTACTGTAAAGAGCAGACCTTAAGTAAGCCAAGTCATCGTAGTCGCCCATTTCAATTATAACTCCCTCTCTTTTTGTTTTCTCAATATTTACCCTTGTTTTTCTGTTGAGTTTTTTCCACAACACCTCTGGGTCTTTTTCAAGTCGAATCATGTAGGTGTAAAGTGGCTTTACGTCATACCTGCTCCAAATGAGAGGTCTGCATTCAAAATACGGTGAAGTTCTTATGCGGACATAGTTTGCATTAAGTTCAGAAAATAAAAATTCATCAACCTCTTTCTGGAAATTGTAGAAAAGACTGACTTTTTTGCTCTCTTTCAGTGTCTCATAATTTGCAATCACTGGCCCGAGATACAGTAAAAGAGCTTTAGGAGGTGGTGAAAAATATGTTTTGATGAATTTTATTTTTTGGGCAAATAAAGGATATATTCCAATGGGAGTTGACCCCTTGTACCCTATCAACGGATAAAGCTTTGTTTCTGTATACTTTTCAACGATCTTCAACCATTCCCATAGGTGAAAAATTGTTCCTTGTGGGGAACTTTCCACAATCCGATTCCAGAGTTCTGAATCTTTCGTTGACTCAACATGTATGCTCATCACAAACACCTTTAAATTTTTTCAAATATTCTGATGTGTCTCCAATAACCTTTGCGGGAACACCTGCTACTATTTTACCCGGAGGGACATCCCGCGTAACAATAGCACCAGCTGCAACGATTGAAAATTCGCCAACCGTAACACCTGGTAAAATTAAAGCTCCTGCACCAATGTAAGCATTCCGCTTAATTACCACGGGTTTTAACATTATTGGGATATTGGGGCTGATGCAGTGAGCGCTCGAATCATGGGCAAGTATAATCACTCCTGGCCCTATATCTACCCCATCCTCAATCTCCACGAGTTCTGGAAACGAGTCCTCAATAAATACTCCATTGGCAATGTCCACGTTTCTACCAATTTTTGTTCCCCTCAACCTGTAGAGTGCCCTTTTTACTCTTCCTAAGGGGATGTTCATCGCCATTGAATGCAAAACGGCAAGATAAACGTCGCGAAATTTTCTCGTCATTTTTTCACCCTATGTATGCCAAGCTTGCCTTTCATTCTCGGGTAGACCCCTTCAATAATAGTAGGAATCATAGAAGATTTCTTTGCAGAAAAGCGAACAATAAGATCGAAATTAAATTTTGAATAATAGTTGTGGAGTCTTCTATCACCCGCTGCCCCCATTATTTCGTAGTAGTCGTATCCATTTTCACATGCATACTTTATCTCCTCCACTATCAAAAGATCATTTGGTGATGGTGAAAGCTTTATTCTCGGCTTTGGAAAACCTATCCAGCTCAAAAACCTGTCTTTAGAGCTAACACAAACTGTTCCGGTTACAATCTCATCCTCATACTCTGCAACAAAAACTTTCAATTTAAATCTGTCAAACAACTCCAGTAAATATTTTTCTGACACTGTTACCGGTTTACTCTGATTTTCATATCTTCCTAACATTAAATTGTAGATTGCCTCAATTTCTTTTTTACCTCCTTCTCTAACATAAATACCCTTCCTTAAAGCTCGTTTGATCTCCTTTCTGATTTTCTTTGTTGTTATTTTTTCCAAAACTGCCTCTAAACCGTTTTTCAAATCTGTGATATATCCATACGCCGGCTTAACGTCATATCCGAGCCATTGAAAAGCTCTTGGGTCATCAATTTTAGGAGGAGCGGAGAAGTAGACGTAATTAGCTTTTAAACTTTTACTTATGAAGCAATCTACTGATTTCAGGAATTCCAGAGTAGTATACTCTCTTTGTGATAATCTCAAATTCTCTTTACCTACCATGGCTGGACCGAGATATGAGATCGCTGTGCCCGGTGGTGGTGAAAAAGTAGACCTTACGAAGAATTTTTTATAGAAGAACACCGGGAATATGCCCACCGCCTCCTCCCCTTTGAATGCAATTAAAGGATAGAGCCTAAATCCGGTATGTTTTTCCATTAGTTTGAGCCACTCATACTGATGAAAAGCTGTTGCCTGTGGAGAAGTATCCGCGATTTCGTTCCATATTTTTTCATTCTCTGCGATCTGTATGTCCATGTTAAAACACCACCCTAACCTTTTCTTCACCAGTTGTGAAAATCGTCACCTTATCCTCATCCCTCCTAACAACTTTTGCACCGGATTTAACCTCTAATTCTGCTCCGTTCGTGGTGTGAATATCCAAAAAATGTGACTCTCCCTTTGGAAGTGGTTGAATCACAATTTCGCCGTCTAAATACTTAACCTCAACCTTAGATTTTTCCCGTTTTTTCCACCATTTAGCAATTTCACAACATGTTGCAACCCATGCATCCCTATTAAGGCAGTATCTCACAATCTTTTTGTAAGTATCTCTCCATCCTGGAAATTCGAGATCGTTGAACACAGAATGATGCCAAAGAATAGTTAAAATTCCTCCGTATCTCTCAACTCTCTCAGCTACTTTCAAAAATTCTTGCCAGGGTTTTTTGTAGGAAAATAGAGCTATATCTTCGACCACAAGTGGTATTTCAAGAAGATTGAGTTCTCTACCTGATTTCGAATCTAAGGGATAGAAGGGGAAGCTTGTGCCCCATCTAAATCCAATACAATTGTTAAATCCAAGAGTAGTATCATAAAATAAACCAAGTTTTTCGTGATATCTCCAAGTTTCGGGAATGTTCAAATTCAGGTTATGCTGTCTTGTACCGCATACTTTCCCGTTCATTACTTCCTCCAAAATTGCCAGCTCATTCGCCAACTTGTCCAAATCTCTGAAAGAGAAAAAAGACCCGTGAAGACCAACTTCCCATCCTTCAGAAGTTAGTGTTTTCAGCAAATTAGCGATTTTTTCATGTCTGATGTCAAATCTTCTACCGTAGTGTCTCCACGTTTTCAAATCGAAAAGATTGACTTTTGCAGTTTCATTGAGGAAGAAAAATGTAGATTTTACTCCCAACTCTCTTTCAAGTTTCATAATTTCCTCAAAAGTCCAAAATGGCTCTTCACCACCCAATTTCTTAAAAAGAGAGACAATCTGATTTCTAAAAGCCTTTAAGTTTCTCCCCTTCAGATGTCTCAGTGAAAATGTAAGATACTGGTAGGTTTTTTTAACTTCATCAACATCATGGGTAAGACACACCGCAAACTTTTTCCCATAGGGCCAAAAGGAGTGATTAACTATTGCTCCCCCTCTATTTTCGTGCAGAATTAAATCGAAAATCTGCTGCTCTGCCATGTCAACAAAAGGTTCTCTGGAAATTTTTTCTCTCAAGTCTTTATCGTGGTAGTATTTTTCCAGATGCCCTGAAAGCACCCTCCCTATACAATCAAAAACATTGGACTGAGTATCGGGTAAAATCTGCCTGGGAGACGGGTTCAAAATATTTATCGAGTTGTCTATAATTGTGCGTGGGGGGAGGGTTTTGTATTTATCCTCAAAGTGCTTCAATCCGTAAAGTGTGTAAATGTCATTTCTAACCATATTTTCACCATCATCAGAATGGAGTAACGTTTGAGATTACAAATCGCCTTTTTCCAGACTCCGTAGGAGGAATTGAACTTACAATTTTGATAGTCAATTCTACATCATCTCCCAACTGACCTTTTATCCTCGAAGAAATGTAATCTTCGTCCGTCTCCCTGAACTTCTCATTGATAACGATTCGTACCTCAACTTTGTCTATTCGTTCTTGAATTATCTGAAACTGTTCCACACCTTCGATGTATTTGAAGAGGTTCGCAAAGAACTGTGCAACAATAAATCTACCGCTTGGAGTTACAATGATGTCTGTATTCCTACCCTCTACAGATTTCATTAGCGAAAGACCTCTTCCACAAGGGCAATCTCCTACTCCCTTTACACCCACATCGTTTATCTTGTATCTTATAAAGGGCATGACAAAGTTGTCCAAGTTTGTAAAAACAATGCTTCCAAGTTCTCCTGGGGCTACCTCCTCACCCTCCTTAAGAAATTCTACAACAACGCTTTCATCACAAAGATGATAATTAAAGTGTTCCTCGCATTCAAAGGCTATAGGTGTGCTCTCTCCTCCATAGCCATCAAATACTTCACACTCGAAGACAGATTCTATAACTTCCCTGTAGTGTGGAAAAAGTGTGTCTCCAGTCGTCATTATAGCGGCAGGCTCTGGAATTTCACGGATATTCTCCTCTTCAATCAACTTTGCAATGATGTAGATGGATGACGCAAAACCTCTTATTATTTTCCCTTTTTTCATAGTTTTCAACAGATTTGGCAGCGTTTCCAAACTCACATCTGAGAAAGGTATATAGTGGCAGTTCATTAAGATGTCCTGAACTTTTTTCTTAAAAGACGTTCTAACACTCATGCTTATTTTTACATACGGGTCGCCAAGATTATATCCTGCCCAACTCCAGCAACGAAAAGTATGCGCCCAACCTATACTGTATGATGTTTTGTCCAAATAATATTTAAGCGGTTCACCTGTTGAGCCGCTCGATTGGGTGCCCAATATTCGGGATTTTGGAATATTTTGCGCTAAAAGATGTTTTAGATTTTTCCTGACATCGTCTTTTTCTAAAACCGGTAGTTTAGAAAGCTCTTCTTTTCTCCTGACATCGTCGGGAGTTAACCCAAGCCTCTTAAAGACCCGATGATAATATGGGACATTTTTGTAAGCATGATGAATCAGTGCCCGTAGTTTTTTATTCTGTATCTCTTCAATTTCATTACGATCCAGCCATTGTGTTTTTTTAAGCCAAGCAAGATGTTTTCTTATTTCAGTTCCTTGAAAACTTTCCATCAATGGGAAAATTAAATTTCTGAATGCTGCTGAGTAACCTAACATATACATCTCCTAATTATCTAATATGACAATTCATAAAAGCTTTCTGGATATTTCTCCACAAATTTTGTCACCCACTCTGTAACATCAATTTTGTCTCTGGTCAGCTTATTCCTTTTTTTCTGCCACTCTCTTTTTGTAGTATCAGATTCAAGCAATTCAATGGCTTTTTCAACAGCAGTATCGTGGTCAGCAAAAAAGAAAAGAAGGTCATATTCATTCCTGAGTTCAACAAAGTTACCGCTGGTCTCTCCAGTAGCCTTACCATTCTCCTCCGACTCTACATGAATAGCTGGCGTTCCAAGTAAGGCTGACTCGACAGCCATCGTACCTCCTTCTCCAAAATAAAGGTCAGCGTAATGAAGAACTGAATGGATTTTCTCTGGAGAAATATTCAACGCATAGTCTCTTAGGTGCCCGTTAATCTTTCTCTCTGAGGTAATAAAAACTCTGCCAGCCTTCTCAAAAAGTTTTATAGTCTCAAATAGTCGCTCGTGATCTAATCCTTTAAGCTTGCTATCATGATAAGCGCTCCATGAAATTAACCTTATCACAATAAATTTTTCCCCATTAATCCCAAGCTCGTCCAAAACCGATTTGTCCGGTTTAAAATACCTTGGGTGTAAATACGCCAGTTCCTGATATCCGTTGTATCTGATATTTTTCTCCACTCTTCCACGAAAACACTTTGGCGTACAAATTACCGAAGCAAAGTGAGTAACAAGTTTGCTGAATTTTACAAGTTCCGTATCATTGAAAATTACCGATGGCTTATTCATCAAAGAGCCGACCTGCGATGCATAGGGACTGAAAACTCCTGTAAAAACGTCTGGCTTGAACTTTCTTGCAATTTTTAGAAGCTTGATATCTTTTGCAGCCATATCTAATCCTTTCATAAAAAGTCCGTTTCTACTCCTGCCAATTTTAGTATGCTCAATTCCGAATGATTTTAGCAAATCAACTGTAAGGTCTTTGTCTCTCGCAACAACCAGAACTTCGTGACCCCTTTTTTCCCAATTTGTAACGGGATTCTTGTAAAAATGAACGTGTCCCGGATGCCCTACGTCAACTATTATCTTCATATTACTTCAAAAAATAAAAAATTGAGCTTATCTTTCTCTCCTTGTAAAGTAGTACACCGAACCAAGTAGAATACCTGCTGGTATCAGAATTGAAATGAACTCAGGTATACTTGGCCCCGAATCGTTTCCGCAGTATTCGGTTATCCAGAATCTCTTCACCGCAGTTGCTGGTTTATCTGGTAGTTCTGGACTTCCAATACAACTCTTGGGTATCGCCACTTCAAACGCATAGTTCGTTCTTCCAAAGTCATTTACACCCAAATCGGTTTCGCTGATATCTGCAACACAAAGATCACTCGCAGGATCAACACTTGAGAAGTTTATCTTATAGGGCGCATTCTCTGGAAACGGGCTTGGTATAGCCCAATCGTTGTCAGTTGGTGTCATGTAAACTCCCCCAAGAACTCCCTGTGTGTCTCCAGACCTATAGAAGTTTACTCCATACTCATACCCGTATCCTCCACCAGGTCCAAAATCAAGCGCCAAATCTCCTATAGCAGATTCAGTTGAGGTAATTATCAGCACGAATATGTAAGTATCATTCTCAGTAACATACATTGCCTCTATGTCATACATTTCGCCAAATCTACCACCTGTACCACCATAAGGTTCAGCTCTATTCCCAACGAGTAGGGGTTCACGGTAGGTTGCTTGCCATGTTGCATTGCCATAAATGTGCACTCCTGTATATGAAGCGTTGTAGTTTATCGCTGCAACGTTTAATGGGTCCTGATTATCTTCCACAAAGAAGCTGATACCATCCACTGTTGGAATCCAAGTTGCTGGATCACTCCAGTCGTCTGTCAAGATTTGGGATAAACCCCAATCACCCAAATCACCATCAACGGATACGTCAACGGCAAGAGTGGGGGTCATCGCCACTATCGCTCCAATTACTATCGACAGAATTGCCGACTTCAATACTTTCATTTCACATCCCCAAATATATTGATACTTGAGAGTATTTATAACTTTCTATTTAATAAAATTGTTATTATAGTTGTTACAATACTAACTATTATTGGATTACTATTATGAGAATATTTCAAGAAACCTGATTTTTTTTCAGCAAGAAAAATGCTACGGGAAGAAGAAAAACGGCAAAAAGTATCCAGCCAAGGTGAGAATGGACAGTCATCATGGTTTTAACACCATAAAAGTAGGTAAGATGAACGAGAATTGCCACTCTTAAGAGGTTGGCAATATATGATGCAAGAATAAGCAGTGCGAGGACTATCAACAACTTTTTCGTCCTGAACTTCTCAACTGTCTCGGAATATGCGATGACCAGACTGATTATTAATATCAGCGAGTACCATCCAAAACATGCAAGGTCAATCTTCAAAACTGTTCGTTCAACACCGCAAACCTCAATGAGCCGCATATCTGGATTGCTAAGATTGTAGCCCATGTTTTGCATTGTTGCCACCACAGGTAACGTAACGAAATAATGGCCGTAATAGTAGGGCAAATCAAAACCGACGTTCTCAGGTATCAGAAAAAGAATCGAGTAAAATACAAGAAACAAGAAAGAGAAATAAACTGAAAACTTGCCAATCTCTGAAAATCGGGGTATATTAGAGACTATCAAAGAAAAACCGAGCAGGAGAACCATAGAGTCCAAGGTTTGAATTTCGGAATTTTTGTATAAGTTATATCCAACTACAAGGAGAATTAAAGTAGCACCAACAAAAATCTGAAGTTTTGACGGTCTGATTCTGTCTCTTTCGGACTTTCTTGTAAGTATGTATATAAAAACAACTATTAATATAAGAAATATCAAACCGATATATAAGGAACCATAACTAAGCTCGATAAATGCTGCTATGAGGAGTAGTGCTGCCAAAGCTAACGTTAAACCCTCTCTTTTTTGAGTCACGATATCACTTTTTAAAACATCATAAAATCCTTTGCATCAGACTATCCACCGAATTACCTCAAACGCCTCTGCATATTCTGAATCAATCTGCACACCTCTCGTCCTTGCCAAGCTTCTGATGAATTTTTCCTCCATGTAAGCTTTATCCATCTGCGACTCGTAGCATTTTAAGGCTGCAATTTTTTTATCCACATGCCTCTTTTCAAGTCTGATGAAGCATGTTGTGTTGAAAGTTATATTATTCCAAGGCTGTTCATAACCGAGAATAGTATATTTTTTAAATGCCCTCAGTGTTTCTTCTCTCGTAACCTTATGATCTTGATGGGTGTCGAAAGATGATGGCGTGAACACCCATTCCGGCTTTACTTCATCCCTTATTTCGATAAGGACATCCAAAATTTTTTGTCTGAGTGTAGGATATTCTCTCACTTCGAAATCGTAGAGGAGTAAATTGGATTCGTCAACTCCTAAAATTTTTGTGGCTTTCCTGACTTCCCTTTTTAAAATGTCTGGTGGATACTCTCCAGGCACAGATTTTTCACATGCGGAGAGTGCTACATAGTACACTTCTATACCCTCCTCCACCAATCTTGCTATACTTCCTCCACAACCAAGCTCTCCATCATCTGTATGTGGACTTAAAACCAATACCCTTTTCATGTTTAACCACCCAACAAGTTTGCAGGGTCTTCAACTTTACTCTCATTGGCCAATTTTATTATCCAATTGTAGTAATTTTTACCTCCGAAGTCCACGTCTGAAACGACAGAGTAAAACTCGTTCTTGCAAATCACAGCCTTCTCGAGAGATGTCCTCCACTTCTCCGCTATTTCATCTACGTTTGCACTTGCTAAAAGATCAATAATTGAGTAGTTCAGAGAAAAGACTTTCTCTGCTATTTGGATTAAGGTATGTGAATATTGATAGTATCCTTTGAATTTTTTATCTGACTTCAACTGTTCAATCCACTCGGTTCTTTTTCTTTTTATGTTGATTCTAAAGAACTCTTCTCCGTATAATCTCGAGATATCATAAATTATTTTTCTATGCACGGGTGAAAGGTAATAATCGCTACTTTCCCAGTATGCAACCAATGGCCTCTCAATACCAAACTTTGAGTACATTTCATTTGATATCTGACCATATATCAGGCTACCTCCACTCCCAGAAATGAACAGGGATGTGTTCAAGCCTTTCGAAAACACAAGATTTCGAAAAACTGCTCTTGGAGATAATCGGTCAAAAACTTCTTCAATACTGTTAAACTCGTAAGTGGTTTTGCAAATGGGGCATTTTGCTGTAAAAATAGTATTGTAGTACACAGGAGTATTTCCACCGCACTCACAAAGGTACCAAAAAGGAGCCATAGTTAACTCATTAGTTCTACCATTGGGGATATTTTTCTCTATAACTACAGCATTGTAAATTCGGTTAAAATTCCTTACGTCTTTCGACATCTCCATCCACTCGTTTAGAAAAACTCCCTTCTTTTGAAGATCAGAGTATTTAAAAAAGAATACTTTATTGACGTCTAAATAATTGCAAATTCTTGCGAAAAGGATTGCATTAACGTCAGCAAAGCTTTTTCCAAGCTTATAGCTCTTCTCCATTTCATCAATTATCCAATCAGTACTAGCAGAGCTGTAAATTTCATTAATTTTTTCAATTTCCTGCACCCACCTCTCCCTCGACGGTTTTTCAACCTGATCAAACCTCCTTAGGGCGTCTTTTTTGTCCAATTTAAAACCTATCTTTTTAAATCCGTTTTTGTTGATGTCTGGCACCCTATTCTGATAGAGTAACCTCGCTGTTGCCGGATTGTAATCGTATATCCCAAATAGAGGTATTATCCCGTCAGTACATTTCAAAAAATTGGCCATGAAGGCCTTTTTGAACGTTCCGGAGTATGGAAGGAAGTTGGGCTGATGACCTGTCTCCACAACCACATCTCCGTCAATCTCAGGTATTTCTATACCAGCGTGCCTGTGAAACTTCTCTGCACACCTGATAACAGATTCTACATTATCGCCATTCGCTTTATTTCTTTTAATCACCTTCAAAAAATCGCTCCATTTCATCTACTTTTCACCATTCATTGTTTAAATTACATTTCTGTTAATATTTATAGTTAACGAGTTACAAATTTTAATGTTTATTAAAGTTGCATGAATACGCAGTATATATTTAATATTAATTTTATAACGAATACTAAAATATGATAATAACAACAATTATTATTTAAAGAATAGTATAGAAAAAGTTTATATAGTTTAAGAAACTAATAATCGTTGCATATAAGAATGTGGAGGTAAAAAGAAATGAGTTTAAAAAGCGTTGTAGTAGCAATAGCAGCACTGTTAGTTTTTGCTGGAACAGCTATGGCGGCAACATCACAGAATGTTGTGATAATTGGCGGCAACTCTCTGGGAACGGGATGGTATGATGCAAACTATATGGGATGGTCGTGGGGAGGTTATCTACCTGTCAGCGGAGAGCCGAGACTCGACGCCATCTCCTTTACCCCCATGTCACCAGGTGATGTTAGTGCGGCAAATCTGACGCCTTTTGACACAATTGTTCTCAATATGGCAAGTTATGCGATGGCCTGCAGTTCTGGCACGCTTACAGATGAGCAGAAACAAGCAATAGTTGATGCAGTTGCTACAGGGAAAAAGCTAATCATATACGACAGTGAGTGCACTCCAGGACCTGATTACAGCTGGCTACCGTATCCCTTCAATACAAACAACCCCGGTGCAATGGGCGCTTCTGGCACTCTGACCATAGTCGAGGAAAACACTCTCTCCAGCAGTAGCCCAGCAAGCCCCTACTTCATTGATGCGACATATTTAGGCTCCTCGACCGACGCAGTTGGAGATATGAACGTTATGGTAACTTTTGACCCATACTGGTGTATTGATATGTCTGGAACCAACATTAATCAGGTTACGGGCCCGGTTCACACGTATGCCAAGTATCCTGCAGGAACTGATGTTGGGCTGATAATATATAACGGAATGGATATGGACTACATGCCGGATTCAAAACTGCTTGAGGTCTGGATACAGGAGCTTGAACAACCTTTCAACCCGTCAAATCTGCCATGTGGTGTTACGGTTGTGGGAATAACTCTAACTCCTGCAACAGACACGAACTACGTTGGTCAGAGCCATACTGTTACTGCCAAGGTTACAGATTTGTTGGGCTATCCTGTTGAAGACGTTGATGTTACATTTACAGTGCTTTCAGGTCCAAATGCAGGTGACAGTGACATGGACACAACGGATTCGAATGGAGAGGCTACGTTTACATACACTGGCGACGGTGGGGTAGGAGTGGACATTATACAGGCTTGCTTCTTTGACCAAAATACTGAACAAGAAGTATGTTCGCAGACCGTAGAAAAAGAATGGACAACTCGCCCGCCGTCAGTCCCAGAATTTCCACCATTAGCAGTAGCAGCACTCGGACTTCTTGGAGCAATAGTACTTTTAAGAAGGAAATAAATATTAAATTTTAATTATTTTTTGTAAACAATATTAACTGAAAACAAAATAATTTATACCACATAAATTACAAATTAGGTCATGGTAGAGGGAGCTGCTGATGAGTCATATAATGACTTTGACAGTATCATCCAAAAAACTGCTGCACTGGCTATGGTTATAGGAGCAATAGCAGCAGCAATCCTAATCTGGTCAAGCTTACAGGAATCCTATTCTGCAGTGTACATTTACCCCGACAGCTATAGTAACTACATAAACGTATCAGAATTACCAAAGGAGATTACTTTCAGATATGGGGTCACAAATCACGAAACGAAGGACGAGGATTACAAAATTGACATTTTTTTGAATGATATGCTTGTAAAATCCAAAAAAGTTACAATAAAAAGAGGAGAATCTTTTGAGGAGTTTGAATCCATTACAATCCCGGAGAACATAAATCTACCTGCAAAAGTAAGTGTTGTTGTTGAGGTAAGTGGAAGCACTTATGAAGCTCATTTCTGGATCAGAGAATCTCCCTCTTGAATCATATCCTCACGTTTTCTCGTAAGTATGAGAACTTCAAGTCTCCAAACAGCTAAACAGGCTAAGGTAAAGATAAGGAGGGATGTAAATATATTTACGGGAGTGGTGGGTATGTGTAAAACAAGATCAATGAAAAGAGTGATCAGGACATCAAAAATCACACTTAATGCCCCAGAAAGACCTAATCTCAACGTTAAGCTTAACTCTTCCTTTTTCGGAAACAGGACAAGGCTGAAAGCGAACCCCGGAACAAAAAACAGGAAGATCAGTCCGAAAAAAACTCTAAAGAACTGCACAACCGCCAATATCATCTTACCACCCTGAATTTTCTTACAGCAAGTAGCAAGATTTGAGATATAACAAGTCCAGCGATGTCTGCCATTAAATCAGACGTGCTTGCTGATCTATAAGGGACAAAACTCTGGTGATATTCATCAGTTGCACCATAAATCGAGCCCAATATGATCGAGAGCGGTTCTGGATATCTCCCCACCGTTGTTTTTACAGTTGGATTGAGAGTAAGCCCGAAACCCATGTACAGCATCATATGGGCAAACTTATCGGGATAACGATACACAAAGTAAAAGGGAATACCAAGAAACTCAACACCCAATTCAACCATTTTCTGGTGTAGATACAAAAAAAAGCTTGAGCTGATGGGGTTAGGGGGAGAAGGAATTGATGACAGATAGAATATCAAAATTGCATATATAAAAGTGATAGTCACAAACAGATACTTTTTGGTCATAGTTTATACTCTCAAAGAAAATATAAAAATTTACCGCGAGTTTTCGAAAAATTATTTGGGGGTTTTTACCTTCTCCTTGTCAGAAATATGGCGCCAATTGCAATTGCTGCGGGTATAACTACTGTTCCAAACTCTGGGATTGAATTAGTGTGGCTGTAAAAGGTATCTCGTTTGGCTTTAATTATCCCGTCACATCCATTTGAGGAATCAACTACGAGGTCCACTCTGTAATCATGGCCAGAGAAATCACCGTTGGGAATAGTCCATATATATTGCGGAGGAATGTATCCCATTGAGTTAGTATCAACGTATCCTGACTTTAATACCTGCTGATAAGTTGAAGACCTCTCATCTTTGTCGAAAATGCAGTAAAGGTAAGTCCAGTTTTCTTTCAAATTTTGTCCTTCCAGAAAAACGTCCTCCCCAAGGTTAAAATAGTCGTCCCTTGCACCATCTGAATGAACAGCCCATATGTTTCCAGGGTTTCGGTTTGCCTCAGCAATTCCGACCATAACCATTGTCAACAGAATTGTTGAAACGATTATTTTCTTTACATTCATTATCTTTCCCTCATTAATTGTAAATACTTGGAGATATAAATACATTTTGGTTAAATAAAAATCTTATTATGCTTACAATCCTAATAACAATTTGGTGACATTGTAGGTTAAAAATGAAAAGGAAATTGTTGTCATAAAAAATATTTAATCTGAAATTGGTGTGGACTCAAAACCTGGCAGAAGTTTAAAATCTTTCAATAGTCTATGAAAAGACCCAAAATGCAGAAAATAAAAGTTAAGGAATACATCGCCACCACAATCTGCCATTCGGTCATTCTGAAATGGTAGGGCAGCACCCACTTCAGAGTAAGAGGGTTTGGTACCTCAATTGTCCAATCTTTCCTTATCTTTCCAAACTTTACTGGCTTCCATCTCGGGTCTTCTGGATGTAGCTTCCACATAGTCCTCCAGTAGACGTACATCAAAAAGTTTACCACGTGAGGGATGAGCATGACAAATCCTGATACAAGAAAACCATTTGCAACTATGCCAGCACCAATAGCTGCTCCCATTAAGAGGGCACCGACGTTCCCCTCAAATATTCTTGAGGGATACCTGTTGTACCACAGCAGTCCGAGTAAAGCCCCTAACATGCATCCAAGAGTAAAAAATGTATCTCGGCCTGCTAAAATAGATTTTACCAGTAAAAAAGCGATTATAATCGTTGAAAGACCGACTGCCATCCCATTAAAACCTGAATGCATATTGGTGAGGTTAGAAGTAACCATAATGTATGTGGGAACTATAAGCAGCCAGTAGAGCCACCCAAGCACCAACAATCCGAATAATGGCAAAAAAACGGTATTAGTGGTAATTTCAATTGCAAGTGGGAGGGAGAATGAGAATGTAAGAATTATTTTCGTTATCCTTCCTACATCTGCGTAGTCATCAAGCAACCCGAAAAGACCGAAAAAAGTGATTACAAATAATGCTTTCCAGTCCAATCGGGTTATTGGAATAAGTGGAGGGTTATTCCAAAGGCTATTGAAAATATAGAAGAGAGAATACATAATCAATAGAACAATAAGTACTGAAACGCCTCCGCTTGTCGGCACCCTCCTCAAATCTGGCTTGTAGTAATCTGGAACGACCAATCCAATTTTTCTAAACATCCTTATTTGTGCTGTGACCACAATAACAGAAAGAAAAAAGGACAGGAGTATCAACAAGTAAATTCCCATTAAGTTTCCCATGTTTTACGCCCTCGTGTGGAATTCCAGTTTGAATGTATCAAACACAACATCAGCCTCCTCAGGAAGCATCGGCAAGATGCCCATCCCTCTCAATTCCTCCTGACTGAACATTTCATCGTAAGCCCCGACATTGAGACCTTTATTCTTCAAATGCTCTACAATGGCTAAACCTCTACTGTGATACACCTCTTTAACTCCCTCTCTGAATGTAACCCCTTTAATACAGATTTTTACCTCTCGCAGAGGCTTATCAACTTTCATACACTCAAGAACTATCTTATCAATCCAGAATCGAACCATCTCATCATTGACTTCTCTTGCAGTTCTAAGTAATTTTGCATTCTCAAACTTCTCTCTGCGCTCCATCTCCTTAATTAAAAACCATGGATAAACGGGAATACAGTGCCCACCCACTCCAGTTGAAGGCAGGTGGATATGGCAGTATTCATGATTTGCAAAGTTTCTGGCCTCGTAAAAGTCAATTCCGAGTTCCTCTGCAATTTTAAATAGTTCGTTGGCAAGAGCTATATTTACATCTCTGTAACACCCCTCAATTACTTTTATAAATTCAGCCGTTCTCGCATTCGAAACAAGGTAAAGGTTGGGAATAAACCTTTTGTATAGATTAAAAGCCACTTCTCCACTTTTTTCATCAACCCCCCCGATTATCTTGGGAAACTCTCTTAATCGCGATATGCTGTATCCAGTCATTATTCTTTCCGGAGAGTAGGCTAAATAGAATTCTCCAAGTTTCAGCCCACTTTCATCTTCCAGCCATCTTCTGACAATGGTTTCGGTCGTTAAGGGCGGAACAGTAGTTTCAAGCACCACGACATCACCTTTTTTGATTACCCTCCCAACCGATCTGAAAGCAGATTCCATTATCGAAAAATCAGGATTATGCGCTGAGTCAATAAACAACGGAACAATAACTATAAAAAGGTTGCATTGTTTTGCATCATTGTAATCTGTAGTAGCTATTAAACTTTTACCCCCGTGCTTTCCAATTAACTCATCCAGACCTTCCTCTTCTGGAATTGGGTTTGCACCTCGATTTATCATTTCGCATCGCTTTTCATCTACGTCTATTCCGATTACCTTCATACCACTTTCAGCTATCGTTGCGGCCAATGGTAACCCAGCTTTACCCAATCCTACCACAGAAGCGAGCACCATAATATCACTCTCACGAAACAGAGTTAACAGTTTCTGCAATATATCTGAGCTGATCTTCATTAACACCCGGATGAACTGGCAAGCTTACAACTCTCGACGAAACTTCCTCGCTAACGGGGCATTTCACATCCCCATAACCGAGTTTAACGTAAAGGGGCTGTTTGTAGATTGGAAGTGGGTAGTGAATTGCACATCCAATCCCTTTGCTCTGAAGAAAGCCCACGAACTCATCTCTTTTTATGGGAAAATCATCTTCCACCCTAAGAACATACTGATGGTAAACGTGCTTCGATCCTCTAATTTCTACAGGTTTGGTCAGCCCCTCAACTCTAATATTTCTGTTTAGGAACTCCGCATTTCTCCTTCGAATCTCATTTAACTTATCGAGTTTTTCAAGTTGAGCAAGACCAATAGCTGCCTGAATATTCGTCATTCTGAAATTGTAACCAAGTATAAGATGTCTATATTTGGAAGCTTCTCCGTGACTGCGTATTAGTCTGCATTTTTCTGCAATGTCGTTATCGGAGGTTGTAATCATCCCGCCCTCTCCTGTGGTGATGTTCTTCGTTGCATAGAAAGAAAAACAACCGGTTCCAAATCTGCCGACTTTTTTACCTTTAAACTCCGCTCCATGCGCCTGAGCACAATCCTCGATAAGAATTAGATTGTGATCTTCGCATATATCCAAAATAGCATTAACATCAAATGGGTGTCCAAATAGGTGCACACCAACTATTGCCTTCGTCTTTGGCGATACTTTCTCAAGAACGCTTTCGGGATTTAAGTTGTAAGTCCTGTCTTCGATGTCGGCAAAAACAGGTCTCCCACCCTGAAACAAGATTGCGTTGGATGTTGCTATAAATGTAAATGGTGTTGTTATAACTTCATCTCCCTCACCGATGCCCAGAGCCTTTAATGCTACATCCAGCGCAACTGTTCCATTACACACAGCCACAGCAAAATCAGCTCCTATGTAGTTCGAGAATTCTTTCTCAAATTTTCCCACAACTTCGCCCTGTGCAACCATTCCAGACTTCAAAACATTAACAACTCCCTCAATTTCTTCGTCACCGATAAGCGGCTTGGATATTGGGATAAACCCCTCAGTTACCATAATTCACCCTTTCTCACCAAAGCACATAAATTTTTTGTAAAAAAAATTAAGGTTTTACCCGCTCGATTATCTCCCCAACACTGCTCGGCTCACCCTCTGCAACCTCTATGTTTGCCTTAAACCTCTTGAAACCATCGAAGTTTGTCAAGTAACTTGCAAAAATCCCGTTCGGAATTATCCCCCCACTTTCAGGTGCACTCTCAGACAGTTTTACCTTTAACTTAACAGCCCTCCCATTTGCCTCAACCTCGACCACATCTCCCTCCTTAACCCCACTCCTCTTAGCAAATTCAGGATGGAAGAAAATTACTGGCTCAAAACGCGACTTTGTCTCATCTGAGACTAAAGCATACCGGGCAACTACGATCTCAGCCTCAACCTTCAAGAATTTGGAAAAGCGCATCATCACAATCCCTCCTCAATCTTTTTGAGGATGTAAATATCGTTGACATCTCTCTCCTCGATTACCTCAAGCTTTATCCTTGCCCCATCACTCCTTACCATTGTTCCACCCATTTCTATACCGGAAACCGCTGATGGTATAATAATATCAGCAACCCTTGCTGTTGGACTCATCCTCGGATCAATTACGATAGTTTTGACCTCTTTCAGCTTAGATGCAACATCGTAAGGGAGAGAGGAGACGGGATCGGTGCCTATTATAACTGCTGTATCAACCTTCCCATTCTGCAGAAGGCTTGTAAAGGCAAAATCCACATCACCTTTTCCATCCTTAAAGCTGTACTTGTTCACATATCCAGTTTTTTCAAACAGAGTCTCATTGAAGCCCCTCATGTTGGCGTGAAAACCTGCAGGGATGAAGTAAAGAGGAGCAACCTCATTCATCTTCCTAACCATCTCCACGAATTTGCCCAAGTCTTTCAACCCGTACTTAAGGCCAAGACCGCCAAATATGACGTTGAGATCGGACTTTTTCATCTCATTCAGTATAATCCCAGCCTCTTTTGCGTATTTTGCTGCTTTTCCCTCCATAACTTTGAAGAAGGAATCAACAAGCTCATCGTCATTGTCAACCTGTATGAACTTCGCATTCTTCTTTGCAAGTTTGGCAGTCTCGGACCTTCTAACATCAACCACAACCAGAAATCTGTCCTCCTCATATCCGCGAGGCCTTTTCGCACCTCTTGGATAGTAGCTGTATCTCGACATGTGTCTTGAAAGGCTGTGGAAGGGGTTTGCACCCCAGTAAACCATAACGTAAGCCCTATCCCGCACATCCTCAAGCGTTGTGGTCGGCAACTCTTTTCTTAAAATTGCTTCAACAAACTCTCCAAGACAGAAGGAGGAATTATCGTCTATATATGCATTAAGCTTCTCAGCGAGTTCTATTCCAAGTTGCTGAGCTTCCACCGTCGTTGTATCCATACCGTAGATCACAGTGTTCTTGGAATCCTTCAAAACCTCAGTAGCCTCCTCAATAGCGGAGTCAATATCAACCTCCTTTCCTTTAACCATTGGTTTAGCCCTGTTTTCTTTGTATTTTTCAAAAATCTCTTCTCCCCTCCTGCAGGCATGTAAAATCCTACCATCCACGATTTCAATGTCATCACAAAGACAGGAACAACCCGGACATACAAAACTCATTTTCATCCCTCCAGAAATCTTATTGCATCAGTCGGACAGTTCTCCCTACAAACCACACACAGAACCCTGTTCTTACCGTATCTCCTGCACGCCTGCATGTTTATGACCTTCACAGCGCCATCTTCAACTCTTAAAATTGGATCGTCAATGGTTATACCTTTACCAACCGCCGCTCCTTTAGGATCCTTCTCTACATGAACCGGGCAGACAACAACACAGTTGCCACACCCGGTGCAGAGACCCTCGTCAACAATCAAACCTGTTTCGGTAGCCTCCTCAAGAGGTTTCAGCATTTCTTCAAGCTTCTTCCTCTGCCTTTCATATTTCTTGTCCTCGTAAAGCGGAGTGCATTCTTCAAGTTTCCTCTCACGATTTAGAAGTTTGAAAGCAAAGCTCATGCAGGTAGCTTCACCACATTTTTTGCAGTTCGTCTTGGGGAGAAGCTTGTAAATGTCCATCGGGTTTAACGCCATAATGTTAGGTGGATTTTACAGATTAAATTCTTTTGCCGTTTTTGCCGTTTCTCCCCTAACCTAACAATAGTTGCTTTATCCCGAATTATTCAGTTTATCAAGCCCTTAAGGATGACGGCAAATCCGTATGCTATAAACAGTGCTGAGATTATCCCAAAGGGTGTGAGTATTATGTGCGGGGTGACATTGAGCTTTTTACCATCCCACCTTGAGTTTATAACCACAGTGTATGCGAGGGTGTAGAGGATAATCAGCGGCGATATAATTTTCACTTCAAGCCTCTGAGCTACGAGAAAAACATATCCCCAAAGCAGAATCGTGATTGCTGCGAGAGGATATAAGGACATCAAAGCCCTTCTGGGCCCAAAATAAACCGGTGTGTTCTTTAATCCTGCTGCTTTGTCAAATTCGTAGTCGGAGACGGCTGTAGGAATGTAGAAGGTTGCAGCAAGGAAGAATGCTGCAATGTAGACAGCAAAGGGCATATCCGCACCACCTATGCTCAACCCAGCATAGAAAACGAGTACTGCAGCGAGAGCGTTGCAAATAACGTCTGCAACGGGCTTTGCTTTGAATCTGGGTGGAGCAGAGTAAACGTACCCGATGATATTGGCTCCAAGCATAGCAAAGAAAAATTTCGTATTTATGAAAGCCGCAAACACCATTGAGAGAATGAAGAATAACGCACACAGAATTTTCGCCTCTTTAACGGAAATCTCACCAGTCACAAGGGGCTGCATGGAAAGATTCAGGTCTTTCACTCTGCCATCATGTAACCTGTCCACATCTCTGTCAAAGAGAGCATTTATTGTGAAGCTGAAACTCATCCAGAAGGCAAAGGATACGAGACCAAAAACTGCGTGATAATAATTAGTCTGCGGTGTTACACCAAATCCAAAACCCACAGCGTAGGGAAGAAGGAAGCAAAGCCATGCGACAGGTCTTAAGAGTCTCAAATATTTCGATGGTAGATCATAAGCTTCGTATGCATCATACATTTCTCTGGCAATTCTTGGAAAGTCATCTTGCATATATCTTCACCTGAATGTTAATGATAAAAAATTTTCGGATTCAGCAGTCGAATTCGGCATTGAATAACTCTCTGTAAGCTTTAACATTCCTGTCCGTCAGTGAATAGTTTATCTCTTTGTATTCTCTTATTTTTTTCAGATCAATCTCGGCACTTACATCCTCTTCTCCATTCTCATTTTTACTTTTGGCGAGTATTCCGTCAAATGTTGCAATAAGGCTTCTACCTACGGCTTCGTTGCCTGTAAAGGTTCTTCCAAACCCTCCAGCCTTAACAATAGCATAGGCATTGTCAAAGGAGCGTGTGAAGTAGAGGCAGTATCTGTAATCCGTTCCAGGTAGTTCTGACTGCTTGAAGGAAACAACTGGATTTAAGACGATCTCAGCGCCTTTAAGGGCAGCAACTCTGCATAACTCTGGGTAGAGGATGTCGGCGCACACAAGAATGCTAACCTTAGCTCCTTTGATCTCAAGTATCTCAAGCTTTTCCCCGCAAACAATCCCAAGCTCTCTCTCCGTCCTCGTTGGGTGAACCTTATCCTGCCATCCAACAAGCTCTCCGCTGTCAAAGACATATGATCTATTTCTGTATCCTTTTTCGTCAACAACTGCGTTCCCAGAGGCAGCAATTCCATATTCAAGGCTCAAATCTTTCAGAAACCTAAGAGTTTCATCGAGGATTTCAAGAGCAAGACGGGAGTAGGAGAAGTATTCAGGAAACAGGATAAGCTCGCATCCGTTTTCGGCTGCTTTACTTGCAACCTTTCTGGCACTGTTCAAGTCACCGATTCTGCACTGAATCGCAGCAACTTTAATCTTGTTTTTCATCTCTTATCCTCCTCACTCCACAAGAATCAATTTTCGCTTTAAACGGCTCTCCAAATTCTTTGAGAGCCTCGTATCCATTTATGGCAAACACAGCTCTTCCGAGCATCACCATTCCTGCCCTACCGCCTGAACTCTCCACAGCCTCCACCACATCCTTAACAAATTCGACAAGCCCTGTTTCTTCAGCAAACTTATTTGAGCATACAAAGAGGTTTTCGATTGTCGGTTTCTTCAAAAACTCTTTAGTCCAAATCTTTCCAGCTTCGCCTATCTTTTTTCTTTTTAAATCGTCTGAAATCGTATCTTTTGTCGAGATTTCGCCTAAAATTAGAAAATCGAGATTTTCACTCCAGCAAAATTTCTCAACTGAAGCCAAGGATGGGCATGCTGCGTTCTTTCTCACAACAACACCACCATAGGTTTGGGTTACAATATCCCCTAAACCGGTTAAATTCACAACCTCTGCCTCATGTGCCAGATCGGCTGCTTTGATGTAGGGCAAATCTCCGAGCATTGCTACCGCCAGCGCAACTGCCCCGCTCATCCCAAAACCACAGCCGAAGGGCAAATCAGATTTAATTTCAACCCCCTCGAGTCCGACCTTTTCGATTACGTAGTTAAGGGTGGAGAAGCTCCATTCTTCTTTGTTAATTGTGGTTCTAACGCTTTCTCGTGCTGCAACTCCGAGATTAATTGTGAACCCAACCCCAATGCTGCCAGAACTTTTTGGTTTGTCTGAAATATGGGGTGAAAAAATGCACGTGATGCTTGCAGGGGCAAATATCATAGGCAGTCTTCGATGTAAGCCTTAACAATTTTTTCAGCAACGTCTATCTTCAGTCCTTCGACCCATTCCTGCCTTTTTTGTGTTAGTATGAGCACTCTTGTGTCTTCGGTCCCCATTCCTTTCTCCAGAACATCATTGGCAACGACCATATTCAAAGCATCCTCTTCCAGCTTCTCTCCAGCAATTTTCAGCAGTTCACCATCTGTAACTCCTGTCTCAGCCTTGAACCCAATTATATGCCCTTTGTAAATCTTTCTAACTTCTTTTATTATTTTGGGCGCCTCTCTCAGTTTTAACTCGATAGATGGGGTGGTCTTTATCTTCTTTGCCTCCATATCAACAATAAAGTCTGATGCGGCTGCAGAGGAGACGAAGATGTCACATCCTTTTTCGATCTCATATAAGACGGCTTTCAGCATATCTTTAACAGACCAGACTCTAATTTCTCTGAACATCGGGAGCCTCAGATTGGTGGACTTGGACGTTATCAGTGTCACCTCTGCTCCCCTCCTCCACATTTCAAGTGCAATTTCTTTCCCCATCTTTCCGGAGCTTTTGTTGCTTATGAATCTGATAGGATCGAGCTGCTCGTAAGTTGGGCCAGATGTGACGATAACTTTCTTCCCTTTAAGCTCCTTTGAGTAAAGCTCTCTCTCCACATGAAGGCAAATTGTCTCCAGATCAGGGAATTTTGCCTTTCCCTCTTCAATTCTGGGCTGCACAATCTCGATACCCATGTTCACGAGTTTCTGTATGTTCTCAAGCACAGCCTTGTTCTTCATCATACTCTCATGCATTGCAGGCACTATTATGATTGGCTTCCCTGATCCAAGAGCTGTCGTTGCAAAGGTTGTCACGGGAGTGTCGTCAATACCCTGAGCTATCTTGGAAATTGTATTGGCAGTTGCCGGGGCGATTAAGTAAAGATCGGCATCTCCATCTATACCCAAGTAGTTAACATGCTCGATATTACCGGTAATCTCAGTAATAGTTTTACGACCCGTTGCAAACTCAAGTGCATAGGGATGAATAATCTTTCTCGCTGCTTTGCTCATCACAGCAACAACATCAGCCCCTCTTCTGACAAGCTCTCTTGCAAGCTTTACACTCTCAACAGCTGCTATGCTTCCTGTGACACCGAGAACTACTCTTTTTCCTTCAAGTTTCCTGCTTTTCTTACCCTTTATCCTCTCCAAGTGCACGCTTAACACCCCTCATGAAGACATCTATGTCTCCGCTCTCAAGAGCCCTTCTGTATCTCGCCTTTTTTAAAATCTCCTCTATTCTTGAAATTTTCTCCCCCATTGCAGCGAGCTCTTCTTCATCCGGAGGAGTTGTTACTATTTCTTCTTCCTCTATTTCCACTTCTACCTCCTCTACGAAGAACTTAAAGGGTTCTTCAACTCTTTTCTTTTCAACAATCCGAACTACAGCGTCTTCCCAAGCCTCTCTCCAAGGAGCATCTGTTGCAACCTCTTTGGTGAAATAAGCGTCTCTATCAACCTTAATCAAATCATAAGGGCAAGCATTCTCGCAAGCACCGCAGTAAATACAGAACTTTTCGTTGAAATGAACCTTTCCCTTGTCCTTAGACACATACCATACTTTGTTGTGCTTGCAGATCAGGATGCATGCAGCACATCCGACAGGGTCGCACCTCGCCATCCTCGCCTCAAACAGTGAAAGTTTGCCCTCCATCGGTTTGATTGTTTTTGCAGCATCATAAGGGCAAACCTCTTCACAGTAACCGCAGTGGGAACACAAATCTTGCTCTATCTTTATTTCTGCAATTTTCTCGGGAAGCCGGAATGAAATTCTCTTTCCTTCAACTTTAATCGCTTCTTCGGGGCACACTTCCTCACATAGTTTGCAGTAGTCGCACGCCTCCTCATCAATCAGTATGTCCGTATATGGCATAACGTCTTCGGGAGTTGGTTCCTTCTCAACCATCTTGAAAACTTCACAAAACTCAGCACAAATTCCGCAGAGGTTGCACTTTTCTCTGTTAATCTCAACTTTTCCCTCTATATCTTCGTTTTTCTCTTCGATGTCCTGTCGGGTTATGAAAACCTCCCTCCCTATCGCATTTGTCGGGCAGGCTTTGTAGCACAGAGTGCACTCCCTGCACGTTTCGTATTTGTATGTGTACATGACCGGTGAGAGTGTAAGAGATGACCTGTCAACCTTTTCACCATTGATGTAAAACTCAAAGGCTGTAAAGGGGCAGAAAGAGTAGCAGATTCCACAGTAGGCGCACTTAAGGTGGTCTATTATCACAGGAGGCATGTCCAGCCCAACTGCTATATCGTGCACAGGCCCAAGTTCTATCGCGTTGACTGGGCAGGCGTAAACGCATATCCCACAGCCATTGCACCACTTGTAGTCGTAGATAAGTTCTCTTACCTCCCCCTTTGCTCTTTGGATGTATTTGAACTTTTCATCCTCAAGCATTTCGAGGTCTCTTTCCACGTCCATTTTCCTACCCTTTTCCACAATGGTTTTTAACCCTTATCAATCCGTTTAAACTTCACTTCCTCTCCAAGCGGCATTGTGGCATCTAAGCCCCATTTTGAGGTAGTTTTCTCTGCTGATGGGTCGAGACTGCTACCTCTTGCCCCTTTTATAACGATGAAGTCTTTATCTGGCTGGAACCTCGTTGATATGGCGAACTCGATGTCACGGTAATCGAGGATATCTATGTCTTCATCAACCACAACAACACCTTTCATGCTGGGATTTGCTGCAAGAGCTGCAAGGATTGCATTCTTCGCGTCTCCCTCCGATTTTTTCTCTATCTGGACTACGCAGTGGAAGTAATGGCAGCTTCCGGGAGTGGTGATTACGTTCTTCACCTTGCAAACATTGGATACGAATTTGTAGATTACTGGCTCGTAGGGAACTCCCATGAACATCTGGTGCTCCATACTGCCGGGAGTGATAGAGTAGTAGATGAAATCGTCCTTAACGTACATTTCATCGAAGATGAGTTTGGGTTCATCTCTCACCTTGTCATACGTGCCAGTGATGTCTACAAATGGACCCTCTCTAACTCTTTCGGCAGTTATTCTTCCGAAGAGAACTATTTCGGAGTCTGGAACAAGCAGGTCTCCTTTCTTATAAAGTTTCAGTCCGTTCATAAGCTTCGAAGCGTAATTGAACTCCTCCCCTACCGGAACCCTCGTGGATGAGGCGAGAAGGAAAAGAGGGTGAACTCCGATTGCTACAGCAACCTTAAGTTCTTCTCCTCTCTCAACCGCATCCTTCCACATCAGATATGTATGTCTTGGTGGTACAAGACGAATTGCAACAGATGACTCATCCAGAACCATCATCCGGTGTATACTGGCGTTGTAGTGCTCCCCCTTTGCAATCACTACTCCTGCCGTGATATATCTTCCACCATCCTTCGGGTAGTATTTCAGGATTGGTAGGTCGTAAAGGTTGACACCCCCCTTTCTCACATCAAGCCGGGAAAAATCGTCAATCTCAACTTTTGCATTCTTTTTTTCAATTTCAGCAAGCTCTCTGGCTATGCTGTAGGCATCTATACCAAGATATCTGGATAGAAGCTGGCGGTTACAAACAAAGTTCTTTGCAACTTTCTTTCCTTCGACATTAAGGATCACGGGTTTGTCTGATAGGTTCTTACTTTTCAAATAACCTGTTACTTCATCATGTTTCAGTTCGACATTGATTTGGATAGGTTCTACTCTCTTAATAGCATCTCTGAGGTTCATAAAAATTGAAGTCTATTTTAATAAATAAAGTTATTGAAGCTCTTGATCAATCAGCTTGGCAAACTCCTCATATGGCATGTATCCAACAACCTTCTTGCCATTGATGAAGAACGTCGGAGTGCCAGTGACGCCGTAGCTCCTTCCATCCTGCAAGTCCTTGTCAACCTCTGATTTGTATTTGCCAGAATCCAGACACGCCTTGAAGGCTGTTACGTTCAGGCCAAGCTGTTCGGCATACGAGTATAGCATGGAGGTGTTGGACATCCACTCTCTTTGATTCTGGTAGAGTATTTTGTGGAATTCCCAGTATTTGCCCTGTTCTCCTGCACAGTTTGCCGCTTCAGCACCTTTGTAGGCAATATCCCCATGCACAGGAAAATCCCTGTATACGAACCTGATCTTATCTCCGTAGTTCTCCAGCAACTTATCCTCGACCTCGTTTGCGAATTTTGCGCAGTAGGGGCAGGTATAGTCGCTGAACTCAACGATAACGACTTTTGCATCCTCCGAGCCTATGGATGGGTCATCATCCACGCTGACATTTATCCTGTTCCCTCCTGCTCCTGTTTCGCCATTGGTTTCCTGCTCTGACAGGGAAATAATACATCTCGGATCGTTGAGTAGTAACATTGAGCCGTTGGCAGTCATGAACATTGATTGACTTGTAAGTGTACCTTTATCATTGTAAAACTCCAAATTCAGAAGGTATATTTCACCATAAGGCTGGGTTTTTGTGACCCTTACGTTAACATCGGGGTAATTCGCATGAACCATTGAGTTAATTTTCTCAACGGCCTTTTCGAGAGTTTTATCAAAATCCGCACCCGGTGGATTTGCCTCGCAAGCTTGAGGAGCGGGATTTTGCGCTCCTACGACAATGTATCCGACCAGAACTCCCACAATAAGGCCTATCACTATTCCCACTGCCAAATCCTTCATGAGTCATACATCGGTGTGGGGATATATATAGGTGTGGGGTGAATTTTTTATCTCTCATGCAAATTCAGGGTGGATGAAAATTGCAGTGGTCGGAGGAGGGCTTACAGGACTGAAGGCGGCGAAGGAGCTTGCAGAATACGCTGATGTGAGAGTTTTTGAACCTCATGAAATCGGAGGTCTGGTGGCGGCTTGGGGCGACAGCTTCAAAATTGAGAAGTTCTATCATCACTGCTTTCGTGATGACCACTATCTAATTGAAGAAATAAAGAGATGTGGCCTCAAATTGGTCTGGAAAACCGCCAAAACTGGGTTTGCTGTTGCTGGTAAAATTTATCCCTTGAACACCCCTTTTGAAATACTCAGATACCCCTACGTGAGTCTGGTTGATAAAATAAAGCTCGCAAAATTTACGATCCGGAGCAGAAAGCTGAACTATGAGTATTTCGACGATATTGGTGCTATAGAGGGGATAAGGAAAGAGCTTGGGGAAAATCTTCTTGAAAAGTTTTTCATGCCCCTTTTAAGGTCAAAATTCGGTGAAAATGCCACAGAGGTAAGCTACGCATGGTTGCTCGGCAGGGTGGCAATAAGGAGTAACAGAAAGTTTTCTGGGGAGGAAATAGGCTATATAAGGCACGGTTTTTATCAGCTAATTGAGAAAATGGCGGAGGGTCTTGAGATTGTAAGGGAGAAAGCTAAGATCAAAAAAGGGGCAAAGTGGGAGGTGAATGGCGAGCCATTCGATGCAGTCATTTTCACCGCTCCCTTACCTGAGCTTGGAGAGTTAAAAGAAAGGCTCGGAATTCCTGAAGTAAAATATCAGAGCTCGGTATGCGCTCTTGTCGGAGTGGAGAGAAGCTTAACTGAGAGCATCTACTGGACGAACATTGCAGACAAAATGAGTTTTGGGGCTGTGATTGAGCACACGAACTTCATGCCCTTCGAAGACTACGGAATACATCTTATATACCTTGCAAGCTACTCGACACCCGAAGGAAAACTCTTCAGCATGGGTGAAGAGGAAATTGCGAGACTCTTCCTTTCCGAGCTGCGTAAACTGGGCATGGACGAGAAAGATATCAGGTGGATAAGGATTTTCAAGGCAAAATATAGTGGTCCAATCTATGAGAAGGGATACAAGAAAAAAATAACACCTTACAAGGTGGCGGACGGTTTTTACATAGCCGGAATGACCTCAAGGCCAAACTATCCGGAGAGGAGTATGAATGGGAGTATAAGAGCGGGGCTTGAAGTTGCAGAGGAGATCAAGAGAGACTTCCTATAATCTTCTCCAAAATCATCGCGAGTCTGACTCTTGCATATTCAGCAAATTTTTCTTCAAGCATAATTTTTGTTCCGGTAATCCTGCAAAAGCCCTCTTTTTCAGCTTTGAAAAGATGCTGTCCAGCTTGATTGAGAATGGGGTAGATGTCTGAGTGTGTCAGAGGGTAGGTTATGGCAAGGAATTCTCCCACCAGTTCACGTGGTATTTCTGCATAGCCAAACTTGAGAATTGCCTCAACAGCTTCTCTTGCGACTCTGTACTCTTCACCCATTTCGTAACCATAGGGGGTGTATGACTTCAGCCTGAATGCAAGACCCATTTTGCCCAGTTCTCCAACAAGCTCAATTGCATCGTCATTAAAAACGGAGTTCACGATGAACTGGCAGAGAAGGGTTTTTGGATGAACTTCATTAGTATATCTCATCTCTTCGAGAGGAAATTTTTTCATGAAGTTTAGAAGAGATTTTAGGCTGTAATCTTCTGGTTTTTCGTATATATTTCTCACAGTAAGTGATTCGGAAATTCCGAGAGCTATAATATAGTTTCTCGGATTTTCAGCCAGTCTCTTAAGTTCCTCTTTGTTCTTCATAATCCTTCTTAGAACAACTTTCTTCGCTGCTGCAAAACCTTCATGAGTTAGAGATGCGAACATTTCTGGATTTAACTTAGGTTTGGAGGAAGAAGTGACGAACCCGAGCATTTTCAAGTCTGTGATGGATGTTTTAAGTGGGCTATAACTGATATCCTTCTCATAAATCTCCCTAACTACGTAGAGGTAGGCAAGGGAATCTTCGATCGCCTTAACCTGCATGCTCGGATTCCCAAGCTCTTCAAAACTCTCAGATGGAATTTCAATTTTAAAACTCTTGCAGAACTCCTCAAGAGAAATGCAACCCTCACAATCTCCTATAACGTAAATTTCGCGGAAAGGGTATGATGTAAGCCTTTCAACGCATGATTCGTAACTTCCAGCAAAGATGTCAATCCCAATCCTTTTTCTGAGAATTGCGATGTCTACCCATCCTATAGGAACCTTAAAGGGCGAGATTGCTCTGTAACCTGCTCTTCTCAGGCAGTCGGCAAGTTTATTTCTCAAATCGAGATACATGGTCTTGGTTGGTCAGAAGATTAATGTTTTTTTGGACAGGTAAAAGCTGTAGAGAGGATATTATAAACAATAAATCATTTTCGCAAAAAGTTTTTAGTTTGGAAGCTAATTCTCATCATGGATTCATTTAAAATGGAGTTATCACGTTCTGTTAAAAGATACGATTTTCATCCTATTCAAAGAATGCTGTATTCTCAAGATTTAATCAGGATTTCTCCCTTTTTGAAAAGATTTATAAAATATCCTGTCTGTATTGTCCAGCCCGAAAGCGATGAGGAGGTTTTGGCGACACTTGAAATTAGCAGAAGGTTCAAAATTCCAGTAGTTCCGCGAGGTGCAGCAACTTCAGCCTATGGTGGTGCCACGACGCTCAAAAACTGTATGGTCATTGATTTTTCGAGAATGAACAGCTTTGAAATTAAAAATGGATGCGCTGTCGCGGAAAGTGGTGTGGTGTGGCTTGACCTTGAAAAGGAGCTTAACAAGGCTGGCTACGCACTTAGAGTCTATCCAACCAGTGCACCAGCATCAACTGTTGGGGGTTGGATAGCACAGGGTGGCTATGGGGTTGGAAGTCTGAGGTATGGTGATATAGGAAAAAATGTTGAGTGGATAGAGGTTGCAGATTTTGACGGCGTGAAAAGGGTTAAGGGAAATGAGTTGAAATACTATGTTGGGTTGTTTGGAACAACAGGGCTGATACTCAGAGCATGTCTAAAGCTGAGAGAAAACAGAGAGCCCAGTAACTATGCCGTTAAATGCAGCTTTAAGGAGTCTCTCAATCTTATAGAGGGAGCGTATCATGCATCTTACATGAACAGAAGTCTGAGTAAAATGGTTGGTTGTGGAGACGCCGAATCACTTTTATTGAGCTTTGAAGATCAGAAATCAGACTTAGATTTCGATGTTGAACTTGGCAATAAAATCTGGAAGAGGAGATTTTACCTGCTTAAAGCTGCAAAGAATGCTAACATAATTTTCACAGAGGCAGTATTGCCCTACGAAACTGTATCGGAGTTCTATCAAAAAGTAGGTAACCTTGCGATCAAGGCGATATTTACCCAAGACTGTGTGGTAATGCTTGGAATTCTTCCGGAAAGAGGATACTACAGCACGGCTTTGAAGGTTGTAAAATTCATAAAAATGGCAGAGAAGCATGGTGGAAGAGCATACGCGACAGGTATGCTGTTTCCTCATAAGAAAATCCTCGACGAAGATATTAGAGACTATAAGAAGGCTGTTGATCCTGAGAATCTGCTGAACCCCGGAAAAGCAATGCAAAGTAATGCAATTTCGAAGTTAATAAGGCTCGCGGAGATGATACCATGAACATCCAAGAAATAGCAGCGAGGTGTAGCAGGTGCGGATACTGCAACGTCTGTCCAACTTACCGCGTTGAGGGCTGGGAATCCGTATCACCGAGGGGAAAGATTCAGATTGCCCTTTCTTTTCTGAATGGGAATATTAAAATTGATGCAAGGACTGTAAAGGACATATTCAAATGTTCTGTCTGCGGGTTGTGCGAAGAGGTATGTCCAATTGATCTACCCCTAATCGATTTCTGGGAGGAATTGCGATATGTAATGTCCAAGAACGGATATGCGCCTCTCTCTGTCCACAAAAAGCTTAAAGAAATTACCTACAGATACTTTAATCCATACAGTGGGGATCAGGATAGAAGAGATGAATGGGTGAATTTTGAGATTAAACCGTCAAAAACTCTTTATTTTGCGGGTTGCACAGCAAGTTTCAAACTTCAAAATCTGGCCAAAGCTACTGCAAATGCCCTTAACAAACTTGGCATCGAATTTACCATTGCCGGAAGAAACGAATACTGCTGCGGCTCACCATTTCTGAGAACAGGGCAAAAAGATATCTTTGAAAAATTGTTTGAGAGGAACCTTAGATATTGGGAGAGAGCAGGGATAGAGAGAATAATAACTTCCTGTCCCGGATGTTACAGAACGATATCTCGTGATTATCCAAGGATTGCGGAAGAAAAAGGACAAGAGTTCAACATAGAGGTTGTTCACACTGTGTCCATTCTTGAAAGGATGGGTAGATTTGAGGAAGTTGAGAAAAAGGTTAAAGGAACGTATCACGACCCCTGTCACCTTGGAAGACACATGGGAATGTATGATGAGCCAAGAAATGTTATAAGAAAGCTTGGCATCGAATTCGTGGAAATGGAGAGAACGAAAGAATACTCGCTTTGCTGTGGTGCTGGAGGTGGTTTGAGGAGCCAGTTTAAAGAGATATCTTTTGAAATTGGTAAACAGAGGGTTCTGGAAGCGATGGAGACCGGTGCAGAATACCTTATAACCTGCTGCCCCTTCTGCGAGTATCACCTCTCAAAGTCCGCGGAAAAACTTGGAAACAAAATCAAAGTCGTTGACTTAGTTGAAATAGCAGAAAAGCTAATCTCTCCTTAAACGATGCTCTCCTACCGTTGTAACTTGCAGTTAAAAGTGAACTTAGCACGTCATGTGTCTCGGGCAGTAATGTTATAGCCATACCAACCGAATTTGCAGAGTGCGCGTCACTGCCAGCTATTCCAGGTTTTGAGAATTTCTTTGCGTATCTTTTTGCGAGAAAGTTGAAGTAGCTCTTAGAGTTAAAGACTTCAACACCGTCAACAACCTTGAAGTCAGCAACTCTCAAACTCCCCCCACGAATAAAGTCGAAGGGGTGAGCGAGGAAACACACACCTCCAAGAGTTCTTACCCTCTCGCATGTCTCCTTCATACTCATCTTTGGCTCAACGTCTTCTATTATTCCGTAGGCAAGCAGATGACCGCTTGAGGTTGTTATCTCGCATCCGGGAATAACTCTGAGAGGAAGATGTTCGTCCTCGGTAACTTCAATAGCCTCAAGAGACCCCTGAACAGTGTCGTGGTCTGTTATGGATATCACATCTACCTTTTTCGAAACAGCAGCATTCAAGATGGTTTTAACATTATCCCTACCATCGCTGATGGAAGAATGCACATGAAGTTCTGCCCTAAGCACATTACGACTTGACATCAAGTTTTTTATCATTTCCGCCCAACTTATTGTATGGAAGTGAAGCCGATAGCTTTTGACTCAATGGGTGTCAGGAGTATGGCTACTTTTGTGAAAACTAAGGATGTCAGCATTCTCATTGATCCCGGAGTCAGTCTCGCTCCCAAGCGCTACCGCTTACCCCCTCACAGAATTGAACTGGAAAGGATGAATTTAAAATGGGGAGAAATAAAAGCATATCTTGTTGAGAGTGATGTGGCAATTATAACCCACTACCACTACGACCACCATGACCCAAACGAGGTTGAGATTTTCAATGGAAAGAAGCTTCTCATAAAACATCCAACTGAAAACATAAACAGAAGTCAGAAAGGCAGAGCAGCTTACTTTTTAGACCAACTTAGCAAGACGGAGGTTGAAATAGACTACTGCGATGGAAATAGCTACTCTTTCGGTAATACGGATGTTGAGATTTCCGATCCAGTTTTTCACGGTGCCGACAGCAGGCTGGGTTTTGTTGTTGAGGTTTTCGTGGATGATGGGGAGAGCAGCTTCCTCTTCTCCTCTGACGTTGAGGGGCCAAATAATGAAGATCAGTTAACATTCATGCTTGAAAAGTCTGCAGAGGTGGTGTTTATTGATGGACCGATGACCTACATGCTCGGCTACCGTTACTCGCAGAAGGCTTTCGAAAATAGCATTGAAAACTTAAAAAAGTTGATTCATGAAACGGATGTCAAGAAACTCGTTCTCGACCACCACCTCACAAGGGATTTGAAATGGAGGGAGAGGATGGCTGATGTGTTTAGGAGCGGAGAGGAAGCTGGAGTAGAGGTGATGTCTGCAGCGATTTTTGCGGGCGTTGGGGAAGAACTGCTTGAAGCGAAAAGAGCTGAGCTTTACAGGCAAGACAGAGAAGGAAAAACTAAAAATTAGGAGAAAAACTTGCTGAGACTGTCAGTCCCTTGGTACTGTGGTTTTTCGATATCGGGAGTATAATGGCAGTCCCAGCACTCGGGATGTATACCCACGTAGTCATGGCACTGATCGCAAAACTCTTCCTTGCTGTCATGGCAGCTCCAGCAGGTATTGGTGGAAGCGTGATATTCTTCACCGGTCGTAAAGCTGTGGTAGATTCTTCCTCCCTCTGCCCCATGCCTTATTGCCTGAGTTCTCCACTGCTGAAGCAGTAGCATGTGGTTTGCTGCCATCCACTTTGAATCCTCAACACACTCGCCTGCTGGCTTTTTCAGTTCAGGTTCGTAGCCGAAGCTTCCAGCCATTGCGTTGTACCAGTAGGGTGTAAAAAATCCCACGAGAAATATCAGTATCAGCGGGATTACGTACTTTTTATTGTACATCTTCTTCACCTCCCAGTGGCTCACCTCTCAGGTCATACTGCCTGTCTTCAGGTTTCTCACCGAACGCTGTTAGAACTAAAGCATTTCCGACCATTTCCATTGGTCCTCCGACCTCAATTGGTATCTTCCAGTATTCGAGGGCATGCGGGAACTGAGCCTTGTCAATGGCACAAGGGGTAAGGAGTATGTTCACACCGTATTTCTTGTAAACGTGCCTCACTGCCATCATTCTTGGCATAACTCCACGCATTCTCAAATCCATAATCTCGTCAGCAAGCATACCTCCTCCAGCACCACAGCAGTAGGTCTTGTCCTTTATCGTGTGCTCCGGCATGTCATAGAACTTGTTCATGACATTTCTCAAGACGTATCTTGGCTCCTCGACCATACCCATTCCTCTCGCAACATTGCACGGGTCGTGGTATGTTGCTGTCCAGTGGTCATTTCTGCTTTTGTCAATGGTTATTTTATTATGCTCGATTAGTGCAGCTGTGAACTCAAGGATGTGTATCCATCCATGTTCACCTGAGGCATAACTGTCAAATCTTATCCCTCTCAATCCTTCAGCAAGCTCGCCTAAGTCTGGATTCTCCCAGAACTTCTTCCACTCTTCGTTCTTTGGCGGATTATTCATGGTGTTGATGAACTGGTGTTTATCTCTCCACATGTGCCCGCACTCTCCTCCAATGATAAAGCTAACTCCAAGCCTCTCAGCCTCCTTGTAGATTTTGGAGTTGAGCAGTTGTGCAGCCTCATAGCTGTGGAATGTACCAAAGTTACCTCCTTCACTCGCATACGTTGACCATGTAATTGTTAATCCGTATTTCTCTTCCAGCTCGTTGAAGAGCAAAAGATAGCCGAGCATAACGAACCAGTGCGGTGTGGCGAAGTAATCTGCGGAAGGGGCGACAAAGAGTACATCTGCCCCCTTCTTGTTGATATACGTATGCAAGTCAAAACCCGTTACATCCTTAAGCTCCTCAAGTCCCTGCTGTATGGCACCTACCATACCTCCAGGAAGTAGACCAAGGTGATTACCAGTTCTCGCTGACGCCTCAATTGAAATTGTCATAAACCTCTGATTCAAGCCAATTCTGCTCAGAATTCTTCTCAGCCACCAGACAATTTCTGCGGTGTCAATGCCATAGGGACAGAAAAGACTACATCTTCTGCAGAGAGAACACTGATAAGCATAGTAGTAAAGTTCCTTCACCACATCCTCGGTGAGCTCCCTTGCTCCAGCCCATTCGCCAAATATTTTGCCTGAGGGTGTAAAGTATCTTCTGTAAACAGATCTGATGAGTTCAGCTCTCCCAACTGGCATGTTCTTAGGATCGCCTGTGCCTATGTAGTAGTGACACTTATCGGCGCATGCTCCACATCTAACACAGATATCCATGAAGAGCTTGAATGCTCTATTCTTCTCCAAAGTGTCTTTCATCGCCTCAAGGAAGAGTTCCTTCCAGTTTTCAGGCAGTTTTAGATCATGGAGATCTCTTTCTACGTCACCAAATGGCATTTTGAAGAATTCTGAATCTACCTGCTTGGGTGTGGAAAGATAGCTTGTCCTACCCTCTTCAAGTTCTTTAACGGGTTTGAGCATCTCTCTCCATTCTGGAAATCTTTGCCTTATCTCAATCTTTTCGGGCATTTCTTCCATCACAATCACCTCACAATTCCTCGGGAACTATCTTGTAATCGCTTTCTGCAATTTCGTCAAGCTGATCGGTGTACATGCTGTAGTAAGTGTCCCAGTCAAGCTTCTTTGAAGTGAAGGTCATACCACTCACCGTAATTCCCTTTGTCAGTATCGGCACTGAAGGATCGCTATCCCACGGATTTATGTGCCTCTTTGCTCTGTTGTCGTTAGGCATGTTTCTTGTTGGTGTGAAGAGAACACCTCCAGCATGCATTAGTTTGCTGAAGGGGAAATAGGCGAGAAGGAAACTTGCAAGAGCGAAGTGGATATAGAAGATCGGTTCAATGCTGTCAGCAATTGCAGCAGCCTTTCCGACATTGAAAACCATCAGGTTCATCAGCAACTCTTTGACCGCTGCAAGGTCTGCCTTGAAGAAGTATCTCATAATGTTTCCGCTAATCGTTATGGCGAGAAGCAGAATTAAGGCGAAGTGGTCGCTTGGAAGACTGAGAGTTCTCTCTCTTGATAGAAAAATTCTCCTGAGCCATAGTAAAAACAATCCTGCGACTATTGCAAGGCCTGAGATGTACACTGATGGGATAAACACACCTTTGAATGCTTCAATCTCGCTAAGCATCTCTACGAATTCTGGAACAGGTTGAAGGAAAAACCTTGAGTGCCTGATAAGTACGAGGAGCAGTGAGTAGTGGAAGAGGATTGCAAAAAGCCAGAGCCAGCGCGCATCCTTCTGAGAGGCTCTGTCGAGGTAATACCGCGTATTCTTTAGCAGGCTTCGGAACATAAATATCTCAAGGATCATTCTTCCAACAGTTTCCCACCATGTGTAAGGGGAATCGAACCTGTCGTAGATCGTTCTTTTTATGAAAGGAAAGGATTTCTGCTGTCCTCCTGTGGTAGGTATCTTTAGCGGCACGGCACTGTTCGCCCAATTGACAAATCTGTAGACAACTCCCGCGACGAATATCGCGACGGCGATGTATGGCACAATGACACCGAATATCACTCCTATCATTCTTCTACCACCTCCTCGACTGCCCTTTCAGGAATCAGTGCGAACAGTTTAACTCCAACCACGAAAATCAGATAAACCATGGCAATCAGTCCGATTATCTGAAGCCACTCGAATATTGTTGGTGTGTAGGAAACAACGTAGCCTTCGAGGGTGTGGAGAGATTCAAGTTCATAACCGGGGAGATACTCTTCCGGGAAAACCTGTCCCGGAATGATGAGGTAGAACCTCTCTGCGAACACCAATGCAGCGTGGAGGATACCTGCTACTGAAATCCAGCGGAGGTCGTAGCCGGTTTTGGGATAGAGTATTATTATCGTTGGGATTGCGATACCAAACACGACGAGCAGCCAGAAACTCCAGAAAACTCCGGTTCCGGGATTGAGGAATACAAATTGAACCGCCTTGTGAAGTCCAGGGATGTAGCCCTTCTCCAGCCCTTCAACGGCGAGGAAGTAGCCCAGAACCATCATAAGCCCCGCAAAGATCAAGCCAAGACCTCTGATGAGAGATGGGTCTAATTCTCTGTTTGTGAACTTGAAGGTGAAGTAGAGGGTTGCCAACAATAGACCAAGACCTGAAGTTATGGCACAGACGATGAACATTGGTGGTGTCAATGCAGAATGGTAAAGCTCTTTGGAATACATAAAGCTGTAGATTGCTCCAGTACCGCTGTGAACCAGAACTGCCCAGAAAACAGCCAAGCCTGCCATGAACCTTGTAGCTCTCTCCATTTCCTCAAACTGAACCAGCAGGTAAATTGAGCAGATTACGAAATAGCTTGAATACAGAAAGGCATTCCACGAGAAGATTGAAGTCGGGTTGAAGTATTTGACTGCATTCATGAAATGGTATAGCTTTCCAATATCGAGTGCGATGCTCAGAATTGCAGCAATGATCCAAGCTGCTGCCATGTATGCAGCAATCCTGCTGAAGACTTTGTACTTTTTAATGTTAAAAACTCCAGCCAGAGCAGAGACTATCAACGAGCCTGCACTCAGACCAATGAAGTAGGGGATTCCAGCGTTGACTATACCCCAAGGCACTCTGTTGCTCAGTCCGTTAAGCCCCCCGATTTCATGGTCGAGAACATAAGCATAAAAACCCGCACCGGTAACAACTGCAAGGATTATGACTAAGGCAATGTACTGAATTGAGTCACCCTCAATTTTCTTGAATTCCACCGCCATTTACTCACCTCCAAGTTTGAGATAGAAAACGTGCGGATCAGTTCCGAGGTTTGCTCTTAGCTGCACGGGCATGTTTTCTCTCAGAATCTTTGCAATTTCGCTGTTCGGGTCTTTTACATTACCGAAAACCAGTGCTCCTTTCCCAAATTTGTGACACGCTTCAACGCAAGCTGGAACAGGCTCTTCTCCCTTTGCAATCGCTTCATCAACCCTGTGTACACAGAAGGTGCACTTCTCAACCACACCCTCGGTTCTCATCTGAACCTTTGGATTGATCTCCTCAAGCCCCTCTCTTGGATCAAGAAAGTTGAAACTTCTCGCCCCGTATGGGCAGGCTATCATGCAGTATCTGCAACCAATGCAGCGGTGCATATCAATCTCTACAATCCCATCAGGTCTCTTGAAGCTGGCTTTAGTCAGGCAGACTTGAACACATGGTGGATACTCGCAGTGGTTGCAGAGAAGCGGAATGTAGAATTCCTTTGCGTTTACTGGCTTTTCCAGCTTTAGTTTGGCTATCCTCATCCACTGCGGATCAAACCTTTTCTCCTTGAACTCTGGAACGTTGTTCTCCTTGTCACATGCGACAACACATGGTGGTTTTACTTTTTCATTTCCTGTTTTGGCTATCAACTCTTCCATGCACTCAGTGCACTTGGCAACGTCAACAGCCATGCCCCACCGCCTTTTTGCCTCTATTTCTTCTGCCGCCTCTACGAACTGTGTTTTTGCAGAAATTTGCGTTGGTAAAATAGTTCCTGCTGCAACTGCTCCGGTTAGTATCAGAAATTTACGTCTCGACATCATGTTTATTCCTCCAGATTTCATGTTTTATTCCAATGGATTACGTCTCTAATTTCCCAGTGGGGAGTATATTGGGCTTATATTAACCTTTTGTTTTTTAACCTCAGATTTTCCGGATGAAATGTTGGGGGAGAAATTTCATTATAATGATAATTACAATATTTTCATTTATTTATAGGAAAAAAGTTTAAATACAATGAGACCCTATTAATATTAGGTGAAAAATCATGCCAGAGGCCAAACCGGTTATCGAGATAAAAGACGTTCTCATTTTGTCAGTTGGCACTCTGGTTCTTCTGTTGTTGCAGTTACGGTTGGCTTAAAATCTTTTTAAAAATAAGAATAAATTTAAGGGGAGACTTAGGCTCCTTTTATCTCCTTCAACTTCTCGATCAGCTCAGGAACAACGTCAAACAAATCTGCTACAACTCCGTAATGTGCAACTCCGAATATAGGCGCTTCTGGATCCTTGTTTACGGCGATGATTAGCTCACTATCTTTCATGCCCATGACGTGCTGGAAGGCACCGCTGATACCGAGAGCAAGGTATAGTTTGGGTTTAACGACCTTTCCTGAAATACCGACCTGTCTATCCTTTGGCAACCATCCGTTATCAATTACCGGTCTGCTTCCAGCCACAACGCCACCCAACAGATCAGCAAGCTCCTCTGCCAGCTCTATGTTGGACTCATCCTCAATGCCCCTGCCGACCGAGACGATTATATCAGCCTGTGCAATGTCAACTTCTCCAACTTCTGGTTCAATGTAGCTGACAAATTTCCTCTTTGATTCTCTGGATGGTTTGATTCCGGCGTCAACGATTTCTCCACCAACTTCAGTCCCTTCTTTGAACACACCCTGTCTGATTGTCAGAACACAGGGTGTTGATTTGAGCTTCAGATCAACCATAAGCTTACCCTGCATGAGATACCTTGACGCCTTAACACCATCGCTCACATCTACTGCTACAACATCTGTGGCAATCGGAGCATTGAGCTTTGCAGCAAGGTAGGGGGCAAATTCTCCACCCTGAGCAGTATTGCCAACGAGAATAATATCCGGTTTCTCTCTCTCAATGAGCTGCAACAGAACATCAACATAGAGGTCGGGTGTGTAGTTCTCGAGGCTGTCATCCTCAACCTTCCAGACCTTGTCTGCATACTTTGCAAGCTCCTCGGCATATTTGCCAACATCTTTACCAATCACGACAGCCTCGCTGCTACCATCACCCTTGATTTGGTTGGCAAGGTTGAGTAGCTCGATGCTGAGCGGGTTAAGCTCGTCAAATCTATATTCAGCAACACAGAACACCTTCATTATATCAACCCCCTCTCTTTCAGAATCTCAATAAGCTTCTCGGCTACCTGTGATGGATCACCCTCAATCATCTCCGCCTTCTTGACGGGTGGCAGATACATTTTTTCGATTTCAAGTGTTGAAATGCTCGGAGAAACGCTGACCTCTTTCATCTCCTTCGACTTTGCCCTCTTGATACCCATGATTGAAACGTATCTTGGCTCGTTTATACCGCTCTGGATGGTAATGACACAGGGAGTTGGAAGTTCTACCTCTTCAAGATATCCACCTTCCAGTTCTCTCCTTGCGATTACCTTTCCATCCTCAACCTTAAGCTCGGTTGCTGCCGTTGCTACAGGAAGGTCTAACATTGCAGCCAGCAAAACACCGACCTGTGCATTGTTCAAGTCTTGACTCATTAAACCTGCAAAAATCATATCAAACTGCTCATCCTTTATTGCCTCTTTTATAACTTCTGCAGTCGTGTAGGCGTCAAAGGATGTATCAACTGGGATTTTTATCGCTCTATCTGCTCCCATTGCAAGGCACTTTCTCAGCGTATCATCGCAGTTGGTTCCAACACCCACTACAACAACCTCTCCGCCCTTGTCCTCTTTTATTCTTATTGCCTCCTCTACTGCATATCTATCCCAGTCGTTTATATCATAAACAAGCCCGCTCTGGCTGACGCTTTTGCCATCGCTCGCAACACTAATCTCCGATTCCGGGTCGGGGGCGTGTTTTGCAAGCACTATAATTTTCATTCAACCACCTCCAGCCCATCATGACAAAGCCTGAATAAAAAACTTCCTATTTTTAAAAATTTAAGGGAGAAAATTTTACTTTCCTTTGAACTCTGGTTTCCTTCTCTGGAAGAAGGCTGAAACACCTTCCATTACATCCTGGGTTGAAGTCGCAATTCCGAAGTATGCGGCTTCTATAACCTGTCCGATCTCAGGAGGCAGTTCATAGCCAAAGTTGATCGCGTACTTGGCTGCTCTCAGGCTTATTGGTGGACCTTCGGCAAGCTGTTTTGCCAGTGCCATAACTTCTTCTTCAAACTTCTCAGGTTCAACTGCTTTGTTTACGAGTCCAATCCTTTCAGCCTCATCAGCGTCAATTCTTTTTGCAAGCATTATCATCTCCTTTGCCTTTGCCATCCCTACGAGTTTTGGAAGTCTCTGAGTTCCGCCCCATCCGGGTATCAGTGCGAGGCTAAGTTCTGTTAGACCGATTTTCGCACCTTTTTTCATGATCCTAAAGTCACATACCATCGCAAGCTCACATCCACCGCCAAAGGCGTATCCATTGATTGCGGCAATGACAGGTTTTGGAAATCTCTCTATCTGCGTGAAGACCCACTGACCCTTTGCTGCGAGCATCATCGAGTTTGCTGGAGCCAACCCGGATGGGTCCTGCATTGCAGTCTGAAGATCGAAGCCAGCCGAGAAGGCCTTATCACCCGCGCCAGTCACAACGACAACCCTGACATCCTCATCCTTCTCAAGTATCCTGAATGCTTCGAACAGTTCATCAAGAGTTTCCGGGGAAAGGGCGTTCAGCCTCTGAGGTCGGTTTATAACAACTTTTGCAATCTTGTTCTCAACATCCTTCTGAATTTCAATATTCTTGAAGGTCATTTCCCCCTTTCCATAGCTGTAGAATCCTTCGCCGCTTCTCTCTCCAAGCTTGCCCTCGGCAACCATCTTTTTGAGATACTCGGAGGGTTTTAGAATTTCGAAACCCTTTTCCTTGTAAAGCTCTTCGACCTTTGAGAGAATAACATCAAGGCCAATCTCGTCACCGAGCTCGCATGGACCCTTTGGCATATTCGTTCCGAGCTTCATTGCGGTATCAACATCCTTTGGTTCTGCAACATCCATTGCGATAATGTCGGCAGCGATGTTGACCATCGGAGCTATCAATCTTAATGCATCGTACTTCCCAGCCAGCTCCTGAGGTATTTTTGGTCTTCCTGCACTCCAGTCGTAGAATCCCTTACCTGTTTTCATCCCAAGCTCTTTGGCCTCGAATTTCTCAGCAAGGAGCTTTGATGGCGGAACGATGTCCCACTGCTGACCTGCATGGTAGAGAATGTCCAGTCCAACAAAATCAGACAGTTCAATTGGACCCATCGGGAAGCTGTATTTATACACCATTGTGGCATCAATTTCCTCTTTGGTAGCGACTCCTTTCTCTACATCATCAATTGCCAAAACCAGGTATGGCACAAGAATTCTGTTAACAATGAACCCTGCGATGTCCTTCTTAACTACGACAGGAACCTTGCCGATACTCTTTACGAATTCGACACCGAACTTTATCGTCTCATCGCTCGTCTTTTCACCCTTTATTACCTCAACCAGAGCCATTACTGGTGGTGGGTTGAAGAAGTGTAAACCGAGGAACTTTTCTGGCCTGTCGGTTGAGTTTCCGAGTTCTGTGATGCTCAAACCAGAGGTGTTGCTCGCAAATATACACTCAGGCTTCGCATACTGCTGAACTTCTGCGAAAACCTGCTTCTTTAAATCCATTATTTCCGGCACAGCCTCAATGACGAGACTTGCGTCTTTCACAGCCTCTTCCATTTCGAGGGTGAAATGTATTCTACCGAGAATCTCTTTTGCCTTCTCTTCGGTCATCTTGCCCTTGCTCACAGCTCTCTGTAGGTTCTTCTCAATTGCAGCCCTACCTCTATCGAGGAATTCCTGCTTTATATCCCTTACCCAAACCTCGTAGCCCGCGGTAGCGCACACCTGAGCAATACCGCTACCCATTGCTCCAGCGCCAAGAATACAAACCTTCTTTACATCCATACTATCACCTCAAATTGGTGCTAACTCATACATAAGATAGCCCTCTTTCCTCCTGCTGACCTGAACCTTTACCCTCTGACCCGGTTTAACCTGCTGCGGGTCACCGCTATACCAAGCAAGGATTCTTGGCCCATCATCGAGCTTCGCAATCGCTACTGGATAAGGGTCGTACTGCCCGAAAGATGGAGGTTTAACAAAGACGACAGTCATCGTTTCAAGTGTCCCCTCTTTCTTCAGCTCAACCCACTCAATGTCAGAATCAAAGCAGCTTGGACAATCCTTCTGCGGGGGGAAGAATATTCTGCCACACTTCTTGCATTTCGTGGCCATTAATTTGCCCTCTCTCAACCCTTCGTAGAAAGGCTTGATGTTCTCAACTGAGATTATGTAGCGCAACCTGAGTTCTCTCATGTCCACCCACTGCATTGCTCCACTCTTCTCGTCAACGATAACTGGGAAACCAAATTCTTCCATATTCTTCTTCACTTCCTCATTCATCATACTCACCTCTTTTCAAGCCCGTAGATCGTCACGTAGGTGTAATGTCCCGTTCCCCCGACATTGTGAGCCAACCACCTACCCTTGTTGATGTCAGCCTGTCTTCCGGGTTCTGCCTTTTGCAGTAGTTGCTTGTATGCTTCGACTGCTTGACTCACCCCAGTTGCACCAATTGGGTGACCCTTTGCTTTGAGCCCTCCATCAATGTTGACTGGTATCTTTCCTCCGATATATGTCTGCTCGTCTCTGATGAGCTTATATCCTTCTCCTCTCTTACAGAATCTCAAATCCTCGTAGGCGATGATTTCTGGAGCGGTAAAGCAGTCATGCACATTTGCCCCATCGAGATAATTCGCTGGATCGTCAATGTCAATTCCAGCCATCTTGTAAGCCTGCTCTGCTGCGTATCTGGCTGATGCGAGGGAAGTAAACTCCTCTCTCCTGCTAAGATTGGCGGTGCCTGTACCAACACCTTGACCGAGAATCCAGACCTTCTCATCGATTCCAAGCTCCTTGACCTTTTCTTCACTTGCAAGAATCACACATGCTGAACCATCGGTGATTGGTGAGCAGTCAAACAGCTTGAATGGCCAAGCGATGTATGGACTCTTCAAAACAGTCTCAACGTCTATTTCCTTCTGGAACTGGGCGTAAGGATTCTTTGCTCCGTAGTAGTGGTTTTTTACCGCAACTTTTGCGTAATCTTCTTCAGTGGCACCATACTTCATCATGTAGGCAGTGCCGTGAAGGGCGTAGTAGGCGGGGAAGGTGAGGCCAAAGTTCTCGAATTCCCAGAAGTAGCTTCCGAATCTTCCTATCAGCTCTATTACATTGGGGTTTGGCGACTCCTGCATTTTCTCAACTCCAAGAATCAAAGCTAAGTCGACCATTCCTGATTTGACTGCGGTGTAGCCCACCCTAAGAGCAGCACTCCCACTTGCGCATGCTGCTTCAACCCTCATAGAGCCCTTTGGGGCGAGGTCAGCATACTCTGCAATAAGCGCAGGAATTGCTGCCTCACTGCTCCACATTCCCGCATTGCTAACAACAAAGAAGTCTATATCTTTTGGTTCCAAATTTGCAGTCTCAAAAGCTGGTTTCATTGATTCCCAGCATAGTTCGGCGATGTTCACGTCCTTCCTTGTTCCAAACTTGGAATGTCCTATACCTATAACAGCAACGTTCTCCGACATCGAAAGGGTCTTAGCTGCGCACCATATAAGTCTTTCTTGATTTTATATCTGTTTTAAGCCTATATGATTTGAAAAAATTTAAATTTGGAACAGATGTAAATTATAAATCTTACAGTTTAAAATTCGTATCTAAATCCCAAGTAGAGGTGATAATTTATATATCCGCGAGACAAGATGTTTTGGATGCCGGATTACCTCGTTATCCTTCAGGCTGCATGGATTGTAAAGAAGGCAAAAAGCCCTGAAGATGCGATGAACATAGCCGTTGCAGAAGCTGGTAAGAAACTCAATCCTGACTTAGACTTTGTTAAGATAGATGTCGGTGACACAGCGTGTCCAAAATGCGAGGCTCCCCTCAAATCAGTATTCATGGTTGCAGGAGTGGCACTTGTTGGTTTAATCCTCGAAATGAAAGTATTCAATGCAAAGAGCGAAGAACATGCAGCCAAAATCGCAAAATACGAAATTGGGAAGAGGATGCCAAGAATCCCCTTAGAGGTTATTGAGGTCATCATTCTCGATTGAGTATGTGTGGGTAAGGTTAATGACTTGCTAACATAATTTTTATAAAGGTTGGTGACAACAATCATCATGGTGTTCAAAAAGTTGAAAGCGGAGGCTGAGATAGTATTGAGACATCTACTGGTACTTAAGACTGTAATGGAAAAACAGCCAGTCGGGATTTTTAAATTGTCAGACATTTTGAACATGCCCAAACACAGGGTCAGATACTCCCTCCGTGTACTTGAGCAGTCTGGCATAATAGTCCCGACGCAGTACGGTGCAATGGTGAAGGATGAGGGATACGACAAAATCGAAGAGATGAAAAGTGAAATTGAAGAAATAAAAAATATATTGGGAGATATTGAAGACCTTTTAAACAAGCTTTAACTTTTTAATTTTTTATTCAACAACTTCCGCAAAACCGTATTTGCGAAGAACCTTTGTTATTCTTACTGTCACAACGTCGTCAACTTTCACTCCCGGCACAAAGATAACAAAACCATCAACCTTTGCTATTCCATCTCCTTCTGAGCCAAGAGCTTCAATTCTCACTTCCCTTATGTCTCCCACTTCTACAGGCGGCTCGCGGCCAAATTCACGTCCAAATTCGCTCAATTCAAACACCTCATTTTCAAATTTCGTAATTGCTTACTGCAGACTACTTAAGCTTTTCCCCTTTGAGAATAAAGTACGTCAGAGTTTCCTGCAATCTCAGATCGTCAAGTATCCCCTTGATTCTCTCAACCTGCTTTTCAATTTCTTTGAGCGCCCTCTCACAACCTATATCATCCTTTATCTCAATAAAACCTGAAATTATGGCTACAGGGTTTCTGAGCCTGTCTGCAAGGTCCTCAAACTGTTCGAGATTGTCAAGGAGCAAGTTGATGGCTATTTTTCTATCTCTTTCAGCCCTGTAAGATGTTATGGCAAAGCCAAGATTCTCACCAAGCTCCTCGAATATTTTGATTTCATCGTTGCTTAACTCTCCTACCGAACATAGAACCAACACACCAAAAACGTGGCTGTTGTGCACGATCGGTATTGCAAGGCTTTTTCCAGTGTTCAAGGGACACAAGCATTCTTCATATTTCAGCAAACCGTCTCTTGCCCTCTCAGCGAGAGTGCATTCGGGTGCAAGCGGTGTTGCTTTGAGAATTTTATCTTTTTCAAGAACCCAAGCCCACGAATTTATGTTCCTAATCCTTGAGAAAACTCTACAAACCTTTGAAAGAAGAGCATATTCATCCTTCTCCCTGAAGATTAGTTCGTTTATCTCGCTTATGGTTTTCAGCAGGTCGTTGGTCTTTTTGAGCTCTCTTTCTGTCCTCAGTCTGTCGGTTATGTCTCTCAAAACTCCTTCGGCACCTACCACCTCTCCTTCCCTGAAAACAGGCCACTCAACGACCTCAAAAACCCTCTCATCTCCATTCTTGCATCTTGCTCTGAATGTAAACCTTACACTTTCTCCGTTCAGAACTTTCCTGAAGTTCTCTCTTAAGACATCTAAGTCCTCTTCAAATGCAATTCTTCTCGAGGTGTGTCCTATCAGCTCCGAGTGGTTATATCCCAGAATCTCGGCGTATCTCGGGTTCACATCAATAAATCTTCCCTTTCTGTCTATTATGAAGAACATATCTTTTGCTTCTCTGAAGAACCTCTCGTACATCGTGAGCTTTTCTTGCGACCTCATTTCGTCAGTCCGGTCTATCAGCATACCCATTACTGCCGGTTTACCCCTGAACATCACTCTGGTGGCAATTGCGTCGACGTACTTCACCTCACCAAACTTCGTTATCAATCTGAACCTGTAAGGGACATCAACGTGCTCCCCCCTAATTCTGCGGAGGTAGTTGTTGATTATTGTCTCTCTGTCCTCTGGATGGACAATATCGAACGGGTTCATCTCGTAAAGTTCATCCACGCTATACCCGCTTAGAACACTTGTATCATTGAGAAAAACGAATTTACCATCTTGAATTATATAAACTACTGTAAATGTCTGGTTTGCCAATCCGAGGAAGAGATTCTCTAATTCCTTTCTTCTTGTTATTTCTGCCACACCACACAGTATTATAGGTTGCCCATGATAGTAGCTTTTAGTTGCGAGCACTTCTACAAACAACTCCTTTCCGCTTTTCTTACGAATTTTAAGTTCCTCCTTTATAATCTCATTTGCATTCAACGATTTCTCGTAAAGCTCTTGTATTTTATCCCGATACTCATCTGTGGCAAGCTCCCTGAAATCCATCAGATATAAATCCTTCTTTGAATATCCTGTGAATTTTTCGACGATTTTGTTTGCATATATTATTTTTCCATCCTGTATAACAACAACACCGAATGGGAAGTCATCAATTAGGTGATGTAGCGATTCTGGTAGCAACACAATGATGTATCCGTCATCTACTTTTATTTTTGATGCTGTAAAAATTTCACCATTTAGTTTTGCTTTGAACACACTTCCTGAACCATCAACTTCAAAGACTTCATCAAACCTCTTACCCTTTATACCCGATGGCAAACCCTGCAATGATACGATTTTACCTTTTGGATTTACTTTGAGCATCATTACGTGTGGCATTATAGAAAATTAAAAAATCGTCCCTACTTATATTTTTTGGTAATTGATCATGTTACATTAAGATTGCAGGATGATGCATTTGTAGTCTTTTTCCACTTCTTCGAGAAATCTTTCAGGTTCAATACCCTTCACGTATGACAGCAACGTCAAACCTCCAGCCCCTACACCCTCTTTGACGAATCCGTGATCGTAGGCTCTCAGCCCCCCGTATCTGGACTTTCCGAGCATCGGATCAGCTGTGACAACAGGGAATGGAGACAATGAGAGGTCTGCGTTACCGTCAGATGCTACATATTTTGTCGTTGCAACTACTGCTTCAACTTCACCCATTTTTACAATCAGATTTGCAATTGCAACCATCTGGGTTCCACCTGCAAGCACGACTGGTTTCTCAGAACCGAGGGCTATACCAATAACCCCAAGCATAACCGGGTCACCGACAGCGGACAGTATCTCAATTGGATCGTCGTTGTTGACTCTTTCCACAGCTTTTTCAACGACTTTCTTCTTAAGATTGATTGGATTTTCCGGCATGCTGGATGAAACGGCAGGTTCGAAGCCCAACGCCTTCAAAACAGCTGCTGCAGTCGTCGTGCCTGCGGGTATACTCTCTCCGACAATCAGCACATCTGCGACCTTAGACACATTCCTGCCAACAACTCTTGCCCTGTTTATAACTTCTTCCACTTTTTGGATGTCCATTGCCCTTTCTTCTGCTATATTTCCACCCACTGGAGCATTAATATCAACGAAAGGAATCTTGGGTTTCACCATCAGACCTGAGTTTACAACGAAAAATGGGGTGTCAGTTAGCCTTAAAGCCGTATAGGATATCAGAGCAGGAGTTGGCTTCCCATCCGGTGTTGCGGGCACACCATCAATAGACAGGCATTTGCCATAGTAAAGTAATTCAGCATCTGCTGGAGGAGTGTATTTAATGAGTTCAGGATTTGCTCCAGCCACTGTTATTCCCGGCACTTCCGCGGTTTTTGTGTTCCCTATTACAAGCAAATAAACGGTTTTACCCTTCAACGTCTCCAAAATATTACTGTCTCCCTTTATGAATTTGTACATGAGGGAAAAAGAAGAGAACGACAAATAAACTGTTCTTTTGTTATACAATTGTATTACACTAAAAAATTAGGGTTTGAAGTATTCGAGGATTTTACTCTTCCCCTTCAGGATGTACTCAGCTAAGGCTTCTCCTGCTGCTGGTGCAGTGGACATCCCGTTTCTACCGAAGCCGTTGAGTTGAATGAATCCTTTAACCTTGGTAGGGCCTATGACAGGCAAACCGTCCCTTCCCAAATCGTAAACACCAGCCCACTGTCTAAGAATGGACATTCCTCTAAGCTTTGGAACCAGCTCAACCACTCTTTTGGCATACTTTGTGAGGAAATCAAGACTCGACTTCACGTTGATGTTATTCGTTTCATTCCCTAATATTCCACCAACGATCTCTCCTCTCATGGACTGGCTTATATAGACGTTTGTTGAAACATCGAGGATGTAAGGGTCGAGATAAGGCTTCAAACTTTCAGTAACGCAAATTTCCTCTTTGAATATTTTGTTGTTCAGCTCAACTCCAGCTTGCCTGCTTATTTCGTTGCTCCATGCTCCAGCAGCGTTTATAACATAATCTGCCCTGTGCAGTTCGTCGTCAACTCTCACTCCAACTACCTCGTTTCCCTTAACTTCCACGCTCACCGGTGTGTAGTCGTATACCTTTACCCCCAGTTCTTTGCACCCTTTCGCTAATCCCCACACGACTGGCCAAGGGAAGACCACACCACCATCGGCAAAGTAGCTTGCGATGCTGAAAGCATTCTCATTTATGTCGGGAAAGAGGCTTTTAACAAAGTCGGGATCAACTATTTTGACGTTAACACCCGCCCTCTTCTGAATCTCAACTTCGTCCTTCAAGACATTTGCCACCTCGTCATTTGCAATCTTTACGTATCCATCTCTCCTCAGCAGAAAGTTGAATCCGATCTCTGATTGCAGCGTGTTGTATAGCTCAAGACTTCGCAATGCAAGTTTGATTAACGCCTCATTTCTGAACTGTGCGGTTAATCCACCTGAGTTTCTTCCGCTTGCTCCGTAAAGCAGGTATTTTTGTTCAAAGACGCTTACTTCAGCACCGTTTTTTGCAAGAAAATAGGCGGCTGAAAGTCCCGCTACTCCCCCACCAATTACGGCGACCTTTATCGTCATTCCCCATCACCCTTTTCTGCAGCAGCCAGAATATATAGAGGTACGGGATTGACGGGTTGTCTTTGGGTCGTTACACCTATTTCGTCAACACTTTTGCCAGTTTTCTGGCTTAAAATTCTCAGTAAGTGCATTAAACATCCTTTGCCCTGACATGGACCTGTAGTAGCTCCGGTAAACCTTTTCAGGCTTTCAAGATCATCATATCCAAGTTCAATGGCGTGAATTATTTCCTCTTCGGTTAAATCCTCACATCTGCAAACAACTTTTCTGTCTTTCATACCCTTCACCCCGTTGGTCTGATAGCTCTCACCTCAAAGATCAGGTCAGCGTCAACTTCGACCCTTACGAGTGATGTATTATCATTCCTTTCAGGAGGTAGAACCCAGTTCACAACGCCTTCTCCAATTTCTTCTCCTTTTCTGTTGTATAACTTGACTCTGTCTCCTTTTTTGAGCCATGGGATAAACTCGTACTGAAGTGTCACTTCTCCCTTTCCGTCCTCCTTTAGTTTCAACATGAAAATTGCAAGACCCGGACAAACTCTGATGCATTTCATACAGCCCGTGCATTTTTCGTAATCAACCTCTGGCGGATCGTTTATGTTGTCCATTTTTACGGCATCAGCCGGGCAGGATTCATAGCAGGGGCTGCATGGGATTGGCTGAGGACACTCGATATACGCAACTGCCTTCTTTTTCAGCCTTTCCTCGCTGGGGAAGGGTGGAAGTTCATCCTTTTCGAGATAACCCCTCTCAAGATACTTCATAAGCTCACCTCGCTTTCGAGAATGCATTTTTCGAGGCCGCAGACTATTCTCTCACCGAACGGTCCAGCTCTGAACTCCTCAATGTCTCGAACAGCCTCTTCAAGCTCATTCTTAGCCTCTTCTCCGCCGTAACCAAGGGTTACCGCTGCATGCACCCCAGCTATTCTCCCTTCCATGATCGCTGCTGTCGCCTCCTCAATTCCAGCCACGTCACCAGCAACGTAAAGACCTTTAACGCTGGTCTCATTGTACCTCGATCTCAGCGGAACCATCCCACCGAGTTCCGGTACGAACTTCATCTTACAGCCAGCCTGATACAGCAACTCGTGGGTTGGTGAAAGTCCTACTGCAACACAGATGAAGTCGCAATCAATCTTCTTCTCTGTCCCCGGAATTGGTTGCCATCTATCGTCAAGCTGGGCAATTACTGCACCTTCAACGCTCTTTTTACCTATGGCCTTAAGTATTGTGTGTCTAACGTAGATCGGCACTCCGAGCCTTCTGACCTTGGCAGCATGGACGAAATAACCACCAATTCGAGGCATTGCCTCAACAATCGCTGCAACACTAACACCAGCCTGCATAAGCTGATATGTAAGGATAAGACCAACATTACCGGAACCAACAATCAATCCTTTCTTGCCCGGCATTATGCCATATACGTTCATCAGCGTCTGAACTCCTCCTGCTCCATAAACACCCGGAAGATCATTGTTCTCGAATATCAGCGTTCTTTCATAAGCTCCTGTAGCAACAACGATTTTCTTAGCCTTTATCTTTAGAAGTTTTCCTTCGTCATTAAATCTCTGGTACGCACCAGCCACTCCATTATATATGCCGAAAACCCTCGTCTCCTTCCTTATATCAACATTCTCCAGTTTGCTGAGCTCATCTTCAAGGATGTTAGCAATTTTTATACCCCTCGTTCCTGCTCTTTCCTTAGCAGAACCGAAAAACCTGTGGGTCTGTTTTACAAGCTGACCGCCGAGAAACGGATTCTCATCAACAAGTAAAACTTTTGCACCGTATTTAGCAGCGTGAATCGCAGCAGACATTCCACCTGGTCCACCACCCACAACAAGAACATCGGTTTCAATTTCCTCATAATCTGCCTTACCTTGAAAAACAGCCTTGGGTGGGTTTCCAAAACCTGTAAACTTTCTCATCCTCTTGACCATGAACTCTCTTGCTCTCCTTGATTTTGTGAACTTAGTGTAGTGGCTTCCGTGTGGAAACATGGTGTCTATGACATCGTCAAGTATCGAGAACATGTCCTTTTCTGCATCAGGCAAACCGCTCTGTGTTCTTACTTGCATTCCATCTCTAACATAAACTTTGCAGGTTCTGACGTTCGGTATTCCGTCAACTTCCATCATGCACGCGGAACATTTTCCTATGGCGCAGAAAAAGCCGCGAGGGCGGTGCCATCTGAAGGATCTGCTGAAAACCCTTACACCAGCAGCATAAAGCGCAGCTGCAACGGTCTCTCCCTCGTAGGCTTTTATGGGTTTGCCATTAAAATATATCGTTACTTCTTTTCCCCTCCTGAACTCAACAATTGGGTGCTCTTGTAGTCTGCCATCCTCAGTTCTTACCATTTGTTTCACCCCTTAGAAAGACTATTTTGGAATTGTAGAGTATGTGGCTTATTTAAACTTTCCTAAGTTTACTATCAAGATTATTTGTGACTAATAACAAAAACCAAAAATTTATTTAGTTGAAATTTTAAAAAAGCCTTGGGTGATCCAATGATCGCAGACTACGAATCCAAAGCTGCGGAAATTCTGACAAAAATGATGGAAAAGCTCGCAGAGAATGGGGATGCAATTCTATCCGCTATGGACAAGCTCGTGTATCTTGAGAAGAGTGGTATTTTGGATGAGCTTGTGATGCTTTCAGAAATCGTTCTTGGAATAAGAAAGATTCCTGACGAGTTCATGGATGTTGATGTGCAGGAAGTTGTGAGCAGGAATCTGGAGCTGCTACTCTCTCTCGCTCTTTCAGTTGATGATGAGGTAATTCAGCTTGTTGAGAAACTTTTAGATGCCCTTAAAAAAGTAAAAGATTTCGAACCAGTTGGCCTTACTGGCTCTCTTAAGGCAATAAGAGACCCAGATGTCCAGAAATCTCTTGGATTCCTATTAGCTTTCGCGAAAAACCTTGGAAGAGACATTTAATCGAGAAAATGAGGGTTACATAACAAGACTACAAAATAAAATCTTTTATCAAGATGCTAACAAGCCGGAATTCGTCGTAGGTAAAGCTTCCTGGCTTGTTGATGCCGTTAGAGAGTTCAATTAGCTGTAGGAATCCTTAGAATGGTTGTAGATTGGTCATTCTGCGTCACAATGATGGGTTTACCTCAAGTTCAGTGCAGTGTATCTCAGGCTGAAAAAAGGGGAAGTTTCATCTAAGCCCTTAGCTGACAACATCGTTGTTGGTCTGGACGAGAGGGGAGGTTGTAGAATAAAGGTTCTGCTGAAACCTGAAAGCAAGGGCTTGCTCGGCATCAAGGCAGAGAGTGGCAGGGAGGAGAAAGAAGATGTTGTGGTGAAGGGCTGAATTATGAACGAGCTACTCCTATCTCACAAGAATGACGTTGTCTATCTTTCTGGCAAGCTCTCTGTCTGCTGTGGCAAGAGGTGCATCGCATCTTTCGGATGCAGCAACGAAAAGAGCATCGTATGCGGTAATTCTCTTTTCAACGGCTATTTTGAATGCGAGATCGTAGAGTTCTGCAGAGGTGACGATCTGACATACAAAGGTTACGAACTCGATGCACGCACTCAGCCCCTCTTCCACGATGTCTGCAGGCTCTTCTTCAAAAACAGCCTTCTTCCACGCAATATTCGTGATTTCTGCTATTGCGAGGTCGAGGGTGTAGAGGATTTCGAACTCCTCCAGAATTTTCTCCGCCTTAGAAGCTACGTCGTCCTCTCTAAAGAAAACGGCTGCAATAACACTGGAATCGAGAACAACCTTATCTGGCATCCCGGTCCTCTCTTATCATCTCCGAGATATTTGAGTTCTTCATCTTGTTTCTCAACTCCCTCGCCTCTGCGAGCAACCTCCTCTTTGCCTCTTCGCGAACTCTCTCGATTATCATCTTCCGTATCTCTTCCTGCCAGTTCACGTCCTTCATCTTCTCCATCGCTTTGCGGATTTCCTTTGGTATCCGTACACTATAGGTTGTTGTAGACATATTATGTAAACATAGTGAAAGAAGTATATATTACTTGCCGTCCGAGTATCTCTCGATCTCCTCAAGCTTCTGCAGGACGAAGCGGCCGAAGCCCGTCAGAACGTATGCTTTCGAGCCCTTTGGTGAGTCTTTCAGTAGAACTGGTTCGACAAGACCGAGTTCGATAAACTCGTTCATACGATTGGTAAGTGATTTGTTGTCTCCCTTGGCGACTTCTCGCAGCTCAGACCACCTCTTTGGATGCTTGAGTGACTTCAAGACCTCCAAACCTTTAGCTTTGGCTATGGATTCCAAAAGGTCTCTCAGTTGCACCTTCTGGTTGTTCATTGCACCAAAGGGTGAATAGATTACTCAAAAGTTTTTAGAGAAATATAGAACTTTTGATATGCTTTTTGCACTAAGTAGAATATATAAGGTTGGGACACCGTTTCAGCCCGTTTGATCAGGTAGCTAAGAACTTCAATAGAAGACGAATCGAAGTGTGGAGGCTACGAACCCATGTTGGTATGGGCCCGGAGGGATTCGAACCCTCGACCGCCCGGTTATGAGCCGGGCGCTCTGACCTGGCTAAGCTACGGGCCCTTGTCTATATCCAGTCACATCCTGAGTTTATTTGCTTTTTGGTCTATATCACTCTTGCCTTTGAAGATGCAGCAGACAAGGCCTCTATCAGTGCCCTTTGTGCCTCGCCAACCCTGATAACACCTTCAATCGTCGTTCCAGCAGGGGTTGCTATCTTTCTAAGCATGCCCTCAAGTCCAAGCCTTTCGTAGAGTTCCGCCGTTGCCTTAAAAGATGATACAGCTACCTTCAGAGATTTCGTATAATTAACACCATCTCTAATCGCTGAAAGTATGAAAGCGTGCAGTAAATAAGCCAAAATTGACGGAGAACTTCCAAGATAAGCTGTCATAACGTCAAGCTCACTTTCGTTGCTGCATTCGATAAACTCTGTATCCAGAAACGATATGTGCTGAAACGTCTCGGCAGGCCAATAGGCGACAAGCGATATGGCTATGTTCGTCATCGCCCTGAAGGGATTTTTTATGTGTCTTCTCATCTCATCCAGCTTAACACCGGCAGCAAAGCTCACTACTGGCCTTTCCTCTGCTACTCTGCCAATTCTTTCAAGCTCCCTTCTGAAAACGTCAGGTTTCAAAGCCACTAAAATGACGTCACAGTCCCTAACCCCCTCCATCCGATCTGTAACCTCTATTCCCTCCATTTCCACAACTTTCCTTTTGACCGCAACAACTTCAGCCCTCTTCGAAGCGTTTTTTGCTAATGCCATACCCAGATTGCCAGCTCCTATAACCCCAACTCTCATAAAATCCGTAGCGAGTTATTAGAATAAAATTTTACCTGAAAATGTGTCTCTTTCCGACTCCCATCCTAATAAGAGGTTTTGAAAGATGTCGCCTCGCAGATGGGGGCACCTCGTAAAATCCGGGTTCAATGTTTCTTGCCATCTTCTCCATGACCTTCTCTTTCGCAGTGGTTTTACATTTCCTGCACCTGAATCCTTGACTTCTTCCGGCAGACTCCATTCTCTTCCCGCAAATCGGACAGATCGGATTCTTTTCAACGTAAATCTCAGCAACTTCAACAACCCTCAGCTTTTCCAAGTTTATCGTGTCCTTCTTCATCGAGCCGTAGACCTCGACAATATCGCCGGGCCTCAGCAGTCTGACGATGTTGCGGAACTGCTTTGTCGGTTCGAAAGCTGCACACTTTATCTCTCCGAACTTGGTCTCAATTTTGAAGAAAACATGACCACCTTCAATATCGTAGGGCTCCTCCACCACCCTTCCCTTTATCCGGTAGGAGTGGTAGTTCTCAATCCTCTCTATGTTTTCGTTAACGTCAATCAGGTGCATGTCCGTTGCATGGTTCGTTATGAAAATCATCCTCTTGTCCACAGGCTCTGTTTTGACCATTGACATTGCTTTATGCAGAGTCTCAACATTCTCTCCCCTAAGTCCGTAGAGAACCGGGCAAGGGGTGTTGGGGACGCAAACAACGGCATCGTTGCACCAGTCTACATTGTCGAAAGTCTCGGGATAAAGCTCAAAGTCCATGTCAAAGAAGCTCTCCTTGTCATACTCTCTCTCAGTCCCGAATCTTTCTGGACACCTGTAGGCAATCAGCTCAAGCGTGAAGTCGTTTAATTCCGCTCCAACTGCGGCAAGGGCACCGATAAGCCCTCTACCCTTTTTGTATTTCAGGTGGGGGATAAAGTGCTTTCCGATGATAAACAGAGCCTCATCGAGCATCACAACATCCTTTATAGCCTTCTCTGCAAACCCTCTCAGCTTCACTGCAAGTTCTTCTTCAACGAATACAGCACCCGGATTGGTATTGTCGTCCTCAAGCATGGCATGTTCAAGAATCACATCGTTGACAACCTCAATAAGCTCACCCCTGTTTTCAGTCTCCACCAGTAAGCTTACTGCCCCATTACCTCTCGTTTTGTAGGGAATTGTGGGGTTCAGTCTTACAAGTCTCGGAAAACCTATAACCCTCCCCACCTCTCCCTCTATCCTCTCCATTATAAGAACTGCAAGGTAGGTTGTGCACATTCCCTTGTTGCTGTCCGTATCGTCAATCCCCACCCAGACTTTCATTTAATCTCGCTACCCTCGCTGCGATATAATCTGATTTCGTCCTCTCAATTCCACTCCTTGCAATGTCCAGCTTCCTTCTTAATCCCGGAAGGAGTTTGTCGGGAAAGGAGGTGAATGAAATAAGCTCGTTGTAAATGTCTTCCATGAGTTTCATAAGCCTCTCTGCATCTTCAAATCTGCCTTTAACCAGCTTACTAAGAGCATACCTTCTGAGCTCTCCGACAAGATCGGCAAGGCCAGTTATAAAGGCGGAAGGTTCAACTTCCAGATTAATCGAAAAGCTGAACTCCCCTCTAACTGCCCTGTGAAAGGCAAAAGCTTCAACAAGCTCCTGCATCGCGTCGTGGGTGAGGGTATGATAGATTTCAGGGAACTCTCTAAATTCTCTGATCTCCTCCAGAACTTTCAATGCATTGTTTAGGTATTTTTCCGCTTCTTCTATCTCTCCAGCGTGAATCAAAGCCACTGCCTTTGTGGAGTGAATCCTCATATCCCTTAAAAGCTTCAAAAGCTCCTCTCTTGCAATTTCAAGTTCTTTAAGCCTCTTTCTGCATTCCTCGATATCCATCCTCTCACCCCAGCAAAACAACTCTGCTCGGTTCGGATTCGCTCACGACTTCATATCCTGTCTCCTTGGAAAGTTTAGTAGCGAAATTAACAATATCAGCATGTTCCGGCATATTCTCATACCGGAGCCTCAGCCTTGAATAGCCCAGATACATGTAGGCTTTTGCCTCAACAAAATCGGGTTCAGCCCTGTTTATCAACTTTGCATAGTTCTTCACAGCCCTATCGTCCATATTGTAGCCTTTAATCAGCGTCAGTCTTACTACAGTCCTGCTATCGCTTTGCCTCATCACGCCAAGACTTTTTGTTATCCTTTCCCAGTTGCTTCCGGACGGGCGGTTGAGTGTGATGTGGCTCTCCTCGTCGAAGGCTGTTAGGCTGATGTAAAGCTGTGTAGGGCTGACCTTTTCCAGTACATCCGGCATTGTACCGTTTGTCACAAGAAACGTCGTAAATCCCCTCTGCATATATCCCTCGATCAGCTCTGGAAGGTGGGGATAGAGCGTTGGCTCGCCTATCAGGCTTATGGCTACCTGATTCGGCTTATACGCCTCCTCAAGCTTTTTCCTGTTCACACCAGCAGTTCCGTGAAAACCGCTCAGTAAGCGGTGCTGAGCCTTTATACTCTCCTCCACGATAAAATCTGGATCGTCCCACCCTTTGAAACCCTTTAGCAGCTCAAGTGGACGCCAGCAGTAAATGCAGTTCTGGTTGCACATAAGGGCGGGAGTCATCTGAAGACAGCGGTGGCTGCTAATCCCGTAAAACTTCTGCTTGTAGCAAACCCCTTCATCCTTCAACGACTTCTTCAGCCACAGGCAAGTCTTCACGGCTGAATGTCTTCCCACAATCTGGTATCCTTTGAGTTCGCTGAGCAGCTTTTCGTTCATCGTAAGGAGTGGGATGAACCGTTATTTAAATTTGGCTCACTCAGGAAAGTGAGTGTGAAATCGGTATGTGAAAGGGAAGTAGAGTTCAGAGTTTTTAAGGTCGTAGATCGAGGAGCCCTTTGGATTTCTATGCTTTAACTCCGCAATGTATCTGAAAATTTCGACTTTGAAGTCTTCCTTGTAGCTGTAAAACCCTTCTTGAAGCAGGATGGATTCGTCTGCGGCAATAACTGCGGTGCAGGCAGCCTTCCACAACGCCATCTCCGGGAAAGGTTTACTGTTGTCTGACTTAAAAAGGGATGCTGCGTGATACACCATGAGTTTTGAAGCTTCAATTTCCGCCGAAATCTCTCCGAGCTTTTCGAAGCAGTGACAGTAATTGAGGTCCTCGTATCCCGCTTTCTCCCTTTCCCTTAAATAGCCCAATGCAGTTTTGAGGGCATACTTGGCGGTGCCAACACATCGTGCGGCAAGAAGGAGGTTTAGAAGGGGTCGGATATCAGACTCCGCAGTGTCAACAACTCTATCAACCCTAAGCTCTATCAATTCAGGAGTGTAATACTTCTCTTCAGCAAAAAAGATTGACGCCTCGGAATTGTCCACCTTAATGTATTTATCATAGGTAAAATCTGTAATGAGTCTTTCCTGATGGATTGCGAGGGAGGCAAATTCACCAAAAATATGCTGGGAAATTGTGAAGTAAAGCATAGGAACGCCAAAAGTCGGTTTTACCGAAAAAATACCTTCAAATACAGCTGAAGCCTCGGTAGCGGAGAGGTCTTCTAAATTAAAGTATCCCAGTTCAAAGCCCTTCTTCCACGCTTTCAGCATATCTTTATCACACTCTTTCTCGGCAAATTCACTGCAAGCCTTCACTATGTCCCCAACCTCATCAGAGTGCATCATTCACCTCCGATATGTGTTCAGCAGTCCTCGTTGCGAAGGCCATAATTGAAATCATTGGGTTAACTCCAACACAGTCTGGAAAAATGCTCGCATCCGCAATATACATGTTTTCAAAGTCGTGTGAGCGACAATATGAATCTACGACACCATTATATGGTTCAGCACTCATTCTGCATGTTCCCTGAGGATGGTATGCTGACCAGATTAACATGTTTGGGTGCAAACGTCCAATTTCTTCCAGCCTGCTCAGGTCGTCCTGCTTTACAATTGGGAAATTTAGAAGGGGGGTGACAACTTTCTCTGCTCCAGCAGCAAAATATATCCTGCACGTCTCGACAAGTCCTTTCATCGCCTTCTGCACATCCTTCACCCCGAATTTATACTGCACAATGGGTGTTTTCCCTACAAGTGGTAGGAACTCGGGCAGAGCCAGCACTCTTCCCTTCGAATCATCCTCCCCAATCATAACTCCAACCATTGATGCTTTTCTGTAGTTCAAAAAGAGCTCTGAAAGCTCCTTTCCGGCAAGCCAGTTTCCTGCCATTGCGAGGGCTGGGGGTGCAAAGGTTGTCTCCAAAATTATCCCTTCATCTGCAAACTCCTTAACAGCCAAGCTCTGAGACATTCCCTCCCAGCCGTTCAGAATTTCGTCAAAAATTCCCATGACGGCGATGGCTGGATGAATCCTCAGATTTTTGCCAACCATACCGCTCGAATTCGCAATTCCATTTTTCAGCAACAGGTAGGGCGTGTGGATTGCTCCGGCTGCAAGAACGAGAATTTTGAACTCAGCTACAAATCTCCCAACTACCTGCCCTTCTCTGTTTAGAATTTCGCCACCTACCTTCGTTATTCTTTTACCTCTGAACTCCAGCCATTTAGCCCTGAAGCCAGTATAGAATTTCGCCCCGTTTTGAGTCGCTAAGGGGATGTAGCTGATGTGCATTGCCTTTTTTGCATCAATAGGACAGCAAAATTCACACAATCCCAATCCTTCACATCCGGAAGTGTTCTTGTAGAGCGGAAAGTAGCTGTAACCAAGTTTCTCGGCTCCAGCAGCTACTTTCATCGCTGCCTTACCTATGAGATTGACCGATACTGGATGGACGTTCAGAGTTCTTTCTACTTTCCTAAAGTACTTTTCCATTGTTTTCGGGTCAACCCCTTCGAGATTAAAATCGCTGCTCCATCTCTCAAGCACTTCGTCTGGCGTTCTAAAGCACGTTCCTTCGTTAACCACCGTCGTTCCACCGAGAGCAACTCCAGTTGGGAGCAGGACAGATGGTTGACCCAAGCCTATGGGGGAAACTGTGAACGTCATTCCGGCATCTCTGTATAGTTCTGGGGTGACACTCAGCATATCCCCTCCAAGTTTATCACATTCGGGCATGAAACCCTCTTCGATAACAGCTACATCAAAACCCTGTTCAGCAAGCTCCTTTGCAACTACCGCCCCACCAGCTCCCGAGCCTATAACGAGGACATCGCAGCGTATTTTGAAGTTCCGGCTTACTTGATGTCCTTCGATTATATTCTCTGTCACGAGATCGGGCGAGGGGACTTTTTTGCTACCAGTATTTACAGAATATCCAATCGCCTTCTCCACTTCTTTTTTCGAAGCATAGAGGGCAACTGCAAACAGTTTTATAACAATAAAGACCATACGGAAAACAAAGAATCTGCTCCTCCTCAGTCCCTCAAGCAGCATGTATCTCTCATTAATGTCTAAAGAGGTGAAAAAAGCTGGCTTTTTCAGCTTGAAAACTCTAAGAATTGGGAGAAGCTGTAGAAAGATCAGACTGATATTGATCATAAGTCGAACGTGTGGCGGCATTCTTCTAAGAAACTTCTCAACCCTCTCATCAACTTCCACGCTATATTCTGGTAGATTATCATCTGATGGAATCAGAGCCTCACCTGCCTTCTTCAAAACCCTCAGTCTCTTTTCGCTTATCATGTCAGCTCCCTACCTCACTCTGCTCTTCCAAATCCAGATATAAAGACCGATAAAGACTAAAGCAAGCGGCAAGTCGGTGAAGGCTATCACGAGGCTGTAAAATCCTCCTCCATTCAGGAAGAATGTCAAAGCTGCTGCTGACGATGAAATCTTAGCGATGAAGAGAACAAACAGAAACCGCCAGTAGATGGTGACATTGGTGGCTATCAGCACTGCCAGAAAGGCTATGGTCATCATGTATGCAAAGGTTAGACTCCTCCAGAAATTAATTTCCTCCCCTCTTTCGATTTTCAGCACTTTTCCAGTTTCTGAAATAACATTTCCAAGATTTTTGGGGAAGAGAAGGAAGTAGAACCCGGCAAGGAGGAAGATAATAAAGGAGAGCCAGCAAACAGTCTTTGCCACTCTAAACTCAATCATGAGCTATGCCACATTTAATCAATACTTAAATTTTTCCAAATACTTTTCTATCTTCTCCGCACACTCCAACGCAGACCTGAACGCTATGTCACCCCCATTACCTTCGGCTCTCGTTGTATCACCGACGAAGAATAGATTTTCGATAGTCGGACATAGGTAGTCAGGTCTTTCAAAATATGTCTGACCGGGCTTTGGAATCGCCCCGTCCACGACTTTAAGATATAGCACTCTCTCCCACTCCGTTTTATCCAGAATTCCCGGAAACATTTCTTCAAGCATTTCTCTCATCTCTTCAAGCTTTCTGTCAAGATAGCTCCTGTCATCCATCTTCTCATAGGGAAGTGGGTAGTAGAAGGTAGCAAGCTGCTTACCTTCTGGAGCAGTTTCAGTGTAAATATTGGAGGTGAAGTGACCCATAATAACTGGCTGGAGCGTGAGGATAACAGAGTCTATATTCGAAACCTTCTCCTTCAAGGCCAGATCAATTGATATCCCTGAGGTAGGCTCAAGGCTCTCAACCTTCTCAACAAAGGATTCTGGCAGTAGACGCCTGTCCACAATGCCGCAAATTCGTTGTAGGGGGAAGGCAATAACAACCACTCTCGCATCTATAAATTCATCACCAACAACGATCCCTTCAGCAACATTTCCGTTAACTTCAACCTTCTTAACTTCAGAATTCAGCCTTATTTCACTACCATTCTCGACGATTTTTTTCTTAAGGCTGTCTATTATATACTTCCATCCACCAACTGGATAACCCCCAGTATATTTGCTCTTCACAGCTTTCTGGGCAAAGGTTACAGCCTCGCATAGCGAGGCTTTTTTCATGTCGGGACAGACTATCCCCGACCCAATGAGCGCTGATACAAGCCTGTAAATGTCTTCTCTTTCCGTAATATCCTTTATGAACTCGTGTACGGTGACATCCACGACATCTCTTGGGTTCAGTCTGAGTAATTTGATCATCAGTCTCAGCAGTGTCAATCTTGCCCTAAATGGGACGAGTTTTGTTGTGAGAAAGCCAATTGCACCTTTCGGGACTCTGTAAAAACCATTGGAGTAAACGATAGCGTTCGAGGAGTGGAACTCTATCGGTATGCCCAGTTTACTGAAAAGCTCAGCCACAACTCCTTCGTCGGCAAATCTGCATGTATGGATTCCGTAGTCCAGAATAAATCCGTCCCTTTCCACAACCCTTGCTCTACCACCGAGAATCTTCGATTTTTCGAAAACAGCAACACTGTATTTATCTGAAAGCAAAGCGGCAAGAGATAAACCTGCGATTCCTCCTCCTACGATTGCTACGTCCAGAATTCTCTCACCCCGCTCATCCACGCATGAAGTAGTAATATGTGGCTACAACACCTACAAGCGCAACAGCGGCATCACCCGAATTCTGAGAAATTACGCTTGTCATAAGGTAGAGGGGTGCGAATAGCAGGACTGGTATGAAGGAAACGACTTCCAAGAGAATTAAAGGTAGCAGTAGGGGTATTAGGATGCCTATCATTGTATTAGAAATCTCGTATTCCCATATTTAATATTTACTGAGCTGATGATGATTGTAATTACATATAATAATCATCACATAACTCAACAAGTGTTCTCGCAGCCCCAACAACATTTTTCTTTCCGGCAATTGCTGATACTACAGCGATTCCTGCAGCACCACATTTTAACACGTCAATCGCATTGCTTTCGTTTATTCCACCTATACCTATGACAGGGATTCTAACGGCACTTACAATCTCTTGCAATCCGTCAATCCCTATTGGAGTTTTTGCATCCTCTTTGGTCACCGTTCTAAAAACAGGGCCAACACCAAGATAGTCTGCATACTTTTCTGCTCCCCTCGCTTCCTCGACAGTATGGGCGGAAACGCCAACTACACCATCAAAAAAGTCCCTTATAGCCTTTGCAGGAAGGTCACTCTGCCCAACGTGGACACCATCTGCATATGATGCAATTGCAATATCAACTCTGTCATTTATTATGAGCAAAGCATCATAGTCGTAGGTCAACTTTCTCAGTCTTTTTGCTGTTTCATAAACTTCTCTCGCAGGTAATTTTTTTTCTCTAAGCTGTATTGTTCTCACACCCCCCTTTAAAGCCTTCTCTGCAAGCTCCTCGTGCTTGCCGAATCTTGAGTCGGTTATGAAGTAAACCCGCATTTTCTCCAGCATCGCAACATTTTTTGTTTGAGAGGCTAAAAAGGCTACGTGTCTTTAAGGGAGTTGCTGAAGGACAAGCTAAGCGAGGAGGAAATTAAGCTTGTAAGAAGGAGCTTTGAGATAATCGGTGATGTAGTGGTCATTGAAATTCCTGATGAGATCATGCACCGTAAGGATGATATTATTGCTGCGATACTGAAAAGGCACAAACATGTCAAAACTGTGTTGAGAAAGGTTGGGGAAGTTAATGGAGTTTACAGAATTGCAAGATATGAACTTGTCTATGGGGAAAAGACTGAAACCATTGTTAAGGAGCACGGATGCAGATTTGTAGTTGACCCAACCAAAGCCTACTATTCAGTCAAGTTGTCAGGAGAGAGGGAGAGGATTGCGAAGCTTGTGAGGGAGGGAGAGAAGGTTCTTGTGATGTTCGCTGGTGTCGGGCCTTATCCGATAGTAATTGCAAGGCTCGCAAAGCCGAGAGAGGTTATAGGGGTTGAACTGAACCCGATAGCAGTTAAGTATTTCAGGCAGAATGTGAAGCTGAACAAAGTTCAGAATGTCGTAAAGGTTCTTGAAGGTGACGTAAACGAAATTGTCCCCAAACTTTCGGGAAAATTCGACCGCGTTCTAATGCCTGCTCCCTATTCAGCTGAGAAGTTCATACCTCTGCTGAAGGACAAAGTTGAGAAAGGTAGCTTTATCCACTACTACTCTTTCGAGAGTGAGAATGAAGAGGAAAGGTTGCCGGATAAAATATCGGATAAATTTGCGGAACACGGGATAAAGGTAGAGGTGCTGAAACTGAAAAAATGTGGAAACTTTGCTCCCTACGTCAGCAGATATGTTGCAGACATCGAAGTTGTTGGGTAAAATTTTAATTTCGAGCTAATTAACTCGGTTTATGAAAAAAACTCTGATCCTGCTGTTCATCGTGTTTTTACTTATCCAGCCAGTACATGCTCAGTTTGAACATGCACAGAGGGCAGATATCAAGGCTGTTGCCGTAACAAGTGGCGAAAATCCCACTGGTGTTGTAATAAATATCAGTGTCATTGTCACACCCGGAGACGGAAAGGTTTTCGTCTCGACAACCCCCTACACCGAAATTGACATGCAGGGAAGTGCACAGCTTGCCGCTCTAACAGCCTGCGATTTACTGGGGATGGACTTCACAAAATACGACTTCTTCTATATTATTGAGGCTGAGGCACCAATCGTTGGTGGACCCTCTGCAGGGGGTGTGATGACTGTAGCTACTGTAGCTGCACTCAAAGGTCTCAAAATCCGCGATGATGTTTACATGACTGGAATGATTTACCCTGACGGTTTCATTGGGCCAGTAGGTGGGCTAAAATATAAGCTCGAAGCTGCTGCATCTCATGGCGGAAAAATTTTCTTGATACCTGAAGGGCAGAGGATTACCTATGTAGAAGAGACCAAGGTTAGGAGAGTAGGTATTATCAGCATAGTTACCCCTGAATACAAGAAAATAGACCTCGTGGAGTATGGCAAGTCCTTGGGCGTAGATGTTTATGAGGTTAGAACTCTTAACGACGCGCTGAAGTTCTTCACGGGCTATGAAGTTAAAAAACCACAAGGTGAGTTCAGTATCAAGGCTTACTCCAATATTCTGAAAAAGCTCGCAGAAAAGATGAAAGAGTCTGTCGAACCACTTAGAAAAGCTGTTAAGAGTGGCAAGGCTGAGGAACTAATTGAAAAAGCAGAAGAACGCTACAGTGAAGGGAAATACTACACTGCCACAAGTCTTTACTTCCAGTCGAAAATAATCCTTAGGTATGAGCTTTATAAGAAAAACATAGTTACCGCACAGCAATTCGATAACGAGGTTGAAAGCATCAAAAATGAAATAGATTCTCTCAAGGGCTACCTTGGCAATGAGCAAATCGGCGTAAACTCACTTCAGGTTATTGCCGCTGCACAGGAGAGGATAGCAGAGGCAGAGAACCTGCTTGAGAAGGCAAAGACTGCTAATACAGATGATGAGGCTTTGCAGTATCTTGCTTACGCTAAGGAGAGAGTTGAGAGTGCAAAGGTGTGGCTCTCTATTCTTTCCGAACTGAAGAACGACTACGAGATTTCACCACAGGAGATTGAAAAAAGGGCGGAGTTCTACATAACCCAAGCTGGTTCGATACTCGTTTACGCATCATCACTGAATGGTGAACAGACATTGCTGAATGACGCTTATGAATCGCTTGAAACCGCTAAAAGACTGCTCTCTGATGGCTTGTATGCAGGAGCTGCAGTGATGGCTATAAACTCTATTACTGACGCGAGCCTTTCAATTGAAGTCAAATATGGGGAAGTCAACGATAAGGTGGAGAGTGCAAAAGAAGCTGCCAACTCTGCGATTTCTGAGGCAGAGCAAGTGGTTTTTCCTGTGCTTCCTGCAGCCTACTATGAGTTTGCCGAGAGTATGGAAAACAAGTACGCCAAGCTTATGTACTACAAGCTATCAGAAAGGCTGGCAAAGCTGCTGACTAATATGGCAAAATCAGGTGGAGAAAGAGAGCTTAAGCATGTCGAATTCAATCCTTACACCTACTACACTCCAAAAAAGAAATCAAGAATTGAGCAGGTTATAGAAACGCCGGGATTTGAGGTAGTCTACGGCATAGTGGCTATTTCTACGATTGCAGCTTTGAGCAGAAGGAAGGTTAAGAGGGGAACTGAAAAAGAAGGAGGAAACAAATAACACCGGCAAGAAAGGTTGCAAGAAAATTGACCCCTGAATTTGTCAAATACCCTTTTTCTTCAAGCGTTGCACCAAGAATACTGTCAATGTGAACGCCGATAAAGGCTGAAATTGCAGCAATAATTGCAGCATAAATGCCAATAATCCCCATTAGGAAGGAAAGCACAGTTGTGAGAAAGGATGTGGCTAAAGCTGATATTTCGCCTTTGAACGATACCCCACCACTGACACCTGGTTCAACTTTGTGAAAGTTTGTGATAAGGTAAACATTGTTTTCTGCTTTACCAACTTCACTCGCTGTTGTGTCTGCCAGCGCTGCCGCAACCGATGCGACAAAGGCGGCTGCAAAAAATTGGTTATGGGTAACACCATACTGTATCGCGAAAAAGAGGGGTGCAAGACTGTTTCCAAATACGTTTGTATAACCTCTTGCACCCCCAGCCTGTTCAGCTATCCCTCTACTCTGTTTTATCTCGTAGCGATATTTCGTGAATGCAGAGCCAAGGGTGTAGAAAAGGAGCAGAACAGCAAAGAATCTGAAGTCCGTAAAGAGGATTAGCGTGGTTCCTACAAGAGTAGCACTCATCAAACCAGATTCATCTGCAACTCCTGTATAGAGGGCAAGAAGACTCAAGAGAAAGGATGCGAAAAAAGCTAAGCTGAGGTCAAATATTGATGCTGAAGGGACGTATATTCTGAATATCGTGAATACGGTGGAGAGGGCTATCATCAGTGTAAACCTCTTATCTGCGTCGGTCTCAACACTCTCCACCAGAGATGCTGTGAGTCCGCCTGCAAGAGCTATAAAAAAGGTCTGAGCTGTGTTGAAATGCAAATCTGTCAGGAGATAGAAGGCAAGAAAGTAGAAGAGGGACGCAGAGGTGTAGGCAGCGATATTCCAGATTGCGTCCCTTCTCAGCTCATGTACAAAAATCAGGAAAATTGACGTATACACGACATCCCTCGGAATAGCAAAACATGCAAGAAGGGAAAGGAAGGTGGCAAGTAGATATGCGTTGAAATACGAATCTTCGTTACTTGGGTTTCTAATTGAGAGTTTCAGGCTCCCTTTATTAGAATAGATCAGAGTAGCGATGGCAAAGGTGGCAAAGGCTAACCGGGGATCGAGTTTGATTGAAATTAGTGCTATCACTGAAAGAGTGATTGCTGGAAGCATTGGGAAAAGTTAAGTAATACATGCATTTAAACTTTGATGGAATGCTGCTGAAAATCTACGAAAAATTACTGGAAAGGGAGATAGAGAAAGTTCCGAAGCATATCGTCGTTATCAGCAACCACCTCGGTGAGGGGTTTCTAAAATTTATCAATTGGTGTAGAAGGTTTGGAGTTGAGGAAATTACTGTTTGCTCCCATAATGAGATCAACAGAGATTTCATTAAAGGTTTTAGAGTTAGAATAATTGAAAACGAGCTTGTGAAAGAAAGTGAAGGTGAGCCACCAACAGTTAACATTATTGCTGGCTATACAGGACATGAGGAAATTCTGAATACCATTAAAAAACTTGCCGAGATGGTGATAGCTGGAGAGTTAAAGCCGGAAGATGTTGACGAGAAAACATTCGAAAGGTTTCTGGCTGTGAAAACACCGCCGGACATAATAATCAAAGCTGGAAATGAAGTTCCTGAATTTATGATATGGCAGGGGATTTACAGCGAGCTCTATTTTGCAGATGTGGACTGGGATAATTTCAGGTATGTTGACTTTTTGCGAATTCTGAGAGAGTATCAGAGGAGGGAGAGGAGATATGGTAGATGACATCAATCTGAGGAGTGTTAGGGTTATAGCAGACTACCAGTTCGGCAATGGCGCGGGTAGGGTTTTGTTCCCCGACACCTGCACCTTTATTCTTTCCACAACAGGTCGAGTTAGGCAGGTTGTAGACGATGGTAGGAGAATTGCGACGCTGAAAGCTGATTCAGGATGGTTTACGTTGAGCATTGAAGGGGCAAAGAGACTACATGCTTTTTTAGCCTATCCAAAGATGAGGGTGGTTGTGATGGATGAGGTTTCGGAGTTCATCGCTTCGGGAAAGAGTGTTTTCGCCAAGCATGTTGTGGAGGTGGATGAAGACATAAGAGCGAATGATGAGGTTATAGTTGTCAATACAAAGGATGAATTGCTCGCCACGGGTAGAGCGATACTCTCAGCTTTCGAGATGCTTGAGATGGAGAGAGGAGTGGCTGTAAAAGTCAGGCAGGGTGTTAAGAAATGATTAGGGTTGATAGGAAAAACATGATTCTTTCAGTAAAATCGGGAAGCGTGGTGACAAAAAATCTAAGGTTTGATGGTTTGGTCGTGGCTGGTATCAACTGCAGCTTTCTGGGTAGCATTGAGGCAAGGGAAGTAAATCTCGGAAAAGGATGCGTTGTTGGTGGGAGAATAAAGGCTGAGGAAGTTACACTTGGAGCCTACACTTCGTTTAGTGAGATTTACGCTGATGATGTGGTTCTTCTCTCGGGCTGCAGGGGAAACAGGATAGTGGCAAATGCTGATGTGAGGGTGGCTAAAAACTGCGTTGTAGGGGAGATTCTCGCAGGAAACAGGCTTTTGATAGAGGGAAACTCCAGAATAGGAAAAATGGAGGCAAGAAAAATTATTGCCTACGGCTGAAACCCTCTTATTTTGTCGAGTATTATCTTTCTCTCGACTCTCGCAACAACTTCCCTGATTTTTTGCACCGCATCTGGATTGGCTGAAACGCTGTCAATCCCGAATTCAACAAGCTTCTCGACAACATGCGGGTAGCTTCCTGCCTGCCCGCAGATTGAGCTCTTAACCCCGTGCTTCTTACATATTCTTATAGTTCTCTCGATAAGTTTCATAACGGCAGGATGGGTTTCGTCATAGAGATAAGCGACGTTTTCATTGTTTCTGTCAACTGCGAGGGTGTACTGAGTCAAGTCGTTCGTTCCGAGGCTTACGAAGTCTATTCCTTCATTAATTAAGTCTTCGATGATCATCGCAGCAGCAGGCGTTTCAACCATAATGCCGAACTCTATCCTATCCAGAGGCAACCCCTCACTGATCGCAATCTCTTTCGCCCTCCTAACTTCCGACGGAGAGGTTATGAGGGGTAGCATAATTCCGATATTGGTGTAGCCTTCATCAACCAGCTTCTTTATCGCCCTCATCTCCGCTCTTAGATGTTCCTCCTCTACCAGATCACGCCTGATCCCTCTGAAACCGAGCATCGGATTGGCCTCGATTGGCTCATCTTCTCCACCCTCCATAGCTCTGAATTCATCCGTAGGAGCATCAAGCGTCCTAATCCAGACAGGTTTTGGATAGAATGCCTTAACTACCTTCCTCATTTCCTGGTAGAGTAGATCAACATACTTGTCCATCTCCCCATCTTTTATATATTTCATCGGGTGTTTCTCAAGTCCGAGAACCATGTGCTCAATTCTGAACAGCCCCACACCATCAGCATTTGTTTCTTTGGCAACTCTCTCTGCAACATCCGGAATCGAGATGTTTACCTTGACCTCTGTGGCTGTTATTATCGGAGCTGACGCAACTACGGGCCTCGGCTCCTCCTTCTTTTCTATTCTGCCCTCATAAATGATTCCTTTCTCTCCATCAACCGTGACTATCATTCCATCCTTAAGAACCTTTGTAGCTTCTTTGGTTCCAACAATCGCTGGCACTCCAAGTTCCCTTGAAACTATCGCAGCATGGCAAGTCATCCCTCCCTCATCTGTGACGATTGCAGCAGCCCTCTTCATTGCTGGAACCATGTCGGGAGTAGTCATAGTTGTGACCAGAATATCGCCCTCTTCAACTTTCGAAATTTCCTTTTCGCTGAAAATGACTTTAACTTTGCCTGAGGCTATGCCCGGCGAAGCACCGAGCCCTTTTAGGAGAATTCTACCTTCAACTTCCTCAGAAGTGTCCACGATATCTTTACTCTCTTTTATCGTCGTTACAGGTCTCGACTGAACAATGTAGATTTTACCCTTCTCTGTTGCCCATTCCACATCCTGTGGTTTACCGTAATGCTCCTCAATAAGTTCCCCAAGGGTAACAAGCCTTTCTATCTCCTCATCACTGAGAACCCTTTCATTGGCCTTCTGTGGGTCAAGCTCCACCTTAACAGTTTTTCCATCCTGCTTTGTCAGCATGAACTTTTTCTCTCCAATCTTCACTTCCTCAAGTCTCCTTGCAATTCTGTCATAAACATAGGTATCAGGAGTTACAAGACCGCTAACAATCGCCTCTCCAAGTCCAAAAATAGCTTCAATAATGCATTTCTTCTCCCCTGTAACTGGATGGGAAGTGAACATAACACCGCTTTTCTCACTGTTTACCATTTTCTGAACAACAACGGCTATACTAACATCCTCGTGTCTAAAACCCTTCTGGATTCGGTAGTATATCGCCCTCGGTGTGAAAAGGCTACCCCAGCACTCCTTTACCTTCTTAACGACTTCATCCTCACCAGCAATGTTTAGATAAGTTTCTTGCTGTCCAGCAAAGCTGGCATCAGGCAGGTCTTCGGCTGTAGCTGAGCTTCTTACGGCAACGTAAACGAGTTCTCCTTCATCTTCGCAAAGCTTTCTGTATGCTTCCCTTATCTCTCTTTCGATATCTTCTGGGATTTTTGCGCCTTCAATAATGCTTCTAATCTCCTTTGATACCCTCTCAAGCTTTTCAGTATCCTCAACGTCGAGGTTTTCAAGAAGCGAGTAAATTTTCTTGGCTATGCCTGTTTTTTGGATAAAGTCTCTAAAGGTTCTCGCATCGACAACGAATCCGTCAGGAACTGGAATTTCAGCTCTTAACAACTCGCCAAGATTAGCGCCCTTACCACCAACGATGGGGATATCATTTTTATCAATATCTGCCAACCAGAGTACTGGCATTCAACCACCTCGTTCTGAGTCGGCTGAGGTTTTAAAAAATTTACCGCAAAGGATTTATTTCTCCTCTTGCAGAGGGAGAGATAATGCTGAAAAAAGCCTTGTTTTACTTATTGGCGGTGCTGGTTGGAGCTACGGTTGCAGTAGTGGGTAATATTTACTATCAGGAAGAGCAAGGTAGTATCGCTAATATTATCGGAGATGCGGACATCTACTATTTCTATTCCGATTACTGCCATTACTGTCAGCAAGTCAAACCATATATCGAGGTTCTTGCAGAAAAATATGGGATAAAATTCTGTAATGTGGCAGAAATGGACGAAAACTGCTCCAAAATTTCTTCGTCTCTAAATATAAAATACGTTCCAACTCTCGTTATATCGGCAGAGGAGAAGAATTACGTTTTTGTCGGCTACAAAGAGGTTATGGATGTTATAAATACTATAAAGGGGTTAAAATGAGCATGAAAGGCTTAACCTATGGACTCATTGCTGCTGGGTTGCTGGATTCAGGGTACCTTCTTTATTTAAGCACTCAGCCCGTTTGTCCGCTTGGCGTTTGTGCATCAATTTCTATCTTCTCTCTCCCTCAATATATTCCTGCTCTTCTTGGTCTGGTCTGGTTCGCATTGTCATTTATCATCTTTACTTTTAAGATTCCAGTAGTGGTTCTGCAGCTCTGGAGATTTTCAGGTGTTGCTGGCGCTTCCTTCCTTGGGACTTATGCTCTGCTGAACAACTATTACTGCCCCTTCTGTTTCGCGGCGTATATTCTTGGGATTCTACTTATTTTGATATCTGAGAGAGAATTTGACTATTAGATTTCAAAGGAGGGGCGTGTGGCGACAGCTATGTATCTCGCCATCCTTTTTCCAACATTTCTCACCCTGTGCTTCTCCTTTGGTTTGTGCCAGATTACATCACCAGGCTTTAGCAGCGTTCGCTTGCAGTCATCGGATATACATTCAATTTCACCCTCTAAGATATACTTCATTTCCTCCCCTTCATGCCGATAGTCTGGTGTTTCAACGCCGGGTGGAATTTCAGCAAGAATGGCAATGAGTCTATCACTTAGAATGAGCAGAGAATAGCTAACACCATCCTTTTCCTTAGCCACCCTTTCTCCTTTTCTGAAAATTTTAGCCATACATAAAGTTACAATAAACTATTATAGATTATTTTTTCGGTTTCAACTTAAATTAAATTTTCCCTCGTCTGACAACTTCCAAAGGAATTTTTTTCCTGTGCACCGCTGTTGCAACCAAGACCCCTTCACAACCCATCTCTTTCAGCCTATAAAGATCATCCATACTGGAAATTCCACCGCCGAGGAGAACTGGATTGTCAGAAACTTCCATCACTGCCTGAAGCAGGGAAAAGTCTGTTTTCATTGTCCCAACAAAGTGTATGGGGAGAACGATAACACCGTATAAATCGAAGGAGTTGAGGTATTCTACTGCCTCTCTCCAGCTGCCGAACTTACCTGAAGCGTCGAGGAACTCCTCTTTGAAATCGAGACTAACGTAGCATCCTCTGCTAATTTGGGTGATGTCAAAGGTCTCCGTTCCCACGACAGGTGTGAAAGGAAGTTTGTCAACTTCTTCAGCACTTCTGAACCCGCAGTCTGCGATCAATTCATCGGTCATGGATGATAACGCTAATAATACCTTCATGTTATCTCCAATACCCATGATTCGATCAAGGTCTGCAGCATAGAGGAATCTTGGTTTGATTTGAGAAACAACCTTTAATGGATCGTCTGAGCTTACAAGTGTGCTAAAGTCGGTAATTGGTAGATACTTGTCTCTTTCTCCACTCTTCCCCGCCACCACTCTACCATTTTTGATGTCTATGACGAAGAATACCTTCATGAGTAAACGTCTGCGGTGGGATTAAAAAGGAAATGTTAAATAAACCGAAGCATACAGGCATCAGGTGATAAAATGGTTGTGAAAGTCGGAGTTTTGAAGATGGGTGCTATTGGCACTGCTCTGCTTGTGGAATATTTGCTCGACGAGAGGGCTGATAGAGAAGATATCGAGGTGAGGGTTGTAACAAGTGGAGCAAAAATGCAGCCTGAAGAGGCTGTTGTGGCGGAGAAGCTGAAGGAGTTTGACCCAGATGTTGTGATTGTGATATCTCCAAACGCTGCTCTGCCCGGTCCAAAGGCGGCGAGAGAGGCTTTTGAGGGTAAGCCTGTGATAGTGATTAGTGACGCCCCAGCAAAGAAGGCGAAAGACGAGCTCAAGGAAAAGGGATTTGGTTACATATTCATCAATGCAGACTCCATGATTGGAGCAAGGAGAGAATTCCTTGACCCAACTGAAATGGCTATATTCAATGCAGATGTTGTCAAGGTTCTCGCAGCAACTGGAGCCTTCAGACTCGTGCAGGAGGCGATTGATAAGGTCATCGAGGATATCAAGGCTGGCAAGCAGCCCGAACTCCCGCAGGTAGTAATTACAGCAGAAAGAGCTGTTGCAGCCGGCAACTTCAGCAACCCTTACGCAAAGGCAAAGGCCATGGCTGCATTCTACATCGCCGAGAAGGTTGCAGACATAGATGTGAAAGGCTGCTTCATCGAGAAAGACCCAGAGAAGTATATCCCGCTCGTTGCTTCAGCCCATGAGATGATGAGGGTCGCTGCAATCCTTGCTGATGAGGCAAGGGAAATTGAGAAGAGCAATGATACGGTCTTCAGAAATCCGCATTCCAGAGACGGTAAGATACTGGGTAAGACCCAATTGATGGCCAAACCCGAATGAGAACAAGAATTCTAATTTCAATTTTAATTTTTACAAACTTAATTTTATTTTATTCGATCCTTTTCGTCGCCCTGATGAAGAACTTCGAGGGAAAAAGCTATACTGTTATTGATGGGTTTTACTGGGTTGTTTCCACCATCACAACGGTGGGGTATGGAGATATACATTTCACCACTCAACCAGGCAAGATTTTCTCGATTCTCGTTATGGTAAGTGGAGTGCTTTACTTCTTTGGATTCTTCGTTCCTTATGTTGTAATCCCATGGGCGGAACAGAGGTTCAGACTTGTTTATCCAACAAAAATCAGCGGTTTGCAGAACCACATAATCGTATGTGGATACAACCTCTACACAGAGGAGTTCTGCAAGATGCTTGAGGAGTTCAGGATACCATACGTGGTTCTGGAGAAAAATGTGGAGAGGCTGAGACATGGAATTAACAAGGGTTTGAAAGTGGTGCAATCCGATGGAAGTCTGGAATCTTTTAAGGAGAACGGTGTTGAGAGAGCAACAGCCATTTTAATTGCTTGGCGTGAATTGGAGGACATAATTGATACTCTTCTCACCATTAAGGATTTTGAATCCAGAAAATATGTCATTTATGGGGATCACAGGTACTCAAGATATCTATATTATGCAGGAGCGGAGAAAGTTTTTCTGCCGAAGAGTCTCATCGCTTCCAGCATTGCGAGAACGATTCTTGGAGAGGTTAAAGTTGGCAGGATGACGAAACTCCTCGAGAATCTCTACGTTTCAGAAATCATCATCCCGGAAAAAATGACAGTCTCAGACTTAGAGAAGGAGGGAGTAAAAATAATCTCAGTCTGCAGACTCGGACAACTTGCTCTTAACCCACCGCCAACTCACCAACTCGAAAAGGGTTGTATTGCCATTGTTGCAGGAGATAAGAGAGCTATAGAGAGTGTTATTTATGAAGGTGCTCATCCTAGGTTACGGTGACGTTGGAAAGACTGTTGCGAGAATTCTTCTCTCAAGGGGAGTTGAGGTAATAGTTGTAGATACCAAGGAAATATGGCCTGATGAGGGTGTTGAGTTTTTCAGGGCTGACGTTATGAATGGAAAATTCTGGGAAGAGTTTGATTTTTCAGACTTTAACTCGGCAGTTATTGCTCTCCCTAAGGATTTCGATGCGGTTTTCTGTATTCTGGCTATAAAGAGGAAAGTTCCAGACATCGAGGTTTTTGTTAGGTGCAATGAGGTTGAGAACGTCAGAAAAATGTATTCTGCTGGAGCGGATCACGTATTTGTTCTGCCCATTGTTGCAGCCGAGATGATTCTAAATGAGATTTTTGGAGAGTCAATCAGAAAGAGATTGAATTTTGAGAATGTAGAGATAGCTGTTTTTGAGGTTAAGGAGGGGATGGAGTATACAATTGAGGATATAGAGAGAATGGGAGTTAGGTTTCTCGGTGCTGAGCTGAATGGAGAAAGATATGAAGGAAATATACTGAGAAAAGGTTGTAAGGTTGCTGTTGCGGGGAAGAGTGAAAACATTGAAAAGCTTGAGATTGAAATTTCAGAGAGGTTGAGACTATGAAGGTCCATATTCTTGTTGACAACAAGGTTGTTAACCTCAGACCGGGCGGGATGATGGCGGAGTGGGGCTTCTCAGCATACGTGGGCAATATCTTGTTGGATTTTGGAACTTCAGGGATAGCTTTCAGAAACATGCAGTTACTGAAACTTCCGAAACCCGAAAAAGTCGTCCTTAGCCATGGCCACTATGATCATACGGGAGGAATTATTGGCTATATTGGGGATAAGGTAAAGCTCTACGCTCACCCTCATGCTTTTCTGCCGAGATACTTTAAAGGGGTGCAGGTGGGCATTCCTTTCACAAGGGAGTTTGTGGAAAGCAGATTTGAGGTTGTAGAGGTCAAGGAACCAGTTGAGATTGAGAAAAACATCTGGATGCTGGGTGAGATACCGAGAAGACACGAAGAAGCGCTGCTTGAAGAGTCGTATGTAGTAGTGGACGGAGAAAAACAGGAGGACAGGATTCTGGATGATACTTCTTTAGCGGTGAAGACGGATAAGGGTGTGGTGTTAGTTCTTGGATGCTGCCATGCTGGGTTGAGAAACACGATTGAATGGGCGGAAGAGGTGGTAGGAGATGAGGTAAAGTTCATTGTAGGGGGAACACACCTCATCGCGTTTAAACCTGACGAGATGGGGGAGATTGTCAGTTGGTTGGATAGAAAAGTGGAAAAGATTGCGCCCTGCCACTGCACAGGATTGATTAATGAGTTTATTCTGAAAGAGAAGCTTGGAGAGAAGTATGTGGCGGTGGGAAGCGGGAGTGTGTTTGAGGTTTGATTTTATTTTTTATATGTTTAATCTCGAAACATATCACACAAGCCGAAGTGGAGACAATTGAAAAGCAAAGTCCAATTAAACCAACCTCAAAAACAAATCCCTTCTCTCAACAACCCTCCTCTCAACCTCTTCCCTGCTGCCTCCAGAGGCAAGGATTGAGACAAGAGGGTCATCCTTGCGGTAAAAGTCCCCTTTGTTCGGCACGTCAGCAAAAAAGGGGTTACCCCTCAAATCCTCCTTAACCTCCAAATCTCTTGGTGCAAAGAGCACAGTCCTTATCGCATACCTCCTCGGCTTTGGCTTTTCCGGTAATCTCCCTTCAAAAGTCTTTGCGTGCATCCCGAAAATGTTGACATCGCAACTCCACTCCACGCTGTCAAGAGACCCCTGAAACCTTGGGTTAATCTCCAAAATATAAGGCTTCTCCGCCAAAACAAAGTCCACCCCCACCGAACCAACAAGACCAAAAAGCTCAACAGCTTCAACTGCAAGCTTTTCTAACATTCTTCTTGTTTCATTTCCCACAACTAAAGGCGTCAGGTTCCCCGAATATCTGAATCCAGCAGCATTCATCTCCTTCCAGCCCGCATAAATGAAATTGCACGCTATCGGAACAGCTTTACCATCTGAGGCAATGAGTGAGACGCTGCAGGGCACCCCTTTGATGAACCTCTGCTTTATACACCCTTCTAAAACTTCACTGGAAACCCTAATCTCCTCTCCTCCTCCACCCTTCCTCGGCTTGACTATCCCCTTCTCATCACCGCTGAGGAGTTCTGGAAATGGAAGTCCAGCCCTCTCTAACTCACGATAGAAGTTCAGCTTGTCAGCAACCCTACTGGCAGTTCTGGGCTCGTTGCAAAGCAAATCTCCCTTCACGTCAAGAGTCTCAAAACCTGAGCATAGAATGATTTTAGCCCCAATTTCCTCTGATTTTTCTTCAACCAGCTTCTTTACCTCTCTTTCATCCAGATTGTCTCTTATCTCTACCACTGACCTGCAGTAAATTCTCAAATCTGCATCAGCAAATTTGGTCAAAGCGTAAACTTCATAACCGGCCTTATTTGCTGATTCAGCTACATTTCTTACATTGTTCCCGGCCATTAACACCTTTTCAGGCATTTTCTGATGACATCCTCCTCTTCAGAACGATAAATCTCGTCCATACTTCCCTCTCCCAGCACGTTAAGACCTCTGATAACAACAGCGGGAATGCCATCCCCACCTTCCCCCATTAAAAGATTGGCAAAGGAAGCCACCTCATCAGCCACACATTCGACAGTTACTTCAAGTTCTTTCCCATACAAATCTTTCTGTCCAACCCAATCTCTCATTGCTTTTACTCCTGCGACTCCAATTGCAAACCCCGTAACGCCCCTCCTGAAGCACCTACCATTCGTGTCTGTAATTATAACTCCAACTTCCTTTCCCGTTATGTCCTTAAACCTCTTCTTAAGCTTCCTCGCACTCTCGTCCGGGTTTAATGGGGGAAGGATTATCTTTCCCTCCTCGATGTTGGACGCATCTATCCCCGCATTCACACAGACATTACCGAACTTGGCCTTTACAAGCAAAAAGGGAAAATCAATCAGCACTTCCTCACTTTCCTCAAGCACTGCCTGAACGAATTCTGGAGACTTTCCAACTCTCTCCGCAATCTCCACAGCCATTGCAGATGGGGTATAGTCTTTTAGCAATCTCACTCTTCCCTCAGCTTTGGAGATGATGGTAGAGCAGATAACCACAACGTCTCCGTTCTCCAACTCGACCCTTTCAGCAATCATCTCTGCAATGTCGTCATCCTCTTTTACAAGGGGTAGTCCCTTGACTGGTATAGCCTCAACCCTCTCCTCACTCATGCTTCGAAAGGAATTCGAATATTATGTCGAGAAGCTCATCCTTGCTCAGCATCTGCTGCACGGCTCCCTGAGCAACATCTTTCCTGCCCCCTCCACTTCCCTTTGCCCTTCTGCCAATCTCTCTCATAAGCTCCCTTGCGTCATACTTCTGGCCGCTGAAAGTCACAACAAAAACCTTCCCCTCTCGCTTGGACATCAAACATCCAACAGCGCCCTTGGAAGCAAGGGATTCGGCGAGCTTCTGAAGAACTTGCATGTCTCCTTCTACAATATCTGCAACGACTTTTATTGAATCAAACTCTTCAGCCTTCTCTATCATGCTTTCTGCTCTTACGTCTGCGAGTTCGGCTTTAAGCCTGTCTATCTCCTTCCTCTGCTCCTTCCACTCTTCAAAGAATCTCTCAACAGTTTTTGGCAACTTTGCTGGCTCAACCCTCAGTATGGCACTTGCCTCCCTCAGAAGTCTCTCTATCTCTTCCACAGCTTCTATAGCAGCCTCTCCTGCAGCATACTCGAATCTTATGACTCCGTCCTGTATTGACTCCACCTTAAGAATCTTCAGCACTCCGATTTCGCCAGTTGATCTGCAATGGGTGCCACCGCACGCCTGAACGTCGTCCCCAACCTGTACTATCCTGATGTCTTTACCTGGAGGGACACCACCCTGATACAGCCTGAATCCGTATTTCCTCTCAGCTTCAATCCTGTTCATCCACGTCCACTTCACAGGCTTGTTTGCCAGAATTTCTCTGTTTGCGAGCACTTCGATCTCCTTGATCTCTTCATCGCTTGGTCTCTTGAAGTGGGTTACGTCGAGTCTTGCCTTTCCAAACTCTTTTCTCGCTCCTGCCTGCCACACGTGGTTGCCCAAAACTCTCTGGATGGCATATAGCAAGACGTGTGTTGCAGAGTGGTGCCTCATGTGCCTCCACCTTACGTTTGGGTCAATGACTCCACTAACCTTCGTCCCTTTTTCAGGCTTGGCACCCTTTATCTTGTGCAGAACGACACCATCAACCTCTAAAACATCAACAACTTCGTATTTACTACCATTCGTAACCAGAAGCCCCACATCATTGTCCTGGCCACCGCTCTCCGGATAGAATGCAGACCTGTCAAGAATCACGTAGTCATCTTCTACACCAATAACCTCTGCACTGAATTCGAAGAGTGTTGGATCATCGTAATACAGCTTTTCAGTCTTCGGGTATTTACCTTTAAGCTTGATTTGAGCTTCCTGAACTTTTTCAGCCTTCGAATGTCTTGCTGCAAGTTCTGCATAGAAATCTTTCGGAATTTCAACCTCTGCTCCTTTTTCATGCGCAATCTTAATTGCCAGTTCTGCTGGAACGCCGTGGGAGTCGTAGAGCTCTATTAAATCCTCTTTTTCAAGTCTCTTTTTCCTTTGTACAAGTCTTTCAACAAGCCTTGTCCCTTTAGCCACAGTTGAAGAGTATCTCTGCTTTTCTATGTCCAAAATCTCTTGGATTGTATCAAGTGAAACATCAAAATCGAACTTCAGAATATCTCTGTGCATCTCAATCAAATCGTAGATGTCAATACCCAGCTCAAGCTCCTCGGCAAGCCTAAAACTCCTCCTTATCATTAGTCTTGCAAGATAACCTGCCCCCGCATTGGATGGGACGAGTCCGTCACCAAGCATGAAGAGAATGCACCTTGTATGGTCTGCGAGAGCATACACTTTCTCGAGAGGAACTACGATTCTCTCAAGCTCATCTACGCTCACTCCGACCGTATTTGCAACGCTCTGCCTCAATTCTTTCAATTTCTCTCCTCGCAGTTCTCCCATGATCCCCGCAAGTTTTGAACTCTCCGCCACTACTCTCTTCACATCATCGTCTCTCCTGCTGAAACCGATATTGCTGTAATCTATAATCTTGTCAACAACATCCGGAAATATGGCATCGTAAACCGTTGGAGTGCCCTTGCTTGCCCACACGAATCTTTCAAGTCCATAACCTGTGTCAACTATGTAGTTGTCCATTTTTCTGTATCTCTCCCCTTTGATTACTATGTCGCCATCAGGATGTTCTTCAAGGTTCATGAAAACGAGTGTTGCGAGTTCAAGTCCACCTACAAGAGCCTCAAGGCACGGACCTGCGTTACCTCCGCCAGCCCAAGGTTCCTCCTTGTAGATTATGTTTTCTTTGCTAACACCGAGTTTCTCCAGCAATTCGGTGCAGTAGGCAACAGTTTCATTTTTCCAATAGATTTCTTTTTCCGGGTAATTGAAGGCGTGATGTGCCATCATCTCAAAAAGCGTGAGATGTCTGCCCGTTCTTCCAACGCTATCGAGGTCGTCAAGCCTGATACAGGGCTGGGAGATTGTGAGGGGGTTTGCTGGTGGTGGAGCCACTCCAGAAGTTACAAAAGGCTGGAAATCCGCAATAGAGGCGATGGTAAGGTAAATATCAGTCCTCCATCTCGCCACAACTGGGTAGCGATCTATTCTTCCGTGACCTCTATTTTCAAAAAAGCTTAAGTAGAGTTCTCTCATTTCGTCGAGCTCAAAGGGTCTTTTAAAAACCGGCCTTTCTATGAAGCTGTAACTTTCACATGGGGGGTCCCCGCAGATTTCTCTGCTTTCATCAGTTGTCCAGAAATACTTGCCGCATTTAGGACATTGCTTTCTCACAAACCCATTCTCCTTCAGGAACGTGATGTCCAGATACTCCTTATCCAGACTCATCGGTTGCTTTTGGCAATACATGTTTATATTGGTTCCTATAGGAACTTCACTCCGGCTTCGGGAATTCGATTTTTGTGTACCAGATTCAGTATCAGTGGTGTGATACTCTCAACAAGGCGCGAGTTTGACAATGGCCCTGCATCAAGTGCTCTGAGTCCATCAATCTGGGATATCAAATTCATGACGAGCTTCTTTGCCTCTTCATCGTCACCGCACACGGGAACGTCCCAGTCGAATCTCTCCCTCAGATTTGCAAACCGGGTTGCTGGAATTGTGTGCAATGCTGAAATCACTACACTTTCTTGGAGTGTTGATGCAACCATCTCGGCTGCAGATGTGTTGGAAGCGTAAACAAATATATCTCCACTCCTTTTCATTGGGACTAAGGGTGAAACAACAATTTTACCGCTCAAAACGTGTCTAAGCATTCTCGCTGTTTCTATTGCATGCTCCCATGGGATTGTAAGAAAGGCAATCTCGCAGTTTTTAGCTGCATCTTCGTTCACCATCCCCTTTATGTTTAACCCCCCTCCTACTTCTCTTCTGTATTCGTCGGCTTTAGAATTTGCTTTCTCCTCTCTCCTCGAACCTATTAAAATTTCATGCCCAAGCAAGGCAAATCTCATTGCCAATCCTTTCCCGAGGTTTCCTGTCCCCCCTAGCAACGCTATTCTCATTTGACCACCGTATTTAGATTTTTCAAATTTCTTTTTTGACGGTCAGTATTTTATTTTTCTTCTCGCAAGACTGTTCATGTGTGAGGGTCTGTATTTTCGGCGGGTGGAGGATATTGAGCGTCAAGGAGATATGGAGAAGAGTGAACACAGTAAGAGGGCTGAAGATGTAAAAAAGATGTAAATAAGGTAATGGGCTCGCCCGGATTCGAACCGGGGACCTCCTGCGTGTGAGGCAGCTTAAGGAAGAAGGAGAACAGTCCTTTGACGATATAACAAGATTACAACAAATATCTAACAAAAATATGATAAGTATTAAAGAAATTTACAGTCAATTCAGGGAGGAGTTCAAAAACTGGTTGATGAGTAGAGTTAGGCAGGAGAAATTAACGGAAAAAACTGCAATGGACTATATGAGCGTTCTGGATAGGAATGAAGATAAGCTTGAGGTTTATTTACCGTTTGATCTGGAAAATATAGAGATTAAGAAGGGATTAGCGTTAGCTCTCAGAAACTTCCTGAACTTTCTGGAAGATAGAGATGTTGAGAAGATAAATGGATATTCGATAGATAAATGGAGAAAGAAGATAGTAATACCAACTGCAAAAGCTCAGGAGATCTACATAACCAACAAAGAACTTCAGGAAGCTTATGAGAACCTAAGGGGCAAAAAACCGATTTACAGAACGATTTTCAAGATGCTTGTTTTTAGCGGTGCAAGATTGAAGCATGTATATGATGCTCTGAAATCCTTCGATCTTGAGAAGGTTGTAATTGTGGATAACATTGCAAGATACCCAATAACTCACTTGACCAAAGGAGCTAAGAAGGGTTATTGGCTTTACTTCCCTGCTGAGTTTGTAGAGGAACTAAAGAAGGCTAAGGTCAATCAGGGATATAAGAGTATCCAAAAAGGATTGATGCATGGGAGAGTAAATGCTGAAACAATCAGAAAATGGCATTTTAACTTCATGATAATAGAGAACGACGTTCCTGAATCTGTAGCAGATTTTATTCAAGAGAGAAGGCCTGCAACAGTAGGTTCAGCACACTATCTCAATAAGATTAAATCAGCAGATAAAGAATACAAAAAGATCGTTGATAAGTTTCCGATCCTATCATGAGCTCTTGGAAACAACCAAAATTTACAAATTATTTTTTAAAGTGAATACTCGCTCTTTCTGTGACTTTCAAACTTTTCTTTGACAAGCTTTTAAAAGAAGAATTGTGCTGACAATCCAAATACAGCTCACAAGGAGAAACGACAGACTGATAAAATTCCAATTTGGCCTTTCACGATCTATTTTCAACTTAATAGTTTTATTTTGAATTTCAGTAACTGGATAAACTCTAAGCCCATACTTTTCTGTACCAAACCAAGTTGGTTTTATGAGCTCAAATTTGTAAATTCTACCACCAAGTGTTAGAGTAACAGTTTCTGAACCATTCACTTCGGAAAAGTAAACATTTCGCTCATCACTCCCCTTCCATGTTGCAACTCTTAAAAATCCTCTCTCAATTTTTTGATCTACAGATATCGTTACTTTGTAAGCTTTTGTGTAATTTTCAGTTATATCAAGGATGCTTCCATTCGGTAAACGTGTTACTACTCTTGAAAAACTCCAACACTTAAGCCAAGATTTGTTATTAAACCACAACTCATTCCACTCTGTAAACTTCTCTGGATCGTTTACATACCACCAGTAAATAGTTGGATCTGCTATAACCCAACTGCCGTTAATTTTCACTTCAACCCAAGAATGGTCAATTCCTGGATCACTTACAACTCTCGCCTCTAAACCTGCACGTTTAGCAACTTCACAGAAAAGTGTTGCCAATTCTCCGCATCCTCCCACTTTAAAATAAGCAATCCATTTAGGATCATTGTTAAATCCTGATTGGTCCAATACTCTTATTTTTAATTCACCATCTATCCAATAAAAGGCAAAACCCCCAAACGAGAAAGATGGTTCAACACCATAAATATACTCTACATTTTCTGCCTCCCATTCAGCTATTTTTTCAAGTTTTTCGATAACACCATAAGTGGCGTTGATTTCGTCAACAAGCTTTTCTATTTCAGATTCGCCTTTGGGAGCAATCTGAATGTGATACCAAACCGAAACAAGTTTGTTAAAGAAAAATAGAATGGCAACAATCAATATAATGAATGTCAAAAACAAAGTAATAGTATATCTCCTATTTGACGTCATTCCTCTCTTGTAATCAATCTGTAATCTTCCTCAGGAATATCCCTCATCGCCTTACCCATTAGATGCCCGCTCCACTTCCTTTTGTTTGTGATGAACTTCAGTTTAGGAACAAGAGGTTTGAACTCGACAGGTTTTTCGAAGATTTTAATGGGTTTGAGCTTGATTCTGAGGGGAAAGGTCTCGTTGCCCATACCCCTTGGCGTTTTGAAGATTCTGGATGAATCTTTGAACACCTCTGATGCTGCTTCATAAACAGCCACTATCCTTGAAGGTTTAGTTTCATCGCCTATCTTTTCCTGTTTTACGTAAATCAAAAGCTTATCTCCTGGCTTTACCTTTACTATTGTATTCTTGTGCCTCTCAGGAACTCCCCAGATATTCTTCTCCTTTATAACCTTCCAGTTCTCCTCGGTTGTGATGCAGAGCCAGTAAGCCATTAAACCACCTATCAATAATTAAAACAAACAAAGTTAAAAACATTAGCAAAATAAAATGATTCAGTATGGCTACACTCGACAACTTTGTTGATATCGGCACTCGTGAGCTTACCCCTGAATTCGAAAACCAACTCTGGAGGGCTGCTGATAAACTTAGAAAAAAAGTAGAGGTGCACCAATACAAATACATTGTTCTTGGGCTGATATTTCTCAGATATCTAACTTACGCATTCAATGAAAGAAGGGAAGAGCTGAAGAAACTGTTTGCAGATGAAAATAGCGAGTATTACTTAGATGACGAGGAGACAAGAGAGCGTGCTTTGGAAGACGAAGACTACTACCTCGAAGCAGGAGTTTTGTACATCCCAGAAAAAGCAAGATGGAATTACCTTGTTAAAAATGCAAATCAATCAAACATAGCTGAGATCATAGAGAATGCAATTGAGATTCTTGAAAATAGATATCCTAAACAGCTAAGAGATGTTATTCCAAAGGTCTATACAAGCTCAAATTTGGATCAATACGACATCTCCTTCCTGATAAACCTCTTCTCAAAGATAGATTTTGGGTATGATCACAAAGCCAGCGATATATTCGGTAGAATTTACGAGTATTTCCTTGGAAAGTTCACAGAGCTTGAAGGCAAGAGGGGTGGCAAGTTCTATACTCCCCGTTCGCTTACAAAACTCATAGTTGAAGTTCTCGATATTAGAGGGGGAAGGATGTTTGATCCTGGATGTGGAAGCGGAGGTTTCTTTGTTTCAGCAATAGAGAAGCTTGAAAGAGAGGGGATTGATAAATTCAGCCTGCAGATCTACGGGCAGGATTCGGATCAGATGGCTTGGAAGCTCACGAAGATGAACCTCGTTATCAGAGGTGTTGAAGGAGAAATAAAGGTTGGAGATAGCTACCACGACGATAAGTTCTATGATATGAGATTTGATTTCGTAACTTCCAATCCGCCCTTCAACGATAGCGAGTGGGGAGCGGATAGGATAAAGCCAGACGATCCGAGATTGAGGATTAACGGGGTAAGAGTTCCAGTTCCACCGAACAACAACGCAAACTACATGTGGATCCTACACTTCATTTATCATCTCGCTCCAAATGGAAAAGCGGGCTTTGTGATGGCAAACGGAGCATTATCTGCTGGAGGGGTTGAAGGAGAGATAAGGAAGGCAATTATTGAAGCTGATCTAGTCTATGGAATAGTTGCCTGCCCGCCAAAGCTCTTTTACAATGTATCTCTACCAGTATCACTTTGGTTTGTAAGAAAAGAGAAGTCAGAACACATGAAAAGGAGAGTGCTGTTCGTAAATGCCAAAGATCTCTTTGAGCCAATTTCAAGAAGGCAGAATGTGATGAAAGACGAGCACATCTCAAAAGTTGTGGAGAAATTCAGGCTCTTTGAGGAAGGAAAACTGGATGAAATCAATGAGATCGGATTTGCCAAGGTTGCAACAATTGACGAGATAGCGAAAAACGGTTACGTTCTCACTCCCGGAAGATATGTTGGAGTTAAGCTCGATTTCGATGATGAAAGGAGCTTTGATGAGAAGATGAGGACTTACAGCGAAGAACTTTCACGGTTGTTGAAAGAAGAAGAGAAACTAACAGAAAAAGTTAAAGAAGTTATAAAATCATTAGGATATAAGGTGTAGGTTATGGAGCTTGAGGAGGTGATAAAGAGAATAAAGGAGAACGAGAATTTGCTTAAAGAGAGATTTAAAGTTAGAGAAATAGGAGTGTTTGGTTCTGTTACAAGGAGAGAGAAAAAAGTAAACGATATTGATGTAATTGTAGAATTTAGCGAGCCTGTAGGTTGGGAGATTGTGGATTTGAAAGAGTTCCTCGAAGATTTACTTGGAGTAAAGGTTGATTTGCTGACCAAAAAGGGAGTTATGAGCAAACCAGCATTCTGGAGGTCTATTGAGAAGGAGATCGTGTATGTCTAAGCGGAGTCCTGAACTTTTTATTCAGGATATGCTCGAAGCTATCGAGAAAATCGAAAGATACACAGAGTCTGTAGAAGACTTGAATGATTTTATGGAAAAGGATATTGTGGTTGATGCTGTTTTGAGGAATCTGGAGATAATTGGCGAGGCCGCGAGAAATATCCCTGAGGAGATAAGAGAGAAATATCCAGAAATCCCGTGGAATAGAGTTGTTGGTTTGAGGAATGTTGTTATTCATGGCTATTTCGTTGTAGATCTCGAAATTATATGGGTAATAATAAGGGAGCAGTTGCCAGAACTCAAGAATGTTCTAAGAAAAATGATGGGAGAATTAGAATCTAAAGAGGAGGAATCTCTGTGAATCAAACAAAGATGAGAATAGTACTGAAAAAAGATTGGGATATAAATATTAACCATCCAACAAACAAAGGGCAAGTTCAAGGTTATTTTGTTGGCCGAGATAAAGAGCTTAGATTATTAGTTAACGAGATTTTGAGACGAAATAGTGGCGCAATATTGATAAGTGGATACAGGGGGGTTGGAAAAACATCCCTTGTTTACAAAGCATTATGGGAGGCAAAAAAAGGGGATGAAAATATAATAATAGTTTTGCTAAATGCTGCTCAGCTTGAAGCTGAAATGGATGAATCAGAAGAGTCAAAAATCCATCCAAGAAAAATTATCGAGAATTTAATAAGAAGACTCTACTCAAGTACAAAAGGCTTAAAATTGCCTGGAGATATTAAAGAGGAAGTTACAAAACTGTATAAAAAAGCAGTTGCAAAAGAATTCAAGTTGTTAGAAGGTTATCAGAGTAAACAAGAATTATCACAACAGATAATGGAAGAAAAAATGTACGAAATTTTGCTTGATGAAAAAAATGTAAAAATTATGATATTTTTGATTTCGTGGACTGTTGCAGTAACTTTTCAATTTATACCGTTAACACCATGGGACTATCTAAATAAAATACTTCCACTAATTCTTGCGTTCCCTCTTCCATTTACCTTAAATTTATGGTACAAGAAAAAAATAGATTTCAAAAAACTAAAGGAAGATATAGAGAAAACTGAGGAGTTATATGAATTCGATAGCAGCATTGGAAATTTAGAATTTGATTTGGAGCAATTACATAGAAAGTTTAAAGAGAATGGCAAAAAACTTATTTATGTAATTGACGAACTCGATAAATTAGAACCTGATCTGGTTATAGAGGTTCTCAAGTTTTTTAAGAATCTATTTACCCTTTCTGACGCTATCTTTATTTTCATTGGTGGAGAAGAGATTTACGATTTTGGTGAGAGGTCTAAGGAAGGCAAGAAATCTGGGGATGAAAAATCTAAGGAAGATATTTATAGGCCAAAAGAGTACACATACTTCACATCAAAATATTTCTTATGCCGTCCATTATGGGAAGATCTGAGCAGATTTTTCGATGAGATCACAGAAATAAAGGAGATCGATGACAAGAACTTTGAAATACTCAAGAGAGCCATAGCTTTTGAAGCAAGGAATGACTTTTTCGATTTAATAAAATTTATTAAAGATAGAATTACCGATTTCGATCAAGATAATCGACCAATTATTAAACTCGACAATTTACCAGAGGAGGACATCAAAAAAGCTCGATTCCACAAAGCAATAACAGTATTGTTCGAGAGTAAATACATAAATCCCAACCCATCAAAATGGTTGGAGAATGAATCAATACTAAGGAAACTTTTCGAACATGCTCACAACATATATTCAAGTTATTCGGGATACCAAATAACCGATCCAGATAAAGATAGGGTTGAAGATGAGGCCATTCGATATTTTAATGAATTTTTGTACAGGCATGGAGCTTTCAATGTCCAAAATGAAACATCTGTGAATATCAGAGGAGTTGCTGTGCCAATAAGGACATATCAATATATGGGAACAATTCCTTCAGAAATTCCAGATAAAATTGACGAGCTGGCAGAATTTGAAAAAAGATTCATAAATAACTTCGAAAATTATGCAAAGTATATCCTTGCTTTGATTAACGCATTTCGAATTGCACAAAAACAGGAAGAGCTGACTGAAGGTCAATTTTGGAGGGAACCAGTGAAATACGTTCAACAAATCAAAAATTGGGGTTTTGATACTTTAAGTCAGTTTAATGCCAATTATCCTGTATACCTAAACCTTGTAAGTCGGAAACCACCCTATCCTTACAAAAGAGAAGACATCGAAAATAGAACAAAGCAGATTGAGAATCACACTAATACAATGCTACAGAACTTACCTAATATTACTTCTCGGATGTTGGTTTCTCTGAATGCTCACATGAATTTACAAATACAACATTTGCAACAAAATAATTCATTATTTAGCGGATCTGCAAATCAAATTCGAAATGCTTTGAATAACTTCAACCCCTTAGTGATTTTCAAACCAGACTTAAGCCGTCAAATTATAATAATCTATAATCAATTGAGTGCTGTACTGAGTGTTAAAAGCAAAATTAAAGATAATTCCAAAACTCACAGAATCGTTTGCTTTTCACCTAAAAAAGAGAGATCATCAGAAGGTTTACATATACTATATACAAAAGATCCAGAAAGTTTGAAAGAGGAGCTCGTAGTACTATTCAAAGATCTTAATGAATTTCTAAAGGAGTGAACAGAAAATGGTAGTATTACGCTGGGAAACGGAATTCAAGAAAACGGAGATCGGGGAGATACCGAAGGATTGGGAGGTTAAAGAACTCGGAAGGGTTATTAAAATTAATAAAAAATCGAGAAATGCTAACAAAGAGCCAGTCGCATTCATTAGCATGGAAAATATCCCCGAAGATGGCCTTCACCCAAAATTTGAAGTGAAGAATCCAAATGAGGTAAAAAGCGGAATTGAGGTTTTTCCAGGCTCATTACTATTAGCTAAGATAACTCCATCATTTGAACATGGAAAAAGCTGTATTGTTCCAAAAGGGAATAATTATAAGTGGGTAGCCACGACTGAAGTCTTTTCAATCCTTCCAAAGGACGATATGGTAGATTTACTTTACCTGTTCTATTTCTTTAAGTTTCCAGCTATTAGAGAGGGATTGCAGTATACAATGACTGGTACAAGTGGAAGGCAACGTGTGCCCAAAGACGCTTTAGTACAGTTGGAAATACCATATCCACCCCTACAAGAACAAACCCGCATAGCAACCGTTCTCTCATGGTTCGACGATTTAATAGAGAACAAACGCAAGCAGAACGAGATTTTAGAAAAGATGGCGATGGCAATTTTCAAGAGCTGGTTCATCGATTTCGAGCCTTTTCAGGATGAAGAGTTCGTTTACAGCGAGGAACTGGATATGGAGATTCCGAAGGGGTGGGAAGTTAAGAAATTGAACAGCATAATAGAATTCAAATACGGTAAAGGTCTCCCTGAGAGAAAGAGAGAACCTGGACCTTACCCTGTAGTTGGCTCAAGTGGTATAGTTGGTTACCACAGTGAATATTTGGTTAAAGGTCCGACCGTTATAATTGGAAGGAAAGGCAATGTCGGCACGGTTCAGTTAATAGCGGAACCAAACTACCCTATAGATACAGTGTTTTACTCAGCACCAAATACTCCCAAGGAGTTGGTATTTTACATATACCACTACTTAAAGCTAAACTCTCCAAAAGAGGTGGCGAGCACAGATACTGCCGTTCCAGGACTAAATATAAATCTGCTGAACTTGATGGACATTATAATCCCACCACAACCAATCCTCCAACGCTTCCACTCCCTCGTCGAACCACTCTTCCAGAAAATCCTCCTCAATCAGAAGCAAATCCTCACATTAAAGAAAATCAGAGATACCTTGCTCCCACAACTCGTGTTTGGGAGATTGCGAGTAGAAAAACTATGAAGGAGAAATCGGTTAGGATTGTTGAATATCCGCTTGAAAAAGAAGAAATAAAAATCCCTTGCGCTATTCTCAAAACTAAAACGATCGAAGAGTTGAATAAAGCGATATCTTCAAGTATCCCGATAAGAATGAGCAAATTCTACGAAAGATTAGCAAAGGAAAACCAATGAACACCTTAATTTCGATGAAATCAAAAAGATGTCGATTTGCTAAGCAAAAAAGAGAAACTAACAAGTAAAGCAGAATTAAGCAAAGAAGATCTAAAAATTCTTGAATTTCTGGTAAATGCGGCTACTATCAAATTTGAGGATTTCTTGGAGATGGTCGGTCCATTTTATAACATTTTGAAGATTGCAGAAGAGCTCAACAAGAAGGATCTGAAATCTGAATACTTGGCGATGTTCATTCTCACCCCCCAGAGGGCTATGGCTTGTAGGTTAGTTGGTCAAAGAAAGGAGATTGAGGAGTTTTATTAGGTGTGGTTCGAAGTCTAGTTCTTGAATTCTTTACATTAAATTACTACGATAACCATTAACATTTCGTCTTACAACTTTATCATCCGCTTTTTGCTCAGAAATCAGTAAAATTGGTATTGGTGGTGTGCTATAGCCAAATTTTTTTGATTCCTCCTTTAAAGGTTGTTTGAATCGATTAGGCGAGCATCCTCCTGAAAGAATCAAGCCAATCCACTTAATTTTGCTGTAAGAGTTTTTGTCCAACCTGTGTTTTAGTTCACACTCCAAATGTTTGTAGGTTACTATTATTTGTCTAATAGCTTTTCTGACTTGCTCCTCAGTGTCACCTTTAAGTTCAACCAACAAAAACAGCTTACACTCTAAATTTTGTTTGGAATAAACTATGAGTAAATCACAGACTGCACCTTTATCTATTATATAAGACAATTCATTTTGTTTAAATTCAAGTATCCTATTTTTTGTTTTGCACATATCATTGTCGATTTCAAAGAAAAGTATTATTTCACCAGATTTCTGGCTTAAGCTAATGGTTTTATTATTCTCACTGTGACTTGTTTCATGTTTCAATCCATTTATTACTAGGTCATTGAGTGGCATGTTAATCCTCGTTTTTATTTTTACATACGTTTAAGTTCAAGTAGTTTATTATAGATTATGCTAATTTTATCTGAAACTTTACTAAACGTTTCCCAATCAATTATTCGCTCTTCAACATCTAATATACTCTTCACGTATCCATCCTCTGTAAAAAAGTAGACTTCCACATCGTTCGGAGATATAAACGCCTCTCTATAACCCATAAACGCGTACTCTCGCAACTTTCCATCGTCAATTTTGTCCTTTACGTCGTACCCCTCCATCAGGTTCATGAGGTGGTCCACAATGTATGGGCTGTGCGTCGTTAGAATAACTCTTACACCTCTATTGACCGCCATTGTTATGATTTCGAGTAATTTAACCTGAGCTTCTGGGTGTAAGTTCATTTCGGGCTCATCTATTATTAGGTAATCATTCTTATCAATTAAATATCTAAAATACAAAACCAATCCTGCCAACTCTTTTACGGCTGTCGATGTTATGTGTAAATCCAAGCGTTTTCCATCCGCGAGTTCGAACTCCAAGATTGGCTGAGCTATTTCTTCCTTTCTTTCCAATACTATCTTACCTCCAAGTATCTCATTCTCGATAAGCTCAGACAACCATACAAACTCTTTCCTCTCTTCTATAGATTCTTTATTTTCGAATTTTTTGGAAAATTCATCCAAATTGTCCAAAAAGTTTATGAAATCCTTTATTGGTTTCGGAAACCTATAAGAAATGAACATTACGTTTCTTATTAAGTCCCTTAGTCTATCAGCATCTTCGAAATCTTCTTCAGAAATCAAATCTGCAATTTTGATACCTCGTTTACCCAAATATCGATACAATGTAACCAATGCCAATCTTTCTGCTGGTAAAACTACAATCTTTTTCCCAATACCACCAAGAATTGCACTTAGAATGCTTAGAATTACTGATCTTTTCAAAATTTTTTTATCGCTGAGGATCCGATTAATTGTTTCACGATCCTCTTCGTCTTCAATTCTTGAGTAAATCTTTAAAACATTCTCCTTCTTCTTTTTTTCCATTATGATTAGCTCTCTGTCTTTAGTCACGCCAATACCTACTTTTATTTCTGAATCTACCAGATGACTTAGTATGGAGTTCAAGTCATCTTCAGAAAGTTCGACTTCAATTCTTGTACTCTCAAATAATTCTCTTTTAGAAGTTTGCATAAACTTGTAAATTACTTTTTCAGCGAAAATACTACATGTATAGTCCTGAAATTTTTGATCTTATAAACCCTACTCATTCCCCCAACACCTCATCGAAAAGCTTTGAAGCAACACCCACCCTCACCTCTACCGGCAACCTGCTCCAGAAGGCATCTTCAGGAGTCTGGAGATAGTACTTTGTGTCTAAGCTTTCATGAAATCT
>DAVR01000023.1 GCA_002507545.1 Archaeoglobus sp. UBA230 | reverse complement strand
GAAATTGGTTGATGAAGTTCTGATCCCAGATCCAAAAACTGGTAGGAAAAAGAAGAGATACACTCTCACAGACTTCGGTCGCTTTGTCTTGGAAAAGCTGGAGGAGATTGAGGAATACCAGAAGAGGTAACCTTTATCAACTTCTGTTAGCAGATTATCAAATATGCAGGAATCAGTTTCGCTTGTTGACCTTCTCAATGAACTCAGAGAAATCAAGAGGAGGATCGAACGAATGGAGGAATCCATAGAGGAGCTAATAGATTCAACGCTGACACCGGAAGAGGAGGAGCTGCTCAAGGAGGTTAAGGAGAAGATCAGGAAAGGAGAGCTCTCCGATTTTGTGCCTCTCGAAAAACTTGATGAAGCGCTGAGAGAATGAGCTACAACGTTTTTCTTCATCCGAGCGTTATAAAGTTCCTCAGAAAGCTTCCCAAAAAGGACGTTGAGAGAATTAAAGCCAAACTCTCCGAGCTTGTCAATCCGTATTCTGTAAAAGCCGTTAAACTCAGAGACAGAGATGCATACAGAGTTAGAGTCGGCGATTATAGAATTCTCTACACCGTCGACGATGATGGGAAGATCGTTGTTGTTTTTAAAATTGACAAGCGAAGCAGGGTTTACGATCGGCTGTAGCATCTCTAACCCTCCTCAAAAACAGCCTCTTTCTCTCCATTCTCTGGCTTTACTCCGAGCAGTCCTTTTCTCTTCAGGTCTTCTCTGATCAATTCTCGAATATATGCTGAAACAGTGTCCCAGCCCTCTATTTTCATCGCTCTCTTTATCAGCCCATCCCACATTTCGGGCACATCTGAACAAACTTTCATGTTCTAACCTCCAAACTTTGTATCTAATTTCATACACATGTATTTAAATGTTTCTAATATGGAACTATGTTTGTATTCTATTACATAATCACAATTCTCAACCCAAAACAAATGTATCTTTACTCGAACAGAGGATTTAATGTCAAACTTAAAGAACGTACTTGCATCGCTCGGTAAAGCAAAAGGTCTGGTTTTGTTTCGCTCACTTAAGGAGCCAAAGACTTGGATAGAGCTTGAAAGAATTGCAAAAGGTGACAAGAACTCCGTAAGTCGGAGAATCGATGAATTCATTAAGCTCGGTCTCGTAAAGCCGATTCTCCTTGATGATTCTCCAAAAGGCTCCAAAGCATACGTTCTCACAGATTTCGGTCGCTTTGTCTTGGAAAAGCTGGAGGAGATTGAGAAATATTCAGAAAGATGATTCGCATCATCCCACATTTCGGGCACATCTGAACAAACTTTCACATTCCCACCTCGAATAGACTTTTACCTCTAAAAGTTTCTAAATTGCACCTAATATTTAAAGGTTTCCAAATGTATCTATTTAGTGCAAAGAACATACTAACAGTTCTATATTTCTCCAAAAACTTTTGAAGGTTTACTTCTCCTATAGGTGCAATGAATAACCAGAAGGTGCAACTGAGAGACATCTTGGAATCCATAGCTAAAGCTAAGGGTTTGGAACTCTTGAAGTCGCTTAAGTCACCAAGAAGATGGTCTGAACTGCGAGAAGTTGCCAGAGGGGATAACAAGTCGCTTACAAACCGCATGAATGAGTTTATCGAACTCGGTCTGGTTGAACCCGTTCTGCTGAAAGACTCTCCAAAAGGCTCCAAAGCATACGTCTTGACAGACTTCGGCCGCTTTGTCTTGGAAAAGCTGGAGGAGATTGAGGAATACCCGAAGAGGTAACCTTTATCAACTTCTGTTAGCAGATTATCAAATATGCAGGAAAATGTCATCATTGAGCATCTGCAAAGAATCGAGAAGCAGCTCGAAATTCTCAACAGCAAGCTTGACAACTTCATGGGCTTCGAGGAGCTCAGCGAGGAGGAGCTCAGGGAACTCGATGAGATCGAGACTGAGATGGAGAAAGGAGAGAAGTTTCTGCTTGAATGAGATACGAGATTTTTCTCAGCCGGCAGGCGAGGAAGTTTCTTGACAGACTCGACGTGACTACGAGAAGCAGAATCGCGGAAAAGCTCAAACTGCTCTCTGACAACCCTTTTGCTCTGCCCTACAAGAAGATTAAAGATAGAGAGAATACCTATCGCATCCGTATTGGTGACTTCAGAGTTATCTATGTTGTTAGGGGTAATGAGATCCGCGTTCTGAAGATCGATAAGCGAGAAAGAGTTTACGACCGGCTGTAACATTATTGTCCCTCCACCACAACAGCCTCTTTCTCCTCTCCATTTCGCACGCCGAGCAAACCTTGGCTTTCAGGTCGTTTTTGATGAGTTCTCTTAGATAGTCCGTCCTTTTGCTCCAGCCTTCCATCCTCGCAGCCTTTTCAAGCAGTTCATCCCAGAACTCCGGGACTTCTACCCACACTTTCATTGTTTCATCACCACAACTATATTTCGAAACTACAACTAAATAAATGTTTCGTTATCGCAACTGTGTTGTTTTAATGAAGGTATTTTTATTATTACTCTGAAAACAGACTTATTTATGTGAAACCGAGTTTCCGAGAACTACTCGAAGTTTTAGGAAGAAAAGGTACTTATGATATACTCGTCCAACTGAAGGATTCTCCAAAACGCTGGGGTATTCTCGAAAATGCCGTTAAAGACAAGAGAGCTGTAAGTTACCGGATAAGAGAACTCCTAAATCTCGGAATCATTGAGATAACTATAATCCATGATACCCCAACAGGCTCAAAAGCCTACAAACTCTCTCCTCTTGGCGAGAAAATTGTCAAGCTCATCGAAGAAATGCAGGAAGAATTTGAAAAGTGGCATTATCAGCCGGAGTCGGATGAGGAGTTTTTGGAGGGAGGTTGGGATGAATGAAGATAGTGCTAAAATAGCGGTTTTGAGGTCTCTCCAAGCTCAGTTCGCAACCCTTGCTGAACATACTTCTGAACTGGTGGGGGATCTTAAATCTGAGTCAGAGTCTTATTATACCAGAAAAGTCACTCTAATTAACAACCTAATCCGTTCGTACAACCACGCAAAGTCTGAACTCTCGGTTCTTGGATATCATGAGCTCTATAGATCGCTCCCTGATGCGCCTGAAATCGGTCATAGAGTTTACAGTGTTCGCATTGATGACGCAATCAGCATTTTAACAACGCTATTGACGGGTTGTTACGGTGCGTATGAAGGTATAGAAGCGCTTTTGACTCAGACCAAAATTCCACAAGAACTCGTCAACCAACTGGAGGGCTGGAAAGGAGAAGTAATGAGTATTGAATCTTTAGATTACGACGTTTACAAAAATCTGAGTGAGGCGATTAAAGAAATGGAACATGGACATTATATTGCCTCGGGATTGATTTCTGCCCGCGTTGTTGCGTGGATACTTCAACAAATCCCACCTGAAGGAAAAGACATCGAAAATAAAGATCGCAAGAAAGTGGAGACCTTGATAGAAGCCGGTATAATTGGCAAAGACGACAGAGATCTCCATGCAATTATACTCCGTGCAGCAAGACTTGCAAGAAATTTCGTCTCCCATAGGATTGACCGCTACCCTGCGCCAGAAGATGCTAGCTCTCTCCTCGGCGACGCTATCAGGCTCGCCAAGATATATGTAGAATTTTTAAAGACAAGGGAGGGTAGTAACTTTGGTTGATCTCACTGCTCTCGGGATTCTAGCAACTATCTTTGTATCGCTATCTGGATTCGTCTATAGACTAAGTACAAACCTTGAAGAGAGATTTAACAGCATCGTTGATTCCATCTCTGCAGTCCTGGATTCTGCTATCCTCAAAATTTCTATCAATACTTATTTCAAAACTTTACGCAGTCTGATTCTAAAATTCAGGGAAGACGGAGTCCCCGCTGAGAAAGTATTTGCTGACTTTCTTTCAAAAGAAAAATTTGTTCATAGTATGTTCACCAAGATCGCAGAGGATGAGTCTTCATTGCGTTTTCAGGATCAAGACGCTTACGCCCTCCAGAAAATTCTTAACGTGACCTTTGACGATACTGATAGAGACGAATTTTTCCAAATTGCAGAGTCAATCTCGTCCCTCCATACTCTCCAAGCCGACGTTTCAGATCTTCCTTTATCTACTCTGAAATTATTCATAAGTGGTGTTTTCTTCATTCTCCTTGCACTTCTATCAGCAACCTTTTATCCCAGCTATTTCCAAACCCTGCTTCTGGTGTCAGTTATCATCACTCTTGTGTTGTTGTACAATCTTTATAGGTACTTTTATTATAACAAAACAGTCAACAAAATATCAGACTCGTTACGTAAAGGTAATATAACCGAAGTTCGAAATATACTGCTCGAATACCGCAGGAGGTGACTCAATTGCCCGAAAACGAGAAACAAAAATTAAAACAACTCTTCATCTTGTGGTTGTTAAATTCTAATAACTGCGAGCCTATCCGGGGCAAAACTCGGTTCGTAAAGCTGATGCACATTATCAATGAGATCCTAAAAAGTAAAGACGCGGAGTTATCTGTTTACAGCTTTTACTCTCACCACTACGGCCCATACAGTGATGAATTTGTTGAAGATGTCGAAAGAATGATCAAAGAGGGATTAATTGGACATAGAATTGATTACATTCCTATTACTGATTTTGGAGGATATCTCGAAAATGTTTACTGGATTTCAGAGGAAGGTAAAAAACGTCTCGCAAAGCTTTCTGACGAGTTGAATCCACCAAACTGGGTCCTCGACATTGTCCAAGAGACTAAGTCCAAATATAACAAAATCCCGCTTTCTGCGCTCATCCGGGAGGTGTACCTGAAATACCCAATTAAGCGGAAGAAAGAAAAGAGGAAAATATTCAAGCTGTTCTCTTTTTAACGTTACAGCACTAACTTTAGCCCTTCAATTGCAAAAATTACGTCTTTAAGCTCTCCTTTTTTGACGTATTTGTGTTCCTTTTGTAGATTTTCCATTTTATTTCTTAAACCTTCAGACTCCTTTGATTTTTGCGGAACTCTCTTATAAACCCACATTTCTGCGTCCTCTTCTTTATCAACATACATCCACTTCCTTTTAGGGCTCCGAATAATTGGTGCATCAGGCACATAGTTCGGATTTATACTGCCATAGAACATGTAATCTATACCGTAAAGCGGCAACCCGTGAGCCGTTGCGCCATTGATTTCAACTTCCTCTATCAATGGAATATTCTTTCTCACGTGAAATGCCCCAATTGGTATATCCACTTCTCTCCGACATAGAATATCCACAGTCTCTTTTATGAGGTATCTGAACTGGTACCTTGGTGGAACTGGCATACTAATTGGGTGAACTCCAACGCTGATCCTGGTGCGCTTCGAAACCGAAAACAAATCAAAAGCAACTGAAGGGACTTGGAGTACATCTAGAAGTCTCATAACAAACTCTGCTAGCTTATCCGGAGAGTTGTAGTTTTCTGCTACAAGATCAAACGCGAGAACTGGGATAAGTTTATCGTTCAAATAAATGCCGTACTCGCCATTTTTCATTTTGATGAAATCTACCAGAAAGTCTATGTTATCTTCAGACAAAATCCGAATCGCAATAAATGTATCGTTCGGTTTTCTGCCGTAAGTATTCCTTACGACAATATCTAGAGCGCTATCCCTGTGGTACAAAACGTCTCCAAAGAAATCGAATAGATAAAGCACTCTAAATTCTGCTGGTTGCCTTTTGAGTTTAGAAACTTTGGATGCTACTTCTCTTTCAAAATTAACGATGTCTATCGGCACTCCTTTCTTGTAACTAAATACTCTCGCAACTGGAAATGTGTTAATCTCGAAATATTTCGCGTAGGTATCAATGTACTCCCTGAACTGCCTCATTGAGAGAGCTTCAGCGCTTAGCCCATACAGTGGAGACTCTAAGCCATTCAACTCACTTACTTTGGCAAAAAATTCTCCTTTTCCACCACTCTCGAAGTATTGTCTGTAATTTAGGCTCATAGTAAAAATGTAGTATTTTCCTATATAAACCTTTCAATATAAGTCTCTCGTCAATTTTGGAAGCAGAACCTCTATACCAACAACTTCTCGTCGATATCGACGACTACATTACAGCCAGCGGCTCCGATTCCGCCACTTTACCATCTTTCAGCCTGATGTACATGGTATTAACCTTCGGGTCAAACTCCACCGAAACCATTATCCTACCATCTTCGCCGCCTTAATGAACTTCAAAATCTCCGGAATCACGTACTTGCGAGCCTGCCAGATTTCAATACCTATGATCTCCCCATCCTTGTTGTACTCGACAAAGATGTCCTCGCCAAGCTCATCCATATCTTCAACATCTTCATCCTTTATCGAGATGTAGAGGATGTCCGAATCAGCGTCATATCTCACCTTCATACCTTTATCCACCTCCCACTCTTCACTCTGTTTTCAACTATTTTAAACTTAGAGGTCACAACTACAGTAACGACTTCTTCCCTGTCAAACACGACTATCAACCACTTACCGTCTTTTTTCCGAACAGCCACGAAATAACCTGTATGCACATCCAAAAATACGTCATCTGGATCATTCAATACTTCTCTTACCTCTGCCTCTCCGACCTTTCTCCTTCTCATCCGGTCAATTGCGTGCTCCGAGAACTTCATTCAGATCCACTTGAGCCTCCTCTCGCAGTACTCTTCCATCATCTTCTGCACGTCTGCCTCATCCAACATATACAGCAGAAGCTCAACAATATCTCTTGTCAAATCCTCACCCATTTCAACCTCTACCCCACCGAATCTCAACTGATACATCCTGCCTTTCTTCATTACGTTTTTACCCGCCCTGACTTTCCTTATCTCTGTATCAACAATTGTATCCTCTCCCTTAACCCTCACTTTCACTCTGAGCCGATAATTCTTTAAAACCAGCTCCACATCTCCCATTGTCTATCCCC
>DAVR01000045.1 GCA_002507545.1 Archaeoglobus sp. UBA230 | reverse complement strand
CGTCAACGATTACGGCGATGGTGTCCGGATACGGAATACCTATACTCCCAGCCTTGTTGAGTCCATATAGCGGATTGCAGTGTGTGACTGGGGAAGCTTCGCTCAGTCCGTAGCCTTCGCTTATCCTCTTCCCCGTTAGCTCCTCCCACCTCTTCTTCACCTCGACGGGCAGAGGGGCGGCACCACTCGTGCAAACTCTCAGAGAACTCAAATCATAGCTTTTTTCCTCCAGAATCTTCAGCATTCCGATATACATTGTCGGAACCGCAGTGAGAGTCGTGACCTTAAAGGTCTGAATCGCTTCGAGAGCCATCGGATAGTTTCTTGGATCGGTCATGGGGATCACCTTCGAACCCATCAAAATCGCCGCATTAAGCATTGTCATACCGTAAACATGGAAAACCGGTAGCATGCCAATCCCAACATCGTTTGGAGATGCTTTAGGATCCCAGTTCACCACCTGATACGCATTCGCCACCAGATTGAAGTGAGTTAACATGACACCCTTTGGAAATCCTGTTGTCCCCCCGGTATACTGGAACATAGCCACATCCTCTTTGGGGTTGATCTCTGCTCTCTTGTCTGTTTTTTCACGTTCCATCACGTCTTTCCATGCGTAAACACCTTTCTTCTTCTCAGGAGCTTCAGGCATTGCTGAACCGAGCATAAAATCCTGAAGGCTGCAAACAACCACAGTATCGAGCACACCCTCATCAACTAATGGGGAGATATTAGAGTACATCAGATCGAAGCAGAACATTACCTTCGCACCACTATCCTCCGCCAGAAACTTGATTTCCCTCTGAGTATAGAGTGGGTTGCACTGAACCACAATTCCACCTGCTTTCATAATTCCTGTTGCTATCGGTGCATAGTGAGGTGTGTTTGGCAGAGAAACAATAACCCTGTCTCCCTTCTGAATTCCAAGTTCAAATAGAAACGCCGCAACCTTGTCTGAAGCCTCGTTCACCTGCTTATAGGTTATCTGATTTCCCAAAAAGAAGACGGCAATATGTTCAGAATATTTTTCAGCAGCAACCTCCAAAATCCTATATGCGGGCATTACAGGGTAACTAATCGTCGTTTTTACGCCTTCGTCGTAGTATTTTTCCCAGACTTTGTTTATCCCGCTCCCATCAGTTTCCCGGATATTCTGTCCCTCTATACCAAGTGTGCTACTCATGAAGTGAAAAAATTATGACGATGTTAAAAATTTTACGAAATTAATCATAAATTTAGTGTTGATGCTTATACTCATTATATCTTTCAAATGCTTCCTTAGCTTTTGCTGAATCGCCCAGCGTTTCGTAAGCCTCAGCAACATGCTTCCACCATGCAGGATCACTCTTCGCCTCATTTTCGCAGTATTCAGCAAACCTGAGCATGGCTTCCTTTGCCTTGTCTTTTTCACCGAGTTTCTCGTAAATCTTTGCTACATCTTCCCAGAAAACTCCCTCCTCTTCTGCCTCCTTGACATAGTACTCAAGAGCCTCCTTCCAAGCCTTTTTTGCATTCTCGTAATCTCCGCCCTCTTCGTAAATCTTTGCCACATCTTCCCAAAACCATGGTTCATCTTCTGCATACCTTTCAAGGCATTTTGCAGCTTTTATAGTCTCTCCAGCTTTTTTATACATCTCGTATGCTTCCTTCCAGTAAAAGTTATCCTCTTTCTCCTCTGCAAGTTTTTCGTAAATTTCTGCAGCTTTGACATGCATTTCGGCTTTTTCGTAGCACCAAGCGGCTGATTCCTGTAGTCCTGCCTTAAGATAACACTCTGCGGCTTTAGCGTATTCCTGCTTTTTCTCATATTTTCTCGCTGCAGCCCGATATCTACCGGCCTTTTCAAGTGCCTGTGGACCTCTAATTCTCTCGTAAATGCTTAGATCAGGCTCTGAAATCCACCACAGTCCTGTTGCTATGGCTACGATGTATGCTGCAGTAATGTAAGCAACATGTAGAGGTTGCTGCCAGGTGTAGCACTGGTAAGCTGCGTAGCCTGAGGCGAGAAGAGAGAGTAAGGACGGAAAGAAGTACTTTGATTTTGCATAAAGCAGTAGTGCGGTAAAGAATGCCGAAAAAGCTGCAAGACCCAAATATCCAAGAAAGAGCACCACTCTCAGAAGCATGATAGCACCAAAAGCATGGGCTATGTATCCCGCAATGCCAAGTATGATCAGCACTGTAACAGCCAGCATCAATGTCAGTTTGTCCATATTTGAAATGGATATAGCAGGAATAAAATATTTTTCTATTTCAGTTTTTTCATTACTTCCGCGAGCTTCTCAAGTGATTCGGAAAGCTCTTTAACCTCCTCAACACTTCGAGAGTGTACTATCATATCGCAAATTTTCGACATGGCAAGCTCGATTTTCTTGCTTAAATCTGGTTTAAGTGTAATTTCGGTGATCAATTTATCCTCTGGTCGTGATGGTTTTGCTGTTGCAGTTTCTTCTGACTCTCTTTTATTCTGCTCTCCCTCAATTATAGCTTCTCTGCCGCATGAGGGGCAGAAGATTTTTTCATCCCTTTCAAACAGCGGAACCTTGCACTCTGGGCAGTGGTATGCAAGCATTTTAGCTCCTTTATAAAGCAATTCTGCCGCACTCGAAATGTCTTTTTCCGAAATTTTTTTATCACTCACGACATCAAGTTGTCTCCGAGCTATTAAAACTTTGCAGTTCTGTGAGGTGATGAGTATGGCGAAGAAGGAACTTGAAGAGGTTCTGGAGACGCTTGACAGAATCATCTTTGACGAAACCGTCCCGAGAAATGTCAGAAAGGTGGCAAGTGAGATAAAAGAGAAGTTGACAACAACAGATGAGATATCACTTGAAGCCGCATCTGCTATCTCTGTCCTGGAGGACATCTCAGCAGACCCCAACCTTCCGATGCACGTAAGAACAATGATATGGAATCTAACAAGTCAATTAGAGAGGATTTCAGTTGAGTGAGCTTAAAAAAGAGTTCATTCGAAAATCTATTCACTTTATTGGTCTTTCTTACATTCCAGCCTACCTATATTTCGGGAGAGAGATTCTGATTCTTGGTATAATCACAGCTTTATCCTTCTCAGCCATTTTTGAGTTTTTTCGCCTGAAATATGGAATTCTCTCCTTTGTTGTGAGAGAGTATGAAAAAAAGAAAATCGGAGCTTACATCTACTTTGGCATTGCGGCATTAGCTATCACAGCAGTTTTTCCGATGGAAGCCTGTTTTGCAGCTGTTTTGATCTCAATTGTAGGAGATGGAATAGGAGGAATTGTAAAAAGGCTAAAATTTCGACATTCTGAGACTTTGGCAACTTTGGTGATGATTTTATTACCCTTTGCCCTATCTCTGTTCCTCTTAAAACCCTTTCCAGCACTAATTGCTTGCATTGCTGGAGCACTGACTGAAAGAATTGAAAGAGTTGGGAGATACTACATTCAGGACAATCTTTCTGTACCCCTGATAGCTGCAGCAGTTTATGTTTCAGTAAACTATATCTTGCCTTGAACAGTTCTCCGGTTATGGATGAAAAAGAGGCTCTGAGACTTTCGAGGGCTGTTGCTGAGAATGTCAGAAAGGCACTAACCTCGATGCCCTTAAGCAAAAGGAGGGAGACTGTGGGAATGGGGCAAGATGGGACACCTACTAAGGCAGCAGACAAAGTGGCAGAGGATATCGCTGTCGCAATATTGAAGAGAGAGGCTGTGACAATTGTGACAGAGGAGTCGGGAGTTATTGGAGAAGGAGATGTTTTCATCGCCCTTGACCCCCTTGATGGCACGTTCAATGCAACGCGTGGTATTCCTATCTACTCTGTCAGCCTCTGCTTCTCGGACTCAAACAGATTGAGGGATGCCTTCTTCGGCTACGTATACAACCTCGCAACTGGAGATGAGTACTACGCAGACTCGACAGGGGCTTACAGAAATGGCGAAAAAGTAAGGGTGAGCAGGGAGAAATCACTTTACTGCAATGCAATCATCTACTATCCCAACAAAGATTACCCCTTCAGGAGGATGAGGATATTTGGTAGTGCCGCAACGGAACTGTGCTTCTTTGCTGACGGGTCCTTTGATTGCTTTATTGATATTAGGGAGAATGGTATGCTTAGGATATACGATGCTGCCGCAGGTATTTTCGTGGCAGAGAAAGCAGGTGGAAAGATCACAGATGATAGCGGGATGGATTTGGGGAATAAAAAGTTTGATATGCAGGAAAGACTCAAAATCGTTGCAGCTAATGAAGAACTGCACAAAAAGCTACTGGAGCTGATTAAATGAAGGCTGCCATCGTTTACAAAACCGATGGACTTGTAAGAAGGGTTGAGAGATGTCTAAGCAGTTTAGATATCGAAACCATATCTTACAATCAACCTTCGGAAGAGCTTGAAAAATTTGATTTTATAGTTAGTATTGGTGGAGACGGAACAGTTCTGAGAATTCTGCAAAAACTGAGGCGCTGTCCTCCTATATTTGGCATTAACACCGGTAGGATTGGCTTACTAACACATGCGAATCCTGAAAATTTTGAAGTAGCTTTGAGAGATGCAGTTGAGAAATTTGATACAGAGAGTTTTCCGAGAATAAAATGTTCTATTGAAGGAGAGCTGCTTGCTCTCAACGAAATTGCTGTGCTGAGCAAGCAGCCTGCGAAGCTTATTGATGTCAAAATTAAGATTGATGGCGTCGAAGTGGAGAAAATAAGATGCGACGGGTTTGTTATTGCAACCCAAATTGGATCTACAGGTTATGCCTTCTCTGCCGGGGGACCTGTAGTTGAACCCTATCTTGACTGCTTAATTCTAATACCACTGGCACCTTTCAGGTTTGGCTGGAAACCATATGTTGTGAGAATGGACAGAGAAATTGAAATAACAGCAGAAAACGCCATTATCGTTGCTGACGGACAGAAAAAATCGGATTTTGATGGGACAACTGTCATAGAGAGGTCTGAATATCCAGCAGTTTTTTTCAGAAAAGAGGATAGATTGAGAAATCTTTTTGATAAAGTCAAGGACATAAGTTAAATATCAATTTGCCAACTTATTTACGTCCCCGATCGGGGAAGAGGCTGAGGTGGCAGTGCCGACGATGAAGCTTCTCTGCGAGCTCGGGGATAAACCATGTCGATAGGTCCCCTCAGGAGTGAGGCGAAAGCCTTACGATGAGTGTGGGGCAACCCGGACATGGGACAGCCCCCAGAGGTCAGCCACTCTGAGATGGCAGAGCCTGCAATGAGGGGTGGTGTTACTCTGGGGGCAGATTTTCGAGTTTATCTCAATTTTTAGAAAAACCTAAAAATCGAGTCGGTTATTTAGTTTCATGAAAATCTGCGTGCCGAGCTATCGAGGCGGACTTGATGACTATGTTTGCGAGCATTTCGGAAAAGCTAAGAGTTTCACGATCTACGACACAGAAACTGGGGAGGTGAAGATCATAAGAAATACGAGCGAGCACTTCGGAGGAGCAGGAAAGCCACCGGAACTGATAAGAGCTACAGGAGCTGATGCGGTCATCTGCAGCGGTATGGGTGCAAGGGCGATAGCTCTTTTCAAGAGTTTTGGTATAAAGGTTTACATGGGCGCAAGTGGAACTGTAAAGGACGCAATTGACCAGTTTCTGGCCGGAAAGCTTGTTGAGGCTGACGAGACTATGGGCTGCACTTATCACTAAACTTTTTAGGTTACCCGAAAAGTTATATACAGCGGCATAAAGATGAAATTATGAGAATTGCTGCAACAACCTCAAAGGGTGGGCTTGAAGACACTATAACTCCCCAGTTTGGAAGGGCTGGCACCTTTACTATTGTAGATTATGACGGCAAGATAGGAGACGTAGAAATCGTGGAGAACAAAGCTGCATCACAGGCAAGCGGTGCGGGTATAGCTGCATCACAGACGCTTGTTGACAAAAAAGTTGAAGTTCTGCTAACAGGAAACGTTGGGCCTAAAGCTATGAATGTGCTGAGAGCTGCAGGTATTAAAATTTTCATGGCTGAGGGATTGAAGGTTAAAGATGCCATAGAGATGTTTGCAAAGGGAAAACTTGAGGAAATATCGTCTCCGGGCAGGGGTATGGGCAGAAGAAGAGGTCAAGGCTTGGGCTCTGGAGGGGGTAGAGGGCAAGGGATGGGAGAGAGAGGATGGAGGTAGTACTCCACCTCGCTGGATATTGTATCGAAACAGCGGCAAAGAAAAGATACGAGATGCTCGTTCAGAAGTTACTTAACGAAGATATCGAGGATGAGAATAAGGAGAGAGAGCTTGAGTTTCTGCTTGAATTTTTGAAAAATGCAAATTTCAGTGAGCTGAGGAGGCAGGGGTTTGATGGTAGCAGAGAAATGCGAGTCAAGGTTAAAAGAGAGGGTAAAGATTTCATCATCGAGGAGATATGAGAATTGCAGTTGCATCGGGTAAAGGGGGGACAGGAAAAACGACCGTTGCAGTCAACCTTGCAGTATTTAACTCTGTAGACCTTTTTGATCTCGACGTTGAAGAGCCAAATGACCATATATTCATTAAAGGAGAGAAAAAAGAGAGGATAGCCTACAGGAAAGTGCCCAAAGTGAAGGAAAACTGCAATGCTTGCGGCGTCTGCAAGGATGTCTGCCAGTATTCGGCTATCTACGTTATAGATAAAGCGTATCCTCTACCGGAGCTTTGCCATAGCTGCGGAGCATGCATCTACCTCTGCCCTGAAAAGACAATGGAGGAGCTTGATTACGAGACTGGGAGAATAATAACAGTTGAGGGATCGGTTGGAATAAATCTAACCTATGGAGAACTCAAAATCGGAGAGGCGTCACCAGTTTTCCTCATTAAGCAGGTTAAAGAGCTGGCCGGAAAGGAAGCAATTTTCGACTCCCCGCCTGGTGCAGCATGCCCGATGGTTGAGAGTGTAAGCGACGCAGATTTTGTCATTCTCGTTGCAGAACCCACTCCCTTTGGTCTGCACGATTTGAAGATTGCTGCAGAAGTCGTATCAGACCTGGGGCGAAAATTTGGAGTCGTGATAAACAAACATGGTTTACCATTTCACGGTGTCGAGGAATACTGCAGAGAGGAAGGAATAGAGATACTGGGAAAAATACCATTTAGCAAAGAAATCGCAGAGAAATACTCAAAGGGTGAGCTTCTTTACGATATGAGAGGCTTCTTCGTAAATATCTATGAGGCGATAGCATGAAACAGGTGGCTGTAATCAGCGGCAAAGGTGGAACAGGGAAGACAACTTTCTCTGCAACAATTCACGCAATGGAGGGCGGGGTTATCGCGGACTGCGATGTTGACGCACCAAACCTTCACATCATTCTGAAACCTCAAATCCTAAGTTCTGAAGAGTTCATTGCTTCAAAGAAGGCAAGGATTTTGCGAGAAAGATGTTCTGGCTGCGGTTTGTGTTATGAACTCTGCAGATTTGGGGCTGTAGAACTCGATGATGGATACTCAATTGACGAGAAAAAATGCGAGGGTTGCGCATTCTGTTTTAACGCATGCCCTGAGAAGGCAATCGAAATGGAAGAGACCAAAACCGGCGATCTCTACACCTCCAAAACGAAGTGGGGTTACTTTGTCCATGCAAGGCTGAAGCCAGGTGAAGAGAATACAGGAAGACTGGTTACTGAGGTTAAGAACAGGGCAAAGGAGATTGCTGAGAAGAACAGCAATGGATACTTGATCGTTGATTCTGCTCCAGGAGTTGGGTGTCCGGTGATGGCGAGCTTAACGGGAGTTGATGCAGCAATTATTGTTACCGAACCAACAGCATCGGGCTTAAACGACATGATGAGAGCTATTGACCTGTGTGAACACTTCAAAATTGAGCCATTCGTTATAGTAAATAAGTACGACTTAAACGAGAACGTTACCGCTGAAATTAGGGGATTCTGCGAGGATAACGAGATAGAGTTTGTTGGAGCAATTCCTTTCGATGAGACGATTCCGAAGCAGATCGCAAATCTGGAATTTCCGTTTAGAGGGGAAGCTGCTGATAAAATGGAGAAATACTGGAAAAAGGTAAAGGGGGTGTTGTAAATGCAGAGAAGGGTTACGGATGAAGAGATTAAGGATAGGCTTGACAGAATCAAAAATAGGATTGCGGTGATGAGTGGTAAGGGTGGAGTGGGGAAGTCAACCGTAACAGCTCTCCTCGCAGTCCACTATGCAAAACAGGGGAAAAGAGTTGGGATTCTCGACGCTGACTTTCTTGGACCGAGCATACCCATTCTGTTCGGGTTAAGAGATGGTCGAGTTGCTGTAAGTAGCGAGGGGCTTGAACCTGTTTTCACTCAGAAATACCAGATAAAGGTGATGTCAATGCAATTTCTGCTGCCAAAGGAGAACACACCCGTAATATGGAGAGGACCGCTAATTGCAGGGATGATAAGGGAGTTCCTCGGCAGGGTTGTGTGGGGAGAGCTTGATTACCTGATTATTGATTTGCCTCCGGGAACCGGAGACGCCCCACTCACAATAATGCAGGATGCGAAGCCTACAGGAGTTGTGGTTGTTTCAACACCACAGGAGTTGACATCAGTTATTGTCGAGAAAGCGATAAACATGGCAGAAGAAACGCAAACTTCTGTTTTAGGACTTGTGGAGAACATGAGCTACTTCATCTGTCCTAACTGTGGACACAAGAACTACATCTTTGGTGAGGGGAAGGGAGAGATTCTCGCAAAGAAGTACAACATTGGCTACACTACGAGCATACCTATCGAACAAGAGCTAATTCTGCTGGCCGACAGCGGAAAGATAGAGGATTACGAGAGAGACTGGTTTGAAGATATTAACTTCTGATCTTTTTTGATGTTTTTAGCCTTTTTGAACCGTAGTCAAATTAGTTGCTTTGTGGATTAGCTAATAGATTTTAGGATTACCGAAAAATTTAAGTGGATGTCCACACAATATCCTGTGAGGGTGAAAACATGCCGGGTGGTGACAGAACTGGCCCTTGGGGATTGGGACCCAGAACCGGAAGAAGAGCAGGTTTCTGCTCAGGCTACAGGATGCCTGGCTTCATGAACCGCTCAGTGCTTCCTCCCTTCGGTGGGAGGTGGCTGGGATGGTTTGGAAGAAGAAGGTTCTGGAGGAGAAGAGCGGGTAGGGGCAGGAGGTAGTGATGATGCCCTGGTGGATGCCCGGTTGGGGTGGTAGAGGATGGAGATGGTGGTACAGAGCCACTGGCCTGCCTGGATGGATGAGATGGGGTTGGTGGGGATACGACTATCCGCCCTACCCACCAGCGTTCCGACCAGAGGATGAACTTGAGATGCTCGAAGCAATGAAAGAGGGGCTCGAAGTGGAGCTGGAAGATATCAAAAAGAGGATTGAAGAGCTCAAAAAGGAGCTTGGGAAATAATTTTATTTTAACTTTTTTATCGCGTAAGGGGTAGCAACCACCCCTAAGATCCCGAAACTAAAATCTCCTGTGGCTAAGTAAGTAAGAATCATTAAAATAGAGAAGGATGAAGCAATAAGGGTTGCAGCAACCAAGTAGGAGTCTTTTTTGACAACCAGACCCTTTAGACATGTAGCGGTTACAGTTCCAAGCACGAAAACATTCATCGGCGAGCCGCCCCCTATCCAGAAATTCATGGATGACAACATCTCAAAGACTGTGAGTAACAGGAAATAAACCGTAAAAACAACGGCTAAAACCACAGTCCCACCCCCGTTGCAATAAGCGATATGACGTAGGCAACCAAAAAGCTGAATGAAACGGCAAACACAGCCCACCTTGTCCCAATTTCAGCTCTGATTGCCGCTATCGTAGCCACACATGGCATGTAAAGGAGTGTAAAGAGCATATACGCAAAGGCTTGATGAGGAGTCATTACACTTGCCACATCCACATTCAGAACGCTTATTGTGGCAACAACAACTTCTTTAGCAGCAAATCCGGTAATTAGAGCAAGGACGAGTTCCCAACTCCACCCCATTGGGGAGAAGACTGGCTGAAGGGCTTTACCCAGCATTGCCGCATAGCTCGTCTCTATGCTTCCACCGGGATAATTTGTTATATACCAAACTACTATGGACATACCTAAAATCACGGTTCCAGCCTTCTCTATAAAGTGCTTCGTCCTAACCCACGTCATAAGCCATAGTTCCTTTGGATTGGGTAGCATGTAAGGTGGAAGCTCCATTATGAACTCACTTTCACCCTCAAGCAGCGTTTTTCTTAGAATTAGTGCTGAAATTAGTGCTATTACCACTCCAATCAAATAAAGAGACATGATCACCACACTGCCGTTTTCCGGAAAGAACATGCCAGCAAAGAGCACGTATATCGGAAGTCTTGCAGAGCATGACATGAACGGATTCACGAGAGTGGTTGCAATTCTGACCTTCCCGTCCTCTATACTTCTCGTTGCAAGAATTGCAGGAACGTTGCAACCAAAACCCATTATGAGAGAGATTACAGACCTGCCATTCAAACCAAACCTCGACATGAATCCATCAACCAAGAACACGGCTCTTGGCATGTACCCACTTAACTCAAGTAGTGAGAGAAACAGGAACAGAAACGCGATGTTTGGAATGAATGATAGGACGCTGCCAACCCCAGCCACAACACCGTCGCCGAGCATCGAGAATAGCCATCCGTCAAAACTGGCAATGTAAGTGGCAAGAAAATCGAACAGACTACCGAGTAACTCAGTAAAAGGTTCAGCGACTGAATAGGTGAAAACGAACATCATCCACATAATAGAGAGGAAAATAGGTATTCCAAGGTGTGTGTCCATGAACACCTCGTCCAGAACCTCTTCAATTACCCTGTCAACTTTTTCAACTTTTACGACCTCTTTTGCAATGTTTTCAGCCATCCTTACTATCTCCTCAAGAGAGCCGGAGAATGATTTGGGTATTCTGCCACCCTTCAGTATCTCCCGCTTAAGTTCATCAATCCCTTGCTCTCTAACAGCTGAGGTTTTAACTACTGGCGTTCCAAGAATTTTGCTTAGCTTTTTAGCATCAATGCTGATACCTTCTTTCTCTGCTTCATCAATCATGTTAAGCACGACAATCATCGGAATTTCGAATTCTGTTAGCTGAAGGGTTAGATACAGATTTCTTTCCAGATTAAGAGCGTTTACAATATTCAGGACCATATCTGGCTTTTCCTTGATTAAATAGTCTCTTGTTACTTTCTCATCAAGACTCTCCGTTTCAAAACTGTAAATACCCGGTAAATCCACGAAAATAAACTTTTTTCCATTTATTGTTGCGACTCCCTCCTTCTTCTCTACAGTAACTCCCGGAAAATTTCCAACCGAGAAGTTCCCGCCAGTCAGAGCATTGAGTAAACTTGTCTTTCCAACATTGGGATTCCCCACCATTGCGACCTTCAGAAAATCACCTCTGCTTCAGGCAAGGATGTCTTCCTGTTTTACAGAACTCCCTGAAATGCTCCAGCCATACTGGATTTACCGATGGACTGGATTCAATAAATCTGACAAAGTTTCGAAGCTGTTTGAGGGTTTCAGGGTGTAGAGTGTGCTCAATAGCACAAGCATCTATTTCAGCAACCTCTTCTGATACGCCAATTGTAGTAAGAAACTTTATGAGGAGTTCTCTCTTCTCTCTAACTCTTTTCGCTGCCTCCAAACCTTTATTTGTCAGAGTTACATACATTCTCTTCCTGTAAACAACAAAACCGTTTCTTGAAAGCTTATGGAGCATCTCTGAAACTGACGCGGGTTTAACTCTCAAGATTTTTGCCAGCTCCATTACCTTCGCATACCCTTTCTCTTTGCTGAGAGATAAAATCGCCTCAAGGTAGTCCTCAGCCCTCCTTCCCAGCATCAACGATCACCTTCATTGCCAAGCCCCTACCTATAACAAACTTTGTACCGTCGAGCGAGACAAGCACAGCTCCCCCTCTCCTTCCAGCTATCTGAACTTTCTTACCCGGAACAATTCCCATTGACATAAGCCTTACAGTACATCCTCTCCCTCCGTTAATTGCAACAACTCTGCCTCCCTGCCCTTCCCTGAGTGCCGATAGTGGTAGTAGCGTCATTGTTCTTAGGGTAGCCTAAATGTTATTAAAGTTTTCGGTTATCCTAAATTAAATTGGGGCAGCTCTACAAATGAATAATGATAAAATATAATCAATTGGTAATAACATTCTAAAAAAACGTGTTATCATGAGAGAAATTCGGAAATAAATCGAAAAGTTCTTAATTACTTGAAAAAACGGTAGCCAGAGAAGAGGTGATTTATAATGGTGCTTGAACTTGGAAAAGGAGCTTTTGTAGTTGACGAACTAAGGAACGTCAGTATAAAAATTGGTGACATCGTCGAAGAGGAAGAGGAATGGGCTCCGATGGGCCCAACACCAATGCCAGGAATCGCCACTCTTCGCGATTGGGATTTCTTCCTGCTTAAGCGTTACAAGCCCTTCTACGCCCCCGCATGCGACATGTGCTGCCTCTGTACGATGGGTAAATGTGATCTGACGGGCAACAAAAGAGGAGCGTGTGGTATTGATCTCGCTGCCCAAACAGGCAGGATTGTGACGATAGCCGTTGCAATGGGAACAACCTGCCACACGGGGCATGCAAGGCACATGCTTCATGATATTGTGCATATGACCGGAAAGAAGCTCGATGAGATACCCGTGGATCTTGGTCCCGAGATTGCAGAGGTAGCTCCACTCACACAGCTGATTACAGGAATAAAGCCAAAAACACTTGCAGATTTGGAGAAAGCTTTGAGATATGTAGAGGAGCAGATTACTCAGGTAATGGATGCCGTCCATACCGGCCAGGAAGGAAGCTATCTTGACTTTGAGAGCAAGGCTCTGCATCTCGGAATGATGGACGCGTTGGGCAAGGAGATAGCAGATATCGCCCAGATATGTGCTTTCGGCTTTCCGAAAGGTGAGAGCAACCAACCCCTCATCGAGGTTGGAATGGGTGTTGTGGACAGGAATAAGGCTGTAGTTCTCGTCATAGGCCATCATGCTCCTCCTGCAATAAACATTGCAGACTATATTGACAACAACGGGTTGGAGAATGACGTGGAGCTTGCAGGAATCTGCTGTACTGCCCACGACATGAGCAGATACTACGAGAAGGCTAAGATCGTTGGATCGCTTGGCAGACAGCTCAAAGCGATTAGAGCCGGAATTGCTGATGTCATAGTAATTGACGAGCAGTGCATAAGGGCAGACATTCTCTACCACACGAAGAAGCTCGGAATTCCGGTTATCTGTACAAATGAGAAGGCTATGCACGGGTTGCCAGACATGACCGGAAAAGATCCAAAGGAGATCACCAAGTACCTGCTTGACGGCAATGTGGGATGTGTTATCCTCGATCCGCTGAAAGTTGGTGAGGTAGCGGTTGAGGTTGCAAGGGCGAGAAGGAAGCAGAGGGGTGAGGACTTCAAGCCAGTTCTGAGCGAGGAAGAGTTCATGAACTATGCCAAAGCCTGCACACAGTGCGGCAACTGCACCATAGCCTGTCCGCAGGGCATAAGGATTGGAGAGGCTATGGAGAAGGCCGAGAATGGGGACAGGAGCGATCTGGAGTACAAGTGGGACATCTGCATAGCATGTGGCAGATGTGAACAGGTGTGCCCGAAGAACATCCCGATAATCGATATGTTCAATTTCGCAGCCTGGAACAGAATAATCAGCGAGAAAGGAAAGGTTAGAAGAGGTAGGGGGCCTGTTAGGGACTCGGAGATCAGGAACGTTGGTGCACCAATCGTTCTCGGTACAATTCCGGGAGTTATAGCCATTGTCGGATGCAGCAACTACCCCAACGGAACAAAAGATGCGTACACGTTCATGAACGAGTTTGCTTCAAGAAACTACATCGTCGTCACAACCGGATGTATGGCGATGGATGCTGGTCTGTACAAGGATGAGGAGGGGCAGACGGTTTACGAGAGATATCCGGATGACTTCGATGGTGGCTGTGTTGCCAACCTCGGCAGCTGTGTAAGTAATGCCCACATCCACGGTGCAGCGATAAAAGTTGCAAGAATTTTTGCAAAGAGAAACATTAGGGCGAACTTCGAAGAAATTGCCGACTACATCCTCAACAGACTTGGAGCGTGCGGTTTGGCTTGGGGTGCATACAGCCAGAAAGCCGCATCAATTGCGACTGGAGTTAACAGACTCGGAATCCCAGTAGTTGTCGGACCCCATGGTAGCAAATATAGAAGGGCTTTCCTCGGTCGCCCCTACAATGACGAGGACTGGATGGTTTACGATGTAAGGAGCGGGGAGAAGGTTAGAATCGAACCCGCACCGCAGGACTTGCTTGTTGCAGCAGAAACCGTTGAAGAGGCAATTCCGCTGATGGCTAAACTGTGCTTCAGACCGAACGATACAACGCAGGGAAGATCAATAAAGCTGACACACTATCTCGACCTCAGTATGAAGTATCTGAAGAAGATGCCCGACGACTGGCACCTCTACGTCAGAACGGAAGCAGATCTGCCTCTCGCCAAGAAGGATGAGTTGCTGAAGGAGCTCGAGGACAAGCACGGCTGGAAGATTGACTGGGAGAAGAAGAAGATTGTCGAAGGTCCGATAAGGTCGTTCTTCGCTGGTTTCAACCCGACGAACGTTGAGAGATTGTTTAAGGAAGGTTTCATGACGTTGTGAGGTGGTGAAAATGCCAAAAGCGTTTGAACAGCCGTTTGATGCTGCAAACATTCCGGGACCAAAGATGGCGACGTTGCTTGAGAAGGGGAAGCCGGTTGCTAACATGATCAAGAGGGCCAAGAGGCCGCTGCTGATAGTAGGGCCGGACATGACGGATGCAATGTTCGAGAAGGTGCTGAAGTTTGTTGAAAAGGATATCACAGTGGTGGCAACCGGAAATGCGATAACGAGGTTTGTTGAGGCAGGAGTTGACGGAAAAGTCAAGTATGCGGTGCTGCATGAACTCACTCAATTCCTTCTCGACCCCGACTGGCCCGGATTTGATGGACAGGGTAACTACGACTTGGTCCTAATGCTTGGAAGCTTATATTATCACGGCTCCCAGATGCTTGCAGCCATCAAGAACTTCGCCCCACACATCAGGGCTTTGGCTATAGACCGCTACTACCACCCCAATGCAGCGATGAGCTTTGGTAACCTATGGAAAAGAGAAGAAGATTACTTGAAGCTGCTGGACGAAATTCTGGCAGAGCTTTAACCTTTTATTTTTTCTAAAAGATATTTCCTGTACTTCTCTCTAAGCAGTTTCTTATCAAATTTCCCGACGCTGGTCTTCGGAATTTCATTCACAAAGATGATGTCATCAGGTAACTGCCATTTCGCAAATCTCTGGGCGAGGAACTCTCTCAACTCCTCCTTTGATACCTTATCCCTGTAGTCCGGTTTTAGGACGATAATGGCTATCGGCCTTTCCTGCCACTTTGGATGTTCTGCAGCAACCACACAGGCTTCGTAAACGGCTGGATGCGCCATCAGGTAGTTTTCCAGATCAACGCTGCTTATCCATTCTCCACCGCTCTTTATAACATCCTTAACCCTATCCACAACTTTAACGTAGCCTTCGGGGGTAATAACAGCAACGTCACCACTCTTCCACCATCCATCAACAAAGCTATCTTTCGTCCTCTCATCGTTGTAATACTCCTTTACAACCCACAAACCCCTAATCCAGAGCTCTCCCATTGATTTTCCATCCCATGGCAGTTCTTTACCATTTGCATCCACAACCTTAACCTCCACGCCCAAAACAGGAAGCCCCTGATACCTCTTCAGCTCCCAGTACTCTTCCTCGCTGAGCTCAAGTCCAGGTTTAACGAAGTTCATGGTGACGAGTGGTGACGTTTCTGTTGCCCCGTAGGCATGGACTATCTCGACACCAAACTCCGCAAAACCCTTCATCATCGCCACTGGAGGTTCTGAGGCGCCTGAGCCTATCCTGAGCCCTTCAAGATTCGGTTTGGGTTCAAGTTTTCTCAAGTATTCCAGCATCGGGATTAGTATGACCGGTGCAGCCATTGTTACTGTAACCCCTTCCTCAACAATCAGGTTAACCAGCAAATCTGCATTCTGAAGTGTGAAGAATCCGGGAAACACGAGTTTTGCTCCAACCATTGTCCCGCCAATATGCCCTCCCCAGCCATTTGCGTGAAACATCGGCACGATTTGCAACACACAATCCTCAGATCCTATTCTCAGGTTTGCTACACCTCCCCATGCGTGGAGATAAATGGATCTGTGTGAATAGTACACCCCCTTCGGCCTTCCAGTAGTTCCAGAAGTGTAGCATATCGTTGCTGTGCTCCTCTCATCAATTTCATCCCACTCCCTCTCCTTCTTGCTCCTTTCCACCAGTTCCTCGTAGCTATACACAGGATCGAGCTTTGTTTCCACTTTTCTGTCACTCATCACGACAAAGAACTCAAAGTCATGCTGCTGTGCCAGCATTTCAGCCATTGGCAGGAGAAGATCGTCAACAAACAGAGCCTTTGCTCTGCTGTGCTCAGCTACATAGCTCAAATCGGTTGGAGGTAGCCGCATGTTGAGCTCAAGCAACGCAGCACCCAAACCCGGAACAGAGAAGTAGCTCTCGTAAAAGCGATGGGTGTTGAAGCCCATTATGCCCACAACATCTCCAGCTTTAATCCCAAGGTCTTCAAGAGCATTGGCAATCGCACAAATTCGCTCGTAAGCCTTGGCGTAATTGTACCTGAGCATCCCCATCATCGTTCTCGATGCTATCTCTCTCTTGGGATAAATTCTGGCAGCGTGCTGAATTATTCTTGTCATGTTCAGCTGATAGTCATCATTCATGGTAGAGGGTATTCCCCTAAGCATGTTATCACCAAGAAATATCTGGTGGACAATATATAATAATTTTTCGTTTAATAAGTGTTTAGAGCACAAAAATTTGGTGCTGTAACAACAAAGGTAGAAATTTTTATGGGTAGGGATTTTACCCCACCCTCTGTACCAGCGATAAAAAGTCGAAATCCCGGTAATGACCCCTACAATCCAATACGGTAAAAAAAAGATTTCGCTAAACAACTCTCGTGTTCATAGTCCTTGAAATAGCCAAGAATTACATCCTCGAAGAAATAAACGAGATGCTCGTCGAAAAATATTGCGGGAAGATGTATGAAAGAGGAAAAAGAAGAAAGGCTACAAAAACAGAAAAAGAGAACAATCATAACCCTGCCTGGTGAAATAACCCTTCATCTGGCAAAGACAATAAGGAAAGGGAACTATGTGCAAAATTGGGACAAAGAATTGGAAGAGATTTTTCAGCCAGTATCCTACTTCGCTGAAGATTTTACAAAGTTCCACCCATGGCATGGAAAGGTGGCACAACAACAGGATGGAGAGGTTAATGGGTAAAATGGCAAAGAGAATGAAAAAAATAAAATGGATAAGTGGAATGAAAGGGGGACCTGAGAACCTTGGCAATCTGCTTATGAAGTTGAGATATGAGGGGGGGATGCTATGTAATCGTTCATTGCTAAAGGTTACGAAGCTGGAAAGGGATATAAGGCGGGAGGTGAATTTACACCTACGATAAGACACGACCAAAAATTTTAACGCTCATAAGTTTTAAATGAATCTATATTATCTAAAAATAACTGCTTTGCTTCAGAGTTTACGTTGGGGTTAATTTTTGGTTTTGCCAACTCTTTTAACCGTCTTTTGCTGTTGATAATCAAATAACCAACACCCATAAGCTCCGCCATTGATTTTGCCTCCTTGTTAATTTCTTCTTCGAATTCCAACCCTGTATAGGGATGCACGAGATACACATAGTCGAAAATACTTCCTCGAAATTTAGTATTATAGGTTAAAATGCTACTGTCAGTCTTATTTGTAGGAGACTCTTTGATTTTAAATGATATGTACATATGCGCTAAAACTTGATCAAATCCCGCATAGTAGGGAGGCCGATTTAAGTAGTTCAGACCTTTTATTTCGTACGCAATAATTTTTACTTCATTCGATGAGTTTCTCACTTCAAGGATGTCGACATCTGGTGAAATGTAGAAACAATAAATTTTATTATCATATTCAAATTCTCTACTACGGGAAACTTTCTCAAAAAACTTTGCTTCCATATTTGCACTTTAATTTTTCTAAAAGCCACTTCCGTATTCTTTCTTCTTCTAAATACTCAAGTTCGGGTTCTCCGAGCTTTTTTATTAGTTCTTTCTTTCTCCTTCCTCGCATATATCCGATTGAATCAATTTTTACAATAAATTTTTTGTTTGCTTTAAGACTGTCTACTTAGATTTAAATAAATAAATTCATTAAATGTAAATCAAAATTACATCCTTTCAAGAGGTTCAATACCCAGAAGCTCAAGTCCATTTCTCAGAACAATGCGGGTTGCATCAACTATAGCAAGTCTATGCATTCTCAGCTCAGATTTTGCTCGTAGCACAGGATGTAAGCGGTAGAAGTCGTTGAAGGTGGACGCAACACTTAAGAGATACTCCGCAAACACATTGGGACGTAACTCCTTAATCACCCTCTGGATAAAGTATGGCAGCTTAGAAAGAACCATCACGAGCTTTCTTTCTTCTGCAGTGCAAAGCTCACCCCTGAAGTCCAAATCAGGCATACCTTCCTCAACAGCCTTCCTTAGAATGCTACATGCTCTTGCATGGCTGTACTGGATGTAGCTTGCCGTCTGTCTTTCAAAATCCAATGCTTTGCTCCAGTCGAAGACCATCGGCTTCTCAGGAGCAACTTTAACAAAGTCGAATCTTATTGCTCCAACTGCGACAGCTTCTGAAATCTTTCTTTTTTCCTCTTCATCCATCTCCCTATCAGCGAGTATTTTTTCAGTTTCTTCTTTAACTCTCTCAATCAGCTCATCTGCTGAGATAAACTTCCCTCTTCTCGTGCTCATACTCCCCTCAGGCAGAGAAACGAATTCGAAGAAAATAATTTCAGGAGGTTTAAGGCCAAGTGTCATGAGAATCTTCGATAGCTGAGAAGCGTAAAGCTTGTGATCTGCCCCCAAGACGTTGATGAACCTGTTGTAGTTCTCATTTTTCCAAAGATGATATGCCAAATCTCGGGTAATATAAAGAGTTGTCCCGTTTTCTCTCCTCACAACAACCCCTTTCTCCAACTCTTCGAGCTCGATTGTCCATGCTCCTTCTTTCTTTATTAGATTCTTCTCTTCTAAATCCCTGATCACCTTATCAACATAACCATTGCGGATGAACTCACTCTCCCATATAAACTCGTCGTGCTTTATATTGATGCTTTCCAGAGTCTGCCTTATTCCACTTAAAGCAGTTTCAACTGCCTTTCTGAACTTTGAAACGATGTCTTCATTACCTCTCTCGTATTCAAGCATCAGGTTCTCAACATACTCCTCAAGCTCTGGTTGAGTCTCAATAAGCCTATTTGCCCCGATATAAGCTTCAGCAATGGCGTGGTCAGGTTTTTTATCCTTCAAGCCGAGCTTCTCCACTCCGAGAACTGTAATCGCCACCTGTCTCCCCATATCGTTGACGTAGTAGTGTGTTTTGACGTCCATCCCAGCTTTACTGAATATTCTTGCTATCGTGTCTCCTATGATCGAATTTCTGATGTGTCCAATGTGTAAAGGTCCATCTGGGTTGGCTGAAGTATGCTCAATGAGAATTTCTCCCTTCGCGTTGAGATGACCGTAATTTTCATCCTCGTCAAGAATGACACTAATTGTGTCCTCAAGAAATTCGTAGCTCGCAAAAAAGTTGATATAACCGTTAGTGCTTTCAACGCTGCCAATATAGTCGCTCTCAACCTCAATCTTCTCAACAATTTCATCTGCAATCTCCTTAGGGCTTTTTTTCATCTCCTTTGCAAGTTTAAAGGCTACCGTTGAAGCAAGATCAGAGTGTTCACTCTCCCTTAGAAACTTTTCATCTCCGTATTCACCCAGTGTTTTGATGACATCTTCTCTGAATCGGAGGAACATTGCTCAGAATATGAGCACGGATTTTTCAATTTAACTGAAAAAAGGTGGGCACGCCTCGGGTCGATCCGCCTTGCGGACACCTACCAGACTCCTAACTCCTCCTCCCCGCACCCCCGGAAGCGCCGGACGTCCAGGGTTAGCCTGCTCCCTTCCGGGCCTGGGCCGTTCCCCCCGGCTAATATGGCGGACAGCCCCTCCGGGCAGCCCAGCCATAACCGCCGACCCTCCGGGACGGGGATTCTGCAGAGTCCGGAGCGGATCAGCGCCCGCTTAGCGGACCTTCCCTCGGCTTCGGCCCCCGCGTATCGGCGGTTTCGGGTTACAGGGGACGCCGAACCCCCCGGCCTAGCCCACCGTATTTACATAATCCTCAAGACTTAAAAACCTTAACTGGGTGGACAAAAATTTTATTTAAGTGTAAAACAAATAAGATTATGTTAAATTTAGATTTGGAATTAACGAAGGAATTGCTGAATTCGGTGAATGTGGGCTTTTACATCTCTCAGGATAATAGGTTTAAATTTGTAAACAGGGAAATTTCGAGAATTACGGGTTATAGTGAGGAAGAACTGTTATCAACAAGTCCTTACGAACTTCTTGCAGAAGACGAGGAGAAGGAGAGAATGAAGAATTTTACGAGGCTTGCACTTCTTAGTAAGTTTGATGGGCTACCATACGAACATGAGGTCAAAATAGTAAGAAAAGATGGTAGCATAGGCTGGGTAGTATTAAGACCTCTACCAGCGATATACAAGGGTAGGAGGGCAATAATCTGCAGTGTTTTTGATATAACTGACACAAAGAGTGAAGAACTGAAAAAGGAGGAACTTGAAAATTTTCTTAATTTGGTAAACAAAATTATCAGACACGACCTGATTAACAAGCTCTCTGCGGCAATTAGCTACCTCGATCTCTTTTTTGAGTTGAATGACGATAGGTTGGTTGAGAAAGCATTGAAATCGCTTGAAAAGAGTGTGGAAACCCTTCGGAGAATGAGAGACCTTGAACAGCTGGCTAAATCAGGAATGGAAAAGAGAATTTTATCTTTAAAGGACGTTTTCGAGAACGTCGCATCCCACTACGACATTGAGGTTGTTGTTAAGGGTGATTGCAGCGTCGTTGCCGATGATGGCATTTATTCAATAGCAGACAATTTGATCGGAAACTCCGTAAAGCATGGTAGATGCAACAGGGTGGAGGTCACAATAGCTGAAAGCGACGGAAAGTGTGAGATAAGAGTGGCAGATGACGGAGTTGGTATTGAAGAAAATGTAAGAGATTCAATTTTCGATGAGGGTTTCTCGCAGGGAGGGGGCACGGGACTTGGACTCTTCATTGTCAGAAAACTGGTAGAAAAATATGGCGGTGAGATTGAGGTTGAGAATAACGAGCCGAGAGGTGCTGTATTTCGTATCACCCTTTTAGCTTTTTCGAAATGAACCACATATTTCTGAGCGATCTAACAGCCCTCTCAGGAGTGGTATAGACAGGAAATCCGTTTTTCTCTATCATCATCTTCGCCTTTCTAAGCTCCTCTATGTCATCTTTCATTGTGAAGAGAACCGGTTTGTTATACTCTCTCAGCCATGAAAAGTCTATACCGAGCTTCATAAGGCTTGGAATGAAGATTCCAGCAACTATTGCGTCAATGTTTTCGTCTTCAGCGAATACTCTCAGCACATCAATGAATGCTTCATCTCCGCTTTGCTCAGCAATTGGATACAGATCGAGCGGGTTGTTTATGCTGTGCCACTCTGGGGCGAGTTCGTATATTTTCTCCAGAGTCAAATCAGAGTAGCTTGCAAGCTTGAGACCATTCTCGACCACCGCATCTGCTGACATCACACATTCCGCCCCCGATGGTTGAATGACACCAACTCTATCCCCCTTTGGCAGTGGCTGGAGAGAGATTGCTTTAACCGTATCAACAAGCTCTTCAAAGTCGTATACCTTCGCTACTCCTGCCTGCTTGCACGCAGCATCAAAAATTTCCTCGCTGGTTGAGATCGAGGCTGTATGACTTAAAGCACTTCTCTTTCCAGCTTCAGTCCTACCTGACTTAAAAACAATGATCGGCTTCTTGGACTCTTTCATTATCTCGTAGAATTTCCTTCCATTCGTGAATCCCTCAAGGTAAACAGCTATTACTTTCGTTTTATCATCATCAACAAGGTATTTCAAAACCTCAACTTCATTAATGTCACACTTATTTCCTATAGCAATTATTCTGCTGAAGCCGACATGCCATAGGGAGAGAAGGACAAAGTTTGCAAAAGCCCCGCTTTGTGCGAGAACACCTATATTGCCCGATCCAATTTTTCTGAGTATCGAGAAAAAGGATGTTAGACCAGATTCAGGGTCGAGAATTCCCATCGTGTTCGGACCTATAATCCTGATCCCGCTTTTTCTCGCAATCTTCACGATCTCCCTTTCAAGGTCCCTTCCCTGCTCCCATCCCTCAGCAAACCCACCGCTTAAAACAACAATGCCTTTCACTCCTTTCTCCGCACATTCCTCAACAACCTGTTTCGCATTCTTCGAAGGAATTGCAATTACTGCAATATCAACATTATCGGGAATTGCTTTGACGGATGGATAGCACTTGTATCCAAGTATCTCGTCGGCATTTGGGTTGACAGGGTAAACTCTGCCTTTAAATCCAAGATTCTTTAAGTTGTCAACCACTTTACCTCCTGGTTTGAAGATATTTCTCGAAGCGCCAATGACAGCTATACTTTGTGCATCGAAGAAGAAACTTATATCTCCTATCTCCATATCAAATGACTTTCGCTCACCAACAACCATCCTCGC
>DAVR01000046.1 GCA_002507545.1 Archaeoglobus sp. UBA230 | reverse complement strand
CGTCAACGATTACGGCGATGGTATCTGCTACCGGCACTCCGATGCTGCCTGCCTTTGAATAACCGTATATAGGGTTTATGTGCGTAACTGGAGAAGCTTCGCTCAATCCGTAGCCTTCATTCAGCTTTACACCGGTCGCCTCTTCCCACCTCTTCTTTATCTCAATGGGCAGAGGTGCAGCACCACTTGAGCACCATCTTAACGAACTGAAGTCGTATTCATGGAACTTTGGATGGTTCAGTATCGCAGTGAACATCGTCGGGACTCCCGGAAAAGTTGTGACCTTGTATGTCTGGATGCACTGCATCAGAAATTCCCAGTTTCTCGGATCAGGAATTGAGACACCTTTCGAGCCGATCACCGCAGCAGCATTGGCCATCGTCATACCGTAGACATGAAATACCGGTAGAACCCCCAGTCCAACGTCGTTCGGAGAAGCCTTTGGGTCCCACATCGCCGACTGATACGCATTCGCCACCAGATTGAAGTGAGTTAACATGACACCCTTTGGAAATCCTGTTGTCCCCCCGGTATACTGGAACATAGCCACATCCTCTTTGGGGTTGATCTCTGCTCTCTTGTCTGTTTTCTCGTATTTTATTACGTCCTTCCACATCATTAGGCCTTCTTTCTTCTCAGGTGCATCGGGAGACGTTGCTCCGGCAATATAATCCTGTAAACTGCACAGAATCACTTTCTCGACCAATCCGTCTTCCAGAATGGGTCTTACGTTGGAGTAAATCATGTCAAGGCAAAATATCATCTTTGCTCCGCTATCCTCCACGATATATCTGATCTCCCTCTCGGTGTATATCGGGTTGCACTGCACTATGATTCCCCCAGCCTTGGAAATCCCTGCTCCAATCATTCCGTAGTGGGGCATATTGGGAAGCGATACAACTATTCTGTCTCCCTTTTCAATCCCCGACTCAAAGAGGAAAGCTGCGACTTTGTCTGAAGCATCGTTAATCTGTCCGTAAGTAATCTGACTTCCGAAAAAAATTATGCTCGTATTATTCGAATGCTTCTTTGCAGCGTTCTCAACTATCGTGTAGGAAGGGACTACGGGGTAATCAATTGTTGTTGGCACACCTTCATCATAGTATTTTGTCCAAATTTTTTCAATCCCTGAACCGTCAATTTCCTTTATATTCTCTCCAATAACATCCATGACAAAAATTTTTCATTTTTAACTTAAAACTTTTGGTGTTAGTATTCAGGATCGAAGGCTAAAGCAGCGAAAACTTTCGCATCCTCCACCATATTGTCTATTACACAGTATTCATTGGCCTGATGGGCAACACCATCCGCGGTGCACCATGCAGCCGTTTCGGTAAAGCCGTTTTTTCTGAAGAAGGATGCACAAGTGTTTCCGCCTATTCCATAGAGGGATACGGATAGCCCCCTTAGCATCTCAATAGTCTTCTTCAGCTTCGTTACGATTGTGGCGGTTTCTGGAGTCGGAGGAGAAGACACCTTTTGCACAACCTCCACCTTTATCTCCCCGTTCCCCTTCATTTCATGGAAAAGCCTGATGTCCTCGACATACTCAAGAACTTCATCCAGATCGTAATCTGGGATAATCCTGCAGTCCATGTAGCTGATATCGAGTCCTGGGATCGTGTTTATGTTGTCCACGTTCTTCTCTCTCTTCGTTGGTTCAAAGGTTGAGTGGGGTGGAACGAATAACCTGTTTTCAGCATTAAACTTCAGGTGTAGTTTTTTGTCAAGGTCAAGTATGAACTCCATCGCTCTACGTGCTGCATTAACGCCCGTTGGAAGACTCGCATGGCTTTGCTGACCGTAGACTTTGAATTTTAACCAGAGTATGCTTTTCTCTGCAATTTCTATCATGTCTCCTTTAGGAGTTCCGACATCGGGAATTACGAACATATCCTCTTTACTGAAAATATTCTGTTTGATAAGGTGTTTAATTCCGTAGTTGCTTCCAGCTTCCTCATCGGCAACATAAACGACACCTAAGCTGTATTTCGGTGTTAAACCGCTGTCTATTATTGATTTTGCTGCAAAAAGTGATGAGACAACACTCTGTCCGTTATCTTCACTACCTCTGCCATAAACCCTGTTGTCCTTCACAATTCCCTTGAATGGAGGAGTATTCCATAGTCTCTCGTCACCTTCCGGAACCACATCAAGATGAGCAATGATCCATATTGTCCTTTCAAGTGCTCCATTAATTCGGGCGACAATGTTAGGCCTTAGCCCGTCGCTAACCCTTTCATCCTCTACGTCAAATCTTTCGACATAGTCAAATCCGTCAAGGTGCTTCATCAGATATTCTGCCTTCTTAAACTCTCCATCACCCCCGAATTCTGGAGGAACTGCCCTTATCTCAATGAGATCGCACAAAGTTTTGACCATTTTTTCTCGATAGCTCTCCACGTCGTCTAAGACCTTCATATTACCTCCTCAATCATTTTTTCGACCTCGTGGAGTATGTTCTCTGCCTCCTCTATAACCTCCTCGTCGTAAGTCGAATTTTTCAGAATCTCAAGTTCGGCAATTACAGGAAGGAACACTCTCCAGTCCCTCTTTCCGTTATAAGCAACGTCCTTCAGTATGTCCAGCCTCCTTCTTGCGTTGAAGTCCTTTTCGAGCTCCTTCTTCAGATCACGGAGCATCATCGCTACTTTCTTGCCGTAGGGGGTTAAAGAAACGACTCTCATTCTTCCCTCAATTTTGCTCTCGACAATAGAATTTTTCTCGAACTCGCTTAGAACCTTGGAAATGTAGCTGTATGGAGAGCCTATATCATTCGATATCTGGAGAGGATAAATCTTCTCATTCGCATCCTCAGCTTCGAGAATTCTGAGTATTATCTCTACTGTCCTTTCATGAAGAAACAGTCTGGCAAGGCTCAAATTTTGCACCTCCCGAATCCTCTTTTCCGGGAAAAATATTTAAAAATTTTCCAGCCTATTTAACGTGTTATTTATGTTATCAGATGACTACCATCGCATGAATCTGCATCAAACTCAAATCCTTCTCTGCAAAAGGCACACGATATGCCTAAATTTTTGCAGCACTCTTCAATCCTTTTGAGCATCTTGAATCTTTTTTCTTTTGGAAGATAGATATACCCTCCAATCTTCTCTCCGTGCTTATAGATGCACTTTATCTCTGGCACCACGCTTGAAACCCTTGCAAGAGAATCGGGCTTCAGTTTGAGGGTGGATGTTACAACATGGTCGGGCATACAATCCTCAATTATGCTTAGCCTGTTCAAATGAGGAATTATTGGATCAAAACGCAAAATGGTTGGGATACCACATTCTTTAAGCTCTTTCATCGCTTTAACTCTCCTTTCAGTTGGAGGCGCGTTGGGTTCAAGAAAGTCAAGACCGGTGATTGTGATACTAACCGCACATCTCATCTCAGACAGAATATCTACATCTCTGACGACGATATCGCTTTTGGTTACGATAAGGAGCCGCACATCATAATCCTTCAGTATTTTAAGGCAGTTTCTGGTTACCTCCTTCTCCCTCTCAACCGGCGGGTAGGGGTCTGAGCTGTTAGACATCGAAATTAGAGCTTTTTCTGGGAGAACCTTTAGATCCCTTTCAAGATTTCTAAACAGATTTCTCTTCTCTCTAAGGTGGTAGAATCGTGGAATGTAGGTCGCATAGCAGTAGAGGCATCTATGGGCACAGCCAGTGTATGGGTTGAAGGAGTATTTTTTGGGGCAGGTGCAAAGTTCCGATTTCCACGGGTCGAATTCCCGGATAACTCTCATAGATACAGTTCCCTGTTCAGCCACGGGATTAGAGCCATTGTAACCGCCAACCTTGATAACTCGGTTCTCGACACCTTTCCCTTGCTCAGGTAATGCACCGCTCCAACCTTCCTGCCCAAGTCCTCTATCCCTGAAAGCTTCGACATTACCTCACCGACTTCCTTACCGCTAATTACCTCATCAACGACGCATTTTGGATATTCAAATCCCGGTCCAAATCCTATTGTATAAATCTGCCCGTTGTATACGGCAGCAACCTGAAAATCAATATAACCAGATAATGTGCTCTTGAATTTGAAAAGACCGGCTTCAATACCCACCGAGAAGTCAAAGTCGGAGGAGTAGCTCTTTACGGCTCTTTCAATTGCACCTTTAATCGTTTCACCATCAAAAGGTTGTGGAGGGGTATCAGTTAGTACTTCAACACCTTCGACCTTCACCTCATCGAAATACTGCTCAAAGGCGAGTCTCACGCCCTCAATCTTGGTCGGGTTGGTAGAGCCTACAACCACCCTCAAACTCTCACCCTCTCAATGCACAGATACCCTTCATCATATGCAAAAACCATCTTCTTTCTCACATTCTGCGCCAGTCTTACCGCCCTTGCAACCTCACTCAGCCTTAAATCTCTATCATCTGCAATATCCACGAGGTACTCGGAGTGGGGTAGATCATTAACGTCTTCAACTTTCTTGTAAGCTCTGAAATCGCTTCCGAACTTGAACCCGGTTTTCACGACCAGATTTCTACTTTTCAGATCCCTGTAGACCTCATATTTCCTGTCAAAGTTAACCTCAACCTCTCTTGCCCTCCTTAAAAGTTCATTTTTGTCTGCATTGATAAGTTTTAACGCTCCTTTCTCGGCCAGATAAACACTTTCGATAAGCGAAAGAGCAACCATCTCACCCTTCTCGCTGCCATAAAAATATCTGGAGAAAATCTCAGTGTTCTGTGTCAAAACTCTGTCTTTCATCAGGATAGCCTTAATTTTCGGCAACTCCTCTCTCTGCCCACCTACAATTTCGGGCTGATAAACGCGATAGTAGGTTATCTCAGATTCCTCGTCCACAACTGCAAGTCTGAAATCGTTGAATTTCATAGCCACTTTTGCCAGTTCTGGTATCCTGACGATCCTTCTTTCCGAAATGGGGAGGTATGCTTTCTTTGTAAGCAGATACTCGCCCTGAATCTTCACTCTATTTCCCCTGTCTCTCAGGTCTTCGTAGACAAAATAGTAGGTGGAAAAGTCTTCCAATCTGGTTTTTGCCCATTCAAGGACTTCTTTAAGCTCTCCAAAACTTGCTATTCCTTTAATTTGCAGATATACAGCCTCCAGAGGGTGGAGATATATCTTATCTCCCTTTCTAATCCCGAACCCCCTCCTTTCAAGCGACTTTTTCGCGCTTACAACCGCAAAATCTTCCATCATAGCTCCACACCATAAACCTTCGCCACGTTTTCGGCACAGATTTTGTAAACAAAATCCTCGTCGTAACCATTCTCAAGAAGCTCCTTTATCTTCTTCGGGACGGTCTTGGGTCCAAGAACCGCGCCTGGCCTCTTTTTGTCATCTATGTAGTCCGTCTCAACCATAAACCTGTCTCCCTGTTCTGCAGCCTTTAATACGTTGTCGTTTCCGGCAAGAACCGATGGAAAGATACCAATCTCCTCAAACTCTCTTACTCTTGGCGGTGAGAAATGTTTCACAACTCTTTCTCTTTTCAGCCCGACACTGTCAGCCATCTCCGCAATTTCGACCATTCCCTCCTTGGAATACCTCTCCGTGTGAAGCTGCACCACACACCCGACATCCTTCGCGACCTCAAACGCGTGCATGAGCACTTCGTTGCTTAGCTTCCATACCTGCCTGTTTACCGGATAGTGCGGTCTACCCGATTTTATCGCAACAGCCTTTCCCTCCTCAACGTACTTTCCTGCCAAATCCAGAGCTTCCTTCATAATCTCTGCAGCCCTTTCAAACCCTACCCTACCTCCAATTACCGTAATCTCCGCTGGATGCACGCTCAAAACTGCATAGGCCTTAACGATCCTATTTGCCTTCTCAACCAAGCTTAGGTGTCTGTCAAATACTTCAGCAAAGTCCTTGCCTGAATTCGGTCTCACATCGTAATGATGGCAGAGCAGGGATACAAGAAAAACGTGTGTGCCTCCAGTCTCCTTGAACTGCTCCAGAGCCTTTAACCTGAGGTGATTGTAAAGGTGCATGTGGTCGTCTGTTATTATCATACTCGCTGTTTAGATGAGGCTGATTATAAACTTCTCTTCTCAGTGAACAGGTTAACATAAACCTGCCTGATTTCTCATCCTTTTTCAAATTATAATGATTATAGCCATAAATTTAACGAAAAATATTTATTGATATAGTTATTAAAGAAGGCATGAATCTGAGATTTGTGGTGTTGGCTACGGTTTTATTTATAGTAACAATGCCGACGGTTTTTGGGGAGGAGTTCCATTTCGCCTACATCGTTGATCCTCCCACTGAAACTTGCCCCATAACGAACATAGACTCCACACCCAGTCCGAGCGAGCCGAGACAGTATGAGTGTGATGGAATAATCTACACAGTCTCAGTCCCACCCGGCTGCGAAAAAGGTGGATGTGGTCTCATCGTAGATCAGCACGGTGCATTGATGAATGCAGAGAATCAGAATGATGGAACGCACATGCGCGAGTTTGGGTGGTATGCTGAAGAAAGAGGAGCAAAAACACCTTACATCGTAATACAGCCAAATCTCGGGACTTACTGGGCAGGTGGGAAGCTATACAAGCCAGGATTTGACAAGGATAAGGTTTTGAAGTTTGTTAAGGAGGCTGTTAATGCATGGAACGTTGACAGGTCACGTATTCATGCACTTGGCTTCTCACAAGGAACACGAGACATGGTTTACAGGTTTATTTGCGAGGACAGTGATTTCTTTGCCAGCTACGCCTTAATAGCATCTATTTTCGGGCCGTTACCATGTAAACCACCCAAGAATCCAGTATTCGAAATCGTTGGGGCATACGATGTGAACTACTATTTGCTGGGGGTCATAAAGAAGAACAGAGACCTTTATCTGTCCAGTATGGGGGACTACGAGGAAGAAACGTTGCATTACGATCCATACTGGTGGAAATACGGCTCTGGAAAGTATGTGCATAAACGCTATACTGGTAACGGATACTGGTATGAGTATCTGGTTCATTCTGGGGTAGGTGGGGGACTGGTTTTGGTTACCCTTGGTTTTGATGGAGGACACTGCCTGCCCAATGGAAAGAGACTCACAAACTACATGCACGAGGTTACGTGTTTCAAAGCGGATTTTGAGGTGGGAGCAAAGGTTATGGACTTCTTTATAGCGCATCCCAAATAAAATCATCTTTTATTTTTTATTTTACAAAACCGCGAAAAGAATAAATTGGTTCTGAATAAGGATAAAACATGAAGGTTGTTGTTATCGGCGGTGGGGCAGCTGGAATGAGCGCAGCTTCAAGGGTTAAGGCTCTGAAGCCGGATTGGGATGTGAAGGTTTTTGAGGAAACAAGTTTCGTGAGCCACGCTCCGTGTGGGATTCCCTATGTTGTGGAGGGGTTGTCAGACCCTTCACACCTGATGTACTATCCACCTGAGTTTTTCAGAGAGAAGAGGGGAATTGATCTGCACATCAACGCCAGAGTTGTGGAGGCGGGAGATGGTTTTGTGAGGGTTGAGGAGAACGGGCAAGAGAAAAGCTACGAATGGGACAAACTCGTAATCGCTACCGGAGCTTTACCAAAAACCCCTCCCTTTGAAGGACTGGGTTTGCAAAACGTCTTTACTGTAAGACACCCCTCTCAAGCAGCTGAACTCAAAAAAGCTGTGGAAATGGCAGAGAACGTTGTAATTGTTGGAGCTGGTTATATTGGGGTTGAGATGGCAGAAGCTGCGGCAGCGAGAGGAAAGAAGGTTACCGTGATTGAGTTCCTTGACCAGCCTTTGCCCAATTTAGACAGGGATGTGGCAGATATCGTTAAGGAAAAAATTGCTGAGAAAGTAAATCTGAAGCTTGGAGAGAAGGTAGAAGCCTTTGAGGGCAAAGATACTGTGAAGAAGGTCGTTACGGACAAAGGGGAGTATCCAGCAGATGTTGTAATTGTTGCAACAGGAGTTAAAGCGAATACAGCCATTGCCGAAGAAGTTGGGTGCAAGATTGGGGAAACGGGAGCAATCTGGACTGACAGCAGGATGCAGACAAGCGTTGAGAACGTCTTTGCTGCCGGAGATTGTGCAGAGACAATCCACATGCTGACGAAGAAAAGGGTTTGGATACCATTAGCTCCTCCGGGGAACAAAATGGGTTATGTGGCTGGTGTAAATGCCGCGGGAGGAAACATCGAGTTTCCGGGTGTGCTTGGCACACAGCTTACAAAGTTCTTTGATTTTGAGATTGGGGCTACAGGGCTGACTGAAAAAGCTGCAAAGGCTGAGGGATATGATGTTAAGACTGCAACTGTTAAGGCAAAGACGAGGGTTCACTACTATCCGGGGGCAAGAGATACTTTGCTGAAGGTTGTGGCTGAGAAGGAAACAAACAGAATCTTGGGAGCGCAGGTTCTGGGGGCGGATGTTGCAATGAGAGTGAACGTCTTTGCCACAATGATTCAGGCAGGATTCACGACAAGAGATGTTTTCTTTGCTGACCTCGGCTATGCACCACCCTTCACACCCATCTGGGATCCGATTGTCGTTTCGGCGAGAATTCTTAAATTCTAAAATTTTACCCTTTTTATGGATTGGGTTGAAGAGCTTACTGGGATAATTGAAGTCTTCCCACCTTCTGGAGCTTACGCTTACGACGAAACACCTCCCTTAATCGCACCTAAACCTGCCAATAAATTCGTGGTCGTCAAACCGAAAAATGCGAACGAGGTTTCTGAAATACTCAAATTTGCCTCCAAAAGGAGAATACCCATTTTTACAAGAGGTGGTGGAACTGGACTGAGTGGTGGTGCCATTCCTACGGTTGAGGGAATAGTTCTGTCAACCGAGAGAATGACGGAGATTAAGGTGGACAGAGAGAATAGGATAGCGGATTGTGGTGCTGGAGTGACATTGAAGCAGCTTGATGATGCTGTTTTCAAGCACGGTTTGAGTTTTCCTCCTCACCCCGGAGCAGAAACCGCGACGGTGGGAGGAATGATCGCCACGAATGCCGGTGGTGTCAGAGCCCTGAAGTACGGCACGATGAGGAACTATGTGCTTGCATTAGAGGTCGTTCTTACCAATGGCAGAATTTTAGAGATAGGAGGGAAGACGATAAAGAATTCATCCGGTTATTCCCTTCTTCACCTTTTTGTCGGTAGTGAAGGCACACTTGGCATCATCACCAGAGCAAAAATCAGACTCTTTCCTCAGCTAAGAGATATGACTGTTCTTGCAGTACCCTTTTCAACAATGGAGGATGCGATGGACTGTGTTGTTGAAATCTCCGCAAAAATGCTTCCTTTAGCCCTTGAATTTATGGAAAAAAAGGCTGTGGAGGTTGGAGAGAGAGTCAGTGGAGAGAAGTGGGTTAGCAGAGATGGGGAAGCGCACCTTTTGATGATATTCGAGAGCTTTGATGAGGCGGAAGGGGCTGCAGCAATTTCCGAGAAATTTGGAGCCATCAACGTTTACGCTGCCACCACAAAAAAGGATCAGGACAGGCTGCTGAAAATCAGAGGGTTGATTTATGAGGGGTTGAGAAAGGATATTATAGAGATTCTCGATGTTTGTGTCCCTCCTGCCAAAATTGCGGAGTATTACAGGAAGAGCAACGAAATCGCTGCCAGATATGGCGTAGATCTGATTACCTACGGTCATGCTGGAGATGGAAATGTCCACCAGCACCCTCTGATTTATGATGATTGGATGAACAGCTATTTCAATTTTCGTGAAGAGTTGCTCAGGCTGGCAGTCAGCTATGGAGGGGTGATAAGTGGTGAGCATGGCATAGGGGTGGTGAAAACTAAGGAGCTGGCTGAGCTGTTTCCAGACCAATATAGGATTATGAAGGAAATCAAACTCCTATTTGATCCCCAGGGAATTTTGAATCCCGGGAAGGTTGTGCGGTAAAACTCATAAGCGTGCCACCAAAAACAATTTTACAAACTCAAAAGCTATAACTGCTCCCTGCGAATACAATCCAGACATCAAAGTTTCCAAATCTGTCAGTCATGAAGGCAATTTTTCTCCCATCTGGACTGAAAACAGGAAATATATCGTGCCCGCTTTTTGTCAGTCTCATATCTTCCATTGCGTTCAGACATAAAATGGTGATGTTGAAGTCAAAATCGTGAACGAGCAATCCACCGTACAGCGTGTAATGGCCTACTCCCTCAGCCACAACTCTTTGTAGTCTGCTTTCCACATCTACGCCGTACAGTGTGGAATTGTTGAGAAAGTATAACTCCCTCTCAGTCACCCACTCTGGCAGCATTCCATTACCAAGCTTTCTTTTTCCGTTTCCATCTTTATTCATAACCCACACCTCCCTTTTTCCAGAGATTTTAACTGAAAAAGCTATTTTGCTACCATCAGGACTCCAGTCATAATTCCAGCATTCAACTTTTCCGAGATCATGAGTTAAAGGTCTCTGGTTGCTTCCGTCTGCATTCATCACCCACAGGTGCCTCCCGGATTCATCAACTCTCACGAATGTGATTTTGCTCCCATCTGGACTCCACTTCGGATTCAGATTTTTGCCATCCATCTCAAAACATTCTGTAACCCTCGTTCTGTATTCCATAACGCAGATGCTTGAGCTATCGTTGTGGATCGAAACAAACGCTATCTTTCTTCCGTCCGGACTGAATTTACCGTCAAGATAGACACCGTTTTCCGTGATTCGCTCAGTTGTTCTGCTTTCCAAGTCAAAAACCCAAATTTGGTTTTCAGAATTGTAAATTATTTTGTTGCTATCTGGACTCCAAGAAATGAAGAACTCGTTCAGAGGAGTGGAAGTGAGGTGAAAAACTTCAGCGTTTCGAAATGCTTTACACTCCTCAAAGGGGGGTGGCGAAGTATGAATAATCAAGAGAGCCAAGCCAAGCACAAATAGAACAGTTATTAGTATTTTTCTCAACACAAACACCTCTTTATTTAATTATAATTTACAACTCACAGTTTCTCAGCTCTTTTTGTTGCGTATTCCTTAATCTCGATCCATTTTTTAAATGTGATTGGTTTGATGAATTCATTGCTTTGGACAGGATGGTACAAGTTTAGATTTAGAGTCATTGATCCCGTGTTGACGCACAGATTAATGATGTGATCCACACAATTTGAGTTCAAACAATTTATTGTAAATCCAACACTATGGTTTATTCTCTTCTCATCAAGCAAAAACAGAGCGTTAACAGCGTGGTCATAACTGCCTTGACCTCGAATGAAATCGTGAGTTCTTCTATCTCCGTCTACACTTACTTGAATACCATCCCACCTTCTGAAAAGGTGTATGTATTTTGGGATTAAAATCCCATTTGTGCTCAATCTGACGCTGCCAACCAGCATTCTGACAAGTTCGCATATCTCAGCGAATTTTGGATGAAGAAGTGGCTCTCCACCGCTTAGTATAATACTTTTTTTCGAAAAAGGAAAGTCTGTGTTTAAGAAGTCGTTACAAATATTTTTTAGCATCTCTATATCCATAGTGGTTAGATTTTCGTTGTTTCTCTTAAGATAGCAGTGTTTACAATTTAATTGGCAAAAATCAATGATGTGCAAATCTAAGTAACTTGCTACCATATATTAATTGGTATACTATAGTTTAAAAATATTGTGGTTTGATAGAGTGTGTTTAATATACTATCTCCTTTATACTAACTCTCAGCAAAATTCTTAGAGTGTAGCTTCGATTGAGGCAATATTTGTGGCAGTTATTTTCGTCCTTACATACGCCAAACCCCGTAAATCTCCTTCCCACAGTTGGGGCAGCAGCTGTTAACAAGTTTGTTTTCAAAAACTCTAACGTGATAGCGTTTTATCAATAACTCCTCGCAGTCAGGGCAGTATGTATTCTCGTAACGATGTCCGGGGACATTGCCAATATACGCGTAGCTCAACTCCTTTTTTGCTATATTTACAGCCCTTTCGAGCCTTTCTATCTTTGTGGGAGGAGCGTTGAACATGTAGGCAGGGAAGTAGCGAGTAAAGTGAATCGGAATTTCCGAATTGATAGCGGCAAGTCTCTCCACATTCTCTTTTATCACATCTTCACCATCGCTGACATCAGTGACAAGAAGGCAAATCACCTCAACGTGCACACCCAGCCTTACAGCCTCCTTTATCACCCTCCAAACGTATTCCGCTTTTCCGCCAATCAACTCGTAACTTCTATCGTCACCCTTGACGTCAATGTTTATGGCATCCAGTCCTGCTTTTCTGAGTTCTCTCAGAGCCATTATGCTCATATATCCATTCGATACCATCGTGTTCATCAATCCTTTCTCCTTAGCCAGTGAGAAAACGTCAAGAAGGTATTCAAAAAGCAGGGTTGGCTCGTTCAAACTCGCACACGTGCTCTCATCGCCGTGCCTCACTGCTTTATCCACAACCCTTTCAGCCGGGGTGATTTTCCCATCCATAGGAGGAGATTTGGAAATATGCCAGTTCTGACACCAAGGGCAGTCGAGGTTGCATGAGTAGCTTGAGAAGGTTATGCTGGTGCTGCCGGGGAGGAAGTGGAATAAGGGTTTGATCTCGATTGGGCGACTTTCAAGGTAACTCAGCCTTCCGTAGCTAAGTGTGTAGAGTCTGCCTCCCTTTACAACCCTAACATTGCAGAATCCAGCCTCTTCCTCGTCAATTTTACAGAATCTCCAGCATAGCTGGCAGACGCATTTGCCCTTCAGTCTTCTATATAGCTTTGCTTCCACGATTTGAGTTGTGCCGAAAATCAAAAATTTTTACTATTCGACAAAAAGCACTGCAACCATTTCCTCATCTCTCAACCTGAACTGAGATGCGTCAATGCAAAGTGCCGATACCGATGGTCGGGCTTTTTCACATTTTCCTTTGCACTCTTCGCATATCACACACCCTCCCGGAAAGGTTGCAAGGGTGTAGGGCTTTTTCAGGCTCATCTCTGCTTCAACCATGAACTCCTGAGCCCTCTTTACGTCCTCTATCTCTTTAATCTTGAATCTGAAAAGAATAGCCCTTTTGTAGGCTTTTACAAACCTCACACATTCCTCATATTCCGGGACATTAGGTGGACAGGATGGTTTTCCGAAGTTCTCGCAACCGAACATGCACTTCCATCTTGCCCTCAAATCCAGTCTGAGTGCTGCTGGCTCTATCTCCTCAATCTCTACCGTTAATCCGTACTTTTCAATCAGTCTTCTAATATCTCCAACCATCAGAACCACTCCAGAATCCTGTAGTATGTATCTCTCAATGCCACAGGCCTTCCCACAGCCTTAACGGCCCTGACTATCTCGTCAACCTTCGCTGGTCTGAAATCCTTACCTGTTGCTCTGACAACGTTCTCCTCAAGCATCGTCCCGCCAAAGTCGTTTGCGCCAAAGAAAAGGCTGAGAGTAGCTATTTCAAACCCCTGAGTGAGCCAAGAAGCCTGAATGTTCCTGAAGTTGTTCAGAACTATTCTGGAAATGGCGAGAACCTGAAGATATCTGAGTGGAGAAACAGGCTTCTTTATTTCACCATAAAGCTCGGTATTGCCCGGCTGGAAAGTCCACGGGATGAAGGCTGTAAAGCCCTTGGTCTTATCTTGCAGTTCCCTTATCTTGAGCAGATGCTCCACTATATCTTCATCGCTCTCCACGTGTCCAAACATCATTGTGGCTGTGGTGGGCATTCCAAGGCTATGGGCAACCTCCATTACTTTCAACCATTCATCGCTGCTGCACTTGTTTGGGCTCAATTTTCTTCTGACCTCGTCAACCAGTATTTCTGCCCCACCACCGGGCAAGGAATCGAGCCCTGCCTCCCTCAACCTCTCCAGAACCTCCCTCTCGCTAACTCTCTCAACTCTGGCGAGAAAAACTATCTCTGGTGGAGAAAGGCTGTGGATGTGAACTTCCGGGTATCTTTCCTTAATCTTCCTGAAAAGCTCTTCAAACCATTCCAGACCCAGTTCAGGATTCATTCCACCCTGCAGCATGATCTGTGTAGCCCCAACCTTAGCCGCCTCACCCACCCTCCTCAGAATCTCCTCGTGGGACAGCACATAGCCACCATTTCTGGCGTAGAATGCACAAAACTTGCATTTCGAAACGCAAACGTTGGTGTAGTTTATGTTGGTGTCAATGACAAATGTCACTAAGTCTCCACACTTTTTCTTTCTTATTTCATCTGCAATCTTGCCCACATCGTGGATTGGCAGGGTGAATAGCTTTAACGCCTCTTTTCTGCCCAGATCAGAGTAATCCGTAATCTCTGCAGAGCTTTTCGAACTCATCTAATCCCCTCCTTTCTCTGCTGCCAAGCCTAAACCTCAGGGTTCTGAAGTATTCCTCAAGAAACTCTCTTGGCATCCTGAAACTCTCCTCAGCTGCTTTAACAACTTCTTCAAACCTTTTGAACCCTTCCTCTGTGGCATCGAGAATTTTCCTGTCTATTGCTGCAGCATCAACATCCTTCAGAGATGCAGAGATTCCAAACACCATTGGCAGCGAGGTTAGGTCATACCACTCTTCCCCCAAGTCCATCACAACTCTGTAAATCATCCTTGCCTTAATCGCCTCATCTCCAATAACCAGTGCGTGATCACACTTTTCAAGCATCTCGAAAGCCTTTGCTGTCTCCATAGGAATGAGCTTATTCTTTAACCCTTTCTCCTCCAGTATTATCCTGAGAAGGTTGAGAGACGTAACTGTATCCTGGGTAACGGCAATTGGTCCATCATCGAGCTTCTTGTTCTTTGAAACCACTACCACGCTGATTACCTTACCCTCTGAAGCAACACAGAACTCGTAATGCCTCAGCCTATCCCTGTTAGAGAGGTAGAAGAAGGCTGGCACTGGAGCGTAGTCAATCTCTCCAGCAAGCAGCATTGAAGACATCTTTCTCGGACTTGCTTCCATGATCTCCACCGACTCGTTTAGGAAGTAATAGGGGAGAAAGTTGTTCAGGTAGCCAAACTTCCCGATTCTCAGGTGTACCACCTCAGAATGTTGCAGAAGGTGTCCCTCTGCCCAACCCTTTTACCAGCACTTTTCCCAATCTCAATCAGCCTTTCTACTGTTAAGCCCTCAGGCGTTTTCGCCCCGGCAGCATGGGTTATTTTTTCCTCCATAACTGTACCATCTATATCGTTTGCCCCATACCTCAGAGCAACTTCGGCAAGCTTCTCTCCCAGCATCACCCAGTAAGCTCTCACACTTTTGAAGTTGTCCAAAACAATTCTCGAAACGGCGATGGTTTTCAGAATATCCACGACATCGGTTATCTCTCCAACAATTTCACTTAATGGTGTGTTCTCTGGATGATAAACAAGCGGGATGAATGAAACAAATCCTCCTGTCTCCTCCTGAAGCTTCCTTAGCTTATACAGGTGGATGGCTCTGTGCCTTATGCTTTCAACATGGCCGAAAAGCATGGTCGCGTTGCTTCTAATCCCAAGCTCATGTGCAATCTTCATAACCCTTAGCCATTCCTCACTGCTGCATTTATTTGGACATATTTTCCTCCTTACCTCATCCACCAGTATTTCCGCCCCACCTCCGGGCATCGCTCCCAATCCAGCATCCTTCAACCTTGACAAAAATTCTCTGATGCTCATCTTCTCCTTCTTGGCGTAATAATACACCTCAGTTGCAGTTAAGGCCTTGATAACAACATCTGGTATCTCCTGCCTTATTTTACTGAAAATTTCCTCAAAGTACTCCACACCAACATCCGGATTGTGCCCTCCTACAATATGCACCTCTGTTACTCCGTTTCTGTATGCTTCCTTGGCTTTCCCTACAACCTCCTGAGGAGTAAGGAGATATCTTTCTCTGTTGTTGAAGGCACAGAGCGGGCATCGGGAAACGCAGACATCAGTATAGTTGATATGTCTGTTTACAACGAACATCACCCTGTCGTTCATCGAATCAGCAATTTTCCCTATCTCATGCAGACTGCGGTTAAAAAGCTCTTCAATCTCTCTTACCTTCACCCTCTATCGCCTCTCTGAGCCTTCTGATCTCTTTCCGAAACTCGACGTTACTTCTGAATATAAAGTCGGCTATCAGTCCGAACATCAAAAGCTGGACACCCGTTATTATGAATAAGGCGGTCAATATTGCCAGCAGAAAGTGGGTAACTCTCGCAAACCACTCGATAACCACATAACATCCGGAAATCAGTCCTGCAACAATAAAGCCAAATCCAAAAAAGTAGAGATACCTGGCCGGACTGTATCGGCTCAAAAGCTCGTATATGGTTTTCCCAATCCTGAACCCATCTTTCAGCGGATTCAGCTTAGTCTTTCCACCTCTCTTCAGATATGTAATCGGTACCTCCATTATTCTGAAGCCTTTGGCTATTGTTTCCACCGTCAACTCTGTTTCAACCTCAAATCCGGGCTTTTTCAGATCAACGTTTTTGTAAACATCTCTTGTCATCGCTCTGTATCCTGAGAGGATGTCTCTAAGCTCATATCCGTATGCAAGTCTGAAGAAAAAGTTAAGAATCTTGTTTCCGAAAAGATTTAATCTCGTAAAAGCCCCCTTCTCGTAATTAGCAAATCTGTTCCCCACAACGTGATCAGCTATCCCCTTTTTTATAGGCTTCAATAGCTTTTCGACCTCATCTGGTAAATAACTGCCATCTCCATCAATTAAGACAACAACATCGCTGTTGACGATCTCAAAAGCCTCTGCAACAGCCTGTCCTTTTCCTTTCCCGCTTTGAATAACAACTTCAGCACCCTTTTCCCTTGCAATCTCTCTCGTTCTGTCCTGACTATTACCATCAATTACCAGAACCCGGTATCCTTGCCTGACAAATCCCTCAACTACCTCTCCAATCGCTTCCTCCTCGTTGAGAGTTGGTATAACGACTGTAACATCCATTATATCCTCACGATCTTGAGCATACTTAACACTGGAAGAGAGTCTATTTCCCTACTACCCCTCTTGTTCACTATAACCGCGGCACATATTGGCTTTCCCTCGTTGGCTTCAATGACCTCAGCCGCCTCCTTTATAGACCTGCCTGTGGAAATTATATCGTCAATTATCACACACTTCTTGCCTGCCACTCTTGCAAAATTCTCACTGAGTATTCCACCTCTCGGCTTCTCGTCCTCAACCTTAAACTTTCTGGGGTAGTAAATCGCAAGATCGCAACCAAGCTCCTCGGCTACCATTGAGGCGAGGGGGATTCCACTTGTAGCAATTCCAACAATCACGTCAACACCATCTTTAACTTCAGATTTTATCATATGTGCAACGGCTGAAGCTATATGTCTCAGTCTTGCAGGCTTTGTAAGCTCCCTCCACTCCACGTATATGTCCGACGGGGGAGTTTCAGTGACCCTTGTAAGCAACCACATTGCGGTCTCTCTTGATACGTTTAGCTCATCGGCAATCTCCTCTGTTGTAAGCCCCTTCTCCTTCAACCTCTTCGCCCTCTCAACGAGAGTCTCAATTTTTGTCATTTTTAACCCTCCTAATTACAGCTTCACTACCACACACAGGACACACGTCCGACTCAATTCTCCTCCCACAACCTCTACATACCTTAACCCATTTAAATTCTTTTGAGATTTGCCTGTGGAGAATACCTTCAAACTTTACTCCCAAACTCATCGCAACATTCTGAATTGCATAATCGTCTGTAACCAAGACAACATCGTTCCCCTTCTTTATTTCATCCAATGCTTTTGCCAGAACTTTTATATCTGTCTCAGAAAGCTTGTGTATATCTCCTGTTTTATTCGCAGCCTCCAAAACTTCTTTAACGCTTCCTTCACTGGCCTCTTCAACTTTTAGGTTTTTCACACTGAAGTAAAGCGCTGAGGCTTCATCCAATATTTCTGCAGCCACCTCCGGCACGGTTACCATATTTTGGTAGACAGCTTTTCTCTGGAAGATGGCGCTGGAGTCAATGACATATACCTTCACACAATCCATTCGTCATCTTAAATAAATAACTCTTACTCTATCATCTTGCCAGATACAGCTTGACTGCAAGATTATTTCCGGAAACATCAACATCAAGTTTAAAGCTCCTGTAACTCTCCAGACTGTCCTCATTTGCAAGTTTATCTACAATGTAGCCAGCAATCTCTCTTCTGAACTCAGGTGTATAGTAGTCAGCCATATTTTCCATGATGAGTGTTAAAATTTTACCCTCACTGTATCCAACGGGAAGCTTTTCTCTCAGTCTTAAGTCTCTCCTAAGCCCGTATTCGTCCCCAATTATTTTGTTCATACCCTCTTCGAGTTTCGCCAAATCCTTCTCTGTTATCTGGAAATCAACACTGAAATCCATTTTGTCCTCTCCTTTTAGAGAATACACTACAGCTTCTGCTATCTTTCTCCCATCTCTGAGCCATTTTCCGTAGTAACTCCCCGGATCAAGAGGTGGGAGATGCTGATCAAGAAAGTAATATGTGCCGTTGATCTCTATCGCCGCCGAAACATGCCCTTCTGCCCCTCCTTCGAAGGTCATGTTAACAACGTAGGGATCACATCCGTTGTAAAGCAGTAGAGCGGCGATTAAGAAGGTGTAATCTGTGCATATTCCTTTACCTCTCAAAGCAGTTTCGGAAGGTGTTTGAATATACCTTTCCTGGTTGTAGACTTCAACCCCTGCTGGCGAAATTTTGACCTCAGGTGGAGGCAGGGAAGATTTCTCATAATCGTATTTGATATTTTTGTCCACCCACTCAAGAACGTTCCAGGCTGTTTGTTTGCAATTACTCCCCTTTAATTTTTCAGCAATGCTGGATATCTCCTGAAGCTCGTCTGGTGAGAGCATATAATCAATTGCGCACTCTATATCATACCTCCAGAGCTTATCACAGTAATCTTCTTTACTGATCTCTCCATATGTGTTCTGAATGCACAAAACCAGAAGTGAAGCGAGCAGGACGGAAAACAATTTCTCCCATTTCACGCTATATTACTGGAAGAAATATTTTATAAAGGCAACGAAAGTTGTTGTGTCCTCCTACGTACTCATTCTCCTCAACTACAGGAAAAGAGAGATTGCAGTCGGGAGGCTCGGTAAGCTAACCTTTCCTTCCGGTTACTTTTACTACGTTGGAAGTGCGAGAAGTGGCATACACAGAGTTAAAAGACACTTTGCCAAGCAAAAAAAGAAAAGGTGGCACATAGATTACATTTCGTCGGTTATGACTATCGTTGGGGCGGTTTTGACACATCTGGATGAATGCGAGCTTGCATCCAGATTCAGTAGATTTCAGCAAATCCCGCACTTTGGCTGCTCTGACTGCAAATGCACATCACATCTCTTTTATTCCCCGAATCTAACCCTTGAATTTCTGTCCACGTAAACTTCAATCTCTCCACCCTCATCTTCCCTCACGTATCCGTTCAGAATTTCGACGTAATCTCCAATATCCGCTTTAAAGTAGGCTTCCCGATTCTCAAGTAAAACCCTAATTCTTCCACTCCCATCTGAAACGAATATTTCATTTGCCTCCTCTGGGTCTCCGATTCCGCTTACCCATCCCTTCAAATTTGCTCTGGTCTCTGGCTTTAATTCGGAAATTGAGCAGTACTCAATGCTTACTTCGACATCTAACGGGTCGTTCACGTGCAATTCTCCATTCCTGCTGTACCCCCTAAGCCTCAACTTCGCCCCCTCGAAAACATCCCCGGTCTCTATCACGGTCGCAGCATCGTTCCAGAAGTTCACCCTGATAACACAATCGTCTTCAAGGTAAATACTCCCGACTTTCCCCTTTCTACCTTCACGGCTGAAGTGTCTCACGGGAAAGACTCTCACCACTCTACCCTCAACGAGAACCTTTCCCTTTTTACTGGCAATCTCACTCAACTTCACTATTGGCTCTCTTCCATTGATGTATGCTTCAAGCAGTTCAGCGGTTACGTCATCTATCAGCCCCCCAAAATGCTCTTTTATCTCGTTTACACTCCTCGGCACTCTCTCGCTCATAATCTCCACCAAAGATAAAGCGTGACAAAAAACCCGAGTAATAGCAGGAGTAAACCCGCTCTCTCCCTGTCTGGAATCAAGTCTATCATCTTACCATCTCCCCGATCTCAGAAGGAGCGGAAGCGAACTCCATAAGACACTCACACTCCATAAAGTGTAGAGTTTTCGCCAGAACAACCAGAATATGCAAAGGTTCTCCAAAATTATATTTACGAAGCTCACTCAGCCTGTCACACTTGACTACCACCTCGTTACTGCCAGCTCTTGCGATGCCAACTCCAAACAATTCCGTTACCTTCGCATCAACCTCAGAGAGTTTTTCAACTGCATCTTTTATCTTCATTGGCTCAGGGTGGAGATCAAGAAATAGTAGTGTGTGGGCATCAATCTCTCTGTTCGCGTTTATAACATCCACGGGAGTCTTTGAGGTGTGCCAGCTTACAGTAGCGGATTTCCCAAACCTGTAGTTATGCAAGCCAGTCAATCCGCAAACGGCACTCGTAATGCTTGCACCGTGGATAATTCTCGTTTTCACACCCCTCTTTTCCGCCTCTAATCGAATCGCAGAATGGGTTGTTGCCACCATTGGGTCTCCGGGAACAAGAATAACCACATCTCCCTCCCTTGCCCTATCAACAAGTATTGAACTTCTTTCCTCAAGATCACTCCTTTCGAGAACTCTAATTTCTCTTCCAAAAAATCTTTCCATATCTTCAACACTTGTCGAAATTTTTGACGTGTAGAATTCAGCGTAAACTTCGTCAGCATCCTTTACGGTCTTTAAACCCTTTAGTGAAATATCTTCTACATCCCACAATCCTAAACCTACGAAGATCAGCATGTATGAGAAAGTTTAAATTAAGCATTTTACTTTTTCTGCCATGCAGAACGCAAAGGGTATTTTTGAAAAGTACTGGCATGTCCCCATTCTGATAATAGCATTTGTAATTTCAATCAAACTCAGGGTTTTCAATCCTTGGGACAGTGTGTTCACGTGGACTGTAAGGCTTGGTGGAAATGACCCGTGGTACTATTACAGGCTTATTGAGAACACGATTCACAATTTTCCCTTTAGAATTTGGTTTGATCCTTTCACACATTACCCCTATGGCTCTTACACACACTTTGGACCGTTTCTGGTATATCTTGGTTCCATAGCGGGAATTATATCGGGAACAACGAGTGGGGAGGAACTGAGAGCAGTTCTGGCATTTCTACCCGTTATTGGCGGGGTTTTAACAATAATTCCGACATACATCCTCGCAAGAGAAGTTTTTGGTAAGAATGTTGCGGTAGTAGCAGCATTTTTTGCAGCATTTATCCCTGGACAGTTTCTACAGAGGAGCATGCTTGGGTTCAACGACCACCATGTCTGGGAAGTCTTCTGGATGATTGCAACTCTCGCAGCCTTTTCATACTCATTCAACAGATGGAAAGAGAGTGAGAAATGGTTTGAGAGAAAAAATCTCTTTCTTGCAGCAGCTACTGGCATTATCTATGGACTTTACATAGACACATGGGCACCAGCATTCGCATTCGGCCTAATCTTTATCGGATCCCTTTACATCTCTTTAATCTTACGTAACAGAATCACCATACCTGTTAACATCTTACCCTTAGCCGCCCTGATATTTCTATTTTCAGCGTTAATTTATGCACCCTTTGCCTTCTCAGCACCCCATTTCAGCACAACAAGATACTCGCCTCTTCAGCTGATCATGCTTGTTTTCTACGCGTTGGTTATCTTAATCCTCTGGCAACTTGACGTGAAGTACTCGAAGGCAACTAAGGGTTTGAGAGAAGCCATACTAATCGTTCCAGGTTTAATCCTTTTTGTTGTCCTGCCCCTCGCGGCTCCAGATTTGTTTGGGCAGATTTCGAGAATTCTGCACGTGGTTCAGCCGAAAGGAGGCGCACTAACAGTTGCAGAGGTTCACCCATTCTTTTTTACATACAATGGAGATTTCACTCTGACAAACGCCTTTCTGCATTTCGGTACCCTCTTCTTCTTTGCCTTTCCCGGAATTATCTATGCAGCTTACAGATTTATCAAGAACAAAAGCTTTCTTGAGTTCAATTTGCTAATATGGGCAGTAGCGATGTTCATAGCACTCTGGGGGCAGAACAGGTTTGCCTATTACTTCGCTATAGTCACTGCTGTTTACTCAGCTCTTGTCCTGAGCATTCTTTTTGAGAAGCTGCATCTCTACAAAGCAATCAAAAGTGCCAGTGGGTTTAAGGAGAAATACAGTAAAGCAAGAGTAGTCTTTGCCGTTTTGATTGCCCTATTTGCAATTTATCCCACCTACTCTCTTGCCAACATAGAAAGTGTATCGTCTGGCGGTCCCCAAAAGCAGTGGTATGATGCCCTGTCATGGATGCGCGAGAATACACCAAATGGCGATAAGTACGACGATTTTTACTATGAGCTGTATCCAATCCCCGAAAGCAATAAAGAGCCCTTTAACTATCCATTCGAGACTTACGGAGTTATAAGCTGGTGGGATTACGGACACTGGATCGAAACCATCGCCCATCGTATGCCCATAGCAAACCCGTTCCAGCATGGAATTGGTAACAAGTACAACAACGTCCCCGGTGCATCTGCATTCTTTACAGCATTTAACGAAAGCTATGCTGAGTGGATTGCTGAGCAGCTTAATGTGAGATACGTTGTGAGTGATGTCGAGATGGAGACTGGAAAGTTTTATGCTATGGCTGTGTGGGCCGAAGGCGATTCGCCCCTTGCGGAGAAATACTATGGCGGTTTCATGTATATATCCGGCGGGGGGGTTGTGGGATTTGCAAAGTCCCAATGGGATGTGCCCCCTAATTCGGTTCTAGTCCCTGTGAGAATACCCAGTGAATTCTATTTCAAAACTATGGAAGCCAGACTTCATCTTTTTGATGGTAGTGGTTTGTCACATTATAGAATGATATATGAGAGCGGGCTTCCGAGTGATTGGGTGAGGTATAGGTCTCTTTACGGTAAAAATATGAATGAATCTGAGGTATTGAGATTTGCGATAACTGAGGCATACCAGAGAGCACTTTACGGTTTAAGCCCAACAATGGGGACTCAGGAAATCATTTTCAAGTACACTTACAACAAACTTTACTCCAGTAAGCTGGACATTCCTCACGTGAAGCTTGAGCCATCTGGCTATGTAAAAATCTTCGAGAGGGTGAAGGGTGCTATAGTTACAGGAAAGGTTGACGGCAATGTCACTAAGGTTGTCATAAATGCAACTATTGTGACAAATCAGAACAGGACTTTTGAATATTACGCGACAGCAAAGGTTGAAAATGGTGTATATAGTGTCATATTGCCTTACTCTCACGATTCGGATTATCCTGTCAAACCAATAACGCCTTACCACATCAGAGCTGGCAATGTTGTAAAGACAATAACTCTGACCGAAAATCAGGTTGTGAGTGGTGAGACGGTTGTTGTGGATTTAGTCTAATGATTTTTTAATGTTACTCTTACTATGTTTAGTAATACTTTTTATGATTAAGATTAAAAAAATTGCTACTTCAAATATTTTCGATTAATTTAAATTCTTCTTCCCTCAAAAAGTTGTGGAAGCACGCCGATCGCCCTTAGAAATGAGAAATCGTGTTAAATCAGGAATAGGTAAAAAGCGATAACTACAAATAAACAAAAATTGTGGTATTGTTGAAAGTTCGCTGGATTTGGTATAAGGTTCCTAAAATCGAGGAGGTGGTTAAAGTATGGTTGAGAGAAAAAGAATCGAAATTCCGGAAGGTGCAAAGGTTAAGGAGAGCGTTGGCGAGGAAGCAGAGTTTCCGTTCGACATTTCGCCGATGTACGAGGGTGAGAGAATCAGAAAAGGCGACATGTATGTTGAACTGGGTGGCCCATCACAGCCCGGTTTTGAACTCGTAATGGCTTTACCTGTGGACCAGGTAGAGGACATGAAGGTAACACTCATCGGACCTGACCTTGATGAGATGGAAGAAGGTTCGACGCATCCTTACGCGATGGTATACTACATTGCTGGTGAGATGGTTGAGACAGACCTCGAACCAGTTATTGAGAGAAGAAATCACGACTTCCAGAACTACCTTGAAGGTTATATGCATCTCAACCAGAGATATGACATCTGGATCAGAATTGGAAAGAATGCTATTAAGAAAGGTCTTAACAGCCTGATTCAGATTGCAAAAGCAACAATGATGCTCTACAAGAACGAACTACCCTTCATAGAGAAGATTGAAGCAGTGTATGTGACCGACAAGGATTTGGTTGATAAGCTGCTGAACGAGGTAGCAATGCCAATATATGAGGAGAGAGATGCAAGAGTAGAAGCTTTGAGTGATGAGGATGTTGACGAGTTCTATTCATGCACCCTCTGCCAGAGCTTTGCCCCAACAAATGTCTGTGTCGTCTCACCAGACAGACCATCGCTCTGTGGAGCCATAACCTGGTTCGATGGTAGAGCAGCAGCCAAGGTTGATCCTGAGGGGCCGAACAGAGCTATACCTAAGGGTGAGTTGCTCGATCCAATTGGAGGAGAGTACAGTGGTGTTAACGACTTTGCAAAGCAGGAGAGCGGTGGAGAATACGAGAGAATAAAGCTGCACAGCTTCTTCGAGTATCCGCACACAAGCTGCGGATGTTTTGAGGTCATCGGCTTCTACATGCCAGAAGTTGACGGTATTGGCTGGGTGCACAGAGGTTATGCTGAGCCCGCCCCCAATGGTTTGACCTTCTCAACAATGGCCGGGCAGACTGGTGGTGGAAAGCAGGTTGTAGGTTTCCTCGGTGTTGGTATTGCTTACTTCAGAAGCAAGAAATTCATTCAGGCTGATGGTGGATGGTATAGAGTTGTCTGGATGCCGAAGGAGCTCAAGGAAAGAATTGCGAAGTACATACCGGATGATATCAGAGATAAGATTGCAACCGAGGATGATGCAAAGACTTTGGATGAGCTCAGAGAGTTCCTGAAGAAGGTTGATCACCCGGTTGTCAAGGGAGTCGTCAGGCCGGTTGATGGGCAGAAGATAACAAACGGATGGGTTGAGGAGGAAGAAGAGGAGGTTGAAGAAGTCGCAGAAGCTCCAGCAGAAGCTGCTGCTCAGCCTGCCGTAGCACAGCCAGCAGCGATGCAACCTATGCAAATGCCTGCAATGCCCGGATTCCAGCTTCCTGCCCTTCAGATGCCTGCCCCGTCTGCAGCACCAGCAGGAGTTAAACTGATCATCAAGGATGCAAAGATTACTATTGACAAGGTCATAATCAAGAAGGCGGAGAAGGAGAAGAAGGGTGGGAAGTAATGGAGGAAGAAGTAAAAAAGGTTAAACTCATCCTTAAAGGTGCTCAAATACACATACCAGAGCTGATAATAGAGGAAGAAGAATGACAGTAATAGCAGTAGCGGGCAAGGGTGGAACGGGAAAAACACTTGTTTCCGCCCTCCTCGTAAATTTTATTTCAGAAAACACAACCAGTGTACTTGCTGTAGATGCTGACCCCGATAGCAACCTTCCAGAAGCTCTTGGAGTTGCCGATGAGGTAAGAAAGACTCTTGGCGAAATTCGAGAACTGTTTCAGGTAAGCAGAGATGAGATGGGAACGATGAACAAGGAACAGTGGCTGGAAGGCAAGATTTATGCCGAAGCGATATGTGAATGTCCGAGATACGACCTTCTTGTTATGGGAAGGCCTGAGGGAGAAGGATGCTACTGTTTCGCCAATTCTCTGCTGAGAGGTGTGTTGAAAAGGCTGATGAGACACTATGAGTATATAGTAATTGACACGGAAGCTGGTTTAGAGCATTTCAGCAGGAAGACAATTGACAGTGCTGATTACATAATCATCGTAACCGATATGTCAAGAAAGGGTTTAGCTACTGCAAGAAGAATAAAGGAGCTTGCCAAAGAGCTCAAACTAAACTTCAGGGAGATATACTTAGTAGCAAACAGGATAACAAGTAAAGAGGCTGAAAACACAATAAGGGAGTTTGCGTATGAGGAGGGTATTGAGATTCTTGCTGTGTTGCCCTATGATGAAAGTGTTGCAGAGGTTGATCTGAGAGGGGAACCCGTGACTGCTATAGATAAAGATTCCGAGGTTTATAAAAAGATGAAGGAGGTATCGAATTTTATCTTAAGGTTACCGGTTGAGGCGAGGTGATAGGTTTGGCAAAAAAGTTCACGCTTGAGGAGTTTTTAGACCTTCTTAAAAAATATAATGTAGAGGAAATTGAAGGGGTTAAAATAGAGGGCGACTTGGAGATAGAATTTGAAGGTTCTGCAATTGACCTTTCGGCAATTGCCCCTCTTTATTCAATGCTTTCAGAGTTCGGCAATTTTCTGTATCATGCAAACATGGCTCTGGGATATCTCCAGAGACTTTCTGCCGCTCTTGGCATCCCAACACCTTTCGTAGCACAGCCGACCGCTCCAGCACCAACTGCCCCGGCGCCTGAAGCAGCACCACTTGAAGAAATCAGAATTCCACAGGAGATTACCAAAGCGAAGTTCGAGCTGTATAAGGAAGAATATCCGGGCAAGATCGAAGAAGTAGTTCTTGGTGCAACAAAAGCAGATGGTGGAAGTAGAGAATATACCCTAACGCTTGGGGGGCAGAAAAGCCTTGCTTTTTACACTTTCGATGCACCACAGCCACATCTGCCTGCGATAGCGATTGACGTATTTGACAGAAGACCGATGCTCGCAAAGGCTGTAAGGATGCACTATGAAGATGTGGTTGACGACCCTGCAGAGTGGGCGAAGAAGTGTGTTAAGAAGTTCGGTGCAGACCTTGTCACTCTCCACCTGATAAGCACTGATCCGCTGCTCGACGACACTCCTGCGAGCGAGGCAGTTAAGGTCCTTGAAGACGTTCTGCAGGCAGTCAAATGCCCAATTATTGTTGGTGGTAGTGGTAACAAGGAAAAGGACCCGGAGGTGCTTGAGAAGGCCGCAGAGGTTGCTGAGGGAGAGAGGATCATGCTCGCCTCAGCAACTCTTGACATGGACTGGGAAAGGATTGCAAACGCTGCCAAGAAGTACGGTCATGTTGTGCTCAGCTGGACTCAGATGGACATAAACAACCAGAAGACACTGAATAGGTATCTGCTCAAGAGAGTTGAGGTGCCGAGAAATAGCATCGTGATGGACCCAACTACTGCAGCTCTGGGTTACGGCCTTGACTATGCTTTCACGAACATGGAGAGGATCAGGATAAGCGGTTTGAAGGGGGACACCGACCTTAACTTCCCAATATCGAGCGGCACTACTAACGCTTGGGGGGCAAGAGAGGCGTGGATGATAGACTCTCCAATTGAAGAAGACACACCATGGGGTCCGAGAGAACTCAGAGGACCAATCTGGGAGATTATAACCGGTCTAACACTCTCACTCGCAGGAGTTGACCTGTTCATGATGATGCACCCGATTGCAGTAGCTGTGCTTAAAGAGGTTTTCAACACACTCGGCGGGAAGGTGAGTGGAGCAGTAGCTGATCCGGGAGAGTGGATGTTCATGGAGGTGTAGGGATGAAGGTTAAGAGCCCTCTTGAGGTTTACAATTACCTACCGAGAACCAACTGTGGGGAATGTGGATTCGACACCTGCATGAGCTTTGCCGCCCACGTTCTTGACAGATCAGTCTCCGTTCTTGACTGCAAACCCCTTGTTGAAGACGCCCAGAAGGATGCAAAGGTTAAAAAGAAGCTCGATGAGCTTCTGGAGTTAACTGCGCCCGAGATAGCAGAAGTTGTCGTAGGGGTTGGTGATAGTGCGGTTAAAATAGGTGGTGAGGAAGTTCTCCACAGACACGAGCTGACTTTCTTCAATCCGACGGCGTTTTTCTACGACGTGTGGGACACGATGGAGGACAAGGCTATAGAGGAAAGATGTGACAGACTGGTGAGCTACAGAAAGTTCTATGTCGGTAACTTTCTCACACTCGATGGCTTTGCGGTAAGATGTACTTCTGGAGATCCGAAAAGGTATAGAGAGGTTGTGAAGAAGGTCGCCTCCTACGGAAAACCCCTCATCCTCGTTGCCCTCGATCCCGAGTGCATGAAAGCCGCATTAGAAGAGATAGCAGAGCAGAGGCCCCTGATGTATGCAGCAACTGAAGGAAACTGGAAGGAGTTTCTGAAGCTCGCTCTCGACTACAAGGTTCCCGTAACGATAAGGGCAAAGGACCTGGATATGCTGAAGAGCTTAGCAGTGACTTTCAAGCAGGCTGGGGTTAAGGACATCGTTCTCGATCCTGTTACTGAGCCGCTCGGTGAAGGGTTGAAGGGTACATTCGAGAGAGTGATTCAGCTCCGCAGGACTGCTATAGCGGGACAGGACAAGGACGTTGCCTACCCGATAATGGTCACTCCGATCGCAGCATGGCTGATTGACGGGGATGAAGTCAGCAAGGCCTACTGGGAGGCGGTTATTGCAAGCATGTTTATTGTAAAATACGGGGACATTATGATTTTCAGAAGCCTCGACCAGCACGTTGTGATGCCTACGATAACGCTTAGATTCAACATATACACCGACCCAAGAACGCCGGTACAGGTCGAGCCAGGACTTAAGCCGATCAATGACCCAAGTCCGGACGACCCGGTGTTCATCACGACGAACTTTGCTCTTACCTACTACACAGTCGAGAGTGACCTTACGAGCGGCGGCATCAAGGGATGGCTGCTTGTGCTCAACACTGAAGGGTTAGGAGTTGAGGTCAGTGTAGCTGGAGGTCAGTTCACAGCTTCAAAGGTTAAAGAACTGATAGAGGAAACAAAAATAGAGGAGAAAGTAAACCACAAGTATCTCGTCATTCCAGGACTTGCGGCCAGACTGCAGGGAGCCATTGAAGATGAGACAGGATGGAACGTATTGGTTGGGCCAATGGACTCAGGTAGGATTAAGGGGTGGCTCGAAAAGAACTGGCCACCCAAGTAATTACCTATTTTTTGTTAACTCCATCAGAATTGATTCGACCTCTCCCAGCCATTTTGTTATACTTCTTATGTCTTCAAGCGTAAGCTCTCCCTTCTTAGCTATCCTGTCGTGCTGGAGTACAAACATCCCTCTGCTTACCACCTTGCCGAACCTCCTCGGAGGGAGGTACGCAACCACAGCTTTCTTCCCCTGCTTGTATTCTTCACTGTTCGTCACAACCTCTATCCTATCGCCATAGTCAAAAATGCAAAGCCACAGACCATCGAGCTCACTTCTCGATGTTATCTCTCCTGCAAAAAATCTGATTGCCTCGCAAGCCCTCCTGATCTCTCCTCTTTTCATCAACTCCGGCAAGGTTTGAAGGTACTCAAGCCAGTAGTCGGTCAGAATTGTGTTGTAATCTTTATCGTCTGGAAGCATGGCTCTGAGTGATGAGGCGGCATCTACAATGTTGCGGAAGCTCTCAAATTCAAGAATATCCGGATATGGCAGGTAGCAGTATTTGACGTTCTGAATTTCCGAAGCCATACCTTTCAGAGCTTCGACGAACCTTTTTCTTCCCTGAACTTTGAGGGATTGCGACACTCTCTGCAATTCATCAATCCCTCTTTCAGCGAGTAGAATCCTGAAATCATTTGCGGTATCCATATCTATCCCTCAAAAATGCTGTTGAGGGATTCAAGGATGTAATCCGGTTCAATGCCATGTTTCTCTATCATCTGCTGAAGGTTATCTCTTGTGGTCACTCCAGTTAAAACCAGAACCGTGTCAGCTCCTATTGACTTCCCCGCTGCAACGTCAACGTCTATCTGATCCCCGACAACAGCTACTTCGCCGGGTTTAAGCCCAAGCACTTTCAGGGCTTCTTCCATTATCACTTTGGAGGGCTTCCCAACGATGACATCAGGTTCTCTGCCTGTCATCCAGTAGAGAGCACCGATAATCATACCCGTCCCGGGAATTGGCCCATCTTCAGACGGAAAAATCCTGTCGGGATTTGTTGCAACATATCTGATCCCTCTCAGACACGCCCTCAATGCCCTCGTCAATAAATCAAAGTTTATTCCCCGATTTGATCCAACAACAAGATACTCTGCCTCATCGTAATCCACGAGCCTCAATCCAGCAAGTTCAAGTTCCTCTATCAGTCCCTTCTCACCAGTTGTGAACACTTTTGCTCCCGGCTTCTCCCCTGCAATGAACCTCGCAGTTGCATAGGTGGCTATAAGTATCTCCTCTTCTGTGACCTCAAGACCGAAGGACTTCAGTCTGTCAAGCAGTATCCTTCTACTCCTTGTAGAATTGTTGGAAACAAATATGATCTTCTTGCCAATCTTTTTAAGCCTTTTTACAGCCTCAACACCCTCGACTATCGGTGTTTTACTCTTGCCCACAACACCGTCTATATCTATTATGAAACCCTCCTTGTCAAGCAGCATTTACATCAGTCCTAAGGTTCTCAGTTCTTCAGATATCCTCTCAACAGCTTTCCTTGCATCCTCTGGACTTTTACCACCTGTAACTACCATCTTTCCCGAACCGAAAATAAGCACAACAACTCTCGGGTCGTCAAGTCTATAAACGAGACCTGGGAATTGTTCGGGCTCATACTCGATGTTCTCAAGTCCAAGACCTATTGCGATTGCGTTTAAATTCAGATCAACACCGAGATCGGCAGAAGCGACAATATTCTGAACCTTAACATCTGGTTCATCAATTACTGGAATATCTATCTCCCTCAGCATTTTTACGATCTGCTTTACAGCTCTTCTCGCATCTTCAACACTCTTCGAACCTGTGCAAACGACCTTCCCACTCCTGAAAACAAGTGCAGCAGCCTTGGGCTCCTTTGTTCTCAGAACGAGACCGGGAAACTGCTTCGGTTTGTATTCAGAATCTTTTATCTCTCTCGAAATTTTGTTTAGGTCGATATTTTCACCAATTTGAGTTGAAGCGACAACATTCTCTATTTTGATCTTATAGTCTTCCATAACACCACCATTTTTAAAGACTTAAATACCATATAAATACCTTTGCACTTGTTCAACTCGGTATACCAGTAAAACATTTAAATTTAAAATCTCAAAAATCACCATGCGTCCGCTCGGAGTTACTGTGCTTTCTGTAATTATGCTCATCGGTGGAACTCTGTTCTTTGCCTCTGGTTTATCGCTCATGCTCTCTAAGGATACTGCGTACCCAATCTTCTCAGAGGAATACAAGGTGTTACTCAACCAGTCTATGTATGGTATGGTCAACATCACAGAGGAGCTTCTAACAGAGATATATGACACAGTGGTTTATGTTGCAATCTTCTTCGGCGCTGTTTATGCTGTTGTTGGCTTTGGTCTCTTCACAATGAGGGAGTGGGGTAGAATTGGCACCGTGATTCTGGCAGGCTTTAATGTGCTTTATGGTATTTTTTTGATGTTCATTCAACCCCTTGCAGCAGTTTCAATTGTTCTAAACCTCGTAGTAATCTGGTATCTTATGCGTCCGGAGATTAGAGAGAAATTCACAAGAAAAATAAGCATAGAAGACCGTGTTCTGGGTAACCAAAACCCTTAAATAGCCAAGAAGCTAAGAAAAAGTGCCGACGGTCATAGGGCGGGGGAAACACCCGGACTCATTCCGAACCCGGAAGTTAAGCCCCGTCCCGTTCCGCGTAGTACTGTGTTCCGAGAGGGCACGGGAATCGCGGAAACCGTCGGCTTTTTTGTTATGGCTCAGTTCAATCAAAGGTGAAATCAGGACACCATAACTTCCAGAGCCTGTGTAACTTCTTTCTCGGTGATTATCAGTGGAGGTACAAGGCGTATACTCCTTTCAGATGTGTTATTTACAAGCAACCCTCTCTTCAAGCATTTTTTGACAAAACTAATGGCATCATCCACCTCAAAGCCTATCATAAGCCCCATACCCCTGACATTCTCAAAGTGCTCCTTTAGCAGCCTGACAAAGTATTTCCCCACTCTGGCAGAGTTTTCAACCAGCGCTCTCCTCTCAATGAACTCTATGGTTGCCATGGAAGCTATGCACGCAACAGGATTTCCACCAAAGGTTGACCCGTGATCTCCTGCTTCTATCTTCTCAGCAACCTCTTCACTAACAGCGCAGCATCCGATGGGCATTCCTGAGCCCATTGCCTTTGCCATAGTCATAATGTCGGGTTTTACAGCATAATGATCCTTTGCGAACCACTTTCCAGTCCTGCCGAATCCAGTCTGAACTTCATCAACAATCAGCAAAAATCCGTATTTCTCTCTGAGTTCAAGAATTGCTTTGACGAATTCTGCATCAGCGGGATATACGCCAGCCTCTCCCTGAACGAGTTCCAGTATCACGGCAGCAGTTTCCTCATCTACCTTTCTATCCAGTTCCTCAATATTGTTGAACTCTGCAAACTCCACGGGTTCAACGAGGGGCATGAAGGGCTTTCTGAACTTCTCCTTGTAGGTTACCGACAAGGCACCCATAGTCCTCCCGTGAAAGTCGCCGGTGAAGGAGACAAACTTCTTTTTCCCTGTAGCCTTCCTTGCGAACTTCAATGCTGCCTCAACTGCCTCAGTTCCGCTATTGCAGAAGAAGAATTTGTCCATTCCCGTTATTTGACTCAGCTTTTCAGCTAACTCTATCTGAGGGATGGTGTAGTAAAGATTGGAGATATGGATTAGCTTTTCAAGCTGCTCTCTTACCCTCTCAACAAGATATTTGTTGGAGTGACCTATGCTAACCGTTGCTATCCCAGCGACAAGGTCGAGATACCTTCTACCCTCAGTGTCATAAACGTAGCATCCTTCGCTCCTTTCAATTACAACTGGCTGTCTTGTGTAGGTTTGTAGTATGAACTTCCTTTCTTTCTCAATCCAATCCATGCTGAGAAATTTTTACTGAGTTATTAAATTCATTGCTTCACGAACAGTTCCCGATACCTTGAGATGAAGAACTCAGGCTCTCTCAATACCGAAACGTTGTAAACTGCAACAGCACCAAGCAAGTCACCCTTCTCAACCCTGCCTCTCTTCACAGCGAGAAGTAGAGCGTGAGAAGCTCTTCTATCCTCTTCAACTGGCTTAGGGGGTTCGAAACTTGCTAAATCGAGAACACTGCCGACAGCATGATTAAAGGCTGTTAAAGGCTGAACGATCGTTCCTGAAGGGAACTCGAGGTCTGTGATTCTGATTAACTCGACTTCTCCCTCTTCTAAATCCTTACTTTCCGCAGCTACGATTGGCTCAAACTTTCCGATGCTACTCCTCTTGAAGCTGAAGGGTGATATCTTTATCCTTTTCTTTACGACCTTCCCGTCCTTCCAGTAAACCTGATTCGCCTCTACACTTCTTATTAAATGCTGGAGCAGCCTTGAAGCTCTCTCACCTGTTGAAATGTAGTATGCATTGAGAACTCCAACAAGGTCTCCCTCATCTACTTTTCCGTTAAAGGCTGGGATGAAGAGGGCGTGAGTTATGAGTTTCCTTTCCTCAACCATTCTCGGTTTTCCAGCATGTGCAACATCAATCACAGTCCCCAGCGCATGTCTCATTATTGATAGCGGTACTGGAATCGTGTTCTCGGGCAGCTCAACATTTTCCACTCTTAGAAGAACTGGCTCGCCCTTTTTTACATCAAGGCTTTCTTTAGCAATCAGAGGATACCACTCAGCAACATTCCACCTTCTGTACCAGTATTCTCTGAGTTTCAACCTTTCTCTCACAACTTCACCGTTTTTTCTGTAAGTTATATTCCCCACAACTTCTTTGAGCGAAACGTTAACATCAGGCTCAGCAATGCTCCCAACAAAGTCTGCTGGAGCCACATTCATCGGATATACCTTAACGACACCAATCAAATCCCCCACCTCAACGATTCCGTTCTCTGTAGGAAGAAAGGCAGCATAAACGATCTTTTTATCCTCCTCAATCCTGTAAAGCCTCTCTCCGTAGACATCAATCACAGTCCCCAGCGCATGTCTCATTATTGAGAGGGGAGATACTGCTGTTTTTGGCGGAAGGTAAATGTCCTCGATTTTAATAAGCGCAATCCTTCCCTTCTTGACTTTTACTTCTTGTGAGGCAATCATGAGCTTCCAGTAAGCCTTTCCGGCAGACTTGAAGGATGCAGAGTGAACTTCCGTAAATCCCTCAACGACTTCCATTTTATCCTTATCTCCCCAGTAAACAGTTCTGGCTTTCATAATTATTAATTTACTTCAATCCTAAAAACCTTTATGGTAAGATTTTTGACCTTGGCTGAGCGGATTTGTATATGGGTAAAACTACAATAGTCTTAATTTTTGGTCTGCTTCTGTTTTCAACGCTCTCATTCTATCTCTATGATGAGCTCACAAAGATAGAGGTGAAATACGAGTTTTTAAAGAGAGAATATCTGGAACTGAGTCAGGAAATCGAATTGCTGAACCAAAAATCGGTTTATATTGAAGGGCAACTTGAAAATTCCACCAAAATGCTTGAAGATATCAGGACGAAGAATGAGAAGCTGAGAAAAGAGCTGAAAAAACTGAGAGCCTTAGTTTCTGCAAATCCGAAAAGGGTAGAGGTTGAGCTTACAGGGAAAGACATGGACAGCAGGCTTGAAATAATCAAGAACGCAATCATGGAAGCTTTAAACTCTGAAATCGTCTTGGCTTACTCTGAAATGACCAATATCAGCGATGCAGTTTATATAAACGACAAAGAGTTCTCATTCAACTATGTTAGCGACCAGAACCTGTTTGGTGAGAGGGATGTTCTTGTAAATCCGGAGTGGTTCCTCGTTCATAGAGTCGGAGATTGTGATGATGTGGCTGCAGCGATGGCTGCAATTCTGAAAGCCAAGGGCTACAATGTCAAGTTCTGTGCAGGACACAGAGAGGGAGATGAGGACGGAAGCAAGCACGCGTGGGTGAGAATGGATTTGGGAGATGTTGATTATAGATACTGTGTTGATATGGTTTGTCCTTTGAAGGTGGGCGATTTCGGGAATATAGCGGAAAAATGTGTAGATATTTAGCCAACGATCTCCCTTACCTTTTTTATGTAGTAGTTCTTAGCTTCTTCAATGAATCTTTCGTCCAACTTCCCGTGCAAAGATTCTATTTCGAATATTCTCTTTGGGAATCTCAGATTTTCAGGGTTGAAGCCCATTTCAACTTTGAGTTTAAGCTTCTCCTTGTATATCTCCTCTCCCTTTTTCTTGAGTTCCTCCTCGCTTATCTCAACCCCCAGTGGCTCGAAGGCTCTCGAAATCAGGTCTGAAGTGTAGATTCCTCTTGCGAAAAAGCAAACGACTAAGCTGGATAGAACTTGCCTCCAACACTCTTCCGAAATTAACTTATCAACTACTTCTTCTGGAGTTACATCTCTCACCTTCTGATCAATGCTGTAGCCTGCAGAGTCGAGATGAGAGTGTCTCAAGCCAGTTGCATAGCCAAGATGTGCGGCATATCCGGTGTGGTAACCGGGCATTTCATTTCCTCCAAAGGCGAGGGCAAAATCCTTTCCCCCGTAAACATCGGATGCGTGCTCAATACCCATCGCAAGATGCCTGTAAAATTCATTCGGCTGCTCGTAGATGTAATCTATCGCTTTCAGGTAATTCTCAACATTCCCAAAGCTTAGCTTTATTATCGTATCCTCCTCACTCACAACTCCTCTCAAAAGAGCTTCGGTAGCCCAAGCGAGGCAAACACCTGTGCTCATAGCATCAAGTCCATAACTCTCGACCCTGTGAATAAGTCTCAGCAATCCATCTCTGCTTCCTACACCAAGCATGGAACCGAGGGAGTATATCAGCTCGTAGTCGTAGGATATCATGATGGTTTTGTAGAAATATGGCTCATTCTCGTAGGGGATTCTAAGGGCTGCGAGATGTATGCATGCAATCGGGCAGTGACTGCATGCAATTCTTCGTCCAAGATTATGTTCAGCCAGAGCTTCTCCACTTATCTCTTCTGCACTTTCAAACTTCGCCGATTGGAGATTTTTTGTGGGTAAGGAGTTAAGCTCGTTGAGAGGAATAACGTTGCCAGCAGTCCCAAGAAGGTGATACTTTTTCATCGCATCGGACTCTATTGCTGTTCTGTATATCTCATCGTAAACCTCTCTGAATTTTTTGGTGTTGGCGGGTAAATACTTCTTCCTGCCCCTTATAATGAGGGCCTTTAACCTCTTACTGCCAAAAACTGCTCCAAGTCCAAGTCTGCCGAAGTGTCTGTAGGTCTCGGTCGTTACGCATGCGTACCTTACAAGCTTCTCTCCTGCCCCCCCAATTCGCATCATTGTCCTTATTCCCCTTCCCGGCTCGTTCTCTGCTATTATTCTACCTACAATAAGAGAATCTGGAATGCCCCAGATAACCCTGCCATCCCTGAAATGCACCTCACCATTCTCTACCACAAGGTAAACCGGCTTCTTACTCTGCCCTTTTATAACGATTGCACCATAGCCAGCATTGGCAATCGAAGTCGCTGTTCTACCACCAGCATGACTCTCTCCGAGGTTGCCGGTGAGAGGACTTTTGAATAGTGCAACGGTTTTGGAGGCGAGTGGGTAAGCGGGAGTAAAAGGACCGGTTGCAAAAACAATGACATTATCTTCTCCCAGCGGGTCTGCTTCTGGATTCATATGCTCCTTTAAAAGCTGAACAGCAACCCCAGTACCACCGATCCATTTTTCAAAAAGGTCTGGACGATGTTCAACCTCGTAGCTGTAGTTGCTAAGGTCTATAACAAGCACTGCATCTCTCATGCCTCCACCTCCTCATAGGCAAGAACGCCGTGTGGGCAGTAACTGCTACAGTAGCCACAATGAATACAGACGGCTATCTTTCCGTCTTCCCTTTCGAAGATGGCATTGAGGGTGCAGGCGTCCATGCAGTACTTACATCCTAAGCATAGATTTTCGATGTAAACTACCCCTCCTCCCCTTTTCGGTTTCAGAGCGCCAGTGGGGCACACTTGTGCACATGGCGGCTCAGTGCACGCACGGCAGAAAATAACTGTTGCACCCCTCTCAAATCCGCTCAGGCTTACAGCAAGGATTGCAGAGCTGCTATTTCCTATTTCAGGTCTTTTAACAAATTTTCGGGAACAGGCATACATGCAAAGTCCGCAGCCAACACACTTTTCTATATCTTTAACAACGAGTTGTTTCATACTCATCCACCTTCATACTCGTCTACCAGTTTCTCAAAGGCTTTTATAAACTCTTCTTCCTTGTCCTTGTCTATTATAGTTGCTGCGGCGATCTTGTGGGTAGCATCTGCAAATCCACCAACAGCTTCACTCGCCTTCGGAACCAAATAGTCAAGACCGGGCATTTCTCCTCTTAGAACCCTTCTTTCGAGGAGAGGTGGGGTTCTACCGCTCATCTTTACACATTCCCATTCGATCTCACCGAGATCAGGGATAAACTTTGGCTTATCCTGAAATCCTATAAGGTATTTGCTATCGTTTACAAAGCTCATATCTTTGACAAGCTGGCAGAATTCACCAACAGTTTTAACGCCCATCGGAGAGAAGAAATTACCAACATGGAACCACTGGGTGTATTTTTCCTGAATTAGCTCTCCATCCTTGAGTCTTTCAATCATCTCCTTAAATTTTTTCTCTTTTAATTCTCCAAGTTCGGAAACCATTTTCATCGTTGCATCATCAAAGCCCTCAAAGCAAGCTTTAATGCCAAACCTGTATCCTCTCTTCTCGTATCCCACTGCCCCAAGAGTTGTCAGGCGCATCGCTATCTCATCGGCATATTCGCCAAACTTTGTCACAAAGTATTTCTCTCTAACGCCCTCAAACCTCACCTTAACCTGATCCCTTTCGATAGCCTCGCTGAGGGCGAATCTATCAAACCCAAGCACACCACCGCTCCTGTCATGGTAGTCACCAACGCTTCCGAGAACTGCAATGTATGCGTAGTCCATCGCCTCCTTCTCAGCAAGAACTCTGAAGAAAATGTAGTTCAGGCTTGAGGCTGAAACAAATATGTCTCCAGAAATTCCGGCAAGCTCAGGATCTAGAACGTGCACCGTATCACTCTCAATATCCTTTGCCGGGTGGTGATCTATGATTAAAACTCTGCTCTTTCCAGCGTTAACTCTATCTATCATCTCTGCTGCTAAACCGGCAAGATCTGTGTATATGATCATGCCATCTCTATCCCTGTGAATTCTCTCTACAATCGCCGGATATACCTTCTCAATGCAGATAAATTCGGATTTAAAACCAAGATAATCACAAATCTTAGAAAGCAAAGCTGCGGAACAGATACCGTCAGCATCGTTATGGTGAACTACTGTTATTCTGTCACCTTCGTAAGTCCTGATGAGGTCAGCTGCCTTCTCCACCCAGTCGAAGAACTCTGAATGTAGGAACTCCTCCATGTGTGTTATTTGAATTGAATTAATAAATGTTTTTCATTGGATTTTGAAATTTCGAAGATGAATGCAGTCCCCTGCGTATACTTCCCTACCGTTAACTATAAGCGCTCCATTCTCGCTTAAATCTTCTGCCACTCCTATGATCTCCTCTGCAGATGTGGTAACTTTAACGACCTTACCGATGGTTTCACATTTCTTCAGGAACTTTTTTCTCAGATCACTCCACTCTCCTTCGAGTAACCTTTGATAGTATTTTCCAAAGTTAGCCAAAACCAAATCAAAAATTTCTCTTCGACTTAAATCAAAGAATTCACCAATTGATGCAGCAACGTCTTTAAGTTCGTCTGGAATCGGGTTTGAAACGTTGATACCTATCCCCAAGACGATCATAGGGTTCTCCATCTCCCCGTAAAGTTCGGATAAGATGCCGCAAACTTTTTTACCTCTGATCAAAACATCGTTTGGCCACTTGATCTTGGCTTTAGGTATAGCTTCAGCGACCGAAAGTCCGGCTACCAGAGTTATTTTGGGCAGCTCGGAATATTCAAGTGTCGGATCGAGAGAGAGGGTGAAATAAAGTCCTCCTTTCTGACTCTCCCACTTCCTTCCCAATCTGCCCTTTCCTGCTGTCTGTGATTCAGCAAAAAACAGAACTTTTGATTTCCCGTATTCTTTAGCTCTCTCGTTGGTTGAATCTGTGGTTTCGTAGTAGATAACCTCGTCAATATGATCATCAAGCCTTTTAAAGGTGATATCAGCAACTTCAAAGGGGTTGAGTTCATCTTTATCAACAAGAATATAGCTCCTTCCGGTGGACTCAACTTTGAGCCCGTAATCCCTCAACTTGTTTACAGCCTTCCAAACTGCCGATCTTGTAATTCCGAGCATTTTCCCAATTTCTTCGCCAGACATCTGTTTTTCTGATAGAATCTTGTAAACCTGATAGTCCGTGCTCTGTTTTTTAATTCGCATACTTTTTGAACTACCATAACTTTAATAAACCCTTTTTCTGAAAGATGCCTGATATTCTGGGCCCGTGGCTCAGCCTGGTTAGAGCGCGCGCCTGATAAGCGCGAGGTCCGGGGTTCGAACCCCCGCGGGCCCATTTTAAGTAATCTGTTTCTGCAGTCGTTGCAAGGTTGTTTCGTCGCTCTTTATTCTGAGAAGTGTTACTTCTTTCAATCTCCATTTTCAGGAGCTTTTGATTCTTAACTTCTCTATTGTATAAATTAAATAAATGGTAGCCATCTCCGTTCTTCCCTTCTACGGGAAATCAGTGAGCGGAAGAGGTGAAATAACTCTCGACATAAACGTTTTTGGAGATTACATCCGCTATCTGCCCCACATCATTTACGGTTTACGCTACCTCGGTAAGCTTGGGCTGAATGCTACAAGCAGATACGAGCTTACCAGCATAAAAGATGCCATTTCCGGGAAGGAAATCTACGATGGGGAGAGTGTAAATGCGGAGGGAATAAAGACCGTGGATCTTGGAGAAATCGCCCCACTAAACCTCGATGATGTTGTGGAAGTTCAGTACTCAACGCCAATCGAAGCCTATATTCCAATAAAACTCGAATTCCTCATCCATCTGATAAGGAGGAGACTGATACTCTACGTCAACGAATACGGCAGTGGTGAAGTTTTTGATTTTGAATGCAAAGCTGAAATTCTCGAATCCGAATGGCGGAAACACAAACTCATCCACGTCTCGAAAAGACAGGGTAAGAGGAGTTTTTACGGCGTTACTGGGTTTGCAAGGTACAGAATCAACAATGCAGATAAGAATGCTTTAAAGCTTCTCGCAATCGGCGAACTTATTGGTGCTGGAGCAAAGGCGAGCTTTGGGATGGGCACTTATGTGATACGTGGGTTTTAGAATCAAAATTTCGAGGAACGCAGATAAGTGCGGGGGGAGGGATTCGAACCCTCGAACCCCTACGGGACTGGACCCTAAATCCAGCGCCTTTGACCGCTCGGCAACCCCCGCTCAAAACAACTTGGCGGGGTGATTTTTTAAACTTGCGATAAACCTTTAAATTCTCCCAGCCCCCCATTAAACCATGAACAGTAAGAAACTCAGCCTTGCAGCACTCTTGATATTCATCGCAATAGCCATTATTACTCTGTACTACAACATATCTCCCTACATCTCCCCATCACAACTGTTAAAACTTGACTACGCAAACGACATTCAGGTTGTGGGAAAAATTACTGACTTGAAGGCACAGAACGGCATGACATTCTTCAAACTGACTGATGGTAACGCGGCAGTTGAGGTGATATATAAAGGAAGTGTTCAGCACTACGACTCAGAGGTCGTCGTCGTCGGGGACTGGAAAGATGGCGTTTTATATGCTAAAGAAGTCTTAAGGAAGTGTCACACAGAATATACAGGTGGTTAGTTGGGGACAGGTGATTTTCTCCTCTTACTCTCTCTTATAGCTTCTGTATTTTCAGCGATATTATTTCTTACTGCTCTGAAAAATAGGGCCATCAAGTATGCCACAATAGCTGAAGATTTGCTTCATGCCTCTACATCTGCCTGTTTTGCAGCATTAATGCTACTGATTTACTATTTTCTGACCGACAATTTCTCTGTGTGGTATGTCTACGCGAACTCAAATCTTGAAATGCCCATAGTCTACAAGTTGAGTGCAGTGTGGGCTGGCAAAGAGGGTAGTTTACTTCTTTGGGCATTTCTCACGCTTCTTGTCACTTCTCTGTATATGTCTGCGGGCAGAAAAGATTTGATGAAATTAAAAGTCGGTCTGATAATGTCTGCTTTCTCCTCATATCTCCTGATCATTCTTGAATTCTACTCAAATCCCTTCGTCACGATTCCCTACCTCCCTACCAACGGCTACGGTCTTAATCCACTCCTAAGAACCTTTGAGATGGCAATCCATCCTCCAGTAGTCTTCTTGGCTTACTCTCTTTCAGCTCTGCTTTTTTCGGTTACACTTTCTCAGTCTGCAAAAGGGGATTCTGCATCAGATCAGAGAGTTCTTGCAAGGCTATCATGGCTTTTCCTAACCCTTGGCATTGTTATTGGAGGTTGGTGGGCATATAGAACCCTTGGTTGGGGTGGTTTTTGGGGCTGGGACCCGGTGGAGAACGCTTCGCTTCTACCATGGATAACCCTCACTCTTTATTTCCATCTGAGAAAGCACAGGGAGTTGTTTGCATATCTCACTTTCACTTTCGTCCTCTTCGCAACCTTTGTGACGAGAGGGGGTATTATTAGCTCTGTCCACAGTTTTGGCAGCGATTACTCTGGCTACATGTATCTTGCACCACTTTGTGTCTCTTTAATTCCCATTTTCTCACGAATAAGAGATTTTGAGAACATTAAAAGTCTGTGTTCTCCCCTAATTCCAGTTTTGTTCTCATCTGCCTTTATAGTCGTTTTTCTGGGCACTGTGGCGAACTTAATGGTGAGTGTTGAGAGATCGTACTATCTCATCACGTTCCTACCGATCTTTGCAATGATAACGCTACTGGCAGTATTAAACATAAAGAAGATGAATTCTACAGCAAAGCTGATACACGTAGGCTTGATGGTGCTCTTTCTCGGTTCCCTGTCTGTATGGTTATTTGAGACTCATGAAACGCTGAACTTGGGTAACGACAATGGATTCAGACTTGAAGATATCTGGTTGAATGAGGATTATGAGAAGTTTACAGTTGTATCTAAGATTCAAACACCTTACGGAGTGGTGTATCCTGAGTATGTGATTTACAAAATAGAGAGGGAGGAGAGGGGCGTTTCGTCAGTTGAAATAGTAAGTTATCTGTGGATGGACGAGTACTTTGCCATTACAGGTTTTGATCTTGAGAAGAGGTCAGTTGTCCTCGAGCACTACACAGTTCCTCTAATCTCATGCGTGTGGCTTGGTTCCGCTTTGATGGTAGTGGGGATAATCCTTAGGTGGTCTCACTTCAGAGTTTAGCCTTACAGGTAACACTCTTAGCCAGTAAAATATTTATCTTCTTTACAACAACACATGACAATGAGAGCTTATGAGGAACTCCTTGAAAGAGCCTTGGAGAAGCTGGCCAATAAGGATATTGTGAAGAGAGAGAGGTTTGAAATACCGAGAGTTAGCGTCATAAGGGAAGGTGCGAGAACAACTTTGAAAAACTTCTCGCAGATCGCTCGAACTCTCAACAGAAGCGAAGACCATCTTTACAAGTACATAGTCAAGTCTCTCGGTACTGCTGGCTTCATTGACAACGGTAGATTGATTTTGCAGGGAAAATTCACGGAAAATGAGATTCAGAAAGAAATAGATGATTATGTCCGCCTTTACGTTCTCTGTAGGGAGTGTAACTCTCCAGATACCGAGTTCGTGAAGGAAGAGAGAGTACTGATGATTCGCTGCCTTGCCTGTGGAGCGAAACATCCGGTTAGGAACATCTGATGACATTCAGAATGAAGGTATACAGAGTGAAGGGTGAAGTGCTCGTTGCGGTCTGTGATTCAGACATAGTTGGGAGAACATTTCGGGAAGGAGAGCTGAAAATAGAGGTCAAAGAGAGCTTTTATGGTAAGGAAGAATACAGCGAGGATGAGGTTAAGAGAGAGTTGAGAAGAGCAACAATAGCCAACATAACTGGAAAAAAAGCTGTTGAGCTTGCTATTAAGATCGGCATCATTGATAAAGACAGGGTTTTGGAAATTGGAGAATGTCCGCACGCTCAGATGGTCGTGATGTGATCCCGACTCAGGAGATTGCCGCAAAGGTTCTTTCACTGGTTGAAAAAGAGGGAATTTCAGTCAAGACTGCTATTGCAAGGTTTGCTGGCAAGTATGATTATAAAATCCGTGGGAGTGTGCATGCTTATTCTATTGAAACTCTGAAAAGGCTCAATGCAATAGACTACTTTCTGAAAAACTCTGCACCTAAGTTTGACTCCCTCAACCTTTTTGTCAAAAATTTACTGAGAGTTGCAGTTTATGAGATGAAATACAAGAATGTTCATCCCGCACTCGCGACGGATTCTGCCGTGAGGATTGTGAAGAAACGGGACAGCAAATTTGCCAGCCTTGTAAATGCAATCCTAAGAAAAGTGGAGGACATGGAAATTGAAAGTAATGACAGCGTGGAAAGTGTAGCCCTTACACTTTTCCATCCTGAGTGGTTTGTAAGCTATACCTATGAGCTGCTGGGTGAAAATGAGGCAAAAAAGCTCATGGAAGCAAATTTGATAGCACCACCACCTTACATCAGGGTCAATGAATTAAAAAGCTCGGTTGAGAGTGTTGTAAGATATTTGGAAGAAAATGAGGTCGTTTTGTCTCCAACGTTTATTGACGAGGTTTTCAGGGTTGAAGGTTACGAGAAACATCCTGCATCCTTAGAGTGGCATTCTAAGGGGAAGTATGTGATTCAGGACCTGGCATCCTGCTTTGTATCCTGCGCTCTGAACCCCTCTCCTGACGATACGGTTGTTGACCTTGCTGCAGCCCCCGGTATGAAGACAAGTCATATCGCAATGTTGATGGGTAATGAGGGAAAGATAATTGCAGTTGACAACTCCCCAGAACGGATCAGAAGAATGAGGAGCAAGTTAAGGCAACTCGGCGTAAGGAATGTTGAGATAAGACTTGGTGACGGGTGTAATTTCAACTTTGTTGCAGATAAGGCTCTGGTTGATGCTCCTTGCTCCTCTACAGGAAGTTACGCAACTCAACCAAATGTGAAGTGGACATTTGACTGGAGGAAGTTCAGAGCCACACTCTCAGTTCAGAGAAAAATGCTGAGAAATGCCGTAAGGAGTGCTCATGAGGTTGTCTATGCAACATGCTCCATAATGTTTGAAGAGAATGAGGCGAATGTCGGAAGCATAGGGGCTGAAGTCGTCAGGTTGGACACACCCTTCTCGAGGGGTATTAGGGAGTTCAGGGGGAAGAAGTTTGATAGCTGGGATAAGGTTGTTAGGAGCTTCCCACATCTTCACAACTGTTCAGGATTTTTCATAGCAAAATTAAAGGGTGAGTAGAGAAGAGAGAAAGGTTATGCAGTTTGCGGATCCAATAATGTCTCCGTTTATCCCGCCAAATTTTTTCTCCGAGTAACCCTTCAAAATCAGAACCACCACAATTGTCATGGCAATCGCATAGACCGAGTTCAGGCCTATGAGATAACCAGCAACGATGAGTGGGGGTAGAGCGATAAACACATCCTTAAATCCTGCAAATTCCATCATGTATGAAGCCATCCCTTCCCAACTCGGTTTTGATGTCACCATCAGTAGCAGCATCGAGAATTTCGCTGCAATCTGGGCGAAAATAATCTGTATGGCATTGGACAATTGTAGGGTGTGGTAGAGCAAGACAAGGTAAAGGATTGCTGTTGCAATTCCACCCGCTCCGGTATTTGTATCCTTCAAAGCTTCCTTTTTCCTGCTTTCGGGAGCAAAGAAAGCGTCTCCGAAGTCAATCAAGCCGTCAATGTGGTTTATACCCTCTACCGCCATATAAAGAGCTACTGCGAGAAATCTAATATCGAAGCCAGCATACTGCCTTACAAAATCCGGGATGGCGATTATGAGGCCTATGACCACGGCGGTGTAGGTGAAAGTCCAAAGATTTCTTCTCAGCTTTTCGATGTCTCCCTTAATTGGTATGGTTGTTAGGAATGCGATTGAGCTACCCAGCATGCTTTATCAGTATCTGATGCTTTTGAATCCGTATTCTCCTCTCAATGGCACAAATCGCACCGAACTCCAGTTCTTCTTTTTGATATTCCCTTTTTCATCCTTCTCGACAATCAAAAGCCACTGAACGGTGTCTCCCACAGGGATGACCATTTTTCCACCTGGCTTGAGTTGCTCGATAAGAGGTTTGGGGATGTCGGGGGCTGAGGCTGTTACGTAAATTTTATCGTAGGGAGCTTCTGGTTCGTAGCCCTTACTTCCATCACCCACTATGATGACAACGTTATCGTAGCCCAGCGCTGGTAGATTCGCTTTCGCAACTTCGGCAAGCTCAGAAATGTATTCAATGGATATCACCTTCCCCTTCTTCCCGACAAGTTCTGCTACGACAGCAGCGTGGTATCCACAGCCGGTTCCAACCTCAAGCACATTATCCCCTTCTTGAAGGTCGAGTAATTCGCACATGATCGCAACCATGTGCGGAGCGCTGATAGTCTGGCCATACCCGATGGGTAGAGGGGTGTCAACGTAAGCCTCCGTTTTGTACCTTTCAGGGACGAAAAGGTGTCTGGGAACCTTTTTAATTGCTTTATAAACTCTATCACTGAGGTTTAGCTCATACTTCAATCTTTCTGCAAGCCTTTCCCTTTTCTTGTCATAGTCCATAACTTCTCAGCCCTCTCAGCGTCTTTTAAGGTATTGACGTTGATTAAACTGTTCTCTTCGACATTATATATCTCTTCCTCCTGCGCCTCATCTATAAAAAAGGCATCAATGATGTTCAAACCCACCGACTTTCCGCCTATGACAACCCTCAGTGCCCTCTTTGTTGAAGTCATGTAACTCTCAAGAGCCCTCTCTGCTATTCCATTTCGGATGTAAACGATGTCTGCGCATGCTATGAAAACTGGCTCCGCAATGGACATCTCAACGCAAACTTCCCTGTAATCTTCAATGAATCCTTTTCCAGAGGCTCTGTAAAAGTCTATCCCTTCATCCATCAGAAATCTTTCCGTTTCGGGTGTGTTGGGAGATGTTACAGCCAGAACATCAAAATTTTCAAACTCCACAATGGAATGTTCAATCAGCTTCATTCCGCAAACCTCGAAGAGGGGTTTCTCTCCTCTCCCAAGTCTTTCTCCCCTCCCCCCGCACATCAGCAGAGCATGCATGGTTTATAATCTCCAAAAGTTTTATTAATTGTCCCCTCAAAACTGCAAAAGCATGGCGAGAAAGAGAAGAGCTGCAAGAGTTAAGGATAAGTGGACGATGAAAAAGTGGTTCACGCTAATCGCTCCTGAGTACTTTGGAATGGCCGAACTTGGTGAAACTCCAGCGGATGACGCAAATAAAGTGCTAAATAGGACTGTGGAGACGACACTTGCAGAGTTGACTAATGATTACTCGAACCAAAACACGTACAAGAAGCTGATTTTTAAGGTATTTCGGGTAGCTGGGGAGAACGCGTATACCAAATTTTGGAGATTTGAGCTTACAAGGGAGTATCTCAACAGCCTCACAAGGAGAAGGACAAGTAAGATTGAGGATGTCGTGGATGTCACAACTGCTGATGGTTACAAGCTAAGAGTGAAGCCAGTTGTTTTCACCATAAGAAGATGCAAGAGCAGTCAGAAAAGGGTGATTAGATCAATCATGCGGGAGATAGTACTTGAAAAGGGTAGCTCGATGAACTTCGTCCAGTTTCTTCAGGAATGTGTGCTGGGGAAAATACCGGCTGAAATATATAAGAATGCCAAAAAGATTTACCCCATAAGAAGGGTTGAGATCAGAAAGATCGAGCTTCTTGGAGAGCCGAAAACTGTAGAAACGCAGCCTGCTGTTGTTGAGGCGGTGGCGTAATTGCGTGGTGGTTGATATGAAGTCAATGTATGCCTATATCAGAGAGGCTTGGAAGAGGCCCTACGAGGGATTTGTCGGGGAACTCATGTGGCAGAGGTTGCAGAAGTGGAGAAGGGAGCCTGCAGTGGTAAGAATTGAAAGACCAACGAGGCTTGACAGGGCAAGGTCTCTGGGGTACAAGGCCAAGAAAGGGATTATCGTTGTCAGAGTTAGAATAAGGAGAGGTGGAAGGAGGGCAACGAGACCGAACAAGGGCAGGAAAAGCAAGGGACTTGCGGTTAACAAGAGAACTCCGAAAAAGAACCTTCAGTGGATCGCTGAAGAGAGGGCAAATAGAAGGTATCCCAACATGGAGGTTCTGAACTCCTACTGGGTTGGAGAGGATGGGAGATACAAGTGGTTTGAGGTAATTCTGGTTGACAGAGACCATCCAGCCATCAAGACGGACAAACAGCTCTTTTGGGTGAGCTCCAAGAAAGGGAGAGTTTATCGCGGCTTGACTTCAGCAGGCAGGAAGGCGAGAGGTTTGAGAAGGAAAGGTCGAGGAGCAGAGAAGGTCAGACCGAGTTACAGGGCGAATTTCAGAAAGAAAAGCAGATGAAGGGAAGGGTAGAGTGGATTAAAGTTTCTGCCGTTGTCCACTCAACTGAAGATCGCGAAAAAGTTGGTGAGGCGATTGCCACTCTTTTTCCCTTTGAGTTTGAAATATTTGTAAGCAAGGCAAAAGGTCATTACGGCAACCCAATGGAGTTTCTTGAAGTGGAGATTAAGAAGAGTGGGGAGATAAGGAGGTTTTGGAGATATTTTTTGCAGCAACTGGGTGATCAGGTTAAAGAGTTGCTGGAAACCATCGAAGACAGGATTGATGATCAGAATGTCCTCCACATCAGGATTGACAAACAAAAAGCTTACCTCGGAGAGATTGAACTAAGTCATGGTGGGGATCCGATAGCTGTAAAGGTCAAGCTCGTTACATTTCCAGCAAGGAGAGATGCTATTGTTGAATTTGCTAAGGAGATATGTACGACTTCTTGAGATTTGTCCCTGAAAATCTAATGGACTTGGGATTTAAGAGCTACATTTTCATGCTTGAGAAACCCGGCATCTGCGGGGGGGTTGTTGTAAAGGCCGAGAATCCGGATGACTTGAGAAAGAAGCTTCGAAAGGTTAGAAAGAACATTATTGTAGGAGTTACTGGCAATGAAGCAGTCTGTAGAGAGGCTGTAATGAGGAGAAAGGTTGATTTGATTCTGGATAGTGACAACAGGCAACTGGATTATGCCACAATAAAGCTTGCAGCAGAAAAGGATGTGGCAATTGAACTCAGTTTGGCAAAGTTTATCAGAAATAAGGGGTTAAGCAGAATGCAGCTTTTTGAAAGGCTCTGCGATGAGGTGAGGGTTATAAAGAAATTTGACGTTCCATTCGTTGTAACAACAGCGGCTGAAAATGTGTATGAGATGAGGACGAGGAGACAGGTTGAGAACTTCTTTTCCTTCTTCGGCTGCGAAATCGTCAAAGCGAGACAGCATGCAACAAGGCTTGTAAGGAAATACTATGATACTCGTTTCATAATGGACGGATTCGAAATCGAAGCAGAATTGGAGGCTGATGTAAAGAAAAAGGGTTGAATCACTGGCAACACACAGAAAACTTGATATACTCTTTTGCCGTTTTTATCCTAATGCTGCATACTGCATCTGAATTAAAGGGTATTAAGCTTCCCTACAAAACCAAATCCCTCTGTC
>DAVR01000032.1 GCA_002507545.1 Archaeoglobus sp. UBA230 | reverse complement strand
CTTACCACCCCCCAATCAGGCTTAAACCCTTACACAACTCCCAAAAAAACCAGCCAAGCCCAAACAGCAAGAACAGGAGGGTAATGAAGTAGGCAAGAGCTTCCTTCATTCTTTGCCCTCCTCGAAAATCTCTGTATCGGCTTCAGCATCTATGTATGAGCTGTTTCCGTTGCGTTTATTCTCCTGCATCAAGAACTTCCTCAATGCTTCCCTTACAATCTCCGATTCCGTTTTGTAGTAGCCGTGCTCAATGAGTTCTCTGAGCTTATCTTTGATAGTTTCCCCAACCTCTACAACAATTCTTGCCATATTTGTGCTTAAATTGTAACAAATATTTAAAGTTTACTGTTTTTGTTACAATACTGAGAGAAATTGTTAAATAATTGATAAAATATTGTAACATAGATGGGGAGAAAAGCCGTGAAAGTCAAAAGTCAAGATGGATTTATTAGGGTAACAATACCCGATGAACTTGCAAGAAAAATCGATGAATTCATAGAAGAGAGCGGAGGATTATATACTTCACGTGCGGAGGTCGTTAGAGCAGCCTTAAGGCTTTTTTTTGAGAAGGTTGAGAAATCAGAACTAACCCCTGAAGAGGAAGAATTCATCAAAAAAGCCAAAGAAGGTAAAATCAAGCCAGATTTTGAAATCGAAACCAACGAGATTAAGTTTTAGGGAGGAATCTCAGATGTTGGCATCCGTGGAGGTTGGAGATAGAAAGTTCTGGCTTGAGTACATGATCAAGGTCAAGAAAAAACGGAAGGTTTTCAGCAAGGATAACGTTAAGCTCATTCTGGAAAAGGAAGAAGTTGAAGATGTTGAATTCTGGGGAGTTTACGAATATGGTGAGGTTGCAAAGGCAGCTTTAAGGTTGATTGAGGAGCTTTTCATTAAAGAGAATAAGAGCAGGAATGAGATATTAGAATACATTCAGAAATATTATGGTATGAAAAAGTCCGATGCGAAAGATTTGCTGGATTATGCGGAGTGGTATTTGTTTAGTGGGTAGGTGGGAGCATGAAACGAGTATTTGTAATAGCTATGATATTAGTCATTGGAGTGGGGTTCTGCGGTTGTGTTGAAGATGTTCTAAAACTCGCAAAATACGCAAAATACGCCAAAGCAGCTAAAGCGGTGAAACTAATCGAATTAGCTCCCGAACTTCAGGAAAAATACCATTTTCCAACATATGAAGATGAAATTAAATCTACTGCCGAATTAATTTATGAAAAAGTAGATTATGACAACCCAATTGTGAGAAACTTTGCTGTAAAACTCGCTTCAAAATATCCGGGTGATAGAAACATTATGCAGCTTCAGGCAATGTATTCCTACGTTAAACCGAGATGGAGATACGTTTCTGATCCACAGGGCTTTGAGTACTTTGCTTATGCTTCTGAAACGATTAAAAACAATTTCGCAGGAGATTGTGATGATTACGCTATTTTAATGGCGGCTCTCGGAGAGGCTACTGGTTTTAGAATGAGGATATTATTTGGTTGTAGCGAGAGCGAATGCCATGCTTTCCCAGAAGCTTATCTCGGGCCTGAGAATAATGCCAAAAAGTTGTTGCAATATCTTTCTTACACTTTCAGAGATACAATTCATTACAGTAAAGATGGTAAGGGAAATTACTGGCTTAGTCTTGATTGGACGAGCAACCACATAGGCGGGAAGTATTTGGTAAACAAAGTTTACATAGCCTTCTATCCTGCCGAAAAAAGGTATGAAGTTCTTTCTGCTAAGTAAGTAACCTGTTTTTTATTGTTTCATCACGAAATGTTTAAGTTTACCCGCCCCTATGTTCCACATGGAACAATCTGGAACATACTCTGAATCAACATTAAGGAAACCTCAAACAACAAAAAACAGCCAGAGAAAGGTTGATTTGCATATCAGAATTTCACAAGAGAATTATATATTTCTAAAAGAAAATTACAGAAATCGTTTTTCAGAGACTATCGATAAACTATTGGACTTTTTGAGGACTGAGCAACCCTTAGAGTTCAAAATTTTAAAAATAGGATGCCCGGAGAGGGATTTGAACCCCCGACTATGCGGTCTTCAGCCGCACGCTCTCCCTGGCTGAGCTACCCGGGCTTGAATATACGTGGCTCGTGAGTATTTTAATATTTTTGGTTGATGTAGTAGCAGGCAGAAAAGGTTTAAAGCATAGGGAAAACACTTGCTATGGAAAAGCTCCGCCATCTACTCAAGCACTGGATTGAACACAGTAAAGAGCACACTGCAAAATACGAGGAGTGGAGTGAGAAAGTAAAACAGGACTATCCTGAGATTTCGAAGAAGTTAATAGATGCCGCAAAAAAGTTTAGAGAGGGTGAAAAACTTCTTGAAGAGGCTTTGAAATTGATTAGGAGGTAAGCATGTTTGACGTTAGAGTAGAATCTGAGGATGGGGTTTGTAAAATCAAACTCTATCCCTCAAACCCAGAGCTTGAAATTGGAGGTTATGGCAGAGATGATATCATCGTCTTCAAAGGAGCACCAGTGAGTATTGTAGCTTTGCAGAGGATGCTCGAAAACGAATTTGGGAACACATTAATCGTTTTACGCAAGAACTCACTTGAAGTTGAGCTTCAGAGACTTGATTGCAAGCTTGTTGTGGATGATGTTGCAAAGGCGATTGAGGAAATGATGGAGAACGCTGCAAAAGACCTTGAGGTAATTGAAGACGCGATAAAGGACTCTCTGCAAAGGTATATCAGACGGATGAGAGGTGGGAATGGAGATTAAAAAGTTGAGGGTAGCAATCCCGCCTCCCGGGACTGTACCCGAGGTATAATCCCGTAAAGATTAAGTATTGGTGTACATAGAAACAACCATGGATATCCATAACAATAAAAAACTCCTTGAAAGAGAAGTTGAGCTCCTCAAAGCATCACCAATAAATGAGCAAAATAAGGAACTAATCTTAAAGTTCCGTCGTGATTTAATCGCTTCTGGAATCAAACCACCAAGAATTGTCCGTTACATGAAAGCTCTTCGATTGATATGTGAGAGATATAAAAACAAACCATTTCCCGAATGGAGTGTAGACGATATAAAGGATGTCCTTGCTGCAATCGAATACAGTGATTATGCAGTTCAGACGATAAATGACTTCAGAAAAGCTTTAAGAAAATTCTTTAAATGGCTTCACGGAGAGGATTGGCCTGGATTAAAAGTTCTAAGGGGTGAACGAAAAGACAATCGCAAGCCAGACGTTCTAACAGAAGAGGAAATTTTGAAAATGATAGATTCTGCGAAGTATCCAAGAGATAAGGCACTAATTGCTGTTGGTTACGAAGCTGGATTACGTGTAGGAGAGTTGCTCTCGCTCAAAATAAAAAACATTATCTGGACAAGCTTTGGAGCAAAAATTAAAGTCTCTGGCAAGACAGGTGAAAGGCAAGTTCCAATTGTCATGAGTGCTCCTTATCTGAGGCGTTGGCTAGATGAGCATCCTGATGGAGATAATCCAGACGCTTTTGTGTTCGTAAATGTTGGCACTACTAATCATGGAGAACTAATGACATACATGGCATTTAGAAAGGTGCTAAGAGAGGCTGCCAAGAAAGCTGGTATCAAAAAGAGAGTATACCCACACATTTTAAGACATTCTCGTGCAACAATTTTAGCCAACTACTTAACTGAAGCCCAAATGAACGAGTTCTTCGGCTGGGTCCAGGGAAGTGACATGCCCCGTATCTATGTTCACCTTTCTGGGAGAGACATAGACAAAGCGATTAACAAGATATATGGTTTAGAAGTTGAAGAAGAAGAGAAGGAGAAAATGGCAAAGCCCGTGAAGTGTCCCCGCTGCGGTTACTTAAACGCTCCAACAGATAAGTACTGTGGAAGGTGTGCTCTAATCTTGGACGAGAAGGAGAGACTGAGAATCCAGATGGAAGAACCAAAAATGATGGGAGAAATGATGAACATGCTGTTACAAAATCCAGAACTCATGGAGAAATTCAAGGAAATGCTAAAGCTTATAGAACTCGTGGAGCAGAATCCAGAAGCCATGAAGGTTCTTCTAAATGGCCTACAACGTGGTTAGATGCGAATTTGAGTGTGTTGTTTTTTCTTTCAGTATCCTTTTTAGTTCGGCGATAATCTTGCCATTGTACATTTCATCAAGCAGTGTTAGTGCCGCAGCTCTTGCGATAGGGCTACCGTTTAAAGCTAGTTTTATTAGTGTATCCTTATCAATGTTAATACTTCTAAGCATATACGTATTTACGTAAAAGTATATTTAAGCTTTCTCCTTCAGCAAATTAACTTCTCAGAAAAGTATATATACTTGACTTAAGTATATATATGTTGAAGTAAAGATGTGTAAGGAAATAGGGAGGTGGAATGTATGAGCAATGGTAGTTTGAAAACGACAGTTATATTGGATCCCGAAACGAAGCTGATGGTGAGCGTGCTGTCCGGACTTTTCAATGCAGACATGAAAACACTGATCCATTCAGCAATAAGAGTTTTGTACGAATACGTTAAAGCGTACGAGCTCCCGCCAGAAGTTGCAGAATCTTTGGATAGCTTGATAAAATACGGAGAGAAGGTCGAAAAGCCGCTTAATGAGGTTGTTGAAGGAATCGTGTCTGTTATTCGAGAAGGGAAAGGCTTCAAAGTTGAGGGAGCAATAAAGAAGAAAAAGTAACCATTTTTTATTTTAAAATTTAAATTCATTTAACGCATCTAAAACAAGCTTTGAATCGTACTTCTTTATAACTACTCTTGTCTTCCCCCTTCCTTTGCGATAAGCTGTATCGATCAGCTTTAGATGCTCAAGCTTCATCAGCACTTCGTGGAACTTAGCATAACTTATCTGAACTATTTCTTTAAACTGCTTGTAAAGCTGTCCTGTCGTCATTTCGTTAGACGATAAGTAAATAAGCTTAAGCAGTGCTCTTTCAATGCTATTCAAAGCTAAAACACCTTTTCTCAAAAACACCTTCCACCCATCTTCGCATACAGCTTCAACATCTCTAACCTCAATTCTTCTGCTTGCTCTCTTCTCAGCTTCCCTTCCAGCCATCTTAAGCAAATAAATTCCGTAACGAAGATCTCCGGCTTCGTGGGTTAGATCTACTATCTTTTCAAGTGCCTCATCGGTTAAAACATCTGGATAAAACCCATACTTTGCTCTAGAAGATAGGATATCATAGATCTCTTCCCTTGAATAGGGCGGGAAAAGAACTATGTCCGGATGGAATATCGATCCAACGTAGATGTCAAACCTCTCAGCAATTCTAACATCAGTCGAAATTCCAATAACTCCTATCTTTACACCATCAACTTCTTCGTGGGCCTTTATTAAAGAATGCAGTATTTCGTTCAACACCTTGTCATCCAGTATAATGTTCAAATCGTCGAGAGCCACAATTAGAACCTTCTCATCATCCAAAATTTTGTTCAGTATGCTGTAGTAAACCTTTGTAAATGGAGTGCCGTAAGATGGCAAAGTATAGCCATGAACTCTCTCAAATATCTTTGCAAAAACCTGTTGTTTTGAATTAATTATCTGACAGTTCACGTAAACCGGAATGACAGAATCGCTAACGTCTTCAATTTCTTTAAAGAGTAACTTAACTGCAGTGGTTTTCCCTGTCGATGGAGGACCTAAACATAGAGTGTTTATGGGCCTGGACTTCATCAAAGCTGGTCTGAGATTTGATGCAAGCTGAGAGATCTGCCTATCTCTATGCAGATATTCTTCTGGTAAGTAATCTAAATCAAAAACGTCTATGTTTTTAAAGAGGGTTTGGTTGTGCCAGAGCACATCCATACTACTTGTTAGGCTCGATAATCATTCCATTGTACTCAATCAATCCTAACTCCGCTTTAAGTTTCTCTATCAATCCCTTCGTGTAGTATTCTGGAATTCCCATAGCAAGTGAAGCTCTCTCAACAATCTCATTGAGCGAATGACCTTCTTCAATTAACTGCTTCACGATTTTCTTCAGCTCTTTCGCAATCTCTTCTTCGTCAGCCTCATCGACAACTTCTGCATATTTGATGATGTAGCGGTAAAATTCCCTCTCACCTCTAAGCCATTTCTCTTCTATTGCATGAATTCTTACGTTAACCCATTTGTTGTTACCTACGGGGAGCCACACCATACTATCATTCCACCGTAATCTCTCTTCTCGAAACCAGCACTTTTGGTTGTAGTTTTCCTTCTATCTCATACTTCTTATGTAGTTCATTTATTGCTTCCCTGATGAGATGAGACAATCCCTTAAAATCCCCTGTTTCTAAGAGCTCGTTGATCTTATCTATTGTAATCGGGTCGACTGATGCCCATACTTTGTCAGTACTCCTGTCTAATTTCTCAATCAGCTTTGGCAACTCATCACCTCCATTTGCTTCTAAGTTTACTTCTACTACACTCCAAAGATTAATATTTCGGTATATTCTAATTCAACTTAGAAGTTGAAAAGAAGACGTAAAAACATAAATACTTCGATGTATAAATGTAGAAGTATATAGGGGTGAAAGAATGCCCCTCGTCAGATTAGACGTTGAAATTGAAGTTGTAGAAATCCCAACAGCAATTGAGATAATCGGCGTCTTTGACCCAGATGCACTTAACAAGATTTTAGATGAACTAAGCAGATACATAATTCCAAGTGAGGTGGAAGTAAACGCTAAAACGATCTTTGATGAGTAAGTGTATTTAATTATTTTTTAAACAAAATATTTTGAAAACTTTGAGTTTTCTGGATTGTAACATATAGGACATTTCTTCCAGAATTTTGGAACTATGAAAGTTCCTTCCTCAGCATGATACGGACAAACGATTTCTTTTAGATCACCAAACATCTCATAATAAAAAGAAACTTTGTAATCCTTATCAATCTCGAAGAACCAAATAAGCCCTTCTAAAGGTTCGCTACCGTGTAGATCATCTCTATAAGCGAATCCCAAGTTGAAGTAGTTGTCTTTGTACTGGCCGTAGTGTACGTGTCCTTCAAGGTGGAGAAAAGCGTCTGAGAATACCTCAGTTTTATAATGAGTGATGTATATCGTTTTTTCGTCTATCTGAGTGTAATCGTTGGTTATGTACAGCTCTGGTTCATCGGAGAATTCAATGCTATCTCGAACTACCCATAGATTTTCGATATCTAGTCGATTGAATAGCATTTGCTCAAACTTCATCAAGGGGAAATTATGCCCTCTTCTTTCAACTTCCTCTCTTAACGCTTCAAACAAAAGTAAATCTCTGTTTCCCCAAACGAAGTATACTGGTATATCTAGTGAATCCAGCTCAAGAAACATTTCTTCAAGATTATTAAGCTCAGTTGTGATAGGCTGATTGAGCGAAACAAAATCACCAGTAAATATAACAGCATCAACGTCTTTTCCGCTAATCACTTTTACAATCTTGCGGAGAGTCTTAATCGAACCATGCAAATCTGTAAATGCAGCGAAGTTCATGATTCACCTCTTGTTAACTTTAATTGCCATATTTAGGAGACTCATCTACCTACTTAAAAAGATTGATAAGAGAGTATTCAAAGTTATTATAACTATCAAACTTACATCTTCTAAGTCAAATCTCTGGTTTTCAAGTTAAATTATCTTATGAATCAGACAATAGAGTGATTAGACAGTTGTACAGATAGAACAGGCGAGCGTTTTGTATCCTTTACCTCATACAAGCCATCTCCTGTATTTTTTAAATTTTTTACTTCCACAGCACTCGCAGATCTTAACTTTTAGCGTGTGAAAATTCTAATGGTGGTCTGTATGAGTGAAGCTGTGGGTGGTTTAGTTAGCTTAGAGGACATACCCGGCGTTGGTCCATCCACAGCGGAAAAACTTCGGAATGCAGGTTATACTACGGTTGAGGAGATAGCCGTAGCCTCTCCCATTGAGATAAGTGCTGCAACGGAAATCAGCGAAAACACAGCTGCCAAGATCATAGTTGCTGCGAGAAAACTTGCAAATGTTGGAGATTTTGAGACCGGAGATAAAGTTTTTGAGAGAAGGCAGAATGTAAGCAAGATAACAACTGGAAGCGGAGAGCTCGATAGGTTGCTTGGTGGTGGTATAGAAACCCAAGCCATAACAGAGTTCTATGGTGAGTATGGTTCTGGAAAGAGCCAGCTCTGCTTCCAGCTCGCTGTAAACGTTCAACTTCCCGTAAGCGAAGGTGGACTCGACGGGTCGGTAATTATAATCGATACTGAAGGAACATTTAGGCCTGAAAGAATCGCACAGATGGCTGAGGCAAAAGGTCTCGATCCTATGGAGGTTTTGAAGAACATACATGTGGCAAGAGCTTACAACTCAAGTCATCAAATGCTTTTAGTTGACAAGGCAAAGGAGGTAGCAAAGAAAATGAAAAACAATGGAAAGCCAGTAAGACTGCTAATCGTTGATTCTTTGACTTCCCACTTCAGAGCTGAATACGTTGGAAGGGGAACTTTAGCTGAGAGGCAGCAGAGGCTTAACAAACATCTGCACGACCTGATAAAGTTCAGCGAGATATTCAATGCCGCAATAGTTGTTACGAACCAAGTCATGGCTAAGCCTGAGTCACACTTTTACGATTCTACTGCTCCAGTTGGTGGGCATGTCGTTGCACATACAGCAACTTTTAGAGTTTATCTTAGAAAGACTAAAGGGGATCTAAGAATTGCAAGGCTCGTGGATTCGCCATGTTTGCCAGAAGCTGAGGCGATGTTTAAGATAACTGAGAGAGGGATAGAGGACGGAAGGAAATAAAATAGAGATTTTTAGCAATAATTATTTAACTCTTTGAAACTATATTTTAGTTTTTTATTTACTATACTATTAAAAAATGGGAAAATAGAGACAAGTCTGACCAAGCTTTTCATGTTTTCACGTTAACATAACCTATTACTTTCCATGAGCAGCTTACAAAACCTGTTAATTGCATCACTCGTTTTAATTACTTGAACTTTTTGTTAAAGCAATTATATCTTTATCATAGTTGAACGAAAAATTTAAGTTACAAAGATACAATTGATTATCAATGAGTTTGCACATCATTGTTAATCGAAGGTTGTGGACGAGTTTTAGCAAACACGGAGAAACTGAAAGATTCTCTGATGCCATAGAGAGTTTTTGCTTAATATTGGGGGTGATCGCATGAATTTCCTCAATCTTTTCAGGGCCAACGTTTCAATTCCCAGTAAGGTACAGGGTTACTACGTTTGTCTTGAGAAGCTTTCAGATAAAAGGAAAGAGGAGAGATATGCTATTATCCAAGGATTGATCAACACTCTCAACTCCAAAGGCATAGACTGTGCGACGGCTCCAAAGGATCTTACTGATTATGACATCATCCTCCTTAATCCTCCAGCCGAAGCGATTGAATTGGTAAAGCAGATAATTAGAAAATACGATCCAAAGCTAGAGAAAACGATTATTACTGATATTAGCGTTATTAAAAAGGCTTGGCAAAGCAGAATAAGGAATCACTTGATTGCCAAGGGATACTTAAGGATTGGAGACCAATACATCACGAAAGAAGAAATCAAATCAAGAAGTAAATTCAAGCATGCGTTCAGAGTTCAAGCTTCAATTCATAACGGACGACTTGCCCTGTATCTCGATCCAAAGACTAAGATAATGGAACCTTTGCCAGATCATCTAATAGATAGGGCCGATGAGCTTAAAGAGGAATCTGGGATAAGAGTAAGAGTTCTACCTAGATGGAATGAAGGCTTCTTACAGGGAAGAGACAAAGGTAAAGCAGGTGATAGACTTTTCCCGTATATGGGCAAAAAGCTTAGAGGAGACGAGTACTGGAAAGTTAAACACGAGATCGATTTTGTGAATCCAGAAGATGAGCTTCTCAAAGTTTACGTACCTGAATACGATAAAACTGGAAGCTACCCGAGAAGCTGTGTATTTTTAGAGTTTAAAAGGGGAACGTCTTTACCCGACAATCTAAAAAAGAGCCCTGCTCAGAGAGTTAACGAGTCCATAAGATTCTTGAAGCAAATTCAGCCCGTAACGTTCCTCGGCTTGCGGCTGAGTTTCAGTATCACTTCTGTCAACGAAGCTGGATTTGAAGAATATTCTTTCGCACCAAACGTTCACGTTATCGTAGGTGGTGGGAAGAGTGTACCAATAAGTGACGTTAATAAGGCATTGAAACTTCACGGCCCTTATGCTGGAACTATAAATGGAGAATATATTGTAATCTACCCAGATAATGTAGATTTAAGGACTTTGAGAGTTGCGATGAGCAGAATTGAGAAGGTATATTCAAGTCTAAAACTCGGCAGTTTAAAAGCTTCTGATATAGATGGAGGATTTCTCTGCGTAGAAGGATCAAAGGTAACCGACTACTCCGCAACCATACTTGAGCTTAGACAGCGGTTGAGGAACAAGGATGTTTTGGCCATAGTCGTGCTACCAGATGAGTACGCTTCGGAAATCTATTACGAATCACGGAGCAGGTTGTTCGAAAGAATTTTTGGGTTAAATCCCGTCAAAAGCCAGTGTATCCTAGCTGAAACTTTGGATGAAATACTAAACCCAAATACTTCTTACTACGTATGTGCCAACATAGCGTCTCAGTGCTACGTGAAGCTGGGAGGTTCAGGGTCAGCAGTCTGGATTCTGAGTGAGTCAGCCGATTCACCGATAAGAAGAATTAGCGCTGGATCGAGCTGTTACGCCTATTACGATGTATCACGAAGACCGAAGAAAAAGGCATCGGCATCAGCATACAGTGCTCTCACAGACTCCTACGGCAGATTTATTGCAACAGGGTCCAAGCCAGTAGGCGGAGAGGGGCTTACCCCCTCAACCTTTTACGATGTGCTCGTGGAAATTTTGCAGAAAGTTTCGATGTTCAACAGGATGTTTGGAGAAGTGTGTGAAGGTAGAAGTTTTGAGTTTAGGCGACTCGTTTTTGCCAAAGATGGAGTCATAAGGCGCAATGAGGCAAGGATGATGAAAGAAGTCATACTTAATGGCATTCCCGACGAGGGAAAAGAACCGATAAAACAACTACTCGAAAAGAGTAAACTTCTGCCAGATCAGCTTGTAATAGATATAATAAGTGTTAACAAATCACCAAATAAGAGGATTTTCAGATATGACGGCAGATCGTACAGAAACGTGAGGCAGGGAACAGGCATATCCTTTGATGGGAAAAGTGGACTTTTAGTATCGTCTTCTACTCACTCGGGAACAGTTCAACCGATTGAATTAACTCTCCATGATCACATATGCTTAAATACAGATGTGCCTGAACCGCACATTTCAGAAATAATGGATGAATATTACAGGTTGAGCCACTTAAATTGGGCATCATTATTTAAGCAAGGAAAGTATGCGTTGCCACAGATATTAACACAAAAACTCGGGGAGAACATTTCTGCTGGTCTAGCGATACCTGACGATTTGATTTTATTGTAGCTGTACTTAAAGTCCTTTTCCACTCTTATTTCAGAAGTACGACAATAACTAGCTAGTTGATAAATACTGTAATAACTCCAAAACAAGTATGCACAATCTGCTCGTGAAAGTTTGCGTGGAAATCAGTTTTCTGTTTACACAAACTCAAGTTAGTGCTGGAACTAGTAGTTAACATTAATTATGTATTTCCACCTTACTCCTTATTAAATATAGCTATATTTAATTTAAAACAAAATTTCGAATCGCTGTTAGTTGTATAGTCCCAAAAAATTTG
>DAVR01000044.1 GCA_002507545.1 Archaeoglobus sp. UBA230 | reverse complement strand
CAAATTTTTTGGGACTATACACCCTTCATTTCCATGTGGAACCTTTAAGTATCCCCTTAATTCTATCGTTTGTGCTCCTCATAACTCTTTTGAATTTCACTCTGATTCTTCTATCATCTTCATCAAGAATCTCCAATTTGAAATCTACACCAAGGAGCCTTAAATGGCTTTTAAACAGATCAAGAACCTCTTGGCTGGAAAATACAAGAATGCTCTCCTCATAAATCGTTTTACCTTCACTGCACTCCTTGATGCTCGAAATCATCGGCTCCAGAATTGCCCTTCCGAGTCTGAGACAGCGATTGTTGAACTCCTCATCGCCTTCCTTGAACTCAAAGCTCTGAAATGCCTCTCTAAGGATTCTTGCAAGCATAAAGTCCCTCGCATATTCTCCGAAGAACCTAAAGGCGTAGCGTAAGTCAGATGTGTTTGCATTGGTTGTCGTGTATTTCAGTGGATTTACTTTCATTTCAACATCTTTGAAAACTATACCCTCTCTCCTGTTCGAGTTTAACTCGTCAATAACCTTCTTTATCCCGTCAAAGTCGTCAGGATGGGTTACAAGATGCACCTTTGCCATATTCAGCCCGTAGCTTTCAGCAATCTCTTCTTTCTCCCTTATGCTGAGCGGATCATTTGTCCTCGAATTCCGTATGTCAAAAAGGAAAAAATCCAGCTCCTCTATTCCGTAAACCTCGCTGGGGACGTAGGGGGAAGCAAGGCCTACAGCTTCGCAGCAGAGCATGTAGTCCGGATAATCTTTAAAAAAATCCTCCTCAAACCTTTCTCTCACTTTTTCTGTCGTATAAGGGCAGATTAGCCCCCTGCGGGTTATACCGTAAAGATTCTCGCCTATCTTAGCCACTCTCACATTATATCCATTCATCTTTTCCTCTAGGGCTATTTCTCTGTTTCCAAAGTGCTTTTTCAGCGTCGGATTCAAAACAAGAATCCTTCTAATCTTCGGAAAACCTCTGAATACTCTCACACCGTCCACAGCCTTTACAACAACAGTCCCATCTTCGTAAAATCCAAACTTTTTCTCCAACCTGAAAGCCTCAACAATATCCGGGAAAAAAGGGTGTTTTACTATAGCCTTTCTGAGTATATTCCTCTCTTCAAGTCTATCCGCTGCAGAAATAGAGAGATTCAGTGCCTTTGCGACAAAATTCATGATTTCGAATAAAGAAATCGGATCAAATCGCGTTCGGTTATTATTCCCTCCAGCTTTCCTGACTCAACTATGAGAGCCACACCATAACCTCTATCGAGCATTGCACTGACAAGCTGAGAAATGCTTATGTCTCTCGGAAACGTCAAAATCTCCTTGTAGACAAGCAGATCATCATTTGCGAGTATAGTAGAAACTGGCTTTTCTATTGCATCTTTAATGCTCCCACTTGTAAGCATTCTGAATGCCTCGCCTTTGCCAAAATACCTCAGTATCTCTCTGACTGTTATAAGTCCGACAAGAATACCATCATCAATAACAGGTAGTCTTCTCAGGTGTTTCTCGATCATAACCTTCATTGCCTTCTCTATGGTGTCCTTGGGCTTTATCGTAACCACGCTGTTAGTCATGTAATCTGAAGCAATACCATCTATATTCTTGTTTTTACCCAGATACTTTAGAACATCTCTTTCAGTTATGATCCCAACAACAACATCTTCTTTATTAACAATCGGGCAGCCTCCAACCCTCTTTTCAAACATAACTTCAACTGCATCTTCAAAAGAGTCTGTGTAGTCAACGGTGATTACTTTTGTTTCCATTATTTTCTCAACCTCTTCGTTTACTGCTGCAGCCAGATTCCCTCCATATCTTCCCTTAACTATTCCGAACTTGCTTCCTCCTCCAAAAAGGTTTACAAAATCAGTTGCAGATATGATCCCCTCAAGTCTTTTAGTTCCTGCATCGGTAATGGGAATTCTCCTGAAATTCTCCTTAACCATTGTTTTGAGAGCATACATGAGAGTGGAGGTTGGAGGGAGTGTAAACACTTCTTTTGTCGCCACCTCCATAACATTTCCGGGTTTTGAGTTCTTCAAACTGTATCACCTCTCAACTTCAGTGCAGTCTTCGCAAAGTCTGAGTCCGTTAATGCTGTAGAGTGTATCTGAATACTTTCCACATCTATCACATATCCCTGAAATATCCTCCTCTTCGCTCTCTATTACAGGCCCTTGAACCGGCCCCGGATATCCGACAGCATCTTGGGTTAAAAGGGAGGCAAACTCGCCGAGATCGAGAGATACGCTGAGAATATCGTTGTCAGTGATTATACCCACAAGTTCTCCTGAATTGTTCACAACTGGTAGCCTCCTTATTCCCCTCTTCATCATTATCCTCGCTGCCTCTCTCAAGCTCGTGTTGGGATTAATCGTGATTACAGGCTGCGACATAACATCCTCTACCGACACCTCACTGGGTACTTTGTTTCTGGCAACAATTTTTGAAATCAAATCCTTTTCCGTTACAATGCCAACTGGAGTACCGTTTTCAATTACAACGGCGCTTCCAACACCGTACTCTACCAATCTTTTTGCCAGATTATGGACGCTATCGTTTTTTCTGACAGTACAGACCACCGTTGTCATCACTTCCTTTACTGGTATATCTGTCTGCATTTGCATCACCTTTGCAAAAGTCTTCAGGTGTATTAAAAGCTTTTTTGATGGCTATGAAATTGCGAAATTGAAATATTTTGGCTTAAATTTTTATAACCTTAACCAGAAATTTACTCGTGGAGCTTGGGGAAAGTATTGTAGGGCTCATAGAGCTTTTGATGATTGCTGCAAGTGTGGCGATAATCGTAAAGTTCACGAAGTTTCCCTACACGATCGCTCTCGTTCTTGCAGGGCTATTTGTTGGGATATCAGGCATTCTCCCAGAAATACCGCTGATGAAAGAGCTTGTTTTTACACTCATCCTCCCACCACTTTTGTTTGAAGCCGCACTCAATATGGATATTCAGGATTTGAGGGAGAATTTCAAGCCAATCTCATCCCTCGCCCTTCTTGGTGTTATCGTTTCAACACTATTTATAGGATTTACGCTTAACCACGCTCTTGGCATACCTCTGGAACTCTCTCTTTTGTTCGGAGCAATGATATCTCCAACTGATCCCGTATCGGTTCTCGCAACCTTCAAATCCCTCTCTGCTCCAAAAAGACTTTCCACAATACTTGAGGGCGAGAGCATACTTAACGATGGTGCAGCGATCGTCGTTTTTGCCATTTTGCTTGAAATGCTTGAAAGTGGGAACATCAATCTGGTTTCAGGAATTGCAGAATTCTTTATCGTTTGCATCGGCGGAGTCGCAGTTGGTCTTGCTGTCGGATACCTCGCCTACAGAGTTCTCGCCAGCATAGATGATCCCTTTATCGAGATCGCGATAACAATTATACTCGCCTACTCCAGCTTCTTGATCTCGGAGCACTTTCACGTCTCCGGCGTTATCGCCGTCGTTGCTGCTGGCTTAGTGATCGGTAATTACGGCAAAATATTCTCAATGTCTCCTTCAACGAGGGTAATTCTCGTTGACTTCTGGAGTGTAATCGTTTTTCTGATAAATTCGATCGTTTTTATTCTGATTGGCATAAACACTCATCTTAATATCCTCTCCGCATGGAAGGAGATTTTGGTTGCGATTCTGGCTGTGACATTCGCAAGGGCGCTGGTAGTATACCCTGTGATGACCATATGGCGCTTCCCGAGCTTATGGAAACACGTTGTGTTCTGGGGAGGGTTGAGAGGTGTTATTCCAGTTGCCCTTGCACTGAGTCTTGCCGAGAACAAGCTTATCTCCGCCATGACGTTTGGAGTTGTGATATTCTCACTCGTTTGTCAGGGCGTAACCCTTGAAATGTTTGTACGGAGAAAGTTCAAGGATGTGAAGAGAGAAAAAATTGAGGAGGTTCTTGCGAGATTCATAGCAGCAAAGAGTGCAAAGTTTGAACTTCAGAGGGCAGTTGAATCTGGAAGGGTTGTTGAACCAGTCGCCGAGAGGTTGATGGAGGATATTGATCGGGAAATAGAGGAATCGAGAAAAGAACTCGAGAGAGTTCTTAAGGAAGAGGATGGTGTAGAGCTAATTCAAAAGGTGAAGAGGTATGTTCTCGATGCGAAAAAGAGTGCGGTAAGAGAGGCGACTGCAAGGGGTGTTATCTCTCACGACGTTGCTGAGAAACTCCTGAGGGAGATTGACATCGAAATTTCGCAGATTTACGGAGAATAGGTGGAATCGTATTTTTAAATCATATTCCACTAAGTGGTAAATTTTAAATTGTTGGTTGAAGAGAGGAAAATCATGAACTTTGATCTTGATGAGGAGCACAGAATTTTGAGAGATGCTGTTAGAGAGTTTGCTGAGAAAGAGATTATGCCTTATGGCAGAGAATACGACGAAAAAGGAGAGTATCCATGGGATATTTTGAAGAAGGCTGCCAAACTCGGATATGTTGCGGCTGACATTCCGGAAGAGTACGGTGGAGCAGGAATGGATTACCTCGGATGTGCTATAATTGCTGAAGAGTTTGGGAGGGCTGATAGTAGCATAGGCTCTGCTGTTCTTACCGCCTCACTTGGATGTCCGATGGTTCGCTATTTTGGAACCGAGGAGCAAAAGGAGAAGTACCTTCCGCCTGTTGTAAAGGGGGAGACACCATCAGCTATAGCGATAACTGAACCTGATGCTGGCAGTGATGTGCAGGCGATAAAAACAAGGGCAGACAAAGTGGAGGGTGGATGGAAGCTTAACGGAACTAAGACGTTTATAACGAATGGCAGCATCTCGGACTGGGTTGTTATTCTCGCAAAAACTGACCCAGATGCAGGATACAGAGGTATATCTGCTTTTCTCGTGGAAACAGATTGGGATGGTTATGAAGCGAGAAGGATAAAGAAGATGGGTTTAAACTGCCATGATACTGCCGAGATATATCTCAAAGATGTTTTTGTGCCCGAAGATTATCTTATCGGGCAGGAGAACTTCGGCTTTTATCAGCTCATGAGGTTTTTCAACGAGAGCAGGGTGTTTGTTGGAGCTGTGCAGCTTGGAATGGCTGTTGGAGCTTACGAAAGGGCTTTAGAGTATGCAAAGCAACGAAAGGCGTTTGGAAAACCTTTGATCGAGCATCAGGCAATCCAGTTCAAGCTTGCAGATATGTGGAAGGACATTGAGGCTGCAAGACTCATGGTGTACAAGGCTGCATGGCTCATAGATCGAGGAAAGGCCAACCCGGCTTTAAGCTCTGCTGCAAAACTCTACGCGAGTGAAGCTGCTGTTAGAGTTGCCTACGAAGCCCTGCAGATATTTGGTGGATATGGATACAGCAAGGAGTATGACATTGAAAGGTTTTACAGAGATATCAGAGTCGGAACGATTTACGAGGGGACGAGTGAGATACAAAGGCTGATAATCGCCAGAGTTCTTGCTGGAAAACTCAAATTTTAATTTTTTGTGAAGAAGAAAAAAGCTTTTATTTATTATTGCTCAATAAACCAGCATGGAGAAATTCATGGATAGTATAAGCAGTTTTGTTGATGAAGAGGATATCAAGCTCCTCAAAGCACTCAGTAACGACCCTATTGTGGTGCACTCTATAAAACGGATTTTTGAACATCCTGAAAAATCCAGCAAATACCTCATTCTTCTTCGTGACGTTCCGGCAGCTGTTTATATTGTTGCAAAGGTTGCTGAGAGACTTTCTAAATATCTCGAAGGGGAAGATGAGGCCAAGTGTTTTGGTATTTTTCTAACAGCACTGAGAGAACTGAAGGATTGCAGAGAGAGAAGATTGCTTCAGAACATGTTTTTACTCCTGAAAGAGTCCATTGAAAGAAGACTGATAGAGGGGAAGTATGAGGATGCGGCGAAGCTTGTTATGGAGTTTCAGGAGTTCGGATTCAAGAGCTACATCAAGAAGATTCTATTCTTCGCACTTGAGGTTTCTGAAGAGGGAGATTACAGCAGGGCAACAAGAATTCTTGACCTTCTGCCTGAAACTGAGGCAGTTATTGATGCTAAGGCCAGTGTCCTTCTTGAGTGGGGAAAAACAATCGCGATGAGCAATCCAGAAGCTGGGCTGAAGAAGATCGAGGAGGCGTTGAAGTTCAAAGATACACCCGAGGTAAGAATTGCCATGGCGGAGATATATGAGTCAATGGGAAACTATGAGAAGGCTTACTTCATCTATTCTTCTCTCAGGGCTGTCTATCCGGGTATCGAGAGGAAGATTTCGAGGATGCTGATGGAGTGGGGCGAGGAGACTGGAGATGTTGAGAAATTAAGGGAAGCCTACAATCTTGCTATGGGTGACAGGTTGCTATCGGAAGAGATAGAGAGGAGGATCAAGAAGATTGAGAGTCAGAGGCTTTCTGGATCATAGCCCAAAACAACCACCCACCACCACCTTGCCATGTCAACCAAATCCTTGCTGAAGGCTCCGGAGAGGTGATATTCTCCGTTACGTATCGCAATCATCCCTGCTCCAAGGAGCTTGTTTCTCATTGAATAGAAGGAGGAGCGTACCATTCCCAGCTCTTCCATTATTTCTTCCCATTCCTCGACTCTGAGTGGTTTTCCGCTTTTCTGCCTCTCCTCGACAATGGTGAGGAATTTTACTGCTTTCAGGGCTACGTCCTCTTTTCTGAAAATCCTCCTCATCAGCTCAAGCATGGGCATCTTCGACTGGGAAATTCTGGCATTCGTGGCTGAGCGAACTATAATAGATGTGGCTGTTTTGGGAGCATCTTTGACCTTCACGATAAAAGTTTGATTGAGGATATAAATGTTGTCGGGAAAAAGCACTACTCGAGTACTTCTACCACTTTCATGTACAAAGGCAATTCCCAAACAGCAGAGGTCGTATTTTCCCTCCCAATTACGCCGATATGTTTAAAACCTCTTTTTAGATCAAAAACTTCTCTAAAGCGACAATGCATATCTTCCATTGTGGTTGTTGACGGCTGAGCCGAAGATTAGGACAGCAAGCACACTATCTATCAGGAATTCGAAATCCTACCCTTCTTTTAACCATGATTCCATCATTCGATAAAGTGTTGTCGTCCCCTTAGGGAATAGCGCGAACTCTTCGGAAACATTGCGACTGCAAGTCTTGACTTCTTATCCATTCCAGCTCATTTATCAATGAAGAGTCATCTCCAACCTTTCATGTCTTAGCTTATCGAGACCTAAAAATCTTTAACCATCAATATTCAAAACAAGATTGGTGAAAATTGCTTTCATCTACGATGCAGTATATCCGTGGATAAAAGGAGGTGTGGAGAGGAGGATTTTCGAGATAGGAAGGGGACTCGTTGCAGAGGGTCACGAGGTTTACTGGTTCGGTATAGGCTGGTGGGGTGACAAGGAGATCGAGTACTCGGGTATAAGGCTCGTCCCATGCTACAAACCTGTGGATTTATATTCGAGAGGGAGAAGAAAGATAAGTGAGGCGATTCTATTTGCTGCCGGGTTGAACAGGAAAGCAGACCTCAACGATTTCGATGTGGTGGATTGCCAAGTCTTTCCGTACTTTCCCTCTCTCGTATGCTCTAAGCACAAAAACCTCGTTCTAACTTGGCACGAGTTCTGGGGAGATTACTGGATGGATTATCTCGGCTATCTTGGATTCTTTGGCCGAACAGTTGAGAGAATTGTAGCAGGAATCAGATGTAAGCACGTTGCCGTGTCCTCAACAACTGCAAGAGAACTGCATGAAGTTGGGGTAGAAGCGGAAGTTGTGCCGAATGGAGTAAATGTTGACGAGATAGAGAATATAACATCGGCTAAAAACGGTTACGACGTGGTCTTTGCGGGGAGGTTGATAAAAGAGAAGGGTGTTGATTTACTCCTTGATGCTTTGAGGTTGATCTCAGACTCAACAAGCTGTCTGATCGTGGGAGAGGGGCCGGAGAAAAGAAGGCTTGTTGAGAAGAGCAAGAAATTTAGTCTAAACTGTTATTTTCGCGATTTCATGAGCTGGGAGGACATGATTTCGGTAATGAAGGCATCAAAGGTCTTTGCCTTACCTTCAATGAGAGAAGGTTTCAGCATAATTTCCCTCGAAGCCAACGCATGCGGGATGCCGGTCGTCACAGTAAACCACCCGAACAATGCTGCATCAGAAATTGTCTGTGGAATCGTTTGTGATGCAACTGCTGGGAATTTCGCTGAGGCACTGGTTGAGGCTATGGAAAGGAAGAAAAAATTAAGAAGCAGGTGTGTGAAGAATGCGAGAAAGTACGACTGGGACAGAATAACCAAAAGAATGGTTGAAGTTTACTCGAGGTGATCTCAGTTGAAGGTCAGCGTAATACTACCGACAAAAAACGAGGAGGAGGCCATCGGAATAATCCTCAAGAGGTGCAAAGAAGCACTCAAAAATATTGATCACGAGTTGGTAGTGGTTGATAACTCAACTGACAGAACTCCCGAGATAGCAGAAGAATTTGGCTCTAAAGTGATAAGAAACGTAGAAGGATACGGCAGAGCGTACATCGAGGGGTTAAAGGTTGCCGAGGGCGATGTGGTAGTTATGCTTGACGCAGATGGTACTTATGATCCACTGGAAATTCCAAAGCTTATTGAGCCAATTATCTCTAACGAAGCGGACATCGTGCTTGGTAGCAGATTTCTGGGGGAAATCAGACAAGGAGCAATGAACCCTATCCATAAACTGGGCAATATACTGCTAACTAAAATGACAAACTTCTTCTTCAAGACCAGCCTCACCGATGTCCATTCGGGAATGAGGGCGGCGAAAAAGAGAATCATTGATTCGCTGAAGCTCAGCTGTGAAGGTATGGAATTTGCAACGGAAATGCTCGCCAAGGCTTGGAGGATGGGTATGAAAATCATCGAGGTTCCCATAACCTACCACCCCAGAAAGGGAGACAGTAAGCTCAGAACATTTAGGGATGGATGGAGGCATCTGAGACTTATGCTCCTTCTCTCTCCTACCCACCTCTTTCTGATCCCCGCGACGTTGATGCTGCTGGCAGGTGTAGCTTTAATTTTGTACGTCCTGCTGTTTGAGCCAATCAGAACTCATACTCTCGTCTTAGCATCCATGCTGACTATGATTGGGGCGCAGACATTCTTCTTCGGGGTCTCGAGTAAGATATACTCGTCAAAAATTGGGCTTACTGATGAGGATAAATTTGTGAGGTTTTTCAAGCGCTATTCAATTCTCGAAGAGGGTTTGCTTTTGGGAATCTCTTTGATCGTTGCTGGTCTAATTCTCGGCTATGCCATACTCTCAGCGTGGATCGGAACGGGTTACGGGGAGCTCAACGCACTGAATTACGCAATCCTCTCCTTCCTGATGGTTGCAGTAGGTCTTCAGGTGGCTTTCAGCACATTCTTTATCAGCAGCCTTTGGATGGAATAGCAATTTATTTATTCATGCGATAGATTGTTACTCATGTGGTTGGTAGTCATAATAATCTTAGCAGCCCTGTTGAGACTTCAGAATTTCCAGGTCTTCTCTCTTAAACTTCCTTCAGGTTACGACCCCTTTTACCACCTCAGACTTGCCGAGATCATAGTTAAATCGGGCTACAGACCAAAATTTGATCACTACCTCAATTATCCATACGGTCTGAAGATCGGTTGGCCCCCACTGTTCGATTATATTCTTGCTATCCCAGGAATGCTGTTCGGATTTGACGCTACTGTTTACTTTGCGCTGGTGTTTCCAGTTGTGCTTGGCGTTCTCAACACATTCCTCGTTTATGTTATAGCGAGGAGATTCGGTGACGAGAACTTCGCGTTACTCTCGGCTCTCGTTTACGCTACAATTCCTGCTGCAGTCCATACAAGTATTCTTGGGTTTGCAGACTACCACGCGTGGAACATGTTCCTTGTACTGCTTGCTTTTTACCTGTTACTCAGGTATCCACTTGCAGCAGGTATACCTCTGGCGATTCTGGCCTTTTCGTGGGTAGGAGCGCCGATTTACGCTGCCGTTTTGGCGCTTGCAGCTTTTCTGCACTTTGAGGACAGAAAGCTCCTTTATGTCATACCAGCATTTCTGGTTCCGGTTGTTTCAGCAGTCATAAGTCATACGGTTGCTCTGTCCTTCGTTGCCATTACGGCCTTTCTCGCTGTCGGCATCTTTATCAAGAGGTTCGACAATCTCAGAGTGGAGTTGGGATATGTGACTGTTAGTGCTCTGACTCTCGCCGTTCTTTACTTCGCCCCCATTAAAGAGTTAAGCCTCGTTAAATCGGGTGTGAGTTACCTTATTGGTGCAAACATATACCTTCCAACGATTGCCGAGGCGCAGTCTTTTGATTTTGTAGGGGTAATGTCGTTGGCAGGTTACTTGTCGTTTTTACTTGCACTTCCATCACTCTTCATGCTGAGAAACCGCCTACTCCACACATTTTTCTTTGCCTCTTTTGCTCTCTCACTTTTGCAGAATAGGTTTACAGAGATTCTGGCTGTTCCGGTATCTCTTTTCGCTGCCAGCACTCTTGTCTACATTTTTGAGAGGACGGAAGTGATAGTGAGGGAAGAGGAGGTGGTAGAAAGAAAAAGGACAAAAAGACGGGATAAGAAAAAACGTCACAAGGAGAAGAAAAAACTAACTTTGGGTGATAAGGCTGTCGTAGCAGCCTTCTTGGCTTTCATCTTCTCACCCGCAGTTATCATTTCCATAAAGCCTTACGAGATGAGCGAGGATTGGTATAATGCGTTGAGGTGGATAGACGAGGACACAGAGCCCACGTCCTACTACCTACACCCCGACAAGGGAAAGCCGGAATATTCTGTTTTAAGTTGGTGGGACTACGGAAACTGGATAGTGTTTGTCGCAAAAAGGCCTGTGGTGTGCAACAACTTTCAGGCTGGCGCTGTTGATGCTGCCAAGTTCTTCACCGCCCAGAGCGAGGGAGAGGCAATGAAAATTATAAAGAAGAGGGGTGTGAGGTATGTTATTACTGATGAGGAGATGAATTTCAAAAACGAGAGCGGAATCTATACAGGGAAGTTTGAGGCGATAATGTCCATCGCAGGATTTAGTCCGGAGCTGATGGAGAAAGAAGAGATTCTTGAGTTTTACAACGCTTCGATGCTCTACAAGTTACACGTGGAGAACGCAGAGAATCTGAAACACTTCAGGCTGGTTAAGGAGTTTGGGAGGGTTAAGGTGTTTGAGGTTGAGATAGGGAGAGAATGATTGGTTAGGAAAATAGTTAATCTGAGTGTAGTTTATTTCTGCTATGGAAATCTTACAGACATTAGTGAGATTTCATCCATATATTGGAGGGGTTGAGAATTACGTTTACAATCTTTCTCTAACCCTCTCACGTATGGGGCATAGGGTTAAAATTATTTGCTCAGAGGAGGGTGGGTATGAAAATATTCCAGAAATTGAAATAAAAAAATTAAAATATTTATTTAAAATTGCTAACACTAATATTTCACCTATGCTCCTAACTCACATAGTTTCCGAAGATTTTGATGTCATTCATACACACCTTCCCACTCCATGGTTTTCAGACCTCAGTGCAGTAGCTTCAGAAATGAAGAAGGTACCACTTATTTTAACCTATCATAATGATATAACTTCCCGCGGAATTTGGAAGGCCTTCTCTTATGCATATAACAGATTTCTTTTGAACAATTTACTTGTAAAAGCCAGAAAAATCATCGTGAGTCAACCAAGATTCTATAAATCCCCTTTTCTCAGAAGGTACAGGGACAAAATTACCGTAATTCCTCCGGGGGTTGATACATATCTTTTTAGACCAATGAAATTACAAAAAGATAACGCAATAATTTTCGTTGGCAAGCTTGACCGTTATCATGACTATAAAAATTTCGACGCCCTGATAACAGCTTTGAAACTTTTGAAGGGAAGGGTTGATGTCAAGCTTTATGTGGTAGGGTCTGGTAGTATGGTTCCCGAATATATTAATATGGCCAAAAATTATAGTGTTGATGATAGAATCGTATTCTTTGGCGATGTCGATGAAGAAAAGCTTGTTGAACTTTACAATAAGAGTCTTTTTTTGGTTTTACCTTCAAAATCAGGATTGCAAGAAGGATTCGGTATGGTTGCAGCTGAAGCTTTGGCGTGTGCGACACCTGTAGTTGTCTCGGGCATCGTCGGAATCGCAGGAGATGTTGTGAGGACAGGATGCGGCTTGGTAATTAAACCTACTGTAGGTGAGATATCCAACGCAATTGAAACTTTGACATCACAAGATTTAAGAAAAATGGGGAATAGAGGCAGGAGGTTGATATTGAAGAAATATTCATGGGAAGTAGTTGCGAAAAAGGTTGAAAGATTATATACAGAGGTGCTCGAAAAATGAAAGTTCTCGTTATTACGAACCTTTATCCTCCTTATACTCTCGGTGGTGCAGAGAAATACGTTTATGAAATCGTTAATGAGCTGAAAAAGAGGGACGAAGTAATGGTACTAACAACGGCTCCAAAAGGAGGCTTTAATATTGAAAAAGAAGGTGATATATTGAGTTTTTATCCCCTAAACCTTTACCACACTTACTACGCCAAAAATATACCCGAACTTGTAAAACCTCTCTGGCATTTTGTTGACCTGTGGAACCCTCATCCGCATTTCATTATCAAAAATGTGCTGAAAGAATATCAGCCTGATGTTGTTTTCACTCACAACTTTGGTAACCTCTCATCATCTATTTTCTCTGCTATCAACGATTTTGGCATAAGGCATGTACACATGCTTCACGATCACTTCCTTCTCTGTCCGAGGGCCACGCTTTTCAAGCGTAAAGGAGAGCAATGTCGCAATCCCAGCCCATTTTGCGTAGTTTACAGGAAAATTAGAAGAAAGTTCATGTCTCCCGACGCTGTTGTTGCTCCCTCTCTGGATGCAATAAAAAGGCATGTTGAAAATGGTTTTTTTAGAAATTCTGAATTGTACCACCTCCCACTTCCGGTTAAAAAGGCTTTCAGGGTAAAGAAAAAATACAGTGAGTTTGAAGTAATTTACGCAGGTGGCATAAGTGTTCAGAAAGGTTTTTACCACCTCATAAAATCTCTGAAAGGAATAAGGGACTTAACTGTACATGTAGCCGGATCGGGTATCGTGCACTTCTCTACCGATAATGTAGTTTTTCACGGTCATCTTAATGCAGTCGAATTGGAGAAGCTCTACACAAGGTCAAATGTTCTTGTAGTTCCGTCTGTGTGCTTGGAAGTATCTCCCAAAGTTATATACGAAGCTTTCAGCTATTCAACGCCGGTCGTTGCGAGTAGAATTGGTGGAATTCCTGAAATCGTTATCGAGGGAAGAAATGGCATTTTATTTGAACCGGAAAATCTTAATAGACTCAGAGAGGCAATCCTTTACCTGAAAGATAACCCGGATGTGTTGAAGAAATTGGAATGTGGAGCTTATAAAACTGCAAAACGTTTGATGATGGATCAACACCTAAAAAAGCTTAGAAAAATACTCAAAGGTGCATAAATTTTTTAAACCTCTTAAATATGATCGTTCATGAAGCGTCTCATCAGCATTTCAGTTTTAACAATAATCCTCACCTTTCCGGTAGCAAGCGCACAGACAGTCCTTTTTGATAGCAGTTCTGGATTTTTCGGGCTCGAAAGCGATGCAAGAAGCGGATTCATGTTTCTCAAATTTGAACTTGAAAAAACAGGCTTTTCAGTAACTGATACTGTGGGTATGAGGGGAAACTCATTACAGATTGATGGGTCAGATTTGAAAAAAGTGAAAGTCTTTGTAATTGTCAATCCCATTAGGGAGCTTAGCTTTTCCGAAATTGATACCCTGATAGATTTCGTGAATAAAGGGGGTAAACTTCTGATAATTTGCGACAATCCTCGCTACATCGGAAACGCAAACAGAATTGCAGGTGTTTTTGGAGGCAAATTTACCAATCTTTACATTGAAAAGACGGAGATTCCATATTACGGTGCAGAGCTTAAATCTTCTGTACCTTTACAGGTTGAAGATGCGAGCTTTACTGTTAACGTTACTACGTGGGCGAGCAAGTGGTTTGATCCCTTTAAAATTGGCGAAGAAAAGTATTATGGGGATTATACTGTCTTTGCCACCAAAAAAGTGGGTAAAGGTGTTGTAGCTTTCCTCGGCGACAAGGATTTCATGACAAATGAGAACATTTATGTTGCGAACAACACAGATTTTGCAAAATTCGTTTTTGAGATACCTGTTTCGAAATCTAAGGAAATGATGAAAGTAAAGCTATATCCAAAAGAGATCAATGTCAATATTTCAAATAAACCCGCAATTGTTTCAGTCATGGTTCAAAATATCGGTTCTAACCAGTCGTTGAGAGTTGAAGTGCCTCACTATCTTGAGAGTGTGATCGTGCCGTTTGAGGATCAAGTTAACATTTCTGGCGGTGAAAAGAAAATCCTAAGATTTATTATAAGACCTTATTCTGATTACAGAGAAATCAGGGATTACATAATTCTCAGAAATGCTGGAGGGGTGGAAAAATTGTACATCCCGATAAGGGTGGTGTGGAAATGAGAGTTGCTTTGGTTATTTTGATTCTGCTTATTGTTATACAGCCTGTTTTAGCCGATGAAGTATATGTAAAATTCAGAGAGGCAAAGATTCCGAACGGTGAGTTCAGATACTGGTATGGGGAGGGGGAGTTGAGGAGTAATTATAACGGTGTTGCAGAACTAAACGAAGGAGATGGTACGATCATTTCTTATTCTGGACTCGAGATTAAAAATGGATCTGTTTTTGCTGTTAATCCCGAAATTTTGTTTTTGCTCCCAAAGCCATCAGGACACGGAATATACAAGGTTGATTTCACCCTGCCTTCTATCAGTGATGAGGCTGCTAAACTCACAATTGATATACAGAACGGCAAGATGATTCTGTTTTCCAACGTGAATTTTGAGGTTGAGGATTATGGAGGATATCTAAGATTGCGTACCGTTACAGATAGCAGACACATCAGTTTCTATTTTGTAACTGAACTTGCTTACATGTTGTTCTCTGACTTTGTGGCGGCAGGGGCACTCTTTTTGTCTCTGCTCGTCTATGTTGTATGGAGGAGAAAGGAAGTTAGAGCTTATCTGAAGAAAAATCTGAGAGGGGCGGTAAGATTGCCGGTGGAGGTATCAGAATACGAGAGGGGCTACGCTTTGAAATTTGGGGTGAGGATATCAAAGCCCTTTGAATTTGTGGACGGAAAGCTGGTACTGAAGATTCCTCACTGGTTAATATCGGCTGTGCTGATAGTTTTTCTTTCTGCTGTGTTCATCGAGTCAGTCACAAGGCCTTTGAGAGAGCACTGGGCAATGCTTGGAAAGTTCGGGTTTGGAGTTATTGCTGCTGGCGGGTTGATTGGTTTGCTCTCTGCAATCCTTTTACTGTCTTCAAGTGATGAGAGGAGCTTTGCAAAAAGGTTGAGTTTGATTGGTGGCGGATTTGTTGGGACGATGTTCGCATATTTGGGCTGGCTCTCCCTTGCTCTCTTCGTTACAACGGCACTGCTCATATACTACCTCTCGATGTTAATACTGGAGGAGGAAGATGGCTAAGGTATGTGCCGTGATACCGGCATTTAATGAGGAGAGGACGATAGCAAAGGTTGTTGAAGGAGTGAGGAGATACGTGGATGAAGTATTCGTTATTGACGATTCTTCGGATGATAGAACTGCAGAGATAGCCAGAGAGGCTGGTGCAAAAGTGATAAGACACAAAATCAACAGAGGAGTGGGGGCGGCACAGAGAACCGGTTACAGAATTGCTTTGATGGAGGGATACGATATTGTTGTGCAGATTGATGCAGATGGACAGCACAATCCCGATTTCATTCCTGCAATGGTGGATAAAGTTCTTGGTGGGGCAGATATAGTAATAGCCTCCCGTTTTATGAATGAGAGTTACAAAAATTACAGTTTTACGAGGAGAGCGGGGATAATTTTCTTCACAAAATTCGTTTCAGTTTTTGGTGGGGTGGAGATAACGGACGTAACATCCGGATTCAGGGCTTACAGCCGGAAAGCGTTAGAGGTTCTTGGAAGGCTTCCTGACAGAAACTGGGCTGTGGAGCAAACACTTGAAGCTGCTTTAAAGGGTTTGAAAATAGAGGAAATCTCTGCTGAAATGCCACCAAGAAAGGTTGGCGAATCTCAATTCAATCTGGAAACTTTTTTAAAATACCCTCTCAGGGCTTTAGAGTCCTCTTTGAGGGTTTTGATTTTCAGAAGATGATCATTTCAAACCACAAATTTCCGTCTTTACCTCAGTCCTACCCCCATGCATCATCAACCCAACTTGAACTATTTTGTTGAGTTGGCCGATTATCAAAACGTCCTTGTAATCACCAATCCTCTTGACTTCACCATCATAGTCCTCCACGGTTACATCTTCCACAATCGCCTGTGGTGGTTTGGCAGACCTGATGTACTCTACAAACTTCTGCACCGAGCCTTCCTTACCCTCAACGAGAACGATCACAGCCTGTCTGTTTCCAATGAGCACGTTTCTCGCCTCAAAGTGCGATACGTTAAAGATTGACGCTGCATCAAACAAGAAGTGTCTATACAAATCTTAGGGAGTTTCTCAAAGCTGACATAAGTCAGTAAATCCAACAGCTCTTCAGTATCTTTACAATGAACGTCCGAACAAAAAAGACCTCAGTACTGCTTTATCACTCTCCAAGCCTTCACAACTTCAGCTTTGGCAGGTCTACCCTCAACGAATATCTCTACTGCCCTGCGCTTCCCAGTCTGGTGAATCAGGCGTGGTTTGCTGATCTTTCTACCAACACATCTGATCTTCTCTCCCTCAATCCTCTGGCTCGACATATCCCTCACTCCAAAGCTCCATTAGGATGTCATTCACCAAACTGAGATCCAATCTTAGGGCGTCTGCAATTTCATCAGCCCAGACCCTCTCCTTGCCCCTGATGTACTCTACAATCTCTTTTTTGGCCTGCTCTCTTGGGATATCTCTCACCTCTACAACTTCAAACCCTTTCAGCTCTTCGGCGTAATACCTAATTGCTTCTCTGATTGCTTCAGCCTTGCTCACTTTGAGCTTCTCGACTATTAGGTTAAGCTCTTTCTCAACCTCGGTTAGGTCAACCGGGTAGATGTAACGTTGCATGTATAGGGTTGTATAGGGAGGTATAAAAAAGTTGCCAAGCCCAGTTGGAACTTGTTGTTGAGGGTCCAATCTGACAGGTTAATCAGTAATCAGTTCATTTCAATATCCCTCTTATCAGCACGATATCTTCTTTTCTCAACTCTCCCGTAATCTTCAAAACAGCAAGGTATAGCAAAAATGCAACTCCATACTGCATAAGGAGAAGGAGTCCAGTTAGCTTCACAATGAAAACCGGAATTACAGCAAGTGCTGAAATCAGAACTTTCAGGAAGGTCTGTTTGGACGTCAGAACTCCGAAGAGTCTGCAGGTGTACAGGGCAGAGATTAAGGCACCGATAAGGCAGGCAAGGGTTGTTGAAAAAGCTGCCCCAACCATCCCGAATGGTGGGATTAGTATGAAGTTGAAAGTCACTGCAAAGGTTAGAGTTATAGCAGCCATTAAAGTGGCAACTCTCGGTTTTCCGCTCGCTATTATGAGGTTCAGGAAGTAGGCGAAGAGACCAAAGAAAAATACTCCCACAATCAGGATGCTGAGAGGTTTTCCTGCTTCGACATATATCTGCCCGTAAAGGAGTGAAACGAGAGCGTCTGAGCTGATCGCGATCATAAGCGTGGAGGGGAGCAGGAAAATCAAGAGGTATCTGAGCGATTCGGAAACGTATCTCTGGGTCCTCGGCACATCGTTTTGGTAGGTGGTTTCGGATATTGCAGGGAATATCGCCATGTTCAACGCTGCAAGCAGCGAGACGGGAACTTTGGATATCATGGATGCTGCCGAATAGTAGCCTATTTCATCCGTGAAGCTTGTAAGGGCTTTCAGGAGCAGGAGGTCAATGTTTGTTATGTACTGTGATAAGACGGTATAAACGGTTACAGGGATGGCGAAAAGTAGAATCTTCTTTCTGCTGAAGGGTTTAACCCTCTTTGGCAGACCTGCGAAGTATAGAGCAATGATCAAGCCGATGACTGGAGAGAGGGCAAAGCCCAGCACAGCGCCATATACGGAGTAGCCTGCGAGGACGAGGGTGAAGATGAGGATGGGTTTTGTTATATAAGAGGCAATCCACGAAACACTTTGTTTTGAATACTGTCTCAGCCCGTTGAAGTAGCCCGTAGCTATTACAGACAGCATGGCGAAAGGAATAATGATGGCGGAAGAAACTCGGATGTAGATTGTGAGTGATGGATCACCGAGTAGGTTGGCTGTAAAGTCCGCAAAAGATAGATAGATTATGAAGGTTAAAAATGCTAAAAAGAGTTGGATTTCAAAACTAGCTTTTTTTATTGCTTCTGCAACGTGAGTGTTCTCTGAAATAAACTTTGATGTTGCTTGAGGTATTCCTGAATAGAATATTAGGTTTACAAGGGTAACAGCAACTATGGTGATAGAGAATGAACCATATAATTTGGGACCTAGAATTCTACCGAGGCCAAGGTGAATTAAGTACCCTGTTGTTAAAAAAGTTATTTGCATTAGTCCCATTAATGAGACTCCTTTGGAGACTGAGGTTTTTTGTCCGTTCATGTTGCTGGTAGTTCTGTAAATAGAGTTTATAAACTTTATAAGCTCGCTCAGAGAGTGTGGTATCCCGAAATAATTTCAC